>CAZCLA010000005.1:0-33471 GCA_964499285.1 uncultured Melioribacteraceae bacterium
TTGTCGGAACGGCGGGATTTGAACCCGCGACCACCTGAACCCCATTCAGGTACGCTACCGGACTGCGCCACGTTCCGAGTCTATAATTTAGATTTTAAATCTACTAAAAATTCTCGGATTTCTTCAAGGTCTTTTTTAATGGTTCTTGTTTCCTGCTTTCGAATCAATTTTTGAGGTGTTGATGCTATGGATGGTTTTGGTTCGGGTATGTTAAATTCTAAAGGAGCAATTTCTGAATCTTTCTGCTGCATTTCGGATAGGATATTTTTTGCTCCCTCAATGGTATATTTCTCCTTTCGTAAAAGATGCTTTATCTGTAGAATTATTTTAATGTCCTTGCTGGTATAAATTCTATTTCCGGCTCTGTTTTTTGCTGGTTTTAATTGATCGAATTCAGTTTCCCAATACCGGAGTATGTACTGTTCAAGATCAGTTAGTTTGCTTACTTCACTGATAGAATAATATAATTTTTTTAATCCAAAATCTTTCATATTAAACACCTGCGTTTTTACTTCAGTGAAGATAACTAAACATATGTAAAATATCAATAATAGTCACTTTAGCTAAGATTACTCTTTAGTTGATTTACTTTGTTATCAGAATAATAATAACATGTTGCTTGAAAATGATTTAAATAGGTCGGTTAAAAAAAGTTATGCAAAAATCTGTAGATGCACTGTTGAAATAATTTAGAATCCAAATTTGTTCAAGCATGCTCCGTTAAGCAGAGTTCAATAGAAAACTTCTTCATTTTTCATCATCCAATATCATTTTGATAAGAAGAACTGCAGAGATATAACCAAAATGTTTAAACCCAGAAATATAACCGTTGCATTTAGCAGTAGTTAGATGCTCTTTTCTAAAGTCTTCTCTATTAGTTAAGTTAGATAAATGTACTTCTATTTTTGGTATCGTTAGTACTTCTAGTGCGTCTCTTATTGCAACAGAGGTATGAGTGTAACCAGCAGGATTGATAATCAACGCGTCAAATTCTCTTGCTCCTTGTACGTGCTCCACAATTTCACCTTCAATATTGGACTGTACAAATTCAAATTCAACATCCGGAAAACTATCGACAATTCGTTGATTTATTTCGGAAAGAGTCAGATTGCCATATTGCTGATTGTCCCTTTTCCCAAGTAGATTTAGATTGGGACCATTAATTATCTTTATTTTCATTATAGAATGTCCATTTCTTCTATTGCTTCTCGAATATTGGGAGGTAGATAAACTTCATCAATTCCAAGTTCTTTTAGTGCGGCAGCAAGTACCATTACTTTTCTTTGAGTATTGGAGAGTTTGTTAATCACAATTAATTTATCCTCTTTCATTAAGCAATACCCACCTTTGAAATCACCTCTTTCAAATCTTACTTTTGCTCCCATTTGAGTGGCAAGTGATTTCAAATCGTTGAGAAGATTCTCGAATTCTTTTTCTTTAAGCTTCATTTTTAGTAAACGGTTTTGTGATGAACATATAAAATATAGTCATTATACAGAAAAAATGGATTGGAATAAGTGCACTAAGCGACGAGATCTTGCTCTTTATTATTTCGAAGCTGAGATTATATTCAGGGTCAAGAAAGACCATCTTTATAATTTTGAAATCATATTTAATGAATGAGTAGCTTTCAAAAACAAGTATAAAAAGAAATAATACAATGCTGATGAAAAGCCATCCATTCAAACGGAGATTTAATCTGCTTTTGATTAAAAAAAAGAAAAACAATAATATAGAAATTGCACCGAGAAATAAGGATATATTTTTTGTTACACCGACCAAATAAAACATACCAAATAAATCGGAATCAGTAAATTTATGGTTGAGAATAAGTTCTCCTGGTTCAAAGAATGCATATAATGAAAATATATGACTAAGCAATGTACCACCATAGAGTGCGATAAATCCTACAAATAAATTGTTTATTATTTTCAAATCTTTAGTCATTTCTCATTAAATTTATTCTTAAAAATAGGCAAAATAGATGAATGTTGCTTCAATTGATATAGGATCAAATACAGTAATTCTATTGATTGCGGCTATAGATTTTGAAAAGCGAAAATTTGCACCTTTGCTAAATCTATATAGAACTCCTCGAATTAGTTCAAATCTTTCTAACAGCGGCATAATAAGCAAGGATTCCGAACAGAAATTATTAAAAGTGCTTGATGAGTTTAATGTAAAAATTAAAGAATTTTCTTGCGCCGACATCGTTTGCATAGCTACAAAAGCATTGCGTTCTGCAGAAAATTCAGATTCAATTATTAAATCCGTCGAGAGGAAAACGGGTATTAAGATCGACGTGATTTCTGGAGAAAGAGAAGCAGAATATTCTTTTTACGGATCAGTCTTGAATAGTGACTCAGCAATTACTCACTCAGTTATAGATATTGGTGGAGGAAGTACTGAAATTATTATTGGGAACAAACATTCAATAAAACAACTTCATAGTTTTAATTTTGGTACTGTAACGCTTACAGAAAATTTTAATATAAAGAATCCCCCAACTGGAATTGAACTAGAAAACCTCCGAAATCACATTTTAGATCAACTGAATTCTAAAGAAGATTTATTTCTAGAAAAAATTGAAAATGTAATAGCAGTTGCCGGAACACCTACAACACTAAGTGCAATAGTACAAAATTCGAAAGAATATGATGAAAGTGTAATCGATAATTCAATAATTTATTTTTCAGAAATGGAAAAAATCTGCCGTGATTTAAGCAAAATGAATTCATACCAGATATTAGAAAAATATGGTAAAATTGTCGAAGGACGTGAAGACGTTATAACAACCGGTGCAGTAATTTTGAAAACCGTCTTGGAAAAGATGAATATTGACAAATTGACTGTCAGTACTAAAGGTCTTCGTTATGGAGCAATTATTAGAAAATTCTTCGCTCCTAAAAAAGAAGAAGATTAATGAGAAATGAGCTGCCGAACAGAAGTCCGAAGAATAATGACGTAATTATTATCGAAATTATTTTTTTATCGAAAAGTCGGTTTTGAGAGATAATCATTAAGAATATATTCCAAATAATAAAACATATCTCAAAAAAGAACAATATGTATGAAGGAACTGGTTTAATCAAAGTAGGAGGCGGATTAAACAGAAACCAATATGCGCCAAAAAGGGCAAACTCAAGCGGTACAAATAAGATCAATGAGATTAACATCGGAATAGATGCAAAAGTAATTGTACTTAGAATGTCTTTGTAACGATATTCTCTCTTAAACAATCGCCCCGCTATTTTTATCGATAACGGAAATAATAGAAAAATAATAATGCTTATAAAATATGTTAGTCCTAATGATAGAAAGAAAGTCGGAATTTCCGTATGTTTTTCCAGAATAATGTTTGTTACAATTTGAATTGTCAAGGCAATTTTAAGAGTAACGGCAAGAAGTGTAGGAATTATGAAATTTTTATGTTCGGCTTGAATTAATTTTATAAAAGCATTTTTAGGCTCCTCCATTAATTGCCACAAAATGGAACCAAAATCAATATTCGTCACTTTCCCTCTTAGGAAATTTTTACAATTTCCACAAGTGAGTTTGAAAAGCGGATTCGAGGTGCCGCAATTTGGACAAATATTATAATATTTCATTACGCTATCTGTTAAAATAAAATTTAAACTGTAATTCTCTGCTGCCCAAAGCTCTGTTTTCGCTGACGGAGAAATCGAATAAATGTGCATCAACATAAGCATCTACCAAATTCAAAAAATAGACAAGACCTATATATATTGCGAATAAATCTCTGTTATCAAGATGCAGATTTCTCTGACTTAAATATGCTTGATTTCCACTTCCTCCATCAACAAGACTTTCCGTATATAAATCTCTATAATCATGATAAAGATCATTATAGTAAAACCAACCATAAACTAATCCTCCTATAGCACCTAAAAATATCGGTGCTTTCCAGTATGATTCATTGTAGAATTGTCCCCAACCCGGGAGAATTGCACTTCTGCCCACAGCTCCCCAAGGTGATTTGGACATAACGAATATTTCCGAATTTTCACTTTGGACGATTTCCGATGAATCAGGTTCCGTTTGCCCGAATGAAACCGATGTGAGAAGAAAAATAATTGCGAGGATATTAAAAATTTGCTTTTTCAATTATATCAAATAATTCAAATAATCTTTCGAGTTCATCTTGTGAATAAAATTCGATTGTTATTGAACCGGCACCATTTTTTTTCTGTTTACATATAACTTTTGTCCCCAAAACATTACGCAGTTTGCTCTCTATATCTTTTTGCGAAGCATTTTCGGCACTTGATTTAACACCAGTTCCTTTTACAATAGACTCAGATTTACTTACAAAATTCCGTACTAACTCTTCAACTTTTCTTACTGATAAACCCGAGGAAATAATTTTATCAAATAATTTGATTTGAAACTTCTGACTTGTAATTCCCAGAAGCGCTCTTGCATGACCGGCTGAAATTTCATTTTTTAATATCCCGTTCTGAATTTTATCGGGAAGTTTTAAGAGTCTGATTGTGTTCGTGATAGTTGATCTTTCTTTCCCAACTTTTTCGGCAACCTCTTCTTGTGAAAGTCCGCATTCGTCGATAAGTCTCTTGTATGAAATCGCAACTTCGATGGGGTTCAGATCTTCACGCTGGAGATTTTCAATTAGTGAAAGTGCGACCATTGCTTCTTTTGTCTGCACTTCAATAATATAAGCCGGAATTTCTCTATACCCAATTTCCTTACAAGCACGTAATCTTCTTTCACCGGAGATCAGCTCGTAATGCTTGTTCTCAATTCTCCGAACAGTTATGGGTTGAATTAGTCCATTTTGAAGAATCGATTTCTTAAGTTCATCAAGAGTAGTTTGATCAAATTCACTTCGTGGTTGATAAGGGTTGGGATAGATACTATGTATTTCTATTTTGGCAAGTATATCAAAGGAATTACCATCGTCCTTTCTTAGTTCAGTTTGATGCAATGCAATTGGTTCTTCTTCGGAATTTCTTGAACCGGGATTTATTAGTGCCCCCAATCCTCTGCCGAGTCCTGGTTTAATTTTCGTCATTTTCTTTCTCTTTCATATTATCATTTGATTTTGATAGTAGCTCGGTTGCAAGTGACAGATAATTTTTTGCACCCATAGAAATAGCATCGTAAAGAATTATCGGTTTTGCATGACTTGGAGCCTCAGATACTCGAACATTTCTGTGAACAACTGTTTCAAAAACTTTATCTCCGAAATATCTTTTAACTTCTTCAACCACTTGTGACGATAGACGTAGTCTTTGATCGTACATGGTTAAAAGAACTCCCTCAATTTTTAAATCCGGGTTTAGATTTTTCTTCACAATATTAATAGTGTTTAGCAATTGTCCTAATCCCTCGAGAGCAAAATATTCACATTGCACCGGAATTATAACGGAATCTGCAGCAGTCAATGCATTTAAAGTTAATAAACTTAGAGAAGGTGGACAATCGATGAAAATATAGTCGTAATTATTTTTAACCGGTTCAACAGCATCTTTTAATAGGTATTCGCGGTTAGGAAGGCTCACTATTTCAATTTCTGCTCCTACTAAATTTATGTCCGAAGGAAGAATATCCAAAAACGGCATATAAGTATTGAGTATTGCATCCGAGATATCTTCTGTACCTATCAAGACTTCATAAACAGAGAGGTTTTTGTCTTCAACGCCAAGTCCTGAAGTGGAGTTTGCCTGAGGGTCAATATCAATAATCAGCGTTTGTTTTTCGCTTGCAGCAATTGATGCTGAGAGATTTATGGCGGTAGTCGTTTTACCAACACCGCCTTTCTGATTTGCAATAGCGATTATTTTTGCCATAAAATGATCAGTTTTCCGGAAAGTTTATAATTCAATTTCTTGACCGAATTCGAGAACCATCGCATTTTTGCCAATTGCTTCTACCTTAGATTTGAATTCTTTGGGATCAGCTTCAATGACAGGAAATGTATTGTAATGAATTGGAATAGCCACACCGGGATTTACAAACTCTACAGCTTTTAGTGCATCATTAATTCCCATAGTAAAATTATCCCCAATTGGAAGCAACATATAATCGATTTTATTCATCTCGCCAATAAGCTTCATATCCAAGAATAAACCGGTGTCGCCTGTGTGATAAATTGTTTTGCCGTCCATTGTGATTATTACACCGGCCGGTTCTCCGCCATAATGATTATCCGGTGTTAAGGAGCCGTGATGCGCAATTGTAAACTTTACTCTTCCAAATTCGAAATTATAACCGCCTCCTATATGCATATTGTGAGCTTTAAAACCTTTTGCTGCACAATAATTTGCAAGTTCGTTAACACATATAAACAATGTCTTTTCTTTGTCGGCAATACTAAATGCATCACCAATATGATCGCCGTGCGCATGAGTTAAAATAATATAATCCGCTTTTAATTCTTCAACTTTAACCGTGGAAGTCGGATTTCCCGTTATAAAAGGATCGATTAAAATAATTTTACCTGAGTCACTAGTAATCTGAAAAGCCGAATGAGAAAAATACCTTAATTTCATAGTCACCTCGCTTCATAAATTAAAATACATACAAAGTTTCCAGAGTATAAATATACTTACTTCTCAACAAAGTTTACTAAGATTAGAATTCAGATGCAATGAAACTGATTGTGAGTGAAAATAAAGGTCAATTTTCCTTCTTTCTAAAAATATTGAGGATATTTTGAATTTTCTTCTCCGTCTTAGTCGAAAGTTTGGCGTTTAGATATTTCGTTAACATATCTTTGCTTAATCCTCGAGTTAACTTACCGTTTTCAGCAACAGCAATGCTGCCGGTTTCTTCTGAAACGATTATGCTTATTACATCAGCTTGTTCTGTAATACCCAATCCTGCTCTGTGTCTCATACCAAGCGTTTCACCATCAATTTCCGTTACTGTGGAAAGCGGAAGTGTACACCTAACCGATTCAACAAGGTCGCCTTTCAGAATTGCGGCACCATCGTGAAGAGGTGCTCTTGGAAAAAATATCGAACGAAGAAGATCTTTGGTTATTCTGGCGTTAATCAAGTCCCCCGTTTCGGCAATACCAGCAATTCCGGAAGATTTCACAATTACCATCAATGCGCCATGTTGATGCTGTGCCAATTCAAAAGAAGCATCAACAATTTCATTAATAACGACATTCTCGGATTTTTTCTGAAATGATTTTACAATAGGATTTCTTCCGAGTGAGACTAAAAGTTTTCTGATTTCTGGTTGGAATAGTATTATAAAAGCAATTACCCAAATATCTCTTACTAAGGTCAATAACCAGCCGAGTGCTTTTAAGTCGATAGCTTGAGTTATAAATGATAGGACTAATACAATAATCAGACCCCAAAAAATTTGACCAGCGATAGTCCCCTTCATAAAATCGTAAAGCTTATAGACAAGAATCGATACGAGAGCGATATCGATAATATCTATCAGTGTAACAGAAATGAAGCCGATTTTAAACAGCTCAAACATCAGTGTTCTTGTTCCCGGATAAATATTTCAAGTAATTTATTGCATCTTTTGAATAAGCGCAATTGTGAGTTCTTATAATTTTTACACCTTCTTTTAAGGCTAAGGTTTCTGCTATCACTGTCGGAATCTCGCGTTCATTTACATTCTTGTCAAGAGATTTTCCGATAAAAGATTTATTTGATACGCCTATCATGATCGGGTAACCAAAACCTTTGAACTCCCCAAGTCGATCAAGAATTTCATAATTATCATCCACCCTTTTCCCGAAACCAATCCCTGGATCGATTATTATTTTTTTAATGCCGGCGTTTTTTATTTTATTAATTTTATTTGTAAAGTAATCATACAATTCGGAAATCACATCTTCGTATTGAGGATTATCCTGCATATTGTTAGGCTTACCTTTTATATGCATAAGTACATATGAAGCGTCATATTTTTTTATAACTTCCAGCATTTTAGTTTCGGAAGATAAGCCGCTTATATCATTCACAATTGATGCTCCTCTCTCGAGAGCAGCTTCTGCAACTTCGGCTTTTGTTGTATCGATTGATATTATCTGATTTTCTTTCTTTTTTTTAATCAATTCAATTATTGGGAGGACTCTTTCCTTTTCAATCTCGACACTTACAGGTTCGGACCCGGGTCTTGATGATTCTCCTCCAACATCGATAATATCTACATCTTGATCAATTAAAAGTTCGATTCTATTTTCAGCTTCTTTAATATCAAAATATTTTCCACCGTCATAAAATGAATCGGGAGTAATATTAAGTATTCCCATAATTTTCGGATTAGAGGAATTAAATATGTTTGTATTATTATCGTATGCCTTATAATTATGTATTAGAAAATTTATTTTGTAACCAAGATCTTCATTTCCGTTTGACTTTATAAGTTTTGCTATTTCACTTAACTTGCCGAAAGTGCCAAGTATTAAAAGACTGCTGACGCCTGTTTCAGCATCTTCCCTCACATAACAAATCTCATTATTTGCAAAAATTATTGTAACAACGTTTTCTTTTAATTCATATTTTAAGTTTCTAATCTCCAAGCCAAATAAGTCGAGTTCGTATAAATCTCTAAAGATGTTGTACTTTATGCTGTATTTTGTGAATACACTTGGTTTGTAGAGTGAGATGAGCTGAATAATCATAGATTATCTTGATTATGTTGTTATCAAGTTTTTTAGTTCTGCAGTTGCTGCCGAGATATTGTCCGAATGAAAAATTGCAGAACCGGCAACAAAAATATCACAGCCAAGATCGCATATATTTTTGATGTTGTTTTTGTTTACTCCGCCGTCAATTTCAATCAGAAAATTAAGTGATCTTTCTTCTCTGAGCTTATTTAACTTCATAATTTTATCAAGTGAAGAATTAATAAATTTCTGTCCTTCAAATCCAGGATTGACCGACATTATAAGCACAAAATCTACTTCATCGATAATGCAGTTTAGAGTATGAATCGGAGTTGCAGGATTTAGGACAACTCCCGCTTTTATGTTATAGGATTTGATTTCTGCAATCACTCGATGGAGATGACCGATATTTTCTTGATGGACAGATATATAATCAGCTCCAGCTTTTGCAAATTTTTCTATAAAATTCTGTGGATTATCGATCATTAAATGACAGTCAATCGGAAGTTTCGTTGATTTTTTTACGGCTTCTACAATAAGTGGTCCAAAGGTGATGTTAGGTACAAAACTACCATCCATTATATCGCAGTGAATTATATCAGCGCCGCCGATCTCTGTATAACGAATTTGGTTGGACAATTCTTTAAAATCTGCAGATAATATTGAAGGAGCGATCAATTTCATTTAGTCTACCTTTGCTTTTGTAACCCAAACATCCACACTATCACCAACACTCAGCAACTTACCTTCACTGGGAATTTGATCTATTACCGTATTAGGCACAAGGTTTGGTGATACTTGATAATTTACCCGCCCTACTTTGAGTGAGTTGCTTCTTAATATTTGGCCTGCTTCAGTAAGAGATTTACCATAAATGTTTGGAACTCTTATCATCCCAACTCTTGGACCAACGCTTACTTTAAGATTAATAATTGTTCCTTTTTCAATGTTCGAGTCTTCTTCCGGGTCTTGACCGATAACAGTGTTGGCGGCAAATTCTGAACGGACATTTTCAATTTCGCCTAATTCGAGTCCCAAACGTTCAATAGTTATTTTTGCGTCTCGAAAAGTTTTCCCAACTAAAATAGGGGCTTTCAGCAGAGGTTCACCACCGCTTATGAATAAATAGACTCTTCTTCCCTCTTTTACTCTAGTGCCAGCTCTGGGCCGATGATATATTACTCTATCTTTCGGAACATTTTCGTCAAATTTTGGCCCCTGTTCAATCGGATTTAGATTCATGGACTTAAGAATATTTATCGCTTCCACCTTATGTTTATTTATCAGATTGGGCATTTCAAATTCTGGAGCTGAAACATACCAGGGCAGAATGAACCAATCCAGGATAACAACGACGAAAACAATCGCTGCGAGAACCGAAAGCGGAATAAGTACTATTTTTTTCTTCAAATATTTCATTTATCAAATATATTTATTGAGTTATTTTTTAACAACTTATATTTCCGATTATAACACTATTTTTATATTTTTATGCAATCTATAGAAAATATAACTGATTTTTGCAATTAACTTAATTCGGCATTATTTGAACCTACCAATTAAAATAAATTAGGAGACTATATGTTTAAAAACCATCCAAAGGGATTACCCGTTCTCTTTTTTACTGAGATGTGGGAACGATTTGGGTTCTACACGATGCTAGCAATTTTTGTCCTTTACCTTCAAGAAAATTTTAAATGGGATGCCGCAACTACTACTAACGTTTACGGTATATTTTTAGCCGCTGTTTATTTCACTCCCATTTTGGGAGGCTGGATTGCCGACAATGTCCTAGGCTACGGAAAGACAATTACTCTCGGGGCAATCACAATGGGTATAGGCTATGCCTTGATGGCAATTCCTACTCAATCCGAAGTTCAACTTTATTCTGCCCTAGCAGTTGTTGCGATAGGAAATGGTTTATTCAAAGCGAATATATCGGTTTTGGTCGGGAACCTTTATTCTCACTCGAGCGGTTCCATAAAAGATGCCGGCTACAATATTTTTTATATGGGTATTAATATTGGTGCATTCTATGCCCCGCAGGCAGCAAATGGAATTAAAGAGTTTTTTGTTAATTCCATGGGTACATCTTTAGCTCATGCCTATAACGCTGGCTTTGGAATTGCGGCGGTCGGGATGATTTTCTCACTCTTAATATTCCAGATTTTTAAAAAACATTACACAGATGCAGATTATCAATCCAAGAAGGTTACCAATACAGAAAAGGATCTACAGCTAAGCAAGGAACAAGAAAAAGAACGGATAACTGCACTACTCATAATTTTTGCGATTGTAATTTTCTTCTGGATGGCTTTCCATCAAAATGGTGCAGCTCTTACATTGTTTGCAAGAGACTACACAGATATAGTTGTAAGCAAATTTACATTCTTATTGTTTGATGTGATTGGGCTTCATGCAGTATTGGCAGTACTTTTGGGAGGCGGTTTTATGCTGAACAGATCTGCTTCTTCAAAAGCAAAAATGTATGCCGGAATAGCAATAGTTGCCGGCATTTCTGTTATATTTTACAAACTAAGTACATTTCCCGAAGAGGGCGGAAATATCTCCCCCGAACAATTCCAATACTTTAATCCGATGTTTATTGTTCTCTTAACCCCGCTTATTGTCGGCTATTTCAGATTTCTTAACACAAAAGGGAAAGAACCTTCATCTCCTGGAAAAATTGGTATAGGAATGGTGATTACCGGTCTTGCTTTTGCTTTGATGATACTTGCTTCAATGGGATTGCCTGCTGTATATTCGCTCGAAGGAGGGAGTTCGAGTTTTACCGTAAGTCCTTATTGGTTAATATCGACATATTTTATGCTGACAATAGCAGAACTTCATCTCAGCCCGATGGGACTTTCCTTTGTGTCGAAAGTTGCTCCTCCTAAAATGAAAGGATTAATGATGGGTATGTGGTTCGGTGCAACTGCGGTAGGAAACTATCTTTCAGGATTTGTCGGAAGATTCTATCAAAACTGGGAATTGTGGCAATTCTTTGCACTTCTTGTCGTTACTTCGCTTATTGCCGCATCATTAATCGCATTATTCTTAAAGAAGCTTAAACACGCGACCCGTTAATTTTTTTTTATCAAAGTCGGTTAAAAGGGATCCTCGTGATCCCTTTTTATTTTCCTTCTGAAATTTTCCGTATATTAAAGAAAAGCAATTCAGAGTTAATATGAACACACTGTTTATTTTATTTGAAGACTACAAAATCATCAATTTTAATCCTCTAGTTCACTTAAGACCACTTTTCCATTTACATTGTGGCGCTTTAACGATTTTAGATAAATTGAAGTTAAGATCCGATGAACGCAATTTAGCTCTGATAGTAAGAGACGAAATGCAGAATCATACTGAAAGTATAAATAATAATATTCCGGTGAACAGAATTCCAAGTGAATTTGAAAGAAAATTATTTATTAATGCAAGACTTCTTTTGGATAACTCAATATTCAATCAGATTATTCAACTAGAGGATGAGAAAGCTTTATCGTCGAACGGACAAATTATTGCATTCCGGAGCGACAATTTTTCTGAAAATGAAATAGAAAGTTTATTTACGGCGGATTATGAAGCATTGTTTTCAAAAATAAATATTCACGAAATCGATGCCGAACTATTAGACTACATCTGGGATTTAATCTATGCAAATGGGAATCAGCTTGATAAAGACATAAAATTTTTGGTTAATTCAGAAAAATATACACCTGAAAAATTCGATCAAGAATTTTTTAAAATAAACGAGCAATTAATCTTTTTTGGCAAACAAATAAAAATTGCTCCAAATGTTTTGCTTGATGCATCAAATGGTCCGATTCTGATAGACGACAATTGCGAAATTATGGCGGGAGCTGCTATCTACGGTCCTTGCTACATAGGCCCCAATTCTAAAATTAAAGCAGGAGCAAAAATTTATGGACCGGTAAGTATTGGCAACACTTGTAAGATTGGTGGTGAAGTTGAGGACAGCATTATTCTCCCCTACTCAAATAAACAGCACGAGGGTTTTCTTGGCCATTCATATCTCGGATCTTGGGTAAATCTCGGAGCGGACACAAACAACAGTGATCTTAAAAACAATTATGGTGAAATTACAGTTACTTTGAATGGTAAAAATATAAATACCGGTAAACAGTTTCTTGGATTGATTATGGGCGATCACTCTAAAACAGCAATTAACACTCAATTTAATACAGGAACAATAGTTGGTGTTTCATCGAACATATTCGGAATTGGATTTCCTCCCAAATCAGTTCAATCATTTTCATGGGGCGGATTTGATGATTCGAAATATGATATTGATAAAGCAATAGAAGTAGCAGAAAAAGTGATGAAAAGAAGAAACCGAAATTTGAGTAAATACGAAAATGATCTGATGAGAAGTTTATATTCCCAAATGTGATTACTCTCCGATTTTTACATGATTAAAAATTACTATTATCTAAATCGTGCAGTTATTGAACTGCAAAATCTTATAAATTCCCGGTTTAACATTCCTTTCACACAGGAGAAGAATAAATTAGTTTTTGCGTTGGAGACTGATCATTTTGAACCTAAGTTTTTGCTGTTAAGTGTAGATCAGAATTATCCTTACATTCTGCTGCGAGAAAATTATTCGCGAGCTAAAAAAAACTGTATCGATTTTTTTAATGAGTATTTCCCGGCTATACTTACTAAACTGGAAATTGCTTATCGTGAACGAGTTATCAAATATTCTTTTGAAAATTTTGATATGTATTATTCCATAAAAGGCAAAGACTCAAATATTTGCGTGGTTGATAAATCCGATAATTTTCTTCTCTTCAAAGCTCCTAAAAAAGACAAGACTGATTTAAAGAATTTCTATATTTCTCAACACTATAGTTCTCTTTATAATCTTCCTTTGGCGGAGATCGAGTCGCTTGGAAAAGATTTAAATATTAAAAATCTCTTCCCAGAATTTGGAGCAAGAATCAATAACGAGATAAAGCTTAGATCAAAAAATATTGATAAAAAAGAAATTATCACTCAAGTACTCTATGAGATTCAATCGGAAGATATTGCGGTATGGTACAATAGAACAAGCAATGAAATATTTTTTCAACCGGCTACATTTTTTGGATTCGATAATTTCGAAAAAGAAATTTTCTCAAATTATCAGAATGCGGTAAATTTTTATTTACGTAATAAGTATACATCTGCTACTTTTAATGATATTTTTAATCAAATAAGCACGCATATTTCTCGTGAATTAAATACATTAACGAAAAAACTAAATAATTTGCGATTGAGAATTGAGAATGGAAATCGCTCCGAAGAATATCAAAAATACGGCGATCTAATCCTGATGAATTTGAATAATATTAATAATTCTGAATCTCAGATAGAGTTGATCGATCCTTCGGATGAGAAAACTTATTTGATAAAATATGATAGTAATTTATCTCCGCAGCAAAATGCATCGAAGTACTATGAAAAATCAAAGGATGAAAAAATAAATTATGAAGTAAGCAAACAACTGTTCATAAAATCTGAAAAAAGATATAAGGAGTTTCTAGCAATTCATAAAAAATTCGAGCAGTGTAAAACGTTAGATGATTTGATTAACTTAAAAAAAGAATTAAAGATCGATAACAAATCTAGATACAATAAATTGGAACAAAATATAAATTACAGACACTATGTTATTAACGGAAAGTATCATGTATTTGTCGGGAAGGATTCGAAAAGCAATGATCTTCTTACTACTAAATTCGCGAAGCAGAATGACTATTGGTTTCATGCAAGAGGTTATTCGGGATCGCACGTTGTGTTAAGAGTCGACAATCCAAAGGAAGGAATTCCAAAGAACATATTAAAAGATACTGCATCAATAGCTGCATTTTATAGCAAGGGTAAAACAGCTAAAACGACACCGGTAAGCTATACATTTAGGAAATATGTAAGAAAAAATAAAGGAATGGCGCCAGGTAAAGTATTGCTTATGAAGGAGGAAGTACTGCTTGTTTCCCCTCAAATTCCGGACAATTGTGAAATAGTAGATGAGTAATTACAAGGAGAAGTTGATTAAAATCAATGTTCTTACTTCTCAAGGAAATAGGGAGCTAGAACGAGCCAAAGCAGAAATTCCGTCTGGGAACTTCGGCAAAGTTAGAGTTTTATCAAGGAGGGCTGCCGGTTTTTATTTGACAGCCTTGAGTGAGAAGTTTCCGGAATTGGAAATTGGCTCGAATTTTATCACACAAATTCACCGGTTTAGCCAGTTAAAAGATCTGGACAAAACGGTCAAGAAAGCTTGCGGCAATTTATCAGTGAAGGTCAGCGAAAATGAAATTGATGCTTCAGCCTCCATATCAGCTGCCGAAATAATAATAAATTGTGTTCTGAAAAAGTTAGGTGTTTCTGAAAACAAAAACTAATTTGTTGGTTAATTGCTATATTTATGAGCAATATTTAATGATTCGACTATGAAAAATTATTTTTCCCTCAATATAATTAAGATCATTTTATTAAGTGTGATTGCAGCACTGCTGTTCAACACGTTTAATGAAAACGGTATATCGGTTATCGGAGAAGAGAAAACTTACGCAGCATATCAATCTGGTTCCGGGTCTGATGAAGTTCTGCCTCCTCGTCAAGTTATGCTAAATCAAGCTTTTGAATTGTACGAAACCGGTGATGCATTAATGATTGATGCGAGAGATAATTGGGATTATTCTGATGGGCATATCGAAAATGCAATTAATATTCCTGAGTTCAGTTTCAATCCAAAGGATGAAAAAGTATCTTCACTCGATAAAGAGAAGACCTATATAATTTATTGTGGGAGTGATGACTGTGATATAAGCAAACGGCTTGCCGATCAATTATACAAATTAGGTTTTTCAAGTATTTTATTCTTTGAGGAAGGTTACGAGGGTTGGATGAATTCGGGTTATCCAGTTAGTAATGGGGAAGAAAATGTGGAATAAACTATTGACAAATTCTAACTTTCAATTGTTCTTGAGAATAGTTTTCGCTGCTTTGTTCATTTTTTCTGGTGGAACTAAAATTAGCATGCCGGAAGAATTCGCTGTTTCTATATCCAACTATAGATTACTTCCGGTTGAACTTGTGAATTTCTTCGCAATAATAATTCCATGGATAGAAATTATCGCGGGAAATCTTCTTCTTTTTGGCTTCTTTGTTAAAGAAAATTCGTTCATTCTTACATTTCTTTTAGGTGTTTTTACTGTAATGGTTTTGATTGCAATGTTGAGAGGTCTTAATATCGACTGTGGTTGTTTTGGAACTAAAGGAGGTCAAAAGGTCGGACTTTTGAAAATTATGGAAAATCTTATCTACTTCGTAATCGGTATTTTCATTTATAGGTTTTCTAATTATCATAAAATATTGTTGAAATGAAAACACTTCGCGGCATCGATCCGACGCAGGTGAAAAATATTTTAGTAATTAAACTTCGCGGAATTGGAGATGTTGTTTTATCTACCATTGTTTTGAACCCGCTGAAGAAATCTTTTCCTAATGCCTCTATCAACTTTTTGACTGAATTTCCAGGCAAAGAATATTTAAAATTCATCGATGATATTGATGAAATTATTCTTTTCAAAAGAAAAAGTACATCATCAAGATTTATTCAATTATTTCAATTGCGAAATAGGCACTATGATATTGTATTAGATCTTTTCTCAAATCCTGCAACTGCATTAGTTACCTTTTTTTCGGGAGCAAAATATAAAATTGGCTTTCCGTATCGCGGAAGAAAGTATGCATACAATGTTATTGGTCCTGAAGAACGCTCAGCTCATCACGCCGCAGATCTGCATTTGGAGATGTTAAAGTATGCTGGGTTAGAAACAGATACTGCAAAATTGAGATTCAAATTATCCGATCAAGACAAATATTTTGCCGATTCTTTTATCAATAAAAATAACCTATTAGATACTTCTATATTTTGCTTGCTGCCAAGCGGTGGGTGGCAGTCAAAGAAAATTCCTCCTTCAAAATTTGTTGAAATTGCTGATTCACTAAAAAGCAGATATAAATGTAAAATACTTATTGCTTGGGGTCCAGGTGACGAAAAGGATGCAAAAGAAATCGCATCACAAGTCAAAGGATCGATTATCACACCGAACACAACAATTGCTCAGATGAGTGCAGTAATAAGTAAGTGTACAATTGTAATAGCGAATGACAGCGGACCCATGCATATTTCTGTTGCTGCTGGAGTACCTACGCTAAGTATACACGGTCCTACAAATCCACTTCTACAAGGTGCTTATGGTGAAAAGAATGCAACGATCAATTTTGAAGAACTTAATTGTATAAACTGCAATTTATTGGAATGTCCGTACAACCAAGAATGTTTTAGAGATCTTCCGGTTGAAAGGATAATGAAAAAGATTGATGGTTTAATTAAGAAAAATAATTTAAAAGTGAATAATGCTTAAAAGTATTGAAATATTCTTAAAGAATATTCTTTTAAAAATATTACTTAATTTAAATCTATCAGATTATAAAACTGAATCAACAAGATTTAACGCTAATAGCAGACTTATGTTTATTAGATTGAATCGTATTGGTGATGCTCTTGTTACCACTCCCCTTCTTTTCTATTTAAAAGAAAAACTAAAATGCAGAATTGATATTCTCGCCGACAGAAAGAATTATTTTGTATTTGAGAAAGCTGAGTTTATCGACAATGTATACATCTTTCCAAAAGGTATTAAGGGATTTAGGTATTTCAGAAAACTTTCCAAGCAAAATAGTTATGATGCAGTTATTGACTTACATGATGATATATCGACAACTGTAAGTTTTTTAATAGCATCGTACCCAACAAGAAACAAATTTGGATTTGCTAAGGGGAATGAAAATGTTTATAACAAAACGGTCTTAAAACCTGATTCAAAAACGGTTCATATAGTAGATAGAATTTTAACTTTAACGAAATTATTTGATTTAGAATTTCCGAAAGAAAAATTAAATATCAATTATAAATTATTACCGGAATCTCTTAAATACATCGATAACTTTCTCGCGAACAATTTTCAAACATCAAAATTTCTTTTGGGAATAAATATATCAGCTGGCAGTGATGCTAGATTTTGGGGAGTCGAACGTTATAAAAACCTTATACATGAATTGAAAAAATATGATATAAATCTATTCATCATTACTGCAGAAAAAGATCTCAAATACGCGGAGGAAATAAGTCAAAATACTATTCCATTGTTCTGCGAAAAGGATTTCAATAAATTTGCAGCCATCGTAAGCAAACTGAATTTTTTAATAACTCCCGATACTGCCATAGTACACCTTGCGTCCGCGTATGATATACCCGTATTCGGTATCTACGTGAAATATAAGACAACGGATATGATTTGGTCGCCGTATAACTCACCTTTTGAATATTTTGAAACTATTGAACCGAATCTCCAAAATGTTTCATTTGAATCGGTTAAAGAAAAACTCATTCCATTTTTATTAAGGTATCTGGATTGAGATGATTACTGAATTCGATATAATGGAAAGAAGAAGTAAATTGAAGCGACCGTTCATTCTCGACGGTGCTATTGGCAGTAATTTGACTGATTATATCACAAATCTTGACGACAAACTATGGGGTACAATAACTGACCCAAAATATTTACCAGTTTTGGAGAAATTGTATTTGGAATACGCTGAAGCCGGGGCGGATATATTAACAACGAACACTTTTCGAACAAATCCATTTGCAATGAGAGATTATACATACGATTCAAAAACTCTTGTTAATTTAAACTCTGACTTAACCGTAAAACTTGCGCATGCCAATAATCGTTTAGCTGCAGGTGCAAATCCTCCGGCAGAAGATTGTTATTCTACAAAAAGAACAATTACTAAAAAAGAATTGGAAAGAAATCATAAATATCATATTGATTATCTTCTTGAAACCGGTGTAGATTTTATTTTAAATGAAACTCAAAGTCATCTAGATGAAATAGAGATCGTCTCAGAATACTGCTCAAATAACACTGTTAATTATCTGATAAGTTTATACTTTGGACCAAATGGAAGAATCTTAAGCGGTGAAACTATATTCGAGGCGGTTGAATTTTGTTTAAGATTTGATCCTACTGCCGTTCTTATAAATTGCATTGATAAAATTACATTTAATGAATATTGGGATAAATTAAGAGATTTCGGTGTTAAAGGATATTATTTGAACTGCTTTACGAAAGCGAGGGAAACTGATGTGGAAAATATCCCGGATGAAAAATCTTATGGTGAAAGTGTGTATAATCATTACGATAATGATATTTTCCTCATTGGATCGTGCTGTGGTTCTAATTATAAATATACAGATGAAATTAGAAGAGTTATAGATGAACTCAATCAAAGTTAAGTCGCAAGCAAAGATTAATTTAGGTCTTCGGGTTTTATCGAAGAGAAAGGACGGCTATCATAATCTTAGTACGATATTTTATCCAATTGATTTTTTATTTGATGAAATTGAATTCAGAAAAAGCAGTAATACTGAAATAAATTGTAATGTTGCAGAGTTGGAGACTAAAGACAATTTAGTAATTAGAGCAATACAAATTATTGAAAGCTCTTTAAAAATATCTTTACCAACTTCAGTTACTATTGAAAAGAATATTCCTATTGGGGGCGGACTCGGAGGCGGAAGTTCAAATACAGCTGCAGCACTTATTTCATTAAACAAATTATATGATCTCAAGATATCTGATTCAAAGTTAAAAGAGTTTGCAATTCAGCTTGGTTCTGATGTTCCGTTTTTTCTAATTAACTCCCCTGCTCTTGGTGAAAGCCGAGGAGAAAAATTAACTCCGCTCAACTTTTCAATCGATGAATATATTCTCATAGTAAATCCCGGAATACATATAGCGACAAAGGAATTATTTTCAAAAATCAGACAAGGTAAAAATAAAATTAATCCAAATGAGTTTATAGAATCGGACAAGTTGAATTATAGCAAATGCAAAAACGAATTAATAAACGACTTTGAAGAAACAGTTTTTAAGACTTACACTGAAATTCATGATATCAAAAAAATAATGAATGAATTTGGTGCTTTATTTGCACAAATGACTGGTACAGGTTCTACGATTTACGGTATTTTTGATAATAAAAATCTTATGCGAAAAGTGATAGATAATTTGCCAGCGAAATATCTAAAATATTACACGGATGATTAAACTACTCTCTTAATTCGATTGTAGGAAGCGTTATTGTTACTGTCGTACCCGGAAATTGCTCCGAACCAAGCTTGGAAGGACTATGTAATTCGATCCTTCCCTTTTGTTTCTCTATAATCTCTTTTACAAGCGATAAACCTAAACCGCTGCCTTCGTAACTTTTTTTCTTTGCATTCGAAGCACGGTAAAACTCTTCGAAAACTGTTGTAACTTCGAGTGTAGGTATCCCAATTCCATCATCGTGAACACTTATTTGAACTGAATCCGGCGTGGGATCATTTAATTCAATAAGTATAGTCCCGTCTTGTCTTCCATATTTCACGCTGTTCCCAATGATATTTGAAAATGCCAAATCAAGTAATGTCTTATCCGCAGAAATGATTTTTTTTCGTTTTCTCTTATCAGATAGTTTTATAGTTATGTTTTTTATGGAAGCTGTTTCATAATTCTTATCAAGCAGATTGTGCATAATTTTACTCAGCGCAATCTCTTCATTTTTTGACACATCAAGCAGCTTTAGTTTTGAAATATGCAGCACATTATTTATTAATTGAAGTGATTCCTCGGTCCTTGATTTAGCTCGTCTTAGTTTTTCTTCGATCTCCGTACTAATTGGACCCAAATATTTATTAATCACCAGATCTAAGATCGACTGAACCGCATTTATTGGTGATTTTATCTCGTGTACAACACCCATAATATATCTTTGCTTCGTAATCTCGGCTTCATCTATTTTTATTATATAATCCCTAAGCTGCTGCTCTCTCTTGTAAAGTCTTCTCGAAATTGTATTTGCAAGATAGACTGAACAGAGCATAATAAAAGAAAAGACAGTTACAATTAATATATCATAAGTGAAAGTGTGCTCCATCATTATTGGTGTAAGTCCAACTATCAAATGGGAATGAAGATAATCGAAATGCTGAAGGAAAACCATCACAATGAAAATTACACATGTAGTTGTAGTTATAGTGTAAACAACTACACCAGGCAATATCATTGATCCGATTACCGTCTGAAAAATAAAAAGCATATAAAGAGGAGATTCAATTATTCCTGTGTAATAAATAAGGACAAAAAGTGCCGAGATATCAAGTACTGACTGAATAAGCGATAAATACATGCAATTGAATTTTCCTGGTTCACAGCCAACATGTTTCCTGGATGAATGAATAATTATATTATACAGCAGAATATAAGTTGCGGTTAGTAGAATTGCTCTAAATTGAAGATCGGTAAATTGGAAACTCAAAAAGTATTCGCCAACAAAAACGAATAAGAGTAGAATAATAAAAAAGATATATCTTAGCTGGATGAACCAGAGATTTCTTTTTCGAATTGCAGCCCAAAATTCATCATAATGATTTGCCCATTCGGGAACGAGCTTTAACATAATCATGCACTCTTTTTGTGAGCGAACTTCTTTAATAATATAACAATAGTACTGAATATATAAAACAAAAAGTAAAGAGCCGATAAAAATTTACCGGCTCTACTAATACTTAGGCTATATACTTTCCGCGCTTTACATAGTGTGTATGTAGCAGTTTGTGAGATTTATGACTGCAAGGACCCTCGGTCAAGAAATTTTCGTAAATGTACAAGATATGAGGATTTTCATGAGATTTTCTTATTGGTAAACCTTGGTCTTCTGCGTAAATTGCTTCCGCGCGTTTCATCCGAATTTCTTCATTTGTCGGTATGGGTTGACCACCTCCGCCTAAGCAACCGCCGGGACATCCCATAAACTCTATAAAGTGACATTCACTTAATTTACCGCCAGCTTTTATATCTTCAAGCACTTTCTTAGCATTAGCGGTTCCATGTGCAACTGCAACTTTAAGTGTAACACCTTTAAGCCATTCCCAATCTTTAAAATATGGTTTTAACAAGTCAGGGACTGGACCAACATTTTCGATAGGAATTTCGGCATAGCGTACTCCTTCAAATCCACGAACAGGAACAATATTCATATTTTCAAAAATATCTTCTACCTTACTGCCTGTTACCAGTTCGAGAACGGTCCTAAGGGCTGCTTCCATCACACCGCCTGTTGCGCCAAATATTAATCCAGCACCACTCGCATTTCCGAATGGATCATCAAATTCTGATTTAGGCATTTCAGGCAAGTTTATTCCTGCTTCCTTAATCATCTTAGCAAGTTCTCGGGTTGTTAAACCGTAATCGACATCTTTAAATCCGCTGTCCTGCATCTCTGGTCTGTTGCATTCAAATTTCTTAGCTGAACAAGGCATTACTGCAACCGTTACAATATCCTCGGGATTTATATTTGCTTCTTGAGCATAGAATGTTTTTATCAATGCTCCAAACATTTGCTGAGGCGATTTTGCAGAAGAAAGATGATCAATAAAATCAGGATAAAAATGTTCTAGATATTTAACCCAACCAGGAGAACAAGATGTAAATTGTGGAACTATTGCTGTTGGGTCGTTTTTAACTAATGCATTATAAAGCCGGATAAGTAACTCTGTGCCTTCTTCAATTATAGTTAGATCAGCTGTAAAATTTGTATCAAATACTTTATCAAAACCGATTCTTCTTAAAGCGGTATTTAATTCTCCTGTTACAGAAGTTCCGGGAGGAAGTCCAAACTCCTCACCTATCGCAGCGCGAGGTGATGGTGCAGTTTGAATTACCACATGTTTCTTCGTATCATCAATAGCGTTCCAAATTTCATCCGAAGGATCATTTGCTCTTAGTGCACCGGTAGGACATCGGTTGATGCATTGACCGCAATTGATACAGATTACATCGGCTAGAGGTTTTTCTAGAAAAGTGCTTATGTGGGTATTATCACCTCTTCCAATTGCTTCCAAAACTCCAACTTCTTGAAGATCGATACAGGTTCTGACACATCGCTTACAAAGAACACACTTATTCATATCTCTCACAACTGAAGGCGAGGAAAGATCTATTTCAAATCTTGGAGATTCGACATGACCAAAATTAAAAGTATCAACTCCATATTCTTTGGCAAGAGATTGAAGCTCACAGTTATTGTTTCTAACACAAGAATAGCATTCGCCATAATGTTCGCTTATCAGCAAGTCTATAATATTTCTTCTTGCTTTCCGGACCATTGGAGAAGATGTTTTGATTTTGATCGGAGATGTGATTGGATAAGCACAAGATGCTTGAAGTGTTCTCATTCCTTCAACTTCAACCACACAAATTCGGCAAACACCAGCGACACACAAATCATCGTGATGACATAAAGTGGGAATGTGAATTCCGTGTTCACGACATGCTTCAAGAATTGTTGTTCCCATCGGTACCGAAATCTTTTTCTCGTTAATTTGAATGGAGACGGTGCCGCCGATATATTCGGGATTTTTTGGTTTTTCTACCGTATGAGCTTTTTGACTTACTGGTGCTCTTTTTTCATTTTTATTTTCCATTACGACCTCCGTGACTTCCACTAAATATTTCTTCCCTAAAATTTTCAATAATCGATAGGAACGGATTTGGACTTGATTGTCCTAGCCCGCACTTTGAAGCAACTTTCATTGTTTCAGCCAAACCTTTTAACTTATTGATGTAAGAAAATGTGTAATCATTCCTTTCTATCATCTCGATTCCTTCCAGTAATTTTACATTTCCTATTCTGCAAGGTGTGCATTGACCGCATGATTCCTCAACGAAAAATTCCATGAAATTTTTCAGAACATGAAGCATATCTCTGCTTTTATCGAAAATCATTATAGAACCGCCTGTTCCAACGTCTTCATAACTGATTGTTCGATCAAACTGAGTTTTATTGAGGCAAATTCCGGATGCGCCCCCAACTTGAACTGCTTTTGTATCTTTAGCATCGACGAGCTTGAGGATTTCGTTTATTGTTGTTCCCCAAGGAACTTCGTAAACACCTGGTTTATTACAATCGCCGGAAATTGAAACAAGTTTTGAGCCAGTAGATTTATTTGTTCCAACTTTTTTAAACCAGCTGCCGCCTTTTATTACAATGTGTGAAACTGCGGCAAGGGTTTCTACGTTATTTACTGTCGTAGGATGTCCCATATAACCAGTGTTCACTGGGAACGGAGGTCGGTTTCTAGCTTCACCGCGGTGTCCTTCAAGCGATTCGATTAATGCTGTCTCCTCTCCACAAACATAAGCGCCGGAGCCCATCACAATATCAATATCAAAATCAAATCCATCAATTCCAGCAATATTGTTTCCGAGTAGATTATCATCCCTCATCACTTGAAGATAGTCTTGTAATGGCTTCATTAAATATTCGTATTCACCACGTAGGTAAACAATACCTAATTTTGCGCCGATTGTATATCCGGCAATGACCATTCCGTCAAAAACTAATTCAGGATATTCAGTTAATAAAACACGGTCTTTAAAAGTTCCGGGTTCACCTTCATCGGCGTTGCAGATTACGAACTTCCTATCACTTTTTGCCGCAGCTGTAAGCATCCATTTTGTAGCCGTCGGAAAGCCAGCTCCGCCTCTGCCTTTCAAACCCGATTCCTTCAGTTCGAACAACACATCTTCGCGGGAAAATTCTTTCAACTTATTTATTCCAGCTC
The DNA here is from genome assembly GCA_964499285.1 of uncultured Melioribacteraceae bacterium. Lineage (GTDB taxonomy): Bacteria > Bacteroidota > Ignavibacteria > Ignavibacteriales > Melioribacteraceae > JAGFIY01. The sequence goes on from CAZCLA010000005.1 coordinate 24,372, forward strand.
CGCGAGTATATTCAGAAAAAATCACTTTTCCTTCTCTTTTAATCTTTGTCTTTTCCATATCACCCCCTTACCTCGCTTAAGATTGCAATTGCCTTTTCTGGAGTTACTTTTGTATAAACTCGATCGTTAACTGCCATGGCAGGACCTTGATCACACAATCCAATACAGTTTGCATACTCGAGAGTGAACTTTTTGTCCTTTGTAGTTTCGCCTACTTTAATACCAAGTTCGCGTTCAATAGCTGCAACTACTGCGGTTTTGTTTTTCGTATCGCATACAATTGTTCTACAGATTCTAATAATATTTTTCCCTTTCGGTTCTGTGTTAAGGAAAGAATAGAATGAAATAAAACTAAACACTTCAACCGGGTGAATATCAAGCAGACGTGCAACTTCCTGCTGAGCATAGTCCGAAATATGACGATGCTTTTTCTGGATTTCTTGAAGTATCGGCATAAGCGCCGATCTTTCAGATCCGTAAATTTCTACTAACTTTTCGATTTCTTCCGTAACTGCATTTTTTTCTTCAACCAGCATTTTCCCTCCTACTCTTTATTAAGAAGAAAGTGAACTTTGCTGAGAAGTTCATCAGGTGATATCGGTTTTTCAACGAAATCATCAACAGGAACCATCTCTCCTGCGCCAAATTCCATTCCGATAGTTTTCGAAACAGAAGTGTACATTAGTATAGGTGTCTTTACTTTTTCGCGTCTCAGTTTCTGAGCCAAGAAAAATCCGTCATCGGGTTCATCCATCATAACATCTAGAATAATTAAATCAGGCTTTTTTTCTTGAATAATCTTGTAACCAGCATCCGGATTAGTTGCGGTCACAACGTGATAACCTTTCGATTTCAGAACCAAGGAACTCGCTTCGATGATATCGGGATCATCATCAATTACTGCGATTAATGCCATTTGGTACCTCTTTTCTTTGTTCTTAGTTAGTTAATCATTTATTGGAAATTGAATAATAAATGTCGTTCCTTTTTCATATTCACTTTCGAATCTAATATTTCCATTGTACGAATCCACAATTCTTTTAACAATCGAAAGCCCAAGTCCGGTGCCGGTAATTGATTTTGTAAATACATTTTTAGCACGGAAAAATTCAGTGAAAATTTTTTCTTTTTCTTCTTCCCTCAATCCAATACCAGTATCCTTTATTTTGATTTCGATGAATTTATTTTGACTAATAATTTCAACAAATATTTTCCCGTTTTCGTGATTATACTTAATTGCATTACTCAATAGATTTGTAAAGACTCTGGATAACTCGTTTCTATCCATATTTAATATTGGCAGTGCTGATTCAATTTCTTTTTCTACAGTGATCTTTTTATTATTAATTTCTATCGAAAACAGATCTAAAGTTGAATTTAGTGTTTCTTTTAAGTCTATTGGCTCAATTAATTTTTGCTTTGTTTTAACATCCATCCTCGAAATATCAAGAAGATCGTTTACGAGGTTAAGCAAACTTTTTAATCGCATCGTTGAACGAAGCATAAATTCACTTCTTTTCTCCTCGGGAAGTTCAACTTTTTCATCCATCAATAATTGTAAAAATCCTATCACTGCAGAGACTGGAGCTTTTAATTCATGAGCTACCATTGACACGAATTGGTTCTTAATATGCTCTATTTTTTTTGCTTCGGTTATATTTCTCAAAACAATTACAACACCGGCAAAACTGTTTTCTCCTTCAGGAACATGTGAAACAATTCCTTGCACTACTAGTTCGTGATTTGGTTTAATTATAACTTCTAATGATTTGGAACCGGGAATAAAATTATCGGCTTTTAGGTATTCCAAAGCAATCTCCCTAAGATCTTCTGGGAAATGTTCCGGCAGGGGTTCTCCGGTTTCAAATCTATCCATGTCTGCCAGCTTAAGTGCGGCATTGTTGAAATAAACTATCTTGCTCAATCTGTTTATTACTATAACTCCGCCCGCAATTGAATTGAGAATTGTTTTTAATCTACTTTTTTCAGATGCAAGTTCAAGCAGGTTTTTTTCTCTTTCGAATTTTAATCGTTCGGATTCGAGCAGTAAATTTCTTTGGGCAATCCCTTTTTCTACGCTGTATAAAAGTTCATCGGGAGTAAAAGGTTTAGGAATGTAGCCATATGCTCCAATTCGTGTTGCTTCAACCGCCGTGTCATAACTTGCGTAAGCTGTTGCTATGTAGCAAACTGTATTTGGTTTCAACTCTTTTATTTTTTTTAGCACTTCAATACCATCATGATCCGGCATTTTTAAATCGATGAATGCAAGATCATATTCGTTGGTTGTACCAAGTTCAATTCCTTGCGAACCGTTTTCGGCAACATCAACTTGATAATCTTCAAGTTCAAGCAGACGCTTTGTCCCTAACCTTAAACCTTCCTCGTCATCAACGACTAATATTTTTGCATTCTCATTCATGGTGGATTCAATTTATCCTAGCTTAATTTCCTCAAATTTTTCCAGTAATTCTTCAATAACAACAGGCTTGTTAAGAATTCCATCGCATTTAATCCATTCTCTTTCTTCAGCAGTTGTAGTACTGAACTTAAAACCGGTTTCATAGGTTGCGGAAGTAAGTATAAGAACCGGGATTCTTTTTCCCAATTCCGTTTTTTTAATTTTATGACAAAGAATAAAACCGGAATCATGGTGCTCCATTATTAAATCAATTACGCAAGCATCCGGATTTTCCGAAATAAATTTATCATAACCTTCTTCGGCGCTTTCTGCTGTTATTACTATGAAACCTTTTGATTCTATTAATATTTTGTTTTGCTCTAAAAGATCAATATCATCGTCAACTAATAAAATCTTTTCAATCTTCATTTCGTTCACCTTTAATTCAAATATTTTTAGGAAGTTTTACAATAAATTCGGCACCCTTGCCGAGTTCACTTTTTACTTTTATATCTCCTTTGTGCATTTTAATTATTCCGTAGGTTATTGCAAGTCCCAGACCTGTTCCCTTACCCATTTTTTTTGTGGTAAAGAACGGCGTAAAGAGTTTGCGCATGTTATCTTCAGCAATTCCTATTCCTGAATCAGAGATTGATATACTTACTTCGTTTTTATTATCAGTTATATCCACATTAATTTCTTTTATTTTTGACGATTCAACTGCTTCGATTGCATTTGAAATCAAATTCAATATCACTTGCATTATTTGATCTTCATCAGCCGAAATAAGAATATTTTCATTTGAGCAATTGAGAAATATTTTAACATTATCATTTGCATTTACTTTTTGCCTTACAACCTCTTTTGCAATTACGACGATATCTATTTGATTTATTTTGATTTTTCCCTGCCGTGCAAAATTCAATAAGTTTGAAACGATATTTCTGCATCTACTTGCTTCTTTTATTATGAGATCAAGATCTTCTACTTTTCCGTTGGCACATTTTGCTTTTTCAAGTTCCTTTTTCATCATTGCGGAATAAAGCATAATTGTCCCCAATGGATTATTTATCTCGTGAGCAACGCCGGCGGCAAGTTGTCCGATTGAAGCAAGTTTTTCACTGTTGTGCAGTTGATCTTTGGTATCACGAAGCTCCTCATAAGCAGTTTCAAGTCTATCGATAATGTAAGGAAGGCACATCTCCTCTTCTGCCAGACCTTTTGCGATAGCTATAGCATTTTCTCGACAGGTAGGATAGCCGCATGCGCCACAATTAAGTTCATCGGATTTAGCAAATTTATTTGTTCGTCTTAAAATCTCTCTTATTTTTTCTTCCGACGGCATTTGTCTGCGTTTGTCATTAGGTTCAAACACTCGTGAAAGATCCAAATGACGCGAATTATAAATATCACTTTTCCAAACGTTCTTATCTATATTTTTAATGTTTTTTTCTATGTACTCAATTACTTTTTCTCTTTTCGAGAAATAATTTAAATTGCTTTCAATTGCAGGCCCATTTATACAACCTTCACAGAACAGAATATCTATAAATTTTGATTGAATTTTATTATCGGCAATATCTCGAATTATTTGTTTTACTTTGTCTTTCCCGTCAACGATTATTACTTCCTTTTCGAGAATATCCGAGGATATATTTGCAGTCTTAAGCAAGCCGCCGACGAGTGGAAATGATTTACCAAGATTTGAATACGGCGGATCAAAAATTCCGTTTTCCAACACATCCAATTGTATATTTAATAAATCAAATATTGTCTTAAGTTCAGTAAATGTAAGCACAGCTTCTAAAGCTGCGTTAGTGTTTGGATCATTATACTCACTCTTTTTTGCAATACATGGTCCTATGAAAACAATTTTAGCATCGCTGCCATATTTATTTTTTAAATATCTTCCTACGGCTACCATCGGAGAAACTATCGGTGCGAGATTGTCTATTAGTTCCGGATAATATTTTTCTATATAATTATAGATTGCAGGGCAAGGTGAGCTAATAATTGTTTTCCCTCTATTTTTTGAATAGTAATCCTCATACTTTGTGCTTATCAAATCAGCACCAAAAGCTGTTTCGACAACTTTAGTGAATCCTAATTTCTTCAAAGCAGTGGGAATTTTATCATATGTTTCAGGAAAGGATGCCGCAAACGAAGGGGCAACAATTGCAATACATTCATCTTTAGGCAATAGTTCGTAAAGTACTTTTTCGATATCGCTGGATACTTTTTTGGCGTTTTGAGTACACACTTTAACGCAGTGCCCGCAGCTAATACATCTCTCGGCAATAACAACCGCTTGTCCTTCCTCAACTTTTATAGCGTTTGCAGGACATTCTCTGACACACGAATAACATCGTCTGCAGTTCTGTCCAATTGTGCTTACTATTCCGATATCCATCAGCGCTTTGCGTTTACTCTAATTAATTTTTTTCTATCAACATATGTAGTATGAAGTATTTTATGTGCTTTATGGGAGTTAGGTACCTCAAAATATTCATCATAAATTTTTATTATGGAAATATTTTCGTGAGAATATCTCATTTTGGATTTTTCGTCGATCTTATACAGTGCTTTTACTCTTTCTTTAACACGACTTTCATTTTGATGAATCGGCTGCCCGCCACCGTTTATACAACCACCGGGGCAAGCCATTACCTCTATAAAATCATATTCCAATTCACCTTGTTTTAATTTTTCCAATAGATTCTGAACATTTCCTATTCCGTTTACAATAGCTGTTTTAATTTCTTTCCCGTTAATATTAACCACAAAACTTCTCAAGCCTTCCGTCCCTCTTAATTCTTCAAATATTGGACTCTTCGGATTTTCCCCTGTTAATTTGAAATACGCAGTTCTTAAAGCTGCTTCCATTACTCCCCCGCTTGTTCCGAAGATTGCAGCAGCACCGGTTGATTCGCCTAAAGGATCGTCAAAATGATCTTCGGGAAGATTATCAAAGTCAATTCCGGAAGTTTTAAAAAGTCTTACTAACTCACGTGTTGTGAGCACAGCATCTACATCGGGTATATGATTTTGGGAAAGCTCAGGTCTGTCCGATTCAAATTTTTTGACTGTACACGGCATTATTGATACAACATAAATATCCTTCGGATCTATGTCCATTTTTTCTGCATAGTAGGATTTAATGACTGCACCTTCCATTTCCTGCGGGGATTTACACGTAGAAACATGTTTTAATAAATCGGGTTCTTGCTGTTCTAGATATTTTATCCACCCCGGACAGCAACTGGTAAACATTGGTAAATTTTTGTTTTTCTTAAGTCTATCAATTAGTTCAGCGCTTTCTTCAATAATTGTTAAGTCGGCGGCAAAATTTGTATCAAATACCTTTTCAAACCCTAGTCTTTTCAATCCTGTTATAATTTGTCCGGTAACATTAGAACCAATGGGCATATTATATTCCTCACCGATAGACGCTCTTACGGCAGGAGCAATTTGCGCGACGACGTGGAGATTTTTGTTCATCAAAGCATTAACAACTTCTTTAGTGCTGCTCTTTTCACGAAGTGCCGCTGTAGGGCAAACCAAAATACATTGACCGCACAAAATACATTCGCTTATGTTTAATCCCTTGTTGAAAGGTGTAGTTACGTTACTTTCAAATCCGCGGTTTGTGAAATCAATAGCTCCAACTTTTTGAATCTCATTGCATGTTCTCACACATCTACCGCATAGAATACACTTTGCCGGATCTCGTTCCATCGATGGACTGGAGATATCTATTGCATGATTTTTTGTTTTACCAACATATCTGTGTTCTCTTAGTCCATATGTTTCGGAAAGATTTTGAAGCTCGCAATTTTTATTACGAACGCATATCAAACAATCCTGCGGATGATTTTCAACAAGAAGTTCAACTATTGTTTTTCGTGCAGTTTTTACTCTTGGTGTATTTGTCTCAACAACCATTCCTTCTTGAACCGGAAACGCACATGAAGGGGTTAATCCATTCATCCCTTTGACTTCAACAACACAAATTCTGCAAGCACCGGTTGGATACAAATCTTTCATGTGGCAAAGTGTAGGAATATTTATTCCAACAGATTTTGCCGCTTCAAGAATAGTCATATTCTCTTCAGCTTTAACAGGAATTCCATTTATAGTTAAGGTTATCATCTTGATCTCCCAAAATCAGTTTATTTGTATTGCATCAAATCGGCAGGTTTCAACACAGATCCCGCATTTAACACATCTGTCCTGCAATATTTTATGAGGTAATTTCTTTTCACCTATAATTGCTTCGGAGGCGCATTTCCTTACGCAAGCTGCGCATCCGTTACATATCGATTGATCTATTGTAAATGTCAGTAAATCTTTACAAACAGCCGCTCTGCATTTTCGTTCATAAAGATGTTCTTCGTACTCATCTTTAAAATAACGCAAACCGCTTAGAACTGGATTTGGAGCGCTTTGACCCAGACCGCAAAGAGATGTATCCTTAATGACGCTTGCAAGACGATTCAAATGAATAATTCCCTTAAATCTTTGAAGCTGATCCAATGGATTTGCCGTAGGTTTTGAATCATAAACTGTGGGAATTCTTTCGATTATTTCCAACATTCTAGTAGTTCCTTCTCTGCAAGGAACACATTTGCCGCATGATTCATCTTTAATGAAGGAAAGAAAATATTTAGCAACATCTACGATGCAAGTATCCTCATCCATCACAACAAAACCGCCTGAGCCCATCATTGCACCCACAGATTTAAGTGAATCGTAATCAACAGGAGTATCCATTACTTTATCCGGAAGACAACCTCCTGATGGTCCTCCAATCTGAAGAGCCTTAAATTCTTTATCATTCGGAATTCCTCCTCCGATGTCAAAAACTACTTCGCGTAAAGTGATACCCATAGGAACTTCAGCTAAACCGCTGTATTTGACTTTTCCGCTGATCGCGAAAACTTTTGTTCCTTTGCTGTTATTTGTTCCTATGTTTGCGAACCAATCGGCGCCGTGTTTAATTATTCCCGGTACATTAGCTAAAGTTTCGACGTTATTAATCACTGTTGGTTTACCCCATAAGCCCGAGATTGAAGGATAAGGTGGACGAGGTTTAGGCATTCCCCTTTTGCCTTCAATTGATGCTATTAAAGCAGTTTCTTCACCGCACACAAAAGCACCGGCACCTTTCTTTATTTTCAGATGAAAGTTGAAATTGCTTGAAAGAATATTTGACCCAAGAAGTCCGTATTCCGTACATTTATCTATACTGTTCTGAATTCTTTTAATTGCAAGCGGATACTCGGCGCGGCAGTAAATGTATCCGAAGCTTGCCCCAATAGCATAAGCAGCTGTTATGATTCCTTCGATAAGTTTATATGGATCGCTTTCGAGAATAGATCGATCCATAAATGCTCCGGGATCTCCTTCATCAGCATTACAGATGATATATTTAATTTCTGAGTTTTGTTCACTTGCAAGCTGCCATTTTTTGCCTGTCGGAAAACCACCGCCTCCTCTTCCTCTCAATCCACTTTTTAGAATGTCATCTATTACAGCTTCGCGAGAATTGTTTTTTAGAATTTTATGTAAGCCGGAAAATCCACCGGCAGCAATGTATTCGTCCAATGATTCAGGATTAATTATACCGCAATTCTCAAGGACAATTTTTTTCTGCTTTTTGAAAAAATCAATTTCGTTAATGTTCGTTAAAATATTATCTGAAGGTCCATATGTAGCAAGTAATTTTGGAAGATATATTTTCTTATCAATCAAAGTCGTCTTGATTAATTCAGGAATATCTTTTTCTGTTACTTCGCAATATGAAATACGATCCTGACTGGGAAGTTTTATATCTACGATCACTTCTTTTGCACAAAATCCTATACAACCGGTCGGGATTATCTCAGCATCGATTTCCTTTTTTACCAATTCAATTTCAATTGCTGCTTTTATTTTATCTGCACCTGATGCTAGACCGCATGTTCCCATCCCAATGAAAATGACGGGTTTATAACTTGTGTTATATCTAAGTCGTTTAATTAATTCATGTAGATCATTTCCGGATTTACTCTCTAATGAATATGACTCTTCTGCGCATGCGTTAAAAATTTGTTCATACTTTTTCTCAATTGGAGTATTTTTTGAATCGAATATAAATTCTTTAAAGGAGTTCATTTATGTGCTCACTGTACTTTGAATATTTTCTTTTTCGTTTGTTGCTTTTTCTTTTCTAAATGTGTTAAGAATTTTCGGAATGTCCTTCGTCTTCAGTCTTCCAAAATATTCGTTGTTAATATTTATTACCGGGGCAATACTGCATGCACCAATGCATGCTACTGATTCCAGCGTGAATTTTTTGTCTCTTGTAGTTTCCCCTACTTTAATTCCAAGTTCACATTCTAAAGCTCTTAAAATGTTTGCCGATTCTTTGACATGACACGCTGTTCCTCGGCAAACTCTAATAACATTTTCACCCAACGGAATCAGTCTGAATTGATTATAAAACGTAGCAACTCCATAGACTCCGCTTAGAGCCATTCCTAAATAGTCGGATGTGTCCTGAAGCGCTTGTTCCGGCAAGTATCCATAAATTTCTTGTATATCCTGCAAAATTGCAATCAAATTACTTCTATCGTTCGCAGTATAATTTCTAAATATATGTGTGTGCATTTATGATTTCCTTAGATGTTTTAATAAAAATTCCAAATTGTATGCCAATGT
>CAZCLA010000005.1:33571-87248 GCA_964499285.1 uncultured Melioribacteraceae bacterium
ATAGGTATTTTACTTTTTGGAATTAAGCTGGTTGCATATTTTATTACTGGCTCAAGTGCGATATTTTCTGATGCAGCCGAATCAGTTGTGAATATTGTTGCTGCATCATTTACATTTTACAGTATTATTATCAGTTCAAAACCCCCCGATAAAAGTCATTTATACGGACATGGCAACATCGAGTATTTTGCTGCCGGATTTGAAGGTTTGCTGATCATTTTAGCAGCAGTCACAATTTTATATACGTCAATTATCCAATTGATTGAAGGGCACGAATTATCAAGTCTGAACATTGGAACTATGCTTGTCGCAGGGGCAGGAATTGTGAACTTCGGGTTAGGATTTTATTTGGTTAGAAAAGGAAGGATCACAAATTCGCCGGCTTTAATTGCAGATGGAAAACATATTTTGAGTGATTCATATACTAGTTTTGGAGTTGTCATCGGATTAATAATTGTCCTGATAACAGGATTAAAAATTCTTGATCCGATTGTTGCGATAATAGTTGCTCTCAATATTTTAGTTACCGGATTTAAAATAGTCCGAGAATCCGTTGGTGATTTAATGAATGAAACGGATATGGCTTTACTTCAAAAAATTGTCGAGCACTTGAATTCAGAAAGAAAGAATATATGGATAGATATTCATCAACTTAGATTTTGGAAATCTGCCGACAAACTATTTATAGATTTTCATTTAATAATGCCATATTACATCTCAATTCAAGATGCTCACAAAGAGGAAGAAATTATTAGAAGACTTATAGAAAAGAAGTTCACAAATGCTCAATTAAACGTTCATATTGACTATTGTAGTGAAGTTTGGTGTTCAAGATGTCTTTACGATATTTGTCATGTAAGAATGAAGCCTTTTGAAAATAAAATTGAATGGACAATCGAAAAAATGATCTCTCCACCTCCAGCTTAAAGTTATCGCAAATTATCATAATTAAATTATAATTGTGTTAGAAGGATTTTTTTCATACTTTATCAAAGATACAAATCTCCGGTTAATTGGTTATAGAAATATTGTTCAGTATCGAGATCAATAATTCATCAACAATGTTAGGAGTGTGTTATGAAAATTAAATCACTATTGATTGTTTTCTTACTTGTATTCTCATCATCCTCAATCTTTGGTCAATTTGCTTTTGGAGTAAAACCCGGGTTAGGAGTTAACTCCAGTTATTTCGGATTTAAAGCCGATAATTTCGTTCCATACGTAGGGATCAATTATTTTAGAGCAGGATTCGAAATTACAGGTGCTATTGATTTATCTGGATTACCGTTAAGCAAATCAATTCAAACTGAAGATTCCCCAACAACAGAAGGATCTATTACTCTTTACAATCTTATGGTCGGTGCAAAATTTTATCTAATGAAAAAGAAAGATGTTTCGGGTTACATAACCGGCAGCTTTTCGCATATGTTCTTAAGCAGCGGAATGGAGATTGATGGAGAAAATGTTGAGGAATTCGAAGATATCTTCGACGATGTAAACATCAATACTCTTCAATTCGGCTTTGGAGGAGAATATTTCTTTGCCGAAAATTTCAGCATCGGCGGGGAATTTGGTCTTAGGTTCTTTTTGATAGGTTATGAACCAAGTTCAAGCGATGATTCTTCCGACGGAATGGAATTAAGCTTGAACGTAAGTCACACATATGAAGCGCTTTCACTAAACTTCTATTTTTAATTTATAAGGGCTATTTTTATAGCCCTTTAAATTTTTATATTATTATTCTTCGCCATAGATTCATTAGCCATTTTTTTCTTGTAATCAATAAGTTTTTCGCTGAGAATCTCATTTGAGACGGCAATAATTGTTACTGCTAATATCGCGGCATTTTTTGCGCCATCAATAGCTACAGTTGCGACAGGCACTCCGCTCGGCATTTGAACAATAGATAAAAGCGAGTCTATTCCGTCTAACTTACTTTTTATTGGAACACCGATAACTGGAAGAATTGTTTGAGCCGCTGTAACACCTGGCAGATGCGCCGCACCACCTGCAGCGGCAATTAAAACTTTAAGTCCCCTCTCTTTAGCGGATTTTGCATATTCGGCGTGTTCATCCGGTGTCCTGTGAGCTGATAAAATCTTCACTTCATACTGAATCCCAAATTCTTTCAAAACTTCGAATGATTTTTCCATTATTGGCAAATCGGAATCACTTCCCATTATGATACCGACAAGTGGCTTGTTAGTCATTTTATTCCTTTCGATGATTGATTTGAGTGCAAAAAATAAAAAAAAAAGGATGGCAATACCATCCTTCTCTTTTTCCAATATTTCATTTTGTCTACTTTCTATTAATACTGCTTACACCTGAAAGATCATAATCAATATCACTTGGATTCCCAAAATAATTTACTTTAGATGCTCCACTAGCATTTACCCGTAATGATTTGTGCACATTGACCTCAGCTTTAGATGCTCCACTTGCGTCAATAGTAACAAAATTTGTATTTAATTCGGAAGCATATAATTCTGATGCACCGGAGATTTCAACATTAAAATTATTCGTGCTCCCATTTATTTTTGTTTTTGTAGCACCACTTAAATTAAGTATAAAATCTGAATTATGTATATTCCTAATAAAGATATCGCATGCTCCCGAACCGTCAAGTTTCCGCAAAGCATTTATTGTAACTTTCAATTCAATAGGTTCTTTTGAGCGTAGATTTTTTTTCTGGTCAATAATTAATTTTCCTCCTCGCACTTCCGTTCTAATCAATTCGTGCAGGTTTTCATCAGTAAGAATTTCAAGACTTGCATCCTCACCTACATCCACATAAAGATCGAATGCTCCGGATATATCAATTTCCGAAAAATCATCAACACTTCGTTTTTCTGAAATATAGTTGCCGTTTCCTTTGACACCGTCAAAATATCGGCAGCCGGTTAAAACAAAAAGTAATGCAGTTGCCATTAAAAAAAATAATTTTACAGTTTTCATTCCTCCTCCGGATTTTGAAATTTTAGACGAATCTCCTCAATAAATTGTTACAAAATAATTTGATTGAATAATACAATTACTGTTGATATTATTGTAGAAATACTGGGATTAAGATAAATGCTGAAAATAGAAAACGTTTCTAAATCATTCGGAAATTTTTTTGCCGTTAAAAATATAAATCTAAACGTGAAAAGAGGCGATCTCTACGGTTTTCTTGGACCGAATGGTGCAGGAAAAACAACGACAATTAAGATGATAACCGGATTATATAGACAATCTTCCGGTAAGATTTTCATCGACGAAAAAGATGTTACAGAAAACGAAGCATCAGTCAAATCGAAATTTGGCTATATCCCGGATCAACCGTTTCTATACGATAAATTAACAGGAATCGAATACTTGATGTTCACCGGAAGTCTCTATGGAATTAATTCTGAAACTCTTAAAAGTAAAATATATGAATTGATCGATGTACTAAAATTCGGTGATTGGATTTATAAAAGAACCGAAGAATACTCTCAAGGAATGAAACAACGAATTACTATAGCAAGTGCATTTATCCATGATCCCGAATTGATTATAATTGATGAACCGATGGTTGGGCTTGATCCTCAAAGTGCTGCAATTGTTAAGCGCATTCTTGTTCAGAAAGCGCAGAATGGGAAAGCGGTTTTTGTATCTACTCATAGTTTAAATATAGTAGAAGAAATTTGCAACAAAGTTGCTATCATTAAAAAAGGGGAAATTATTTTTGATGACTCTCTTACCTCGCTTCAGCAGCAAATTAATGATCATAATCCCACTCTTGAAAAACTTTTCATCGAATTAACTAACGAAGATGAATAGTTTTCTGCAACTTTTGAAATATAAAACTATTCTTTTCTTCAGGCTGGAAAAAGGGATAAGTGTCTCAAGAGTAATTAAAGATTTCGGCACTTTTTTAGTTTATACATCTTTCGCTCTAGGTGCCTATTATTTTTCTCTGAAATCAATCGAGTACGTTTTAGAAACAATGAAGATTGGGAAATTTCTTCTTCATGAGTTTTTTTCGATAATATTCTTTGTATTTTTTACCGCAGTAAATGTGGGTAACATAGTAGTCTCATATTCTACAATGTTCAAATCAGACGAAGCACAACACCTTTTTTCAAAGCCAATTCCTCACGGTAGTATTTTTACAATTAAATTACTGGATAATTTATTTTACAGTTCCGGTACGTTGTTTTTAATAATGTTTGCATTTTTTACAGGTTATTACGCTTATTTCAATCAAAGTCCAGGAACAATAGTATTTATCTTGGTATTTAATTTTCTTCCATTTGTAATAATCTCAGCTTGTCTGGGAGTATTAATATTAATGATGATTTTATATTTTTCTACAAAAATTGGTTTAAAAAATGTAATCATTATCTCGGCACTAATTTATCTATCTGCAGTTTTTTTGTTTTTCGAGCAAACATCTCCAAGAACAATTGTTCAAGAAGTAATGAAAAATTATCCGAATATTGATTTTTACTTTTTGAACGTACTTCCGGAATTTGTAAGATACCTGCCAAATAATTGGCTCTCATCATCGTTGTATTGGAATTCTGTCGGAAATTCAGAATTAACAATTTATTACAGTCTTTTTCAATTTCTGATCGGTATAATTGTATTTTTACTAACAGTCACAGTCGGAGGAAAGTACTATTATTCACTTTGGTTAAAAGTTCCATCGATTAGAAAAAGTGAGGTCAAAAAATTAGTCGGTAAAAAAAAGAATGGAAGTAAGATTAAAATAAAATCTATCTCACCATTCCGAAAAGATTTTGTACAATTTTTTAGAGAACCCAGTCAAATACTTCATTTAATGGTGTTCTTAGTTCTGATAATATTTTTCAGCAGTAGTATTGAATCAGTAAATTCAATTATTCCGAAAGATTTTGAGTTAAGAACCATCATATTTTTTTCAGTTCAGCTTTTTATTATACTCTTTATAACAACCCTTTCACTTCGTTTTATTTTCCCTCAAATAAGTTTGGAAGGTAAAAGCTTCTGGAAAATAAAATCATCACCTGTTCATATCAAAAAATTATTCTTTGTGAAATATTTTCCAGTTCAATTATTTGTTACAATAATTGCATTAATTTTATCTGTATTCACTAACAAGAGTTACGATAGTCATGTTTATTGGTCTATCACTGCAATAATTGTAATCAGTTCTGTTTTTATCGGTAGTTTAAATTTTACTCTAGGATCTGTCTTCGCAATGTACAATGAAAAATCACCTATAAGAATTTCTTCTTCGAAAGGTGCATCACTAGCATTTTTGCTAAGTATTTTTTACATGATCTTTCTACTTTTACTTTTCTACGCACCGACTCTCAGTTCATTTAGAGAAATTCAATTTGAAAAAACTTTAACTGAGAACCGGTTTCTCGTGTCAATTGTAATAGTGTTTACTATTACGATTATATCCTCAGCTTTAGCTTATTATGCTTTTCTAAAAAATATGCAAAAGGATTATTGAGTAATACGTTTTTCAAGGAACGTCAGAATATATCCGTTGATATCCTCTATTGAAAAACTTCTCAAGTTATGAATGCTGATATTAGGACTGGAAATTACTTCAACATTATTTTCAATCAATTTGTAGAGTGAATCAATATTAGAAGAATAAATAAAATGCTCTCTATAACTGGAGTCGATATAATTCAGCAAATCTGAATTGTTCTTATTCTTAAACTCCTTTCTTGAATAAATGAGGAATTTCACATTATCAATATTTATCGACGCGAATTCAGTACTATTTTCATTTGAATTAATAACGATATTTTGCTCAGCGAAAACATTCTTGTAAAAATCGATTGTTTCTTGCACATCTTCGGTAGGCAATAAAATAATTGATTCTTCAAGTTTAGGTCGGTTAATATTTACATATTGTTTCTCAAAAAATAATTCTGCCGCTAAAGTCCACAATAATGCAATAACCAATATTCCAGCTGCAATAGCAGCTAAACCTTTGGCGGAAGTTGATGATTTCATTATTCCTCTCCTTCGTTAATACAATATTAAAAATATTTTGTTACGTTTGTACTTCAATTTTGTAAAAAGGAATTAAATATTGAGCGAAAACACTTACGGTTCTGACGTATTAGTTAAGTTTATAAACGGCAAGCAATTTATACTCATTGGGACAGCGCATATATCTCAAAAATCAGTTGAACTTGTTAAAGAGGTAATATTTGGCGAAAAACCTGATGTCGTTTGTATTGAGTTGGATAAACAGCGCTATGCTTCACTTGCTGAAAAGAAAAAATGGGAAAGTTTAGATCTCCGGGCAGTAATAAAACAGAAACAGCTTTCTACGCTTTTAATTAATATTCTCCTGGCAAGTTATCAGAAAAAACTTGGAGAAAAACTTGGTGTAATGCCCGGGACAGAATTGCTCGAGGCAGCTAAATCGGCAGAAGAAAATTCAATTCCATTTGAACTTTGTGACCGTGATGTAAGAATTACACTCCGAAGAGCTTGGAACTCAATGTCATTCTTCCAAAAAATGAAATTTATGCTCACCGGAATTGCAGGCATTTTTGAACATGAGGAAATAACCGAAGAAAAACTCGAGGAGATTAAAGATAAAGATACATTGAACGAACTTATGTCCGAACTTGGAAAAGCAATGCCTGTTCTCAAAAAAGTTTTAATAGATGAACGCGACATGTATCTTGCCCAGAAAATTCAAGAATCAGAGGGGGATAAAATTGTTGCAGTCGTTGGGAAAGGACATTTGAACGGTATAGCAGAAATTCTTGAAAAGAATGAAGACAATGATTTAAGTCAAATCGAAATAATTCCAAAAGTATCACCCTTGTTGAAAATTATCGGTTGGGGAATTCCTGTATTAATATTGGGAGCAATTACTTATATCGCAGTTACAAAAGGTGTTTCAGCAGCCGGTGATAATCTACTGTTTTGGTTTTTGGCAAATGGGATTCCCTGTGCAGTTGGGTCGATTTTGGCGTTTGGACATCCTTTTACCGTTTTGGTTTCCTTCCTTTCCGCACCTTTCACAAGTTTGACTCCTGTAATTGGAGCGGGTTATGTAGCCGCTTTTGTTCAAGTTTATTTTAAGCCACCGATGGTCAAGGAATTTCAATCTGTTACGGACGACATAAATAAATTTAAGAAATGGTGGACGAATAAATTATTAAGAATTCTTTTAGTATTTATTCTAGCCGGAATAGGCAGTGCATTGGGCACTTATGTCGGTTTGTACGAAATAATAAAAAATCTATTCTGATTAGTTATATCATTTCGCTCATCAATTCTTTCCTTGGCTGAGGAATTACTACTTTATTAACAAGGAGTCCTTTCTCACCAATTTTTGCGGCACCGGCTTCGACGGCACTCGTAACTGCAGCAACCTCTCCCGTCAAAGTGCAGAATGCTTTTCCCCCCAATGCCATAGCTAAACGAATTTCAATAAGTTTTACTGTGGCAGATTTTACAGCCGCATCAGCACCTTCAATCAACGAAGCGACAGAGAAGGATTCAATGATTCCAAGAGCTTCAAGTTGGTTGGCTGTTGTGTGTCCACTCAAAGCGGGAAAGATATCAGGATGTACATTGGGAATCACAAAAGTATCGATCACTGCATAATCAACAGAGGTTGAAGCATTATCGACTGCAGACTGAACTTCAGCTACTTCGCCACCGATAAGAACCATATATTTTCCGCTGCAGATTGTTCTTGATAGAATTAATTCTACATTAGAAGTTTTTAACATAATATCTGCTGCATGCATTCCGGCTGCAATGCTTGTCATTTCAATTAAACCGAGTGAATTCATTTATTTTCCTTTCGCTATTATCTTTTTATTTCTATATAATCTTCCGTTATTTTCGATATTTTGCCTGTAACCGAACTGTG
The DNA here is from genome assembly GCA_964499285.1 of uncultured Melioribacteraceae bacterium. Classification (GTDB taxonomy): domain Bacteria; phylum Bacteroidota; class Ignavibacteria; order Ignavibacteriales; family Melioribacteraceae; genus JAGFIY01. Next base: position 41,442 of record CAZCLA010000005.1, read on the forward strand.
AATATTTGCTCCTAGGTTTCCTTCTTCCGGGGCAGCAATTATCTGACCTTTCTCAACTAATTGATTAAGCTTAACTTTGGAAGCTGCAGCTGCACCGGCGTGCTGTTTTAATTTTAATCTCACTATCTCGGGTTCAAAACTAATTTCCTTAAATGGAGTTTTTGAATCATACTGTTCTACATTCAGTTTTTTCATAAGTTGTTTTAGCGGAACTCTCCTCCCCTCTTTTACGGGATGAACTTTTACAGGCTTCTGTTGTTCGTATTTAAATCCTTCATTTCTCATTTGCACTTTGCTTTGATCGCAGGCTTCTCGAGGATATAAATCTTCAGGACAAGCATACAAAGAACATAGTCCACAGGAACAGCATAAATCAGCAAACTGATTCCAATATTCTTTTCCCGATGTGGTAAACTCAAGTGTACGCATAACTTTATGAGGTTGTACATCATAACCAAGAAGATATCTTGGACAGAATTCAGTGCAGTATGTGCACTGATCACAAGCAGATTTTCCTATCCTGTTCATATCATCGTAGGAACGGTTCATTCTATCGATTAGATAATGATTGCGCGGAAGTACGATTAAGCCAGCCGTGGCTTTTGTGATAACTTCTTCCGGATCAAAAGTAAGCTTCCCCATCAACAATCCGCTGACAAAAATTCCGAAATCATTTGTACTTGTTCCACCGGCTAATTCAATTACATCCTTGAAACTTGTTCCGACTTCAACGAAAAATGATGATGGATTTTTAACCAGACCGGCGACACAAATAAATTTCCTTATTACAGGTTCTTCCTTTTCGGCATGATAGATATTATAAAATGTCTCAACATTATTTACAAGACAACCAACATCAAGCGGAATTCCGTGAGGAGGGATCAGTCTTTTTGTCGCTTCGTAAACGAGTTCATATTCATCGCCGGAAGGATAAAAATCACCAAGGACACACATCTCAATATTAGCATCCCGTTCGTCAATAGCATTTTGAATTGCCTCAATTGCGGTGACATTTTTTCCTTTGATCCCAAAAATACCTTTTTTAGCTTTAGTCTGCTCCATCATTAAAAGCATACCATCAATGATTTCATTCGGGAAGTTCAACATTATCTCAAAATCTTTATGAATCAACGGTTCGCACTCCGCCCCGTTAGCAATTACAAATTCAACTTCCGATTTAGCCTTAATGTGTGTCGGAAACGCACCTCCGCCGGCACCTACGACTCCCGCATTGAATATTTTTTCAGGTAATGTCATTCTCATCTCACCCTTTTAATTACAACGAGCGATTTATCGTCTTGATATTTTGAACCGTTCGCACAAAATTTTTGAATATCGTCAAGGATCGTATAAGTTAATTGTTTCGGTGATAGATCCATATTCTTTTTGATCACGTCTTTCAATCTCTCTTCTTCATATAGTTCATAGCTTTCGTTTGCAGCTTCGGTAATCCCATCCGAATATATAACTAAAACATCTCCCTTCTCAAAATTTATACTATCTGTTTCAAATCTAGAGTTAGGTGCTGGGCCCAAGAGCGGACCAGTCGGATCAAGCATCTGAATTTTACCGTCACTTTTATGAACAAAAATCGGTGGATTATGACCGGCATTTGAATATAAGAAGAGACCTTTTTTATCGTTTGATAATTCTCCGTAAAAAAGTGTTGTGAATCTGTCGTCACTGAAAATTTTATTTATAAGTTGATTTAGCATATTCATCATTGGCGATATTTTCAGCTGAAATGAGCAAGCCATCCTCAGTGCACCTGAAATATACATGGCTTCAGCGGCAGCACTTATTCCTTTTGATGCGGCATCACCTAACACCACTCCGCATCGCTCTTCATCGTATCCGATTTGAATATAGTCGAAGAAATCACCGCCAAGTGTTTCGGCTGGGAGTGTAATACCAAAAAGCTCGTAATTGTGAAATGTAAATTCGTGCTCAGGAAGAATACTTCTCTGAAGCTGTTTAGCTTTATCAATATCCTCCTGAATTGATTTATTAGTGGTTGCAAGCCACCTTTCTTTTAATTTTGATGTAAGAACAGTCGCAACGATATTAAGTATATATCTCAAATCTTCTTTAATATCATCAGAATGGAGTGCAATTATATAATCATAATATTTTGTTCCATCTATTAGAACGCGTGGACCAACACCGCTAGCGGAATAATTATATATCCCTTTCTGCTGTAAAGCCAAATTCGTTTCGCTTGACAAAACTGTCCTATATTTTGCAACTTCATCAAAAGCGGGATAATCTTGAATTTTTATTGTAAAATTTGGCTGTAATTTCTGATTTTTGGAAGTCTGAAAAATGAGTTGATATGCTTTTTCAGTCTTATTTAATTTCCAAATTCTTCCGCCGCTTACATTTATTTGATCGTCCTCAACTAGTTTTTGAACAACCCGGAATAGGAGATCTTTTTCGGAATTAAACTTTTGCGATGCAACCGAATCAAGCGTTTTATATAGTTTTCTTTGTTCCATAAATTATTCTGTATAAAATTTTAATAGTTTTTCAATTGCATCTTTTGATGCCTCATTAAATCCGGGGTCGGATAGCACTCTCATTATACTATTTTGGGTCGGACGATATACACCTTTTGCAACATAACCGCCTCCTTCATAAACTCCAACCTTATCCTTATAATCTTCAGTTGCGGGGGTCGGAATCGGGGTATTTTCATCGAGCATATCTTTCCATTTACTTTCAAAATCTACTAAAGTAGTAATGTTCGGTTCCCAAGGTTCAACGTCGAGCGGATAAAATTCTTCATAAGTATATGGATCTACATATTCATCTGCCAATCCTGCAAAACCATGTCCGAATTCATGAATGAAAACTTCCTTACCCATCGGATTTTTTGTGATGCAAAGCGAATAATAATTGTAGATTGCACCTCCGCCGTACTTATCGGAATTAACTAGGATATAAATTTGATCATAAGGAGCATTTGCCGCGACATCACATACCTTTTTGTAATCCTGGGTCATCAAATATCTCTCGCTGTCAAACGTATAATATCTTGAGTTCAGAAGTGTATTGTTCCATCTTTTATTGGCAGGAATATCCGATCCAGCGTCCATTGAAGGTGAAAGAATTCCACGTATGTTAATTTTATCTTTATAATCTGAGAAAGGCTCGTATTCAAATAAATATCCCGCAAATCTTTGACAGTCAGCCTTAAAAAGTTCCATTTCTTCTCTTGTGTAGCCTTCGGGTAGGAATAAAATATCCAACGATTCCGAAGGATCTCCACTTATGTGAACCTCATAAACTTCTTTAGGATTGTCTAATCCTTTCCTAATAAAATAGTTGTTCGGATTAATCGAATAAATAAATTTTGAAGAAAACTTACCGTTTCTCTCTCTTCTGAATATCTCGACAATTACAGTATGCTTCGGATAAGGAAAAATAATTGTTCCTGACATCGATTTAACAACTGATTTTGATTCTGCTGTTGTCTGCCATTCCTGATATAATGTCGAAAATCCTCTGGAATAAATTAAGGAGTTAGTTGAAGAATCTCGGACTTCAAATTTATAATTTCCGTAACCGAAGATATCAATTAGATTTATTTTTGATCCACCCCAAAATGGTTCCTCTATCAATTCGTCCAGTGAAATTATTTCAGTCGTTTGATCACCTGTATGGAAAAAATCAAGTCGCAAGGTTTTGTCCAAAAAATATTCATCAAAACTGATCTGAGCAAAACTAAATGATGTCCAAAGTAGAGTTAAAAAAATAATCTTTTTCATACCACACCATTTTTTTATTAGAAACATAAATTTAATCTTTGTATAAAAAAAATGCCCTGTAAAAGGGCATTTTTAAAAAATATTTTAGGAAATTAATTCCCGTCGGTTTCTTTTTCTTCTTCAGCTTTTGCCGATTCACTGGATTCATCCTGAACGAAGTATAGTTCCTCAGTGTCCTTCTTTCTTTTCACAATTATTCTACTGTTCTCATCAAAATGATTAAGCAGAAGTTCTTCAGCAAGCGGATCTTCAACATACTGCTGAATCGCTCTTCTTAATGGACGTGCTCCAAATTTGGGATCAAATCCTTTTTCGGCAATAAAGTCTTCTGCATCTTTGTCGAGTTCAATTTCAAGTTTATTTTCTTTAAGATTCTTAATAAGATCTTTCATCTCGATCTTTATGATCTGTTTTATATCTTCAAGTTCAAGATTTCTGAATACGATTGTTTCATCGACGCGATTCAGAAATTCCGGATTGAACAACCTTTTCATCGCATCTTCAACGGTATTTTTCAAATTTTCATATTTATCCGAAATTGATTCACCACTAAATCCGTAACCACCGGTTGATTTAATTTCTTTTGTTCCAACGTTTGACGTCATAATGATGATGGTATTCTTGAAGTCAACTCTTCTTCCAAGACTATCTGTAAGAAGCCCATCATCCAGAACTTGAAGAAGAATATTGAAAACATCAGGATGTGCTTTTTCGATCTCATCGAAAAGAACGACAGAGTAAGGTTTTCTTCTTACTCTCTCTGTGAGTTGACCGCCTTCCTCAAAACCTACGTATCCCGGAGGTGCGCCTACGAGCCTCGAAACAGAATATTTTTCCATATACTCGCTCATATCAATTCGTATAAGTGCATTTTCAGAATCGAATAAATACTTTGCTAACACTTTTGCAAGTTCAGTTTTACCAACGCCTGTTGGTCCAAGGAAAATAAAGCTGCCAATTGGTCGTTTAGGATTTTTTAATCCGGCTCGGGTCCTTCTAATTGCTTTCGATAGTTGAGTAACTGCTTCATCCTGCCCGACAATTCTCTCTTTCAAAGAGTCTGCCATCTTCAATAATTTTTCTGACTCAGCTTGAACCACACGTGTGGCTGGAATACCTGTCATCATAGAAACTACGGTGGCAATATCCTCATCCGAAACATCGTATATTAAGTCTTTTGTTTTTGCTTCCCATTCCCTTTTAGCAATTTCGAGATCAGATTGAAGATGCCGTTCCTTATCTCTCAACCTTGCGGCTTCTTCATAATCCTGCTGTTTTACAACATTAATTTTATGTTTTTTTATGTCTTCAATTTTACTTTCAAGCTCAAGAATTTCATCAGAAACCGTATAATTTCCCATATGAACTCTTGAACCGGCTTCATCAAGCACATCGATTGCTTTATCAGGCAGGTGTCTATCGGTAATATATCGTTCACTTAAAGTAACGGCAGAAGTTATTGCATCCTCAGAATATTTAACTCTGTGATGTTCTTCATACTTAAATTTTATATATTCAAGTATTTTTATTGTTTCATCAACAGACGGAGGATCAACCATCACTTTTTGGAATCTTCTATCAAGAGCACCGTCAGTTTCAATATATTTACGATATTCATCAAGAGTTGTAGCACCAATACACTGGATATCGCCGCGAGCTAGTGCAGGTTTAAAAAGGTTTGAGGCATCCAGAGAACCTGAGGCTCCTCCAGCACCTACAATTGTATGAAGTTCATCGATAAAGAGAATTATATCGGTTGCTTTTTCGAGTTCATTCATCAGTGCTTTCATTCTCTCTTCAAATTGACCACGGTATTTTGTCCCAGCAACAAGTCCTGCTAGATCAAGAGTAACAACTCTTTTATCCTGCAGAATTCTCGGTACTTTTCGGTTCACAATTCTGATGGCTAATCCTTCAGCAATTGCTGTTTTACCGACACCGGGTTCACCAATTAATACTGGATTATTCTTCTTCCTTCTACTTAAAACTTGGGTTACTCTTTCAATTTCTTTTTCTCTGCCAACAACAGGATCAAGTTTATCTTCTATTGCCAGTCTTGTAAGATCTCGTCCAAAATTATCAAGAACGGGTGTTTTTGTTTTCTCGGGTCGTTTAAAACCACCGGGCTGAAAGCTTTGTTGTGATTGACTCTTACCACTGCTGAGTATTGTATTTAATTCTGCTCTGGCACTTTCATAATTTACGTTGAACTGAACCATAATTTGTGTGGCAATATTATCCTCGTCTCTTAACAAAGAAAGAAGAATATGTTCGGTTCCAATAACGTCAGATTTATAAATTTTCGATTCTATTTGAGTAATCTTTAATACTTTTTCTGCCTGTTTTGTCAATGGTATATTTCCAATCGTTAAAGTACCGCCGGAATTCTTTACAGTATCCTCAATCGCTTTTTTTAATTGAACAAGATCGCAACCAAGATTTCTTAAAATCTTCACCGCAACGCCTTGACCTTCTCGAATTATTCCAAGCAAAAGATGTTCTGTCCCAATATAATCATGTCCGAGTCTTAATGCCTCTTCCCTGCTGAGTCTTATTACTTCCTGAACTCTTTCAGAAAAGTTTCCTTCCATTATTTTACCTCTATTTTTGAAACTAATTATTCGTGTATTACATTTTTCATTTGCAATATAAACACTCGCTGTTCGTCAATCAAGGAAATACCAAGTATCTATTAGACAAGTGTTTCCATTCATTTGTTATTAATGATGCTTATATTGTAATATACTTCTCATTTTTTTATGTTACGGACTACTTAGAACAATTTTACAAATTATAATTTGGGGTTTGAAATGGATGGTATAACCGGACTTTCAGTTGTGATTATTATTGCCGTCATAATTTTTATAATACTTTTTATGTACTTTGTGCCGATCGGGCTTTTCATTACGGCATATTTTTCCGGTGTTAAATTAAGAATTTTCAAAGACTTAGTCGGTATGAGACTAAGAAAGGTTTCACCATTCATCATTGTTCGAAACCTAATTTCTTCGAGCAAAGCCGGTATTCCTGTTGAAACTGACAAATTGGAAGCGCATTATCTTGCGGGAGGAGATGTTACAAAGGTGGTTAATGCACTTATTTCCGCAAACAAAGCAAATCTTGAACTTTCTTTCGAAAAAGCTGCTGCAATCGATTTGGCAGGCCGAGATGTGTTGGAAGCAGTGAAAATGTCTGTTCTGCCTAAAGTGATTGAAACCCCGATGGTTGCTGCTGTCGCAAAGGACGGTATACAATTAAAAGCAGTTGCAAGAATAACAGTTCGCGCAAATATCGAAAGACTTGTCGGAGGTGCAGGAGAAGCAACAATACTTGCCAGAGTCGGTGAAGGAATCGTTTCTACAATCGGTTCAAGCAATACTCATAAAGCTGTGCTTGAAAATCCCGATAGCATTTCAAAAGTAGTTCTTGCAAAAGGACTTGATGCCGGAACAGCTTTCGAGATTTTATCTATCGATATAGCCGATGTTGACGTTGGAACAAACATTGGTGCGATTCTTCAAACAGATCAAGCAGAAGCTGACTTAAAAGTTGCGAGAGCAAAGGCTGAAGAAAGAAGAGCAGCTGCTGTTGCAACTGAACAAGAAATGATAGCAGAAGTTTCTAAAATGCGCGCTAGAGTTGTGGAAGCAGAAGCAGAAATTCCAAAAGCAATCGCAGAAGCTTTTCGTTCGGGGAATTTGGGTGTGATGGATTATTACAATCTTCGCAATATTCAAGCTGATACCGATATGCGAAACACCATAGCAAAGCCAGAACAAGGAAAAGATAAGAAATCAGATGAATAGTTTTGAAGATATTCTCGTTATTCTGTTTATTCTTTTTGGAATATTCAGCTCACTTTTTGGTAAAAAGAAAAAGAATTCTGATGCCAAGAAAAGTGCTGAGCTAAAAAAGAAAAACATAGTGCCATTTGAGGACCCACTTCAAGAAACGCAACACTATGAACCTGAGGTTGAGACAGCGAGTCAAGAAAGTTTTTTAGATTCACTTAAAGCTTTTGTTGACGAAGCAACTACAAGGGATTATACGGAAAGAAAAATAGCGCAGTTAAACAAAGAATATATTGAACCTGAAACAAAAAAGAAAACACCCCTTCAGCAAACAATAAAATTGGAATCTCCCACACTAAAAAAAATTGAAGACCAACGGACCTCGTACTTTATTGATAAAATCTCAAATCCAGAAACTCTAAGAGAATATTTTATTTTCAGCGAAATTCTTCAAAAACCGCTTGCCTTAAGAAATATGTATGGCAAAAAAATATAGACTAAAAGGAACCTACAATAAAGAAGCAGAACGAGCACCATATGATGGTGTTCGTTTTTCTATTAATTACGAACAGCAACTTAATAGCGAACAATATAAAGCTGCTTGTGCTGTTGAAGGCAGTTATTTAATAATTGCCGGAGCTGGCACTGGGAAAACCCGGACATTAGTATATCGTGTCGCGCGCCTCGTGGAATTGGGATTTGATCCTCAGTCAATTCTACTTTTAACATTCACAAGAAAAGCTGCAAGGGAAATGATGAATCGTGCTGCAATTCTTCTTGATGACCGATGCTCAAAAATTAACGGTGGCACTTTCCATTCATTTGCAAATTTATCTCTAAGAAAATATGCAAAAGCAATAAATCTTGATTCTTCGTTTACAATTCTCGATCAGGGAGACAGCGAAGATGTGATTAATTTAATTAGAGCTCAACTTAATTTTGATAAATACAAAAAACGCTTCCCAAATAAATCTACTATATATAAAATTTTAAGTCTTTCGGTTAACACGGAGCGTAACATTCAAGAGATATTAGAAGAAGATTATCCTCACTTTGCAGAATTTGTCACAGAAATTGATGAGGTAAAAAAATATTTTGTTTCTTATAAAGAAAAAAATAATCTGCTTGATTACGATGATCTTCTTCTCAAACTTAGCCAATTGTTATTCAATAATCCCCCTGCTGCTAAAGCTTTGTTGGCGAAGATCAAATTTGTGATGGTCGATGAATATCAAGATACAAATAAACTTCAGAGTGATATTGTAAAAGGTCTAACGCAATTCAATAATAATGTGATGGTCGTTGGTGATGATTCGCAATCAATTTATTCCTTTCGTGGTGCTAATTTTAAAAACATAATGGAATTCCAAAAAATTTTCCCAGGAAGTAAACTGATAAAGTTGGAAGAAAATTACAGAAGCACTCAAGAAGTACTTAATTTCGCGAATAAAATTATCGATGCCGCAATTGAAAAATATCCAAAACATCTTTTCACAAGAAAGGGAAGCGGAGAACTTCCGGCAATAATTTCTGCAGCTACCGAGAACATGCAATCGAGATTTATTGTTGAAAGAATTCTTGAACTGCGTGAAGAAGGAGTGCCGTTAAGTGATATAGCCGTGCTTTTTCGTTCATCATTTTTTTCTTTCGATTTGGAAATTGAACTTGGAAAAGCAAATGTTCCTTTTATTAAAGTTGGAGGAATGAAATTTGTTGAAGCTGCACATATCAAGGATGTGATTTCATTTTTAAGAATAATCTCAAACCCCAGAGATGTTGTAAGTTGGTACAGAATTTTATTGCTTCACGAAGGTATTGGTCCAAAAACAGCACAAAAAATTATTGATGTACTTTTAAATCTTCCTAAAACAAAAATTTTCGAACCCGATTTGCCCGTTAAATCCGGTATGAAAAATGCTATGGTTGATCTGCTAACTGTATTGAATAAAGCAAATAAAAGTAAATTAACTCCTCTCGAAAGAGCAGAATTAATCGTAGAATATTATCAGCCATTTTTTAAAAATAAATATGACGACTATAATAAACGTCAAAAAGATTTAGATATGTTTTTGAATATTTCGGAACAATATAGATCACTTGATTCATTTCTGGCTGATATGGCTCTTGATCCTCCTGAGGACAGCGTTGTGGACATAACAGAAGAAGATAAAGAAAGTGAAAAACTTGTTCTCTCGACAATCCATTCCGCTAAGGGACTCGAGTGGCACACTGTTTTTATTATTCATGCCATGGAAGGATTTTTCCCATCCGGACAAGCCATAAATAATCTTGATTCTCTTGAAGAAGAAAGAAGACTGATGTACGTAGCCTCGACGAGAGCAAAACAGAATTTATATGTTAGTTATCCGATGCATATTTTTGATCGGCGTTCAGGATTTACTTTTGCAAAACCATCAAGATTTATTACATCAATCGATGAGGATTTAGCTGAAGAGTGGCTTATTGAGGATGAAAGGTGATTAAATTTTAAAACGTAAGTGATGCTATTTGTGTTACCCAGAGTGTTATCAAAACAGCTCCCAAAAGATTCATGAAGAAACCCGCAATTATCATCCTTGAAAGCGAAACGTTTGGTACACCTCCAAAGGCTAGACCGTTGACTCCGGTTGCAATCGGACTCATAAACGCACAAGTACTTGAAAGTGTAATAATAATCATTCCTTCAATTGCTGCGAATCCAATAAGATTAGCCATCGTACCAATGATGAGAAATAGACTAAGCTGAACGGCTGTGTTGCTTATAAGTTCTGTTGAGAATGTTGTTATAATAGCAAGTAAAAATAGAATTGTAAAAACCGGCAGTTCTTTAGGAAGAATTTCATTAACAAATTGGGAGAAATCCTCTTGAATATTCAACGCGTACAAAAGAAGAGCAATTAAGATCGAAACTCCTACGAATAAAAACCCTTTTTTTGGTAAATCCGTGAAACAATCTTTTACTTTCAGCATGCTTGTACTCCCCTCTCCATTTTTAACTGGAAAAAGAAAAAGAAAGAGCGAGAATATTAAGGTAAAAAGTCCGGTTATAACCAAAATCGTTGTTTGATGTTCGGTTTCATAGATCATTATTGCCGAAAGAATCAATGATGAGATGAAATAAAGAAATGTTAAAAGAATCGTTAACTTGAATTTTATTCCCCTTGTCTCTGGTGTCTCAATAATTAGATCCTTCATATGTAAACTTGCTTTTCCGGGTCGGAACATTATCAATAAAAGAACCCACGAAGCAAAGGAGAAAATCACTACAAGTGGAACTCCCCAGATCAACCAAGTTGAAAATGTAATACTGCCGGAACCTGCGACATCTTTGAATAACAAAAATGTTACTAGAATTCCGTTTGCGGGAGTTGCGGTCACTGATCCCATTCCGCCTATATTTGCTCCATACATAACCCCAAGCGAAAGCATTGTTGCCATTTTTCTTATTTCACTACTAGTTCCCTCATATGTTTTAAGAATCAAATTAATGAGAGGAAGCAGTGTTAATACCGCTATAACATTTGGAATGAAAAATGAAAGAAGCGAGGCAAGAAATATCAAATGAATAAGAATCTTTGAAGCAGAGTAATGTTTTTCGCTGAATAGATAATCCATTATTACTTCGGGTAATTTGTATTTTATAACAAGTCTCGAAATAAAAAAACCCGAAACGAAAAAAAATGCTATTTGAATTTTATCCATTAACTAATCAACTATGCAATAGAGTGGTTTAAAAAGTGGTGAAAAATAATATTATTTTTATTTAATACTGAGAGCATAATATTAGAGTTATATTCACAAACCATAGCTTATAGGAAATAGATTGAAGTAATTCTCCAATCTAATTTGTTTAATCGATGATGTTTTTGATTCAACAATTTTCTTAGTATCAGATAATGATTCTTTGATAAGTTTGATATCCTTTTCAGATAAAAAATCCGGATAATCATTCCAATGTGCTATTTCAGAAGGAATTAATTTATATTGCGATTTCTCTTTAATTTTTCCCTTAAATACCCAAAAAGGGATATAATTTAACCCGGAAAGTGTTAATGAATTGTCAGTATCCTTTTTTGTCACTTCAAAATTTAGGATAATCCCGCAATCTGAATATCTCCATCTTTGATTTGAAACAAAATTACCAAGCGAATATGCAACAAATCCGGAATCCAATTTACTATTTACAGGTTTGAACATTTCAACCGGCTGGAGCACGTGAGGATGACTGGCAATAATAATATCAGCGCCCTTTGCGATTGTAAAATTTACAATATCACGTTGATATGGTGATGGTTCAATATTATATTCATCCCCAAAATGAAAATAGATCATAACCAAATCGACATTTGATTCCTTTAAAGAATTTATTTCTTTTCGAATTCTCTCCTTATCAATTTGTGAAATAAGGTGATCTTCACCGTTGGGAAGAGAAAATCCATTTAAACTGTAAGTATAACTTAATATACCAAACGAAATATTATTAATTGTCCGGATCCTAAGTGAATCCCTGTCCCTTTGAGAAATGTATGTTCCGCTGATGTTTATACCAAGCGAATCCGCTAATTTAATAGTTCTTAAAAGTCCGGACTTTCCTTTATCAAGAGCATGATTGTTCGCCGAAAAAAGAAGATCAAATCCGCTATTTTTCAAACTCTGCATAAATTCATCTGGTGAATTGAATAAAGGATATCCAGAATATTTTCTTTTTTTACCGGCAAAAACTGTTTCTATGTTGCCCATTGTAAAATCAGTGCTGGAAAGAATCGGCTTGACGTACTCAAAGACAGGATCGAAATCGAAACTATCGGGAGGCAAAAAAGCATAATTAAATTGAGTGGAATGGCACATAATATCGCCTACTGCACTAAAAGTGACTTTTGAATAAGTATTCTTAGAATCTCGAGCAAATTCAAGTTTCTGATCTGATTGATTAAATGGAACCGCAATCAACCAAAGATAAATTAAATAAAATATTTTCAGCATTAGTAATTTTTCTTAAGTAAATAAAAAAAAGGCTGAATAAGAATATTCAGCCTTGATTAAAAAATTTGAGGAAATATCAGCCCTCAGTTTTTCTTTGAGCTTTTAAGTCCTGAACTTCGTTTCGAAGATCTTGAGCGAGTTTTTTAACTTCGCTTAATCCCTTACGGAATCGTGTCCCGGCAGCAGATTGTCCTTTCTCATAAAACTTCTGGACATCTGGCTCAAGACTTTTTAAGTACTCGATTAATTCATAATATTTTTGACTCATAAGACCTCCCTTAATGTTGATGAATTATTTTGATTTTTCAAGAATAATTTCGGCAATATCTTTAACAGCAACTTCTTCGTTTTTTCCGAATGATTTAACACCGTCGTTCAACATCGTCATACAAAAAGGACAAGCGGAAGCGATTGTGTCCGAGTTTGTCTCAAGTGCTTCGCGGGTTCTTTCCTCGTTGATTCTTGTGCCCTCAGTTTCTTCAAGGAACATTCGCCCACCTCCGGCGCCGCAGCAAAAACCTTTATCTTTGTTTCTTTCCATTTCAACGAGATTAATTCCATTGATTTTGGAAATTGAATCCCGTGGTTCATCATAGATTCCGTTATATCTTCCAAGATAACATGAATCGTGAAAAGTTACACTATTTTTTTCATTTTCATCCTTAAACTGAATTTTGCCCGATTTCACTAAATCTTGAAGAATTTCACTGTGATGATAAACTTCAAAATTTCCACCGAATTGCGGATATTCGTTTTTAATCGAATTATAGCAGTGCGGGCATCCTGTAACAATTTTTTTTACTTTGTAACCGTTCAGTGTCTCAATGTTTTCCTGCATCATCATCTGGGCAAGGTATTCATTACCTAATCTTCTTGCAGTATCACCGTTACACTTTTCTTCGGTACCTAAAATTCTAAAATCAACTCCCGCTTTATTGAAAAGTTGCACAATAGCTTGAGAAACTTTTTGATATCTGCTGTCGAACGAACCTGCACAACCAACCCAGAATAAATATTCTGTATCATTATCCTCAGACATTGTTTTAACGTCATGACCTTCAGCCCAGTTTGCTCTATCTTGTGAATTGAATGCCCAAGGTGAAAAGTTCGTTTCTAAGTTTTTGAATACTGTGTTTAGTTCCGGAGGAAATTGTGATTCCATTAAAACCAAATTTCTTCTTAAATCGATTATTGTATCAAGATGTTCAATTGTGACAGGACATTCATAAACACACGCATTGCAAGTTGTACAAGCCCATAATTCCTCATCTGTGATGTAATCATGTATGAGAGTCTTATCCAAAACACCAGCCTGCTCTTCAACACCAGCTTGAATTAATGGAGCTTTTTCCTCAACTCTCCTTCTAATATCAACAATAATCTTTCGAGGTGAAAGAAGTTTTCCGGTGTTTGCAGCCGGACATACAGATGTGCATCTTCCACATTCTGTACAAGCGTAACCATCAAATAATTGTTTCCAAGTAAGATGCTCTATATCAGCAGCCCCAAATTGCTCAGCATTTTCATCTTCCAAATCGAGTGGCTTTACATTAAATTTTTCATCATCAAGTTTTCGGAAAAACACATTAGGAATTGATGTAATAACGTGGAAATGCTTTGAATATGGCAGAAAATTCATAAAAGCAAATACGACCAGAATATGCATCCACCAAAAGAAATCATATACAACAACAGCTGAAGAGGTGGCTTCGGGAAAAAATAATTTCGCCAAAGGTGCAGAAATAGGTCTGATTTCAAAATCAGCTAATACGAAATTATTTGATGCTACATGTGCAGAATTTTGACCAAACATTGATATGACTACCAACAGAATTAAGCCCAGAATAACAGTTGCATCAATTAGACCGGTTTTCCCAACATCTAAACGTGGAATTTTTAAAATATATCTTCTAAAAAGTGCGAACAATACGGCAAGAAGTACTAGAATTCCGAAAAGGTCCTGGACAATTGTTATTAAGCTAAAAAATGGTCCAAGAAATTCGAGAGAAAATCCGGAATAAAATCCTTGAAGAATTGCCTCTAATACGGCAGCAAGAAACAATAAAAATCCCCAAAAAATAATTGCATGCAGCGGTCCTGCAACCGGATCCCGGAAAATTTTTGTTTGAGCAATTGCAATCGAAAACACATTTTTTATTCTTTCTCCAATTCTATTAAGTCTGTTTTCTTTCTGTCCAATTTTAAGATAGCCGAATTTCTTTTTCAGACTTAAGAATAGGAGTCCGAATGAAACAACAAAAACTAAAATGAATATTATATTTTTTAATTCCATTTATTTCTTTCTTTATGAAGGTAATTTAGGAAATCGCTTTGATAGAGCTATATAAAGACTTGCAGCAGCAGCTACTTTAATTAATCCCCATACTGAAAATATTGCTGCTCCCGAAATAAATGCTTCTCCAAAATTTCCGTTGAAAAAAGATGCAAGAAATATCGATCCAATCAATAGGATAAGTGCATTTCCCAATAGCATAGAAAGGAAGACTGCTAGTTTTCCCTCAAATTTTTCAATAAGATATCCAACAATAAGAGCCGCAACCGGAAATGATAAAAGATAGCCGCCTGTCGGTCCAAATAAAGTTGCTGGTCCAAAATTGAATGCGGCAAAAACCGGTAATCCAATTATTCCCATTGTCAAATAAGTAACCTGGCTAATTGCTCCATTTTTTGCGCCTAAAAATGCAGCAGCTAAAAGAACGAGCATTGTCTGCAATGTAAATGGAACGGGTTTAACCGGGACTGTGATTTGTGCTGCTAAAAATGTTAAGATAGCAAATACTGATATCCAGAATACGGAAGATCCTGTCAATACCGAAATTGAACCTAATAACGGTAATTTCTTTACAGCTTCTTTTTTGTGCATAATTTCCTCGCTAATTTAAATTTATATCGAAAAATTCTTTAGTCTTTGTTAGAGCTAAGTCTAATTTTGGATTTGATCCGTCAAATGGATGAGCCGCGTTAAAAGTATGTCCCGTTGCATCAATAATATATAATTCGCTTTTAGTTTTATCCGCAGCCTCAAACAACATTTTTGCTTCTTTAATTGGAACGGCAAGATCTTCTTTACCGTGGACTATTAAAAGCGGTTTATCTAAATTTTTCACCGATTTAAGTATGTCCAAATTATCTTTGTTATTTCTTAGATCTTCAACCAATGTACGGTTCATGCGCATAACTTGATTGGTTCTAGTATTTATTACTTCAACAAAACCTTTATTCTTCCAATCTTCAACTTGTTTTGATCCATACCTTTCAAAAGTTGCTACAGATGCCCAAACAGCAATACAATTTACATTCTTATGATTTCCGTTGAGGATAGAAATTCCGCCTCCGCGGCTATGACCCAATAAACCTATTTTATTTTTACCTATTTTACCGAAAAAATTGGATTTGTAACAATTAATAATCTCTTTTAATTCATTAACCTCAAGGGAGAATGTGTTTTCGGCAAATTTTTCAAGTTCAGTGAATTCAAGAGGATTTTTACCGATTCCGTTATGAGAAAAATTAAATGTAATTACAAAATAACCTTTCTTTGCAAAAAATTGTGCTAAAAAAGGATTAAATCCCCAATCTTTAAATCCTTTGAATCCGTGTACATGTATTATACAATTTCCACTTTCAAAATTCTCGTAACCATAAGAAGTAATTTCTAAGGTATCGCTTTCACTAGTACGAAGTATAAAATCTCTTCTCATATTCGGAAATATGACGATATTGCCTTGAAAAGTCAAGAAAACAAGCCATAATCACATTTTCACTTCTTACAAGTAAAAAAAGTAAATTCTAGAAAATATTTTGTACCGTTATATTATGTTTTTGTTTTATACGTCCATTACTTATCTTAATTTAGTACTAAAAAATTAATGAAGAATGAGTAGTATTTTAGTAATCCCCTCTATTGACATTAAAGACGGAAAAACGGTTAGAGTCGTTAAGGGAATTCCTGAGCTGAACTGTAATAACTACGGCGATAATCCGGTTGAAATGGCTATGATTTGGAGAGCTGAGAATGCAAAATGCATCCATGTTGTAGATTTTAATAATTCCCATTCCCATTCTCATAAAAATTTTCGGTTGATCGGTGAAATATGCGAATCTGTGGTTATTCCTGTCGAATTAGGCGGTGGAATTTCAAATTTTAATGATGCTAAAGAAGCACTCGAACTTGGAATATTTCGTCTTGTAATCGGAACTCTAATTATTGACAATGAAAAGGAATTTGTAAAAATATTAGATGAATTCGGTCCAAAGAAAATTGCTGCTGCAATCGATGTCAAGGATAATAATATTGTAATTCATGGAAGGTCGCACAAAACGAATTTTATCCCTATCGATTATGCCAAACATTTAAAGGAAATTGGAGTCGAACGGCTAATTGTTACAGATGTAAATAGAAACGGTACAATGGAAGGTCCGAATATTGAACTTTCAAAAAGCATTGCAGAAGAAACCGGATTAAAGATAACGCATTCAGGTGGAATTGCAGGGTATTCAGATTTGAAAAAGGTTCAGGAGGCAAGTATATTTGGTATTGATTCGGTAATTATTGGAAGAGCATTGTACGAAAATAAATTCCCATGTCAAAAAATTTGGCGTGTTGCAGAACAAGGATTATTCAACTGAGGTACTGAGGTATTAAATGATTAACGCGGCTCCAAAGGGAAGTATGAATTTTTGGGTGAATTTGTTTAAGGCTCCCACCGAAAAAGAAGATTTGGCAACAGTCTTAAAATCTATGCCTCCATTCGAAAACTTAAAGTCAAAATATATCGATCAAGTTATAGAATTGATACACAATAGAGTGTATGGAGTGAACGAACATCTATTTCTTCAAGGTGATCCCGGAATAGGCTTATTTATCGTTCGCGAAGGCGAAGTTTTAATAAAACATTCCGATGAATTAGGAGTCAGCCACAATTTAGCAGTTTTTAAACGAGGAGATTTTTTCGGCGAAATGGCTTTACTTGAAGACGATACTAGATCTGCCTCTGCAATTGCGACCAAAGAAACCAGCGCCGCAGTTATCTTTAAACCTGACTTGGATGAATTTATCGATCGAAATCCTACACAAGGAACAAAAGTACTTCGCGGAATTTCAAAAATTCTTGCACTGCGCTTGAGATTAGTCAATCAAGAATATTTTGATTTATATCAGAAAGTTTTACAACAAAACAAGGAGAAATTGAGTGATGGAGATTAACAAAATTTTAGTCCCGATTGATTTTTCCGATTATTCCAAAAACGCATTAAAATATGCTGTCGGTTTTGCAGAAAAATTTAATGCCGAACTTTATTTGGTTTATGTAGTAGAGCCCCAAGTTTATCCTGCAGATTTTACGATGGGTCAGGTTGCAGTTCCTCCGATGGAAGCTGATATGACAAAAATTGCCGAGAATGAGTTGAATTCACTTGCTAAACAGGAAATCGGCGAGCGAGTTAAAACTAAAACTTTAATTAAGGTTGGACAGCCCTTTATGGAGATCAACGAAAGTGCGGCAGAATATGATATTGATTTAATTATTATTGCCACACATGGACATACCGGAGTTGAACATTTGTTATTTGGAAGCACTGCGGAAAAAGTTGTTCGCAAAGCACCCTGTCCTGTTCTTACTTTACGTGAACCGATAAAAGGTTTTAAGTTTGTTAAATAGTTTAATGAAGTGAATAATTTAGACATTCCCGGAACTCTGGTTGATTTAATAAAAAATAATCAACTCGGAAGCAGAGAATTATTATCAAAATTAAATTCGGAACTTCTTAAAGATCAATATAATATTACTCAGCTTCGTTTGTTAATCCCCTACTTAAAGCAAAACTTCATCCAATTTCAAAGCATTCAGAATTATCTTATTGAATTAGAAAATTATCTTACAACTAATAATGACAAAGATTTTTTACTTCTAGAATCTCAAAAAATATTATCAATTGCAGAAAACATTTTTTCAAAGAATAAAAATATTTTCGAAGACAAAAACTCATTTGTAACACTTTCAAATAGTAGTACAATTTATGATTTAATAAAAATTATCTCCCGAAACAAAGATATTAAAGTGACTATTTCCGAATCACGCCCCATCTGCGAAGGAGCAATTTTAGCGGAAAAACTAAGTGAAATTCAAAATATTGATGTCACTTTGTGTACCGAAGCTCAACTGCCAGAATTTGTGTACGATTGTGACACGGTTTTAATTGGGGCAGATAAAATTCTTCCAGACGGGAAAGTGATAAATAAAGTCGGGAGCAAATTATTAAGTATCCTAGCTGACCATTACAAAAAGCCTTTTTACGTTGCTGCCGATAAATCGAAATTTTCCGATGAACCGAAATTTTCTCAGCAGCAAAAGCCGGCTTCCGAAATTTATTCAGCACGAAACAAATTGATTAAAATCACTAATCAGTATTTTGAGATAATTGATCCCATCTTTATCACATCTGTTTTGACTGATTGAATTTATATTGCCAATAAAACTGAGGATTATATGCTTGCAGGCTCATCTGATATTTTAATTTTCACAGAAAATAAAGAACATCACATTATTTATAACGATGGACTTTCGCGGGGTGATACTTATATTCAATTTGCACACAAAGATGAAACCGGTTTTACCAAAATGGGAAATCATAATTTTGATTTGATTATTGTTGAAATAAATCACCCAATGATCTCTGAGATCTCATTTATTGAACGAATTTATTCACTCAACCCAAACGTTCCTATAGTTATAGTTTCTGAATACTTTAACGAAACTAAGAACATCGTTTTCGGAAATAAGGTTTCTGAATATATCTCAAAGCCTTTGACTGTTGAAAAACTTCACAATTCTGTTAGAGAAATTTTATTCGATTCCGAAAAGAAATCAAATGAGGGTGTAAACGGAATTAACGACAGTAAAAAATTATCTATTCTTTTTGAAATGTCGAAATGTTTAAACTCCATTACTGACTTCACCACACTTCTAAATACGATTATAAAATTAGTGACCGAAGCTTTGGAATGTGATAGAGCTACATTATTTGTTCTGGACAAAGCTAAAAGTGAGCTTTGGTCTAAAGTAGGGACAGGATTAAAAGTATCTGAAATTCGTTTCCCTCTTTCGGAAGGAATTGCCGGCGAAGTTGCTGTTTCCGGGAGATCAATTTTAACCGATAATCCGTATAGTCATCCAAAATTTAATAAAGTGTTCGATAGGAAGACCGGTTATAAAACTTCGAGTCTATTGTGTGTTCCGATGAAAAATTTAAAAGGCGAAATAGTTGGCGTATTCCAAGTGCTGAACAAAAGAACTGAAAGATTTTCACGCGATGATGAAATATTTTTAAGTGCTATCGGTGCGACTACAGCAATTGCACTTGAGAACATCCTTTTTTATGAAGAAAAGAAAAAAGAAATGAGGGATATTAAGAAACTTTACGATGAACTTTACATTGCTCAAAATATGATAGAATGGGAGGCTAAGCATTCAATTATATCAGAATTAAGAGGATTCATTCAGCAACTCAAAAAATACGATGCTGTACCTTCTTCAATTGATAAACTTAAAGGTACGAAAGAAATTAATTCAAATTTTTCATCGGTTTTAGATAAGATTAATTCAGCACATCAGAAACTTTATTCACGTTTAGGTCAATATATGAACGATCTTATGAACAATCTAAAAAGAGAAGATCGATTTCAACCGGAATAAATTATAATCTTTGAAGTGCGCTTTTGGCAGTAATCCCCGCTTCAGAGTTTGGAAATTTATCGACTAAATTCGTCCATTCTTTTCTTGCTGTTTCTCTATCTCCTAAACTAACAGCAATTGCACCTTTATTGTACTTTGCAAAAAGATCATTCGGATCAAGAGAAATTATTTTATCATTAACTTCATTTGCAGCTTGGAAGTCCTGTTTGTTATAATATATCGCTGTCAATTTTGTCAATACATCTGTTCTGTTTGAGTCCAAGGCTAGAATTTTCTCATAGTAAGTTTGAGCTTCGGCTTGTCTGTGTGCAGCGTACAACAGGTCAGCATATTCAAACATAGTGGACGTATCCGATGGTGAAGCTTCGATCTTCTTTTTCATAGCTTCCATTTGTTCATATACTTCACTTTTTACATTTCCTTTTCCGGGCTGATCTCCAGACATTTGTCCCATGCCTTTATGAATATCATCATCGGGCATAGCCTGCTGTGACGATTGTGGAAAATTACCCTCAGGATTATCAGATTTACTAGTGAAGAACAAGACGGCAATTATTATTACAATAACTGCAGGATATATATATGTTGGTTTAAGTTTCATTGCTTCCTTTCATTTATTGTGAGCAAATATATGAAAAAAATATTTACGACTAAAAGAAACATAATCTGAAAAAAACTGTATAAAGCATTTGAGGACTTGATGTATTTTTAATATATTTATGAAGTATCAGTTAGTTGAAATAAAATAATTATTGAAAACACAGATAATTTTGAATAAAAAAACAGCATATTTTATTTTAATATTTCTCATTTCAGGCTTACCGAATGTGCTTGCAGGGCTTTCTCTTCCGGTAAAATGCTGTCATGACTCACAAATAGAACGAGTTCAAGAACCTAATGAAACAGATTCTTGTTGTGAAACAAACAACAGAACTGTACCGGAAAGCACTTGTGCTTTATTTAATTTCTCATCGGTTTCCTTAGATAATTGCGATTGTGATCACAGCCTCCAAAAAATTGATAACTCGGTACTTTTAAGCAATAAAATTGATTTCAATAAAAACACGCTGATAGTTATTTCAAATACTGATTTAGTCGATACTGATCGTCAGTACTCCTCCGAAATAATTTTCGATATACAAAACCAAAGAAAAATTCCTATCTACATCACTGTTTCATCCTATCTGATCTGATACCGTATTTAAATTCTAATTAGTACTAATTCTTTTGTAGTTATTCTACCAAAGAGTTATCAGGTATTATTCAATTTATTGAAACATTTAGGTGAACTATGAGAAGCAAAATAATTATTCTTCTATTGTTCGCATTGTTTTTCAATTCGAATACGGTTGGTCAAAATAAATTCGACTACTTAGAACATTTAGTTGAAAAAGCAATCGAACTTAATCCAAATATAAAAATGCTTCAAGCAAAACTTGAGGCAGCAAAATCAAAACCGGCTCAAAATTCTAATTTGCCGGATCCGATTTTATCCATCGGCGCAACGAATTTACCGGTAAACTCTTTTTCTTTTACGCAAGAACCTATGACCGGGAAAATGGTCTCTCTTAGCCAAGCGTTCCCCTTCCCAGGTAAGTTATCAACAAGTTCGGAAGTAATTGAACAAGATATCGAAGTTGTCCGTAAAGAAATTGAAGAAGAGAAAAACAAACTTCGCTTGAAGGTAGCCAATTCATTTTTTCAGTTGTCCTTTGTTCGCGAAAAAATTCGACTAACAGAGTCAACAAAAGAATTGTTAAAAACAATTAAAGAAGTTGTTCAAACAAAATATGAAGTGAACGAAGCGAGTCAGCAGAATATCTTCAAAATTGAACTTGAACTCTCAAAGTTAGATGATGCTTTATTTGAAATGCAGTCGCAAGAACAAATTGCACTCGGCACACTTAATGCATTACTCTTTCAAAATTCGAATTCACATATTGAGTCTCTTGGATTAGAACCAACTTATTTTTTCGATATACCGGTGACCGATTCATTGTTAATAATCGCGAAGAGTAACAAACCTGCACTTGCCCAAATTCAGCTAATGAAAAATAAAGCATTAAAAATGCAAGAACTATCCGAGTACGAATTTTATCCTGACTTCAATTTAACACTTCAGTATTCACAAAGAGATGAAATTGCCGCAACGAATACTGATTTAAATGATTTCTTTTCGGTGATACTGGGTATAAAACTACCGATCAATTACGGCGGTAAAAAATCTGCAAAAATTAGTGAAGCGGTTTCACTTCAGCAATTGTATGATGAACAGTACCAAAATAATCTGCAAATGTTGAGAATTTCACTAGAAACATCTGCAGCAAAACTTAAATACCTTATTGAAAGAGAAAAGTTAATCGAGAATGCATCTTTGATTCAGGCCGAAGAGAATTTCAATTCAGCTTTGGCAAGTTATCAAGTAAATAAAATTGATTTTATAAATGTGGCAGATGCATTAAACAAATTGCTGAGCATACAAATAGACCTTTATAAAATTAGAACAGATTACCTACAAGAAATTGCACAAGTTGAATATTTAACCGGTTCTAATTTCTTAAAGCAAGCACGATAAGTTTAGGAGATATATAATGAATGTAAAACTATTAAATAAGATTTTGATTGCCGCAGTCATAATTCTTGCGGGATTTATTATTTATCAAAATTTTATAAAAGAAAATAAACATCTCAAAGAGATAACTTCAGAAGAAAAACAATTATGGACTTGCGGGATGCATCCTGACATAATTTCAGAAGAACCCGGAAACTGTCCCATTTGCGGAATGAAATTAACTCCGGTTAAAAACACCGAAACGACTTCTGTAAATGGTGAACGTGAAATATTGTACTGGGTTGCACCGATGGACCCGAATGAGATTTACGATCAACCCGGCAAATCAAAAATGGGAATGGACTTAGTACCGGTTTATGCAGATGAAGCTTCTCGAGCCGGTGTTGTTACAATTGATCCAACAGTTCAACAAAATATGAACTTAAAATTAACTTTGATTGAAAAACGTGCACTGAATCCTTCAATTTTAACTAATGCTGTATTTACAGTGGATGAAAGAAAAGAATATCAAATAAATGCTCGGGTAAGTGGATGGATCGAAAACCTTTTTGTGAATTACACAGGACAAAAAGTAAATAAAGGAGACAAACTTCTTGAAATTTACTCCCCCGAACTTGTAAGTGCACAACAGGAATACTTAACCGCATTAAAATATAAAAGTAAAGTAGCCTCTACTTCACTTTCTTCAAGCGGCGATAAACTAATTGATAATGCTTATAGAAAATTAATTCTGTTGAATTTAACACCGGCGGAAATAATGAAACTTGAAAACAGTGGTGAAGTTAGAACTACTGTCCCGCTCCTATCCCCTGTGAATGGGACTGTTTTGATGAAGAATGTTGTAGAGGGAGAAAAGATTCAGGCCGGAAAAAATCTGCTGCACATTGCGGATTTATCAAACCTTTGGCTTAAAGCGGATATTTATGAATCCGATATAAGTAAGATTGAATTAAACGATGATGTTAAAGTTGAGGTAGATGCTTTCCCAAATGAAAAATTTCAAGGGAAAGTATCATTCATCTATCCCACAATTAACAGTAAAACAAGAACTACGCAAATAAGAATTGATGTTGATAATATAGGGAACAAATTAAAACCGGCAATGCTGGCAAGAGCAACAATCTTAACAGGTCAAACTAAACTGTTCCCGGTTATTCCCGAATCCGCCGTTATCCGTTCCGGAGCAAAGAATGTTGCAGTTCAATATTTGGGTGAAGGAAAATTCAAACCAGTTACTATCCAGTTAGGAAATTATTCCGAAGGATTTTATCAAGTACTATCCGGATTACAAGAAGGAAGCAAAGTTGTTACTTCTGCACAATTTTTAATCGATTCCGAAAGCAGTTTAAAAGCTGCAATGAAAAATTTTGGAAAACAAGAAACTTCTGATAAGGAGAAAGTTAGCGACTCAAAAACTTCCGTTTACAATGATGAAATGAATACAGGGAATGAACACGAGCATTCTAATCAAAATGAATACAACGTAGAGTCATCGTTAATTAGAACAGGTGTAATAGATGTTAAATCTATTGATATAAATCAAGACGGCAAACTATTCCAGTGCCCGATGGATTGGAATATAATTGGTGATGAATACCAACGCTGTCCATCTTGTGAAATGAAAATGAAAGAATATTCAATTGAAGAAGTGCAAAAGAATTTAGATGAGTACGGATATGAGTATAAGAAGTAATTGTAAATATATTCAGAGCGAACTCACGCTCAATCTCTTACTTAAAAAGAGAGGGATTTCTAACTCCACTTCTCTGTTTGGGTGAAGTGGCTGGGGGATGAATTCTTGTTAGACAAAAATTGAAAGCTTAATAAAGCTTGGAGAAAGTTTAAATGAATCAATCAGAAAATAAAAATTTGATAATATCGAAAATAATTGAGTGGTCTGTAAACAATAAATTACTTGTAATTCTGTTTACTGCGGCTACAATCTTTTTAGGTATTTGGGCTGTGCGAAATACGGCGATAGATGCAATCCCGGACCTTTCCGATGTACAGGTAATTATTATGACTGAATACGCCGGACAAGGTCCGCAAATTGTCGAAGATCAGGTTACTTATCCTCTCACAACCAAAATGTTATCCGTTCCATTCGCTCAGGATGTCCGCGGTTATTCGATGTTCGGCCTTTCTTTTGTCTACATTATTTTTGAGGACGGCACGGATATATATTGGGCGAGATCGCGTGTGCTTGAATACCTTAGCTCGATGCGCGGACAATTACCCGAAGGTGTAACACCTCAACTCGGTCCCG
Organism: uncultured Melioribacteraceae bacterium; assembly: GCA_964499285.1. Taxonomy (GTDB): domain Bacteria; phylum Bacteroidota; class Ignavibacteria; order Ignavibacteriales; family Melioribacteraceae; genus JAGFIY01. The sequence continues at coordinate 66,536 of CAZCLA010000005.1, forward strand.
ATGCTACCGGACTTGGCTGGGTTTATCAATATGTACTCAACTCCGATAAGCATAATCTTCAAGAACTTCGTTCAATTCAAGATTGGTTTCTGCGATACGAACTCTCTTCAATAGATGGTGTCTCCGAAGTTGCCAGTATCGGCGGTTTTGTAAAACAGTACCAAGTAAATGTTGATCCCGTTAAACTTGCCAACTATGGTATTCCTATTCAAAAAGTGAAAAAATCAATCAAAGAGAGCAACAACGATGTTGGCGGGAGATTACTCGAAATCAGCGAAATGGAATTTATGGTTCGAGGACTTGGGTACATTAAAAGCAAAGAAGATATAGAAAATGTTCAGGTTGGCTTCGATCCTGCTTCCAATACACCGGTTTATGTAAAGAATATTGCTAATGTAGAGATTGGTCCTGAATTGAGACGAGGTCTTGCTGATTGGAACGGAGATGGAGAGACTGTAGGCGGCATAATTGTAATGCGTTACGGAGAAAACGCACTTGAGGTAATTAATAAAGTAAAAGAGCGATTAAATGAATTGGAGTCTTCACTTCCAGAGGGTATTACAATTGAAACGGCATACGATCGTTCTGAATTGATTGACAGTGCCATAGATAATCTTTCATCAAAACTAATTGAAGAAAGTATAATTGTTGCATTGGTAATTATTGCCTTCCTCCTTCACGTCAGAAGTTCACTTGTAGCTATCTTTACTTTACCCACGGCAGTATTAATTGCATTTATTGTTATGAAACTGCAGGGTATAAATGCCAACATTATGTCACTCGGTGGAATAGCAATCGCAATTGGGGCTATGGTGGACGGTGCAATTGTAATGATTGAAAACGCCCATACGCATATGGTGGCAAATCAGGAAGCACCGGAAAAAGAACGAAGACCGCATTGGTCAATTGTACTTGAATCCGCAAAGGAAGTTGGTCCTTCAATTTTCTATTCTCTCCTTGTAATAACAGTATCATTTATACCTGTATTCACACTCGAACAGCAAGAAGGCAGAATGTTTAAACCACTCGCCTTTACAAAAACATATTCAATGGCTGCGGCAGCCATTCTTGCAGTTACAATTATTCCTGTTCTAATCGGGTATTTTGTTCGGGGGAAAGTTAAACGAGAGGAAGATCATCCAATCACAAGACTTCTTACAAAAATTTATCACCCCGTCGTCGATTTCGTGATGGAAAAAAGATGGCTTGTAATAATAATTGCAGCCATTATTGTCGGATTGACATATATCCCTTATTCAAAACTCGGCAGTGAGTTTATGCCGCCTTTATACGAAGGTGATCTTTTATATATGCCCACAACTTTGCCGGGAGTATCCATTACTAAAGCCAAGGAATTACTTCAACAGACTGATAAAATAATCAAATCATTTCCCGAGGTTGAATCAGTTTTCGGTAAAGTGGGAAGAGCAGAAAGCGCAACCGATCCTGCTCCCCTTTCAATGATCGAAACCACTATCCAACTTAAGCCGGAAAGTGAATGGCGGCCAGGAATGACCCCGGATAAATTAACCGAAGAATTAAACAACGCAATCCAAATTCCCGGTTTAACTAATGCGTGGACAATGCCCATCAAAACGAGAATTGATATGCTTTCGACAGGAATTAAAACTCCGGTCGGTATTAAAATAGCTGGTCCCGATTTAAGTGTGCTTCAAGATTTAGGAAAATCTATTGAAGAAGTTGCACGAAATATTGAAGGAACTCGCTCGGCATTTGCTGAAAGATCTGTCGGCGGAAACTATATTGATTTAGAAATTGACCGAAATGCAATTGCACGTTACGGATTGACTATAACTGATATTCAGAATGTATTTAGCAGTGCTGTTGGAGGAATGAATATAACAAAAACAGTTGAAGGACTCGAACGCTACCCGGTTAATTTGCGTTACCAAAGAGATTATAGGGACAATATAGAATCTCTCAAAAGAGTTCTTGTTCCTATTCCATCGGGTGGAAATGTTCTGCTTTCGGAATTGGCGGAGATAAAAATCAAAAAAGGTCCGCCGATGATAAAAACCGAAAATGCCCGCCCAAACGTATGGGTATATGTAGATTTAAAACAAAATGTTGACGTCGGTACTTACATCGATCGAGCTAAAGAAATAATTAATAAAGAAGTTCAATTACCACAAGGGTATTCACTCATCTGGAGCGGTCAATATGAATATATGGAAAGAGCAAATGATCGTCTTTCGATGCTAATTCCGTTAACGCTCCTAATTGTTATTGTACTTCTTTACTTCAACACAAAGTCGTTCACAAAAACCGGAATTGTTTTGCTTGCACTTCCCTTTTCGATGGTTGGTGCTATTTGGTTCTTATACTTAGCCGGTTATAATATGAGTGTTGCTGTTTGGGTTGGTATAATTGCGCTTTTGGGCGTTGATGCGGAAACCGGAGTTGTAATGCTTCTATACCTCGATATAGCCTACGAGAAATTCAAAAAGAAAGGATTGCTTACTAATCTGACAGCACTTAAAGAGGCAATATTTGAAGGTGCGGTTAAACGAATTCGTCCAAAAATGATGACAGTGATGACAACATTTCTCGGGCTGCTGCCAATTCTAATTGGACTTGGAATCGGTTCAGATGTAATGAAAAGAATCGCTGCACCAATGGTTGGGGGAATTTTTACAAGTATGATAATGGAATTGACGGTTTACCCGGCGATATTTTTCGCGTTAAAGAAAAGAGAATTAAAAAAAGAAAATTTATTAACTGAATAAAGTAAGAATGCACTCGACCTTAATCAGTTAATAAATAAGTAACATTATAAACAATAACTAAACCAAACGGAGGTACTATGAAAAAAGTAAAAATATTCACAACTATCCTATCTGCGGTTCTGTTGCTTTCACTCACTGAAATTTCATCACAGGAAAAGCCTGTTGAGATGAAGAAAAAAACAGCACAGACTGTTGACTCGCTTGATACAGAAGAAAAAAAGGCGAAATCGCATAAATGCACAGAGAACTGCGATCATTCAAAACATATGGATAGTACTATGATTCATTCCGATCATTCTAAAATGATCCATCACAATTTGGAAAAAGTAGATTCTGTACATTCAGAGAAAATGATCCATGAAGGAAAAATAGATGTATCAAAAATTGATAAAAACAAAGACAATTTTGTATTTGAATGCCCCATGGATTGGAATGTAATATCCGATAAAGCAGGAAACTGCCCAACTTGCGGTATGAAGCTGAAAAAATATACTGTCGAGGAAACAAAAAAGAATCTGGTCAAATACGGGTATGAAATAAAATAAATTTTAGGGGCAGTCATCTGTCCCTTTTATTGAACCCTTTGTTATTTACGAACATCTAATAATACATTAAAATACGAAATTTTGCGATGAAGATTTTCGTTGAAAATACTTAATTGACTCATTATCTGTCATAATGACATTATCTAGTTTATGTTGAGAATTTATATTCAATGATAACAATTCTATACAAAAATTTTCTTTATTTTGTCAATCATATTCCGTATATTTTTTAGCTGAATTTTATCTTATGATCACAGAACTTAATCTATCGCAAAAAATTATCAAACCATTGAACTTAAATATCCGTTTTTGGAACAAAATCACTCTTTTTAAGTAAAACCAAAATCATTAATTAAGCCGTAAGGAGAGTTGCCTTGAAAATTACGAAGCAATTTACAAACAGAGAAAGTCAAAGTTTAGATAGATATCTCCAGGAAATTGGTAAGGTTGATTTAATTACCTCTGAGCAGGAAATTGAACTTGCCGAGAGGATACGTGAAGGTGATCAAGAGGCATTAGACATTCTTACAAAAGCAAATCTAAGATTTGTTGTTAGTGTTGCGAAGCAATATCAAAATAAAGGTCTTTCATTGAACGATCTGATAAATGAAGGAAATTTAGGATTAATAAAAGCAGCTAAAAAATTCGATGAAACAAGAGGATTTAAATTTATTTCGTATGCTGTTTGGTGGATTAGACAATCAATAATGCAGGCAATTGCCGATCAATCCAGAATGGTTCGACTTCCACTCAACAGAGTCGGTGCATTAACTAAAATAAGCAAAGCCGCTTCTCAGCTTGAACAAGAACTTGAAAGAAAACCAACCGCCCAAGAAATTGCTCAGGAATTAGATATGCCGGTTGAAGATGTTTCATATGCATTAAGGCACGCAGGTCGTCACGTTTCTATGGATGCTCCAATTTCTCAAGGAGATGATAATAAGAGCAGTTTGCTGGATCTCTTATCTAATAATGAACAACCTTCTCCTGATTATACTCTTATGGATGATTCGTTAAAAAATGATATTGAAAGTGCTCTCTCAACTCTTTCTGAAAGAGAAGCACAAGTTATTAAACTTTATTTTGGTCTCGATAACGAGCATAGTGCTACACTTGAGGAAATCGGAGAAATGCTTAATCTTACTCGTGAGAGAGTTAGACAAATAAAAGAAAAGGCATTGCTGAGATTGCGTCATGCTTCAAGAAGTAAGAATCTGAAAGTTTATCTCGGATAAAAATTAAAAGCCGCTTGTTTAAGCGGCTTTTTTTTTACTCATTTTTCTAGTCTGTTTATTTCTTTTTCAATTTCTGCCTTTTGATTGGACGGAGCGATTTCCAAAGCTTTCTTGTATAATTCAATCGCTTTTGTATATTCACCTTTCTTCACATATGCATCCGCTAAACTTTTAGCTGCATTCCATGATTCACGATACTTTTCAAGGTTCGATTGAAATACATCGATCGCCTCATCAGTTTTGCCTAAGTTCATCAAAATGTTGCCGTAATTATTAGCTTGATACTCATTAGCATCACCTAGATATTCAGCAATCTCATCAGATAATAATTCAATATCGTTATTTCTTCCTAGTTGCTCTAATAGTGAAGTTTTCAACATAAGGTTGTTTATATTCTTCTGTGAATTTATTGATTGATCAATCCACTTTAATCCTTGTTCAAGTTCAATATTATTTTGCAGGCAGTAATTTGCAGCCTGCATAGGACCCTGCCAGCCGAATCCGGTAATTCCTTTAAGTTGTTCTTTAAAACTCTCAACAGCAATTTTATGAACATCAAATTCTACGGTAAAAGAAATCTTTTTCTTTTCCCAGTGCATGTAAACATCTATTGAATTTGGAGCATAATTCTCAAATCCGTAAACTAATCTCTCCTGATGCTCGACTTCAACAGGTTTTATATTTAATCGAACTTGATCTTTCGATTCATCGTAGAAAAAACTTCCCCAGTTTTTATTTTCTTTATTAAAGATTAAAGTCCACTCATCTTGGGTCGGGATAATGTGAAAACCGTATATCCCAGCGGGAATATTATTACCATTTATTTTTGCATCATCACTAAATCTGATTGTTGTATTTTCGTTTGCACCTGCTCTCCAGATTACACCATAAGGCACCAGGACGCCGTAAATCGTCCTATTGTTAACTCCGGGACTTGAATAATGTATTTGGACACAACTCAAACCTATCTCGTGTGAAACTGAAGCCGCCGGACTTAACCTTGGAGATTTTAGATTCTGTGCGGTTAATGTTGTTAATCCAAATAATAGTATAATAGCCACGAAATAAAGCAATTTATTTTTCATTTCTTTTCTCCAAAATTATTTTATTAAAAAATTGCAATTTTACTTGGTTTTAATAATTTTTTCTCACCTAAAATTGATCAATTAATTTAATCCTATTTTATATATTTATTCAATCAAAATCAGAAATCAATTTAACGGGGAATTGATGACTCAATTAGAAAATAAATTTAAAAGTTTCAGAAACAATATAATTGGAATAAATAAAACTTTCATTTCACCTTATGGTGAAAAAAAAATTATATACGCTGATTGGATTGCAAGCGGAAGATTGTATAAACCGATCGAAGAAAGACTGATAACTGAATTTTACCCGATTGTGGGAAACACTCACTCCGAATCGAGTTTCACCGGCACATCTATGACTTATGCATACAATTATGCAAAGAATATTATTAAGAAGCACGTCAAAGCTGCCTCTGATGATGTAATAATTACACAAGGCACCGGGATGACAGGTATGGTTAATAAATTACAAAGAATATTGGGATTGCGTGTGTGCGAACAGCTTGAAACTTACCTGAATTTTCCGAAGGAGGATAAACCTGTTGTTTTTATTACCCATATGGAACATCATTCAAATCACACTTCATGGTTGGAGACAATCTGTGATGTGGTTATTATTGAACCTGATGAGAGAAGCTGTATTAACTTGAAGCATCTTGAACAATTGCTCGAGCTTTACAGAGACAGAAAACTGAAGATAGGTTCTTTTACTGCAGCTTCAAACGTTACCGGAGTTCAAACTGATTATCATAAAATGGCAAAGATTATGCATCGACACGGTGGATTATGTTTCGTAGATTTTGCAGCTGCCGCTCCTTACATCAATATAGATATGCATCCAGACGACCCGGAAGAAAGTCTTGATGCTATATTCTTCTCACCTCATAAATTTCTTGGTGGACCTGGAACAACCGGTGTTCTTGTATTTAATTCTTCTCTGTATAATAGAAGTATTCCAGATCATCCGGGAGGCGGAACAGTCGATTGGACAAATCCATGGGGCGAACACAAATATATCAATGATATAGAATCTCGTGAAGACGGAGGCACACCGGGCTTTCTACAAACCATAAAAACTGCTCTAGCAATTAAATTAAAAGAAGAGATGAACTCAACAAATATTGTTGCACGAGAGCACGAATTATTAAAAATTGCATTTGAAGAATTTGGCAAGATGCCGAGCCTTCACATTCTTGCGCCCGAATTTACTGATAGATTAGGGATTATTTCGTTTTATGTTGAAGAGATTCATTATAATTTGATGGTAAAGTTATTGAATGACCGTTTTGGAGTTCAAGTCAGAGGAGGATGTTCGTGTGCAGGCACATACGGACATTATTTGCTTCATGTTGATCCGACTCGTTCAAAAAGAATTACAGATAAAATCAACCAAGGTGATCTTTCGGAAAAACCCGGATGGGTAAGATTATCGCTTCATCCTACTATGACAGATGACGAATTATACTTGATATTAGATGCAATTAAGGAAATAATACAGAATATACATGAATGGGAAAAGGATTATAATTATTCACCGAAAACAAATGAATACTACCATATATCAGGTAACAATCAAAATCATGTTATTGATAGGTGTTTTAAGTTATAATATTTAATAACAAAAATGATTTGATAGTTCTTCATTTTTGATCAGGAATTAAAAACAGCGTTGCATTTATAGTCTCGATTCTCATAGTACAATCTATTACATAGAAAATAACTTAAGTAGATGTATGATAAGGTCTTATTCTTCCAAATACTTATGTTCACGAGTCCGGTTTTTGCGGTATTCCTTTAATCGAAGAGTAAATTTACTCCCTTTCCCGGGTTCACTAGTCACGTTAAGTTCACCCTCATTTTCCCTAGCAAACATATTTGAGATAATCAAACCTAATCCAGTCCCCTTTTCTTTCTTACCTCCGATTTTTGTAGTTGGAACATCAATTCTGAATAATTTTTCAATATCTTCTTCCGTCATACCGATACCGCTATCCTCAATGGATATATAGATATCCCGATCTTTCTTTTCGCAATTTACTTTTACCTTTCCGCGATCGGAAGAAAATTTAACTGCATTCGAAATCAAATTTTCCAAAATAACTAAAACCGTTACTCTATCTGCAATAATATGTATTGATGAATCAATTAAAACTTCTAGCGAGATGTTTTTTGTCTTTATCTCTTTTTCAAATGTAGGTAGCAATTCATCGAACAAAACTTTAACAGACAGAACTTCCCTTTCCGTTACGATCTTTCCCATAGTCGATTTTGACCAAAGCAGAAGATTATTGAGAAGACGAAATGAAAACTTTGCCGATTTGAAGATTTCATTTAAAAAATTCTTTCTCTCTTCCTCATCAAATGTTTCATAATCTTCCACAAGCATTTCAGTAAAACCAAGCAAAGAAGCAAAAGGATTTTTGAGATCATGCGAAATTATCGAGAAGAATTTATCTTTCATTTCATTTACTTCACGCAGCTTCCTCTCAGAATCTATTAGAGCTTTTTCAGCCTTTCGTTTCTCGGTTATATCGTTCAAAACACCAACAACTCCAAGCAGATTGTTAGAGAGATCATTATAAACAGATTCAGTTATAATTATAGTTTTCGCTTCGTTTTTTTGAATTGTTGATACAATTTCGTGAGTTGCAATTCCATCAATATCCAACTTGCCCTCTTTTCTAGATGAGGTGGCATCAGCAATTTCTTCAGGCAGCACATCATGAGGTTTTTTGCCAAGAATATCAGCACAAGTCAATTGGAAATAATTTTCGAAGTGGATGTTGCAACCGACAAATCTTCCTTCCGTGTTAAGAATATACGATGGATTTGGAATGTTTTTAATTGCACTTACCATTAACTCGTTATGGATTTTAGCAAAATCAAATCCGGCAAAGTTACTCAACTGCTGTAAAAAATTATCTTCTTCTTTGTTAGCCGATGCTTCAGCTTCGTGATTTTCATTTAACAGTTTCGTAAGTCTTTCAACTTCTTTTATAAGTTCTTCTTTTGTTAGATTTATTAAATCCATCTGTTAATCCACAATAATATTTATTATTTGATTTGTTGAATCGAAGCTGAACAATGCACTTTCAAAATCAGGCATTCCAAATGTTCCACGTACGTTATTTGAAAATCCATAATCTTCTGACGGCATTCCTAAAAAATTTTTATTTAACTCATAATTCATATCTTCGTCGTGAAAAACTTTAATCGCATAATTACCGAACTGTAGATTTTCAAAAACAAACTCCGATTTAAGATTTACTATTTTTGAGCTTCCGCCCAACACCGGTTTTTCTTCACGCTCAAACTCTTCCTCATTCCGGGAAAGTGCAGTAAGTGCAAATCCATCGTTGCTCTCAAATCCTTCAATCTTTACGATTAATATTCCGGAATTAGTGAATTGCCCAGGTTCAAACAATAGCCAGCCGCAATTTAAAAGTATTAAAACCGGGAGCAACGGCAAAATATTTTTATTTCCTATTCTCATAATCGAAATAAAATCAAACATTTTTAGAAATCATAGGGCAAAATTTATCGAAAATATCTGCAGATTATCGTGGGAAATTTTTTGATCGTTTTTTTCATCATCATGAAGTTTAACAACATAATTTCCAATAAAATATCCTATTGCAGCGCCTATGAATGCATCGGAAATCCAATGATAATTCTGATAAATTCTTGAAAAAAAAGTAAGCGCAGCAGGTATGAAACATAAAATCTTAAAAGTATCGGATTGGATAGAATTACTGAGAACCGTAGAAAGAGAAAACGCCAATGCATTGTGTCCGGAAGGCATTGATAAAAATTCATCACTTAATGAGGTGAATGGTGAAAAATTCCAAGAATCATCAGTGACCCTAGGCCGTGTCCTGCCTAAAGATATTTTGATAATCCCAATTGTTGCTATCGAATATGTAAAAGTTTGAGCTATCTCAAAACCAAGTTTTTTATGAGCTTCATTTTTTTGCATTGATCCATGAATCAGAAAGATAGCACTTAAACCTGCTGAGAAATAAGGCTCGCCCCAAATTCTGCCAAACTCTGAAGGAATGTAAAATTCTTCAGGAATTTTTGTTTGACTAAAATGTTTTACATCCTTATCAATAAACATCAATCCTAAACCTGCTGAAGAAACTAATCCAAGCTTTATAAAATCGTTTCCATCCCAATTTAGCGGGGATTTAATGAATTCGACGGACTCGTTACCGAAACGTTTAAAATTATAGTTTTGTGAATAAATTATATTGACGGAAAAAACAAGAATTAAAAATTTGTATCCGAGCGACTTCAAATTGATTATGATTTAATTGCAGTATTGATTTTAATTATTTCAGCTTTTTCGATGGTGATCAATGCGCCGCTGTTAGTCTCCTCAAATAATTTTTCGAGGAAAGGAATGAAATTTTGTATCTTCTCATCTTCATCCACAATTTCAATAACTAATGGAAGATCATCGCTGATCGTTAAAAATTTGGCTGAATGAATTCTAGAACTACTGCCAAATCCCATGATTCCCTTATAAACGGTTGCCCCGGCAAGTTTCTGTTTGCTCGCCTCATGAACGATTACTTCGTAAATTGGAACAGAGACTTTCTTATCGGCTTCGCCGACAAATATTCTTAGAAGTTTGGCGTTTTTAGTCATCTATAATCTCATCTAAATAAAATGTTTGCAGCATAAATACCAATCAGACAAATAATAACGTTTGCAATAACATTTAAACCGGAATAAAAAAATTGAGAATCTCTTAACAGCATAATTGTTTCAAAAGAAAAAGTTGAAAAAGTTGTAAATCCTCCGCAAAATCCAATAGCGAGAAGGTATTTCAGGCTCGCAGATAGAAGTTCTTTATCATCAAATCCGAAAATCAATAAACCGAGGATAAAACTACCGGTCAAGTTAACGACTAAGGTACCTAGGGGAAATGAAGAATTAGTTACATTCATTATCCACGAAGAGACTAAATAACGGGAACTCCCTCCAAATCCGGCTCCAATAAAAACTAGTATAAATTTCATAATAAGTTAACGTGAATAATTTAGTAAGAAATTTATGAATAATTTCAAATAAATTTTCATTTCGAGCAACCTTTTCTTAGAAAATATCGTCAAAAGAACAGTTGATTCATAAATAAAATGGAGTTTGGCATGGAAAAAACATCAAAAACAAAGTTATTCGTTATGGTTATTATTTCAATGCTGGTTGTAATTTCTCTTGTTGAAGCAAAACCTCAAAAGTTGTATTCGAAAACATTTGACGTAAACAAAGGTGAATTACTAAAACTAAAGACCGACCTCGGTGATATCAAAATCACAAGCTGGAATTCAAACACAGTTGAAATCGTTGTTTTTGGGAAGGAAAAAGTAAATGATTATTTCGATTTTATTTTTGAAAAAAGAGACAAACAAGTTTATGTGGAATGCGAACGAACATCAAGCAGTTGGCTTAATATATTCAGTTCATTCGATCTTAGTTTCGAAATCAAAATTCCGCAAGAATTTGATATTAACTTAAGTACTGCTGGCGGTGATATCAATATTCACGAATTAAATGGTTTACTTGATGCAAAAACTTCCGGAGGCGATATTAAAATATCAAATTCCAACGGAGAAAAGCGTTTTTCGACCTCAGGCGGGGATATTGCACTGTCTAACTCTTTTGGGAATTCGGAAATTAGCACATCCGGCGGAGATATTAATGTGATGGAAAATAACGGTTATCTTAAAGCATCCACATCGGGTGGAGATATCCGAGTAAAATCGAATAGGGGGAAAATTTCTGTAAGTACATCCGGCGGTGATATAATGATTGAACATCGCAGTGAAAATGAGGGGATTTCTGCTTCCACTTCCGGTGGTGACGTTCGAATTTCTGTCGGTAAAAATATAAAAGCCAACGTGAAATTGAGGACAACCGGAGGAGATGCAAAATGTAACCACAGTAATGCTCGCGCTGATGTAATTAAAAGTCAAAAATACGAAGGGACAATTAATGATGGCGGCAATTTAATTGAATGCTCCTCATCAGGCGGGGATGTAATTCTTTCAGAGCTATGACTGAAAAACTGTATTGATTAGAACATTTTTCTTCCAATCAATTATAACACGCTTTGAATAATTGAATTATACGCTGCACTTAGATTAGTTTTATAATGAGTGCAGCGTTTTCTTTTCCGACATATTTTTGACTGAAATTTAATCCTTCAATTACAGCCTTTCCTTTTTCCTATTTTTTTGCTTCAAAGTTCACTATTTTGATATAGATAATAAATCCGGAGGTCATAACATGAAAATGGATTGGAACAACTATATCGACCACACAATAAATGTGACGCTTTTTGAAAACTACGGTGTTGTTTACGGAGAGAGGAAAGATGGAACAACTCCTAATTTTTACGAAATTGTTTTCAAGACCGGCAAACTCGTTGCTGTGTTCGAAGATGCGCTTCTAATGGAAGCTGTCCGCGAAAATCAGCTAGTTAGAATTTATATCCCATTCAGTTCGATAAAATGCGTTGAGATATTCTGATTATGTTTAGAAATATTTTTCTTCTGCTCATTTTCTTTTGTTTTGCGAACCTCAAGGCGCAACAAGTCGTCCTGAAATCAGTTCAAGCATATTCGGGAGCACAGGAGGATTTACCCATATTAGAATTAAATGACAACCTTACAATTGAGTTTGACGTACAAGCAGAGTACCAGCCGAATCTTTCAATAGTATTCAGATTATGTGATAAAGATTGGAATGTTTACGAGGATCCATTTCTCAATAATGACGTTAGAAATATTGAAAATAATCTTTGGTTTGATATGCTCCCGGCTATTGTTAAGGAGGCAAGATATCACTATAAAGGAAGTTTTCCTAACAATAATATAGATTTTCACCGCACAGGCTATTGGAAATATTTTATAACCTCATCACAAAATTACAATGAAATTTATTCTTCAGGTAGATTTATAGTTATAAAGGATTATCTGCATATTTTAACAGAGTTTATAGAACGTAAATTAAACCTAAATATTGATAATAATCTCTACGAACGCAGACTGGAACTGAAGATTGACTTTACTCTTCCGGATTCATTGAATGAGATATTTTTGACTGGAGTTGATATTATTGAGAACCACAAGTTGAATGCTCCCATTCGCTTGGACAAAAAGATTGAGAATTACAAATATTACAGTTGGAACGGGGCAAATAGATTTACTTTTGGTATCGAGAACCTTTTCCTTGGAAATAATTATCGACAAACAGATATCCGTGATTCAAAACGTTATATCTACCCGGAAACTACTGCGCAGCTAGATGCTTTTGAAACGCCTAATTTATATTCTCTACAAGATATTGATTTGAACGGCGGCTCAATACTAATGGATTGGCGTGATCCGGAAGCAAGATATTTGTGGGTTGCATTTTCATTACGTGCTCCGGATTTGTTTTCAAAAAGCGACATATACCTAACGGGTGCATTTACAAATTGGGAAATTCTACCGGAATTTAAGATGTTCAACTCTAACGGACTTTTTACTATCGAAGCATTACTTAAAAGAGGAATTTACGATTACGAATATGTTATTTATGATCCCGAGGCTCAAGAAGGAAACAGAGTCGATTGGATTAGTCTTGCAGGAAATGAGTGGGAAACTGAAAATGAGTACCATATTTTTGTATTATATCACGATAACACCGATTACCCATATGATAAAGTAATCGGTTATAAAAAAACGAGAAATAAATGAACAACGTAAAAATCGGAATTATTGGTGTGGGTCATCTAGGAAATCTACACACAAAATTATTTAAGACCGTTTCAAATTGTGATTTGATCGGTGTTTTTGATTCGGATATTGAAAAAGCAGCAAAGGTTTCAACAGAGCACGGCACAAAGTATTTTAAGTTTTTGGATGATTTTTTAACCGAAGTTGATGCTGTTTCAGTTGTTGCTACTACCTCATCTCATTACGAATTAGTAAAAAAATGTCTTGAATCGGATAAACATGTTTTCGTCGAAAAACCAATTACATCAAAAATTAAGGAAGCTGAAGAGTTAGTTGAACTTGCTGATAGTAGAAATCTTATCCTGCAAGTCGGACATATTGAAAGATTCAATCCCGCTTTGTTGTCTCTTGAAAAGTACAATCTCGATCCGAAGTTTATTCAAACTGACAGATTAGCACAATTTAATCCTCGCGGAACTGATGTAGCTGTTGTTCTTGACCTGATGATTCACGACATTGACATTATCCTAAGTTTGATCAAAAGTCCGGTAAAGAGTATTTCTGCAAGTGGAGTAGCCGTCGTTTCAAACAATATCGACATTGCAAATGCAAGATTGGAATTCGAAAACGGCTCGGTCGCAAACGTTACTGCAAGTAGAATCTCTCAAAAGAAAATGAGAAAAATGAGGATGTTCCAAAGAGACACTTATATCTCACTCGATTTCATCACCGGCTCTTCTGAAGTTTACAGACTAGTTAATCCGGAACAATTGACCGGCAGTAATTTTATCTCTTTCGGGGAGATGGGGATTGGCGACAAGAAAAAATTAGTCGTATATGAACAACCGGAATTTAAAGAAGTAAATGCACTTCAATATGAACTTCAATTGTTTGTAAACAGTTGTTATCACGATGATCCGCCTGTAGTAAGCGGAACCGATGGATTAAGAGCTTTACAAATAGCTGAAAAAATCATTGCCAAAATTAATGAGTCTATTAATAAAGTATTATGAAATACATAATCTTTCTCTGTTTGATTTTTTTGGCAGTTTCTTGTTCGAGAACCTCCCTAAATCAAAGAGAGCCTCAGTTCGGCGGCACGATCAACAATGTTACCAAAATGGATTTTAATTCTATCGATCTTATGAATATCAAATCTATTGGCGAACTTCTCCCCTTCGAATACGTGAGATTGAATATGGATTTTGAGAGAGGTTCGTTAATGCTTGATTTTGGGATTATGATTTCGCTGAATTATATCGGTTCTAAAACATCGCCAATTTTAGGTAAGTTTGATTATGATATTTTTATCGAAGATGAATTGCTCCGTAAAGGAGAATATAAAAACGCATTTGATTTTCTAAAACATAATAATTCAATTATGCTTGAAATAAAAGATAAGTTCGAATTACCGGAATATTTTTATGAAGAAACTCTTGCTGAAACTATAGGCAGATTCATTAAATTACCAAGCCGAAACAAATTTCCTATCTTACTAAAGCTTTATAATTTTCATTCATTACTTGATTCAACGATTATTGGAGACACACTTTTTATTAACAGCGATATAGAGAAATATAATGAGTAACAAAAAACATTCGATCGGAGTCGATTTAGGCGGGACTAATATTAAAATTGGGATTGTATCTGAGGATGGGAAAATAATTAAGAAAGAAACCCTTTCCTCAAAAGCAGATGAAGGTCCGGACAAAGTCATACAACAGATCAAAAAAGCAATTAAGCAGATTTCAAATAAAAGCAAAGTTAAAATACTCGGAATTGGCATCGGAACCCCCGGAATTGTCTCATCGAAAAAAGGTACTGTCGAAAATCCTCCAAATTTTACAGGATGGGATATAATCCCGTTGAGAAAAATAATTAAGAAAGAATTTCAAACAGATGTTTTTATCGAAAATGATGCAAATGCTGCAGCAATTGGTGAATTGATTTACGGTTCCGGCAAAAATATTGAGAGTTTTATAATGTTGACACTTGGAACGGGTGTCGGCGGCGGAATAATATTGGATCGTAAGATTTACAGAGGCGAATTGGGTGCAGCGGGAGAAATTGGTCATGTCACGATAGATCATAACGGACCTCAGTGTAACTGTGGAAGTAGAGGATGTATTGAAGCTTATGTAGGCAACAAATATTTAATCTCCAGAATTAGGAATGATATTTCTAATCATACTGATTCACTGCTCAAAAAGATGGTTGAGACCGAAGAAAATGAGTTAAGTCCAAAATTAATTTATGATGCTGCTTGCAGAGACGATGAATATGCAATTGAAATAATTACAGATGTCGGAAAATATTTGGGATACGGAATCGCTTCAGTTGTAAATCTTCTCGATGTGACAAACATTATTGTCGGAGGCGGTCTTGGAGGATTCGGGAAGATCTTATTCGATTCCTTTGAAAAAACTCTTATTGAAAGGGTGATGAAACCATTTAAAAGCAGAATAAAAGTAAAACCGGCAAGATTAAAAAATGATGCCGGAATAAAAGGAGCCGCTTCTTTGGTGTTCTATAAATCTTAATAATTGGTTAATTTATTCCAACCTTTTTATAACTTTTTAAGAGCATAGATTATCATTTCTTTTTTAATGGAAATTCGACTACTAATATTTCTTTTCATCTTTACTGCTGGTTTTTCTTTCGGGCAGATTGTCGATTCCGTTTATTCAACCTTGAATAAAGATTCTTTGTCAATCCTTCAGGATTCACTCAAAATTTTGCAGGAAAGTGATTCACTAATTGTTGATGATACACTTAAGGCACAATCCGATTTGGACGCGGTCATTTTTTCGTCTGCTTCCGATTCAATTTCATTTGACCTAATTGATAAAAAAATGTTTGTATATGGAAATGGCGGATTAAAGTACAAAGAAACAACTTTAACCGGCGGAAAGATAAATATTGATTTTAGGACAAGTGAGATAGCAGCAGAAGGTATTGTTGATACAAGCGACACGTTGACTGCTGGATTTATTGATACACCTGTACTAACAGAGGAAGGAGAAGTTTATGAAGGAACAAAATTAAAATATAATTTCAAAACTCAGCAAGGTTTAATTTCAGCAGCAAAAAATGCCAAAGATGATTCCTACTACAAAGGCGATAAGGTAAAGAAGGTAACAAAAGAAATATTTTTTATAGAAGACGGTCAATATTCTACTTGTGATGCCGATCCGCCGCACACTCATTTTGAAGCTCAAGAAATGAAAGTCATCCACGGTGATCAAATAATAGCAAAATGGATATTTATGTACATTGCCGGTGTTCCAGTTCCTGTTCCCCTCCCCTTTGCGGTTTTTCCAAATCATACGGGTCGAAGATCCGGTTTTATTATTCCAACGTATGGGTTTTCCGGAAGAGAAGGTTCGAGCTTCAGAAACTTTGGTTACTTTTTTGCTTTGAGCGATTACTATGATGTGACTTTTACCTCAGATTATTTTACGCGTGGCGGTTGGGCTGCACGTGGAAGAGCAAGATATGCAAAACGTTACGATTTTACCGGTAATCTTGAATCATCTTACTCAAATAAAATTATTGGAGAGGACGGTGATCCAAATCAGATAAAACAAAAAGATTGGAAGTTGTCATGGTATCATAATCATCAAATTAATCCTACTACCAGACTTGACGTTAATCTTCAGTTTCAAAGCGGTTCTTATTTTCAGAACAATAGTTTTAACTATAACGATATTTTAACTCGCGACATTATTTCAAATGCAACATTCAATAAGCGTTGGGAAGAAAGCGGAAATAATCTCACGATCAACTACAATAGAAGACAAGAATTATCTTCCGGGAATATTTATGAAGAACTACCAAGTTTATCATTTTCCAATCCCGTTATCTATCCTTTTCAAAAATCGGTGCAGTCTTCCGATCAAGAATGGTATGAGAAAATTGGAATAAGTTATAACGGTCAATTCAGAAACAGAAGGAATAAAGTTGACGGAAATCTTGACATAAAAGGCGGTTTTCAACACTCATTTTCTGTAAACAGCAACTCAAAGATTGGGTATTTCAATGTGGTTCCTAGAGTGAGCTACACTGAAAAATGGTATAATAAAAGTACTGTCAAGGATAATTTCATTGTGGAAAAATATTCCGATGGGACAAGTACTGTAACTTTTGTAGACAGCGTCGTTGACCGTGAAGTACGAGCAATTAAATTTATAAGAAATTTTGATTTAAGTGTATCTGCATCAACTAAATTATACGGAATGTTTCAGCCAAATGCATTTGGAGTAGAAGCATTTAGACATACTATCGAACCGAGAATTTCTTATACTTATCAGCCTGATTTCTCAGACCCCAAATGGGGATATTACGACTCCTATACTAATGCCTCGGGCGAAGAAGTAAGCTACGATAAGTACTCTCAACAGATTTTTGGCGGTGTTCCTTCCGGCGAGAGGCAAAGCATTTCATTTTCTGTAGGTAACATATTTGAAATGAAAACAATAAAAGATCCGAATGACACAACATCGCAATCCAATAAAGTAAGGTTATTAAATATTTCTGCAAACACTGGTTATAACTTTGCAGCTGATAGTCTAAGACTTTCTGATTTAACAGTAAGTTATAGAACACAAATCACGGATTTGCTCAACATCTCCGCAAACACAAGTTATACATTTTATGATTACGAAGGCAGCAGAAAAATTAATACTTTCCTCTCCGATGCAGGTAAAGGTCTATTTCGGTTAACGAATTTGAGTATTTCTGCCTCAACTTCAATTTCGGGTGAAAAATTAAAATCTTCAGAAAGAAAAATAACTGGTGATGAAAAAGCTGATGAAGATCCGGCATTTCAAGAACTTAAAGGTGAAGAAACTCGATCAATATATGATGTATATGAACCCGATTTTTCGATACCTTGGAATTTGAGTCTGAATTTTAACTATAATATGAATAAAACAAATCCGTCTGTGGTAACAGAACGTTCTTCAATTGGATTTAATATTGGTTTTAATCTCACAAAAAATTGGAAAATAACTGCGACCGGAAGTTACGATCTAGAAGAAAAAGAATTAGCCGCTCCCACAATTACTGTTTTTAGAGATCTCCATTGCTGGGAAATGAATTTTAGGTGGAATCCTCTCGGAACATACAGCGGATTTCGCTTTGAGATAAAAATGAAAGCACCTGAATTAAGAGATATAAAAGTTACAAAATCTGGTGGATTATATTCCGGTTTTGGAGGATATTAATAGGAGAATTTATGGAAAATCTAACAAGAAAAACCTTTGTAGGAAATGCCGAATCTTTTTTGAAAATGTTAAAAGCTAATAACGATAAAGATTGGTTTGAAAATCATAGAACTGAGTTTAATGAACTTGTTCTTCAGCCGGCACAGCAGATGGTATTAGAAATTGGAATGGAATTGCAATCAATCAGACCGGGCATTGTAGCAATCCCTAAAATTGATAAATCTATTTTCAGACTTCATCGCGATGTAAGATTTTCAAAAGATAAGAGTCCGTATAAAACAAATATCGGATTGCTGTTTTGGGAAGGACCTGGAAGAAAAATGGAGAGGAGCAGTTTTTATTTCCACGTTGAACCGGGTAAATTCATTTTAGCTGCCGGATTATATATGATGGAGAAATCGACTCTTAACAAATACCGTGAAATTGTCGCGGATAAAACTTCACAGTCAGAATTAAACAGAATAATAAATAAGATTCTTAAAGATAAATCCATGCAATTGGGTGGAAAAAATCTTAAACGCTTTCCAAAGGGATATGATTTGGATTCATCCAAAAATGATTTATTGCTTCATAACGCAATATATGTGTTCTTGGAAGAGGATATAAAAAACTATTATGATATTGATATAGTAAAATTTGCATGTAAAAAATATGTGGCATTAATGCCGCTTCACGAATGGATTGTAGATAATCTGCATTAACCATCCTCAAAAATTATTATTATATTTGCACAAGTATTTTGAAAGCAATGAATGAATAAACTCGCTCCTACTGCTGTTATAATTGCCGCCTCTCTTTGGGGAATTGACGGAATAATTTTAAGACCTTTCTTATACAATTTACCCGTGTCCCTTGTTGTATTTGTAGAAAGTACAATAATTGCGCTGATCCTTACTCCTTTATTTTACAAACAAATTCCGGTCATTAAAAACTTAGGTAAGCGTGACCTTCTTGTTTTTGCCGGTGTTGCTTTCTTTGGCGGTGCCCTAGGAACAATGGCAATAACTAAAGCCCTTTTCTTTGTAAATTTTGTAAATCTTTCGATTGTAGTTTTGATTCAAAAATTGCAGCCGGTATTTGCAATTAGTCTTGCCGCAATCTTTTTAAAGGAAAAATTATCTAAGAAATTTTACCTTTGGGCTGGACTTGCAATTGCAGGAGCTTATCTGCTGACTTTCGGTACAAATATTCCAAATCTCAAAACAGGTGATACAACTGCTGAAGCTGCTTTCTATGCGTTAATAGCAGCACTTAGTTTTGCAGCATCCACTGTGCTAAGTAAAAGAGCACTTAGAAATGTAAGTTTTCAGTTAGGGACTTATACTCGTTTTTTGGTTTCTGCAGTTATTATGTTGGTGATTGTCGTTGCCTTCGGACAAATTGGTCACATCGAGGATATTACATTTGACCAATTTTTAATATTTCTTTTAATTGCGTTAACGACAGGCGGACTCGCCTTGTTTTTGTATTATTATGGGCTTAAGAGAATCGATGCTTCAACTGCAACGATATGTGAACTTGCTTTTCCATTTACTGCGGTGATACTTGAATATCTCGTCCATGATAATCTTTTAGATGTTGTTCAATGGATTGGCGCAGCAATACTTCTATATTCAATTGTCAGGGTAACAAAAATTTCTACACGGAAGACTTTGAAAAAAGCAACTCCTTGATAATAATGCCGGCCATTAAATAATAAGATAAGTACATTAAAACTGCAGATGCTATCGTTATATAAACGAAACCTACATCGATATATTTTATCCCCCAGATT
This sequence comes from uncultured Melioribacteraceae bacterium, assembly GCA_964499285.1. GTDB lineage: Bacteria > Bacteroidota > Ignavibacteria > Ignavibacteriales > Melioribacteraceae > JAGFIY01. The sequence goes on from CAZCLA010000005.1 coordinate 86,874, forward strand.
GAACCGAAAGATAATAGAATTGATACTAGAGGTTCTATCATCAAGAACATTTTAAATTTGATAGAAATAGTATCTGTGAAGTAAAATATAAATCCTATTGTCAAAAAGATAAATGAGAAACCGATAATGTGATTGTGCGTAGTCATTAAAAGTTCGTAAAATGTTTTCGGAGATGATTTAGGAATTCCAAATTCATCTAATTCTTCACTTCCACTAAATCTTTCAACTGCTCCCTCCGAACTGAATGAAGTTGTATGATTTACAAACACCAAACCCAATGAAACTCCAATCGTGAGTATAATTACATAAGTGAGCAGAAATTTTTTTAGTAAAGAATCCAGCTCGGATAGTTTATTTTTCTTCATCATTTAAAAG
>CAZCLA010000005.1:87348-122772 GCA_964499285.1 uncultured Melioribacteraceae bacterium
GGAAGAGATTTACCCAAAACGTTATCAAGTATTGATAATGCTTTGAGTTCTTCACCTGAATAAATTTTCCAGACGTAAACAGATTTCATAAAAAATCTTTGCTTGGTACTTAATTCAATCCGATTTTTTATTTCTGAAGGAATTATGAAATCTGTAAATTCTAACCTTGCATTTGGAAATTCAGATAACAATTGTTTCTCTTCATTATCCTTTATTTCTCCTGCATTCAACGAGAAGAACACCAGTAGTAAACAAATTAATGCCAGTTTAATTTTTTGCATATCAAAACATGTATCCCACACCGATGTTGAACAGATCGGTCTTTTCGTTGTTAAGTTTAACTGTTCGCTGACCGTAATCAATTTTAAGTGCAACACTTTCGAAGGGCAAAACTGAGAGTCCTACAAGCCATTTTGAAACACTTCCAGCTTCTTCTAAGATTCCGCCTGAAATAGTCTGTTGAGCTGTATTATATTGTGTGTAACGCATAAAAGGAATTATTTGTGTAGTGATCTCAAAAATGCTGCCTATGTTATAACCCAAATCGATATAAAAACCTTGTGATGCCTCAATTTCACCTTTATCGTAATTAATTCTACCGAACTCTGCAACCATTAAGACATTGTTTGCCGCATATTTAATGTGTCCTTCAAAAATCATAATCTTGTTTGAAGAAGTGTCCCCCGCAGTATTATTAATTGTAAAGCTTGTTCCAATGAGCAACCCCGGAAAGCCGGTATAGTTAATCCTTCCGTTTAACATCCCACTTTTAGCATTTGCTTCAAATCCTTTTTGTCTTCCGCTTCTTATTCCTTGACGCAAAATATTCTCCTGCGTAAGTTTATCTGAATTCAATCCTTCCATTAAAGTCAATGTATAATCAAATCCTGATGCATTTCCGAACAACGAGACTCCATTTCCAAACCATGTTGTGGGGATTATTCTGCTAGCATATTCCGGTCGTTCAACACTTAAGAAAGTCGGTGGTTCATGAAACTCATTTATAATTCCTACATTGGCGAGAATCACACCTGCTTTTAGTCCAATATATTGTGAAGGCTTATAGCTAACAAAAGCTTGCTCGAGCTCTAACTCGCCTTCATCATCTGCAACGAGATTATGCTCAAGCTCTACTTCTGCCATAAATGACCACTGCTCGTTCCAATTGAAAGAATAAAACAGTACAAATCTGTGAAAATCTAACGTTTTTTCGGTTGATCCATCCTCAAAATTTGAAACATTATAGTGAAGTTCTCCATAACCACCCAATTTAGTTTCACCTGAGAAAAACTCATCGAATGATTGAGCGTTTAGATTTATTGCATACATTATGATATATATATAAAGAAAAAGGAATCTTTTCATCTGGTCTCCAAAATAATGATAATTTTATTTAGACTAAATTTAGATAAGGATAATAAATTATGCAATAGTGGATAAAAAAAACTTATTTGCCTTCATTTAAAATATAATGGAGAAGATTTATGAAAATGATTTTGATGCGGGTTGTTATTTTTATCTTTTGAGTATTTTTCCATAACGAAGAAATAATACTTCGCATTTGTGGGAATAAATCAATCATTAAAGAAATTTCTGTAGAAAATTGATTCTTACGCTTTGACAAGAATTTTGTCATTAATCTTTTAACAATTGGGGCAGCAATCTTGAACCAGATGAAAAGAATTAACATTGAACGAACAAGCATAAAAATTACATCGTATTCACTCCCCTCAAAGTAACCATCAAATAAATAAGAGAATAATAAAATACAACTGAAAAATATAATCAAAGCTATGGTTGATTTTCTTTTGTACCATTTTATTTTGTTACTCTTTTTTGACCAGAGAGGTAATTCCTCACCATTATTACTTGTATCAATCTGAAGAATTAAATCATTTTTGTTTAATAACGTGGGAATTTTTCCTGCAATTATTCCGAATACAACTCCACCAAGTGAATGAAGGCAAACATAAGCAGCTATGATAACTAGACTTAAATTAAAATATTGATCAGCGGATTCGAGTAACCCGAACTGGTCAAGAATGAATGTGGCAAAATCAGTTACGGCTTCCCAGATTGTCATTCCGAAGATGATGGTAATAATAATTATTTTTTGAAACCCGAACAGAGTTATTGATACAAATCCGGTTAAAATTGCGGCTATTCTATATCGAAATAATTTGAAAAAAAAAGCAGCTATTATGCCTTGTATTAAAATTGCTGAATATGCTGTGAAAGGTGTGTGAGGACTAACCATTCCTTTAATCACAATTACAGTTAGCGTTGCGCGCCAAATATAAGACACATCTTTTTTTAGCCAGTAAAGCATCGACAGGAAAATTACTGCTGAACCGCCAATAAATAAACCAGTTAGCGGAATTCTAAATGCATGAAGAATCCCTCCCAAAGCAGCCTCAGAAAATGCCCATAATGCTGTTGTTCTGAGCGCAGCATTATCGAGAATATATTCGTTTTTATTCAATCAAAAATACTTTCTGTATTAACTTATAAAAGGATAGAAAATTGATGAGAAAGATAAAAGGAAATAAACTTAAAATAAATCTAAAACTATGATGCACCTTTCTCGATAAAAAATGCAGCGCAGCGTTTATCCTTAAAATCAAGATGATTATAGAACCAATTTTTGATACTCTTCAACAATTCCTTATCAACAACAGATTTTTTCTCTTTCTGAAGTTTATCGAAATAATCGGCAATTTTTCCATAAAATCTATCATGTTCAAGCTTATGCGAAATGTAGCCCGGAAATTTAGTGTCAAGCATAAATTTTTCTTCTGTGTCAAAATGAAGTCTTAAATGATCCACTAATTTACCAAGCAAATCACTTTCAATTTTCAAATTTTTGATTTCCAGATTATCGTGGAGAGCATTGACCAAGTCAATCATTTCTTTGTGTTGATCGTCAATAATTTTAAATGAAGTTAACTCGTTTTTTGTGATTGAAATATACATCTCAGCCCTCCCTACTTATTATAAGATTTAGACATCTTAAAATACGAATAACTTCCATAAAAAAAAGGGTACACTAAATCGTGCACCCTTTTCGAAGATCAGTATAGGAGAAGGCATTATCTTGTAAACTGTGCAACTGTTACGGAAGTTGTGCTCGAATTAAGACTTCCGTTCACTGTGTTTACCGAACCAGCGTTTATAATTCTACAATTAAAACTAGTTGGATCACCACTGAAAAGAACCACTTTAATTTCGTATTCACCCGTTGGCATTGCTCCCAGACTGTAGATATTCTCAGTAGCTGTCCCTTGCGCTGATCTCCAGTCTCTATCTAGTTGTAGACTACCGTCAGGCGAAGTTTTTGCTCCGTAATAAACGTGCATACCGTTTGGTCCGTATAAGTGCAAATCAACATCAGTAGTATGAGAAGAATTATTAACCCATGTTAAGGTTGCTTGAAAATCTCCGGTACCATAAGTAACTGTCGGGACTGGCCATCCGTTAGGGCTTCCTTCAACCCATTCACCGCCTCCAGATAGCTCAAGTGTTGTCCATCCATCACCGTTGGATAACGGTCCTGTCCAGGTAACTTGTCGGCTGATAGTTCCGGAAGCAGGCACGGTATATGTTTCTATTCTAGGAAGTGTTGACATCGTTCCGGGAGTTGTTCTCGTAATCCAAATCTGATATGTTGCTTGTACTAATATTATATGCGTGGGCTGGCGTGGTCCACCTGCAGGATAAGATCCTGAGGATCCGGTGTGCCCAATTGGTGGATTCCCGGGCCAAGTCATTTGATAAGGATACTTATAATTTGATACTGCTGCTACCGTAAGCGTATAGTAGTAACCAGGCATCCCTTGATATTCAAATCCACCATCGTAATCTGTTCGATCGTCTGTAAATTTAGCAGATGCAGGAAAAGTTGCTAACGAGTAAATCCCTAAATTAAGTGCATCGAAATAAATTAATCTTGCCGAAGCATCTACTTCTGCCTTTGGAATCATTAACCACTCTTCGTTTAATGCATCATAAAAAACTACATAGACTGCCGAGGGATTAACATCTTCAGGATATGGGAGCGACATTTTTACAGGCCATCTAAAATTAAATCCTTCCGGACCAAATTTTGCCGGACTGCCTATAAATTGTCCGCCACTCGGAAGCGGTGCAGGAGCTTCCACTGGGGATTCTATCGAAAAGGTCACGTTAGCTGACTGGCCTTGTGAATTCACAGGAACAGTTCCAGCTATAACAGATATCGATATGCCAGAATTGGTTGATGTTGTTCCACCAGCTGTTGATGATACAGTCATAACCGTTGATTCCGGTTGAGGTTCTTCCGGACCGCTTGGTGAGTCATCCTTGTCGCAAGCGACAAAGAGCAAAAGCATAATGATAGTGATAAAATAAAATAATCGTTGCATTGCCTCCTCCAAATTTGAGTTTTTTCTCCTATTAAACTTAAATTTGAGTTGCAAATGCAACAATGACACAAAAAGACTATTCTGGTACTGATTTTCTATTAAAACGACAATTATATAGCATAAATATACTATTGGTTAGTCTCTGAAATATTCAATTCCTTCATAATCAACATATCCTATTTTACCGTTGTATATAACTTCTGCTACACCAAATAAAATTCTAGATATACCGTCATATTTTATTTCAGAGATTTCTTCGCCCTTATCATTTATCAGACCATACTTTTCTCCAATTCTTACCGGCGCGATCCCGTGGACAAATTCTCCTAATCCATCATATTTTAAGTAGGTGATTTCTTCCCCCTTATTATTTATGAATCCCCATTTGCCGTTCAACTGTACTTTTGCAAGATTATTCTCTAAAGGAAACGCCAGGTCATAAATTAATGGAATAACAAATTCACCAGTTTTATCTATGTAGCCAAACTTTCCACCTTGTTTTACGGGAGCTACTCCCTTAGAAAAATATCCAGCCCATTCGAACATATTAGGAATTACTATTTCATTTTTTCTGTCGATATAACCTGCAAAATCATCAATGGTAACAGTAGCCAAGCCTTCACTAAATCTTCCTGCATATTGGTACTGCGGTTCAATTTCAAAATTACCATCAAGATTAATAAATCCAAACAACGAATCTTTGGCGACTGATGCCCAACCTTCATTAAAATCACTTGCTTTTGAGAAACGTGGTTCAATAATCATTTTGCCGGTGGTATCGATATAACCTATCTCTTTAGCAATTCGAACTCGTGCCAAACCGTCACTGAATAACCAGACTTCATCATATTCAGGGGCAATCACCTTAGATGAATCCTCATTTCTATATCCAAATTTTTCTTTTGCACCATCAAAATAAGGCATTAATTCTGATTCTTGCGCAATAAGTGTGCTTGAAAAAATTATAAAAAGGCAAACTAACAAATATCTCCGCATTATTATCTTCTCCTATTAGCGTTCTTTATATGAAGTAAAATATTTTATTGATGGTATTGTTTGAGAGGTATTGTAATAGTAAAATGACTCCCCTTATTAACTTCAGATTCTATAAACAACTCACCTCCGAGTCGTTTTACAAATTCTACACACAAATTTGTTCCCAAACCTGTTCCTTTTTCTTGATCGGTTCCCGGTGTCGTAAAAGTGATGGAACTATCCAAAATCTTGGAAATGTTTTCTTCTTCTATACCCATTCCGTTATCAATTACTGAGATTTTCATAAATCCATCTTCGGCTACTGCCTTAATATTTATGATTCCATGCGGATAGGTAAATTTCACAGCATTCGATAACAGATTACGGATGATTAAGAACACGATGTTTTTATCTGAATTTAAGTTTGGCAGATTATCAATTTGATATTCGAATTTAATTTTTTTCTTTTGTGCGTTCTGCTGCTGCAGCGAAACTGCATCGTCAATTACATCATAGATATTAAATTCTTCCGAAATGAAATCCATATTACCGGATTGAAGCCTTGCCCAATCCAGCAATTCTTCAATAAAGGAAAGAACTAACCTAGAAAGATCGTTAACCTTGGTCGCCATCATTTTTACTTCATCGGGAGTAAGTTCTTCTGAATCTTCTTCAAGTATTTGAGTTAAGCCTAATATGGCATTAAATGGACTTCTTAAATCGTGGGAAAGAATTTCAAAAAATTTATCCTTGCTTTGATTTTCTTTTTCCAATTTAATACTTCGCTCTTTTAATTTTGTATTTTTTTTAACTAATTCTTCTGTCGTCCTTTCAAGGTGCTCAAACTCATTTTGCAGTTCGTTTTCAAATAATGGGATTTGTTCTTTTGCTTCTTTTTCGCGTTCAACAAAATCAAGTGTAAGTAATAGTCTCGGCAAATCCAAAGATATTTCCGATGAACCGTGAAGATTTATTACTAAATCTTTTTTACTTGTAAATTTCGGTTTAAGTATCCAACTGTTTGCAGATGACCAAATTCCTGTACTTATAAATTCATCTATTGCTGTTTTTAGACTTTTGTTTTGATTATCTTTTTGAAAGAACTCATTCAACTCGCTGCCTATAATGGAATCGTCATGAAGGTCGAATAAATTACCTGCCGCATCGTTACAAAAACTGATTTTACCTTTTGAGTCCAAAACGATTACCGGTTCACGAATTAAATTTGCCAAAGTTTCGAACTGAATGTTATCTTCGGTTTGTCGATATGAGTGATCCGGACTTTGAGGATTTCCTCCCTTCACTTCTGATAAATTATCAAGTAAGGATGAAATTTTCTGTTCGAGATACTTTATTGTTTTATCCAGATCACTCATAGAATGCTTTACATTAATTGGTTTTTTAATAGTTCAGATTGTAAGCTGCCATTCCGCCAAATGCGATTGCACTTGTAATCAATCCTATCACTACATATACAACTATGGTAACAATTATTACTACGACAAAATAACCGACATACTTTTCTTGTGGAACATTCTTCAATGCTTTTAATCCTAAATAGAAAAGATATAACGAATAGATACCGGCAATTAGTGTTAAAAATGAAAGCACGGGAATTATTGAAAATATTCCCCCTATCCATGATGCTGTGTAAGAGAATGCAACCGCTTTAACTGATGCCACCATATCTTTTGTTCCGCCAAAATTTGGAGCAAGTGCATCAGCAATGAAAGCAACTACGTACACTCCGACCAAAGATAATATGTACGTAACAACAGCCCAAATTAGACCATCACCAATTGGTACTTTGTAAGATCCAAAAACTGAGGAATGACCAACTAAACTGTAACCGATAAAACCTGCTACAGCCGGAATTGCGGCAAGAATAACTACATACTGAGTGAAGATTTGGGAGATTGTCATCGATTCATTCTTGATGACTTCCCATTCTGATTTTGGAGAAAAAAGAACATTTTTAGCACGTTCGACTAAGTTCATATTACCTCCTTGTTTTGTGAATGCAAAAGAGCCCTCATTAATATCTTCTAATATACACTAAATCGTAATAATTTGTAATAGTATCATTTTTTCTTTTATTTTCTAAAATAAACGACTATAGTACGGTTTTTTAATATTTTGGAAGAAATTTTAAGGCAGAATGTCAGAAAAAGTTTAATCGACAATCGAAAATAATTTTTTTTTATCGCCACTTTAACCAGAATAACAAATCCATATTAGCATATGAATAAGAATAATAAGTCATTTTTATAAATCAGAATTTTCTCTAATAAATTATCTACCTATTTGATTGAACGATAATATTTTTTTGGTTTAGTAAAATTCTAATTTCACAGTCGCTTAAATCAATTAATATATGTAGAAATAATCTTTGAAACAGTTCACTCAAAATTTCTGTCAACTATTAGCCTGTGATCAAGATTAGAAACATCGTAGGCAATCTTATAAACCAGGCTGCAGACTTTTAATATTTTTCCAAAATTTATTTTATGAGAATCATCGGTCGAACGATGGTAATCTTCCCGCATATAATCATAAAAGAACACTATGGGAATATTTTTCATTGCGTAATGTACGTGATCGCTTCTGTAATAAAGTCTTTGAGGATCATCCGGATCGTTAAAGGAGTAATCAAGAAAAAAATTAGAGGTTTCTTGATTAGCTTTACGTACTATCCCATCAAGCTCGGTGCTTAGTTTATCACTTCCTATACAGTGAAGTGTATCTGTACTTTCTCTTCCAACCATATCTATATTTATGTTTACAACTATATCCGAAATATTTTCAAAATTAGACGTGAAATACTTTGCACCCAGTAGTCCTTTCTCCTCAGCACTATGGAATACTACCATTACTGAACGTTTATTTTCTTTTCTTAAAGCAACATTTCGAATAACCTCAAGCATAGTCACAGTGCCAGATCCGTTATCATCTGCGCCATTATAAACTTCTCCGCCTCTTATCCCTATGTGATCATAATGAGCTCCAAGTGAAACAATTTCATGTTTTAAATCCGGACTATTTCCTTGAACAATTCCCACGACATTTCTTGCGGTTACAACTGAATCTTTTATCACTAAATTAAATTTAATTTGCTTTGAAAGCTCAAATTTTGGAATATCTATATTATTGGAAATTTTTTCTTCTATTTGAGCAAAGTTCAATTCCTCATTATCAAAAAGCTTATCAGCAAATGTTCTGGAGATAATAATTCCTGGCGGAGATATTTCATTTTCTTCAGTTGAATCCGGCAGTTGGTATGAAACGGCATCTGCATTTGACGAAAAATAATCCCAATATCTCTCAATTCTTTCATCTGTGATAAACACGACCCCGGCAGCACCATTTTCTTCGGCATTTTTAATTTTTTGATTACGTGATCCAAATCCCTTTGGAAGTTCAATTCCCTCAAAACTAGGATTTTCACTCAGATTTTCTCCCGAAAGAATTACGACTACCTTATCTTTGACATCAATTGATTCGTAATCATCTATATTGTGTTCGGGAATTATTAGTCCATAACCGGCAAAGACCATTGGATAATTCTTGTTTAATTTTGATTCATCCAATTTAGATCGTCTTGGAATGATAAAATTTTTGCCAAGTGTATCTTTTATACTTTTTCCACCATTATCAAAAATATCTAGTGTAGATTTTTTGGAATATCCAAATGTTTTTAATTGAAAATTCTGAAAAAATGTGCCATCATCTCCGAAAGGTGTTACACCATACTTTTTTAATTCCGATGCAATGAAAAGAGAGGCTAAGCGTTCTCCCCTGCTGGCAGCTTCTCTTCCTTCCAATAAATCGTCTGCAAGAAATTCCAAATTGCTTTTTATGTAATCCTCCGAAAAATCAACATTTTGAGCAAACGAAAGCTTTGATACAATTAAAGTTAAAAATAGAAATTTAATAAACATTCGATGAAATGATTGTAAATAAGTTCGCATTATGTTTCCTAAAATTTTTCCGACCAATTTAAGACAAATTATCCATTATTAACAAATTTCTTTTATAATATTTTTTTAACTTGGAACACAATTTTAAAAATAATTGATTGGAGAAATATGAACGCGGTTATCAAACTTTTATCTGTACTTTTTGTATTGTCACTCTTTATCAGTGCCTGTGGAGAAGATTCAAAAGATAAAGCAAGCGAAAACACACACCAAGCAGCCAATAATGTTCATGAATGCAAAGTGGTTGATATTGAACATACACCTGATTACACCTACTTGAACGTTGAAGAAAATGAAAACACTTTTTGGATCGCTGTTCCCAGATTAGATATAAAAGAAGGCGAAAATGTCTATTTCAGCCGTTTTATGGAGATGAAAAACTTTGAAAGCTCGGCGCTTAATAAAACATTCGAATCAGTATTGTTTGTGGAAGATATCTCCTTTACACCTCATTTAGGAGGGCAAAGCGTGATGAGGATGGGTAATCAAAGTGCAGAGACTATGCACGGCAGAAATGTTGTTTCACAAGTAACAAATGTTGAGATCCAAGCATTAAGCGACGGAAAAACAATTTCACAAATTTTTGAAAATGGCGTTGAGTTAAAAGGACAAAAAGTAAAAGTGCGCGCAAAAGTCACTAAGTTCAACAAAAGCATTATGGATAGAAATTGGGTTCACCTTCAAGACGGCACTAATTTCAATGGGAAATACGATTTACTAGCTACAACACTGGATGAAACTCAAGTTGGAACCGTTGTAATTGTGGAAGGAACAGTTGATACAGATGTTGATTTCGGCGCAGGATACAAATATGATATTATGCTAAAAGATGCAAAAGTAACAATCGAAACAAATCTATAATGGAATATATTTTTCTGATAATCGGTTTAATTATTGGAAGCTCCGCTACTTTCCTTTACCTTAAAGGAAAGTATGCTTCCAAAATAAGTTCGCTGGAAGAACGTGCTGCAATAATTGACGAAAGCAATAATAAATTAGATGAAGAAGTACGTTCCTTGCGAAATGAAAAAACCGAATTACAATCACGGCTTTCAAGCAATCTTACCGAAATAAAAAATCTTCAACACAAGTTATCTGAAGAAAAAGCAGAGATAGAAGAATTAAATACAAGATTCACTAAAGAATTTGAAAATCTTGCGAATAAAATATTTTCTGAGAACAGTACACGACTTTCCGAATTGAACAAGGAAAAGATATCAAGTGTGCTTAATCCACTTGGAGAGAGAATAAAAGCATTTGAAAGCCGTGTTAATGATATTTATTCAAGTGACACGAAGGACAGAGCTGCTTTAAAAGAACAGATTAAAATGCTCAGCGAGCTTAATCAACAGATGAGTAAAGATGCGGATAATTTGACAAAAGCACTTAAGGGGGAAAGCAAAACACAAGGAACTTGGGGTGAATTTATTCTCGAAACACTTCTTGATAAGTCGGGATTAGTGAAAGGTGATCAGTATAAAATCCAAGAAAGTATAACTCAAGAAGATGGCAGAAGACTTCAGCCTGATGTGGTGGTTTATCTTCCGGAGAATAAAACTTTAATAATCGATTCTAAAGTATCTCTTAACGCTTATGAAAGATATAATTCCAGCGATGATGATGAAGAAAGAAAAGGTTTTCTTAAACAGCATATTGACTCGATAAGAAATCACATAAAAGCATTGGGCGATAAAAACTATCAGAATATTACTAAACTTAACTCCCCCGATTTTGTTTTAATGTTCCTTCCAATTGAACCGGCATTTGCATTAGCCGTGCAAAACGAAGCAAGCATATTTAATTATGCATTTGAAAGAAATATTGTAATAGTAAGTCCCTCCACCCTTTTTGCAGTACTTAAAACAATTGAAAGTATATGGCGACAGGAAAAACAGTCAAAATATGCACAAGAAATTGCAGTCCAGAGCGGAAGATTGTATGATAAGTTCGTTAATTTCTTAAATGATTTAGAACAAGTCGGTCAACGTTTAGATCAAGCTCAAAGATCTTTTGAAAGCGCAAAACGTAAAATAAGCGCTGGTCAAGGAAATATGATTACCACAGCGGAAAAAATCCGTGAGCTCGGCGCTAAAAATGCAAAAACTCTTCCGGATAGCTATGTGGATAAAGCACTTGATGAATAGCTTTTCAACTAATTCATTTCTCTTACTTTTATAAAGCATATTAATAATTCTACGTCAATAAATAGTATATTTATTTTAGTACTTTCTGCAAATTGGAGATTATCTACAATGAAAGCTATATTATTATTGATTTTGAGTTTTGCTATTGGCACAATCACCGCACAAGTTTCTTCTATAGAAGAAGCTGCATCATCTATCAAATCTGAATCACTTATAAATACAGTTAAGTATCTTTCATCTCCGGAATTAGAAGGAAGATTATCCGGAAGCAGAGGCTATTTTTCTTCAGCTCAATTTATGTCTGATGAATTTAAGACACTTGGATTATCTCCCATTAATGAAGAAAATTATTTTCAATCATTCACTATAGAGCTGAATGAAATTATTGCTCCGAGTGAATTAAGTCTAATTGGAATCGATTCGAACAAGAAATATGAACTTGGAAAGGATTATGTTTATCGGGGTTTTACCGGAGGAGGTAATTTTAGTGCAGAAGTTGTTTTTGTAGGTTACGGACAATCTATGCCAAAAGCAGGGTATGATGATTACAACGGTGTTGATGTAAAAAATAAATGGGTTATGATGTTTAAATACTCACCAAGTTGGAGGTTAGCGGATACAACTGATTGGGAAGATACTTCAATTCGTGGGAAAGCGCATACTGCAGTGAAACACGGGGCAAAAGGTGTTTTATTCGTTTCACTACCCAATTCGGAAAATCCGCAAAAACTTATTGGTAGTGTTCTTGCCGGAGAAGAAAATCATCTTGAGAACGTTCCGCTTATTCACATAGATATTCCCGTTGCTGATGAAATTCTTGCCGGTTCAAAGACTAATCTAAGCTTTCTCCAAACAAAAATTGATTCTACAAAAGCACCGCATTCTGTGGAAACGGAGACACATATAAAAACAATAACAAACGCAGTATATAATAAAAGTGCTGAGACAGTAAATGTCGTTGGTCTTCTCGAGGGAAATGATGATAAATTAAAGAATGAATATATTGTCGTCGGTGGACATCTTGATCATGTAGGACAGCAAGCAGGCGAGATCTATTTCCCGGGAGCAAACGATAATGCTTCCGGTTCAGCAGGAGTATTGGAATTAGCCCGTGCATTTTCAAAAATTAAAGATGAGGTGAAACGCTCAATTGTATTTGTTCTATTTGCAAGCGAAGAATCAGGACTTTATGGCGCACAGCACTACGTTGACGATCCTCCCTTTCCTCTTGAAAATACTGTTGCAATGATCAATATGGACTGCATCGGTTATGGTGACAGCATTAGAGTTGGAAACGGTTTAAGTTCACCAATACTTTATGAAATCGCTAAACTAAATGATAACCGCTCCACTAAAATGATGGCTGATAACACTTGGAAAGGCGGAGGAGCAGATGCGACACCTTTCCATCGTAAAAGAATTCCTTCGCTTTACTTTGTTACGACTAATAGTTACGCTCATCTTCATTGGCTCACGGACACTTATGATACGCTAAATCCTGAGTTATTCGAAAGTTTAGTTCGTTTAGTTTTTTATACGGTGAATGATGTTGCTGCAGGCAATTATGAAAAAGAGGAAGTGATAGATTGATATCACTTCCCTACTTTCTAGCATAATTCTAAAGTGCAGAGTTCAGTTTATCTAAAGTATCTATAACATTTTTCGTAAAGATCGAAACAACATGTCGTTTTTTATTTATTAAAGATTCTCGATCTCCTAAAGCCTGTGCAAGTTTAAGCACATTAAATGTAAGTTGTGAATCGATATTCCCAGCATCATCGGGAATATCGACATTCTCCTCATTGATTGAAACTATTTGAAGAAACAAACCATTGCCGCTATCACCTTTGTGAAGCTGACCTGTTGAATGAAGAAACCTTGGACCATACCCGAAGGTTGTACTCATTTTGTATTTGGATAATATTTTTGATCTTAACGGATCAAATAGGATTTGATTATAATTAATCGGATCAACAAATGCCTGAATCGCGAAATAAGGATTGCTTCTATTCTCAACACCTTGTTCTATAAGTTGTTTCACACAGTCGAAAGATTTACAGCCATCAATAGAATGAGCAATCTCGGTATTATCATCAATTCTTATCGTATCAGTCATCGATAAATTTCCAGTTTCACTATAGGCAGCAAGAAATTTGCGTGATTCAGATTTTGCCGATTCAACATCCGGTTGATCGAAAGGCTGAATATTTAATCGCCAGCCGGCAATAACCGTAATCATTTCCCAGAAGTAGAATTGTGCACCAAGTAAATAATATTCATCAATGGAAATATCAATGACCGGGAAATTATTTTCGATTAATTTTTTCTTGAATGAAACATTATTCTCTTCATTGACAACCGAAGTGAATACAAAAAGTCTATCTTCTGAATAGTCCTCGATTTGTGAAATCATTTCAAGATCAACAGGCAATATTCCTTTCCCAACTTTACCTGTACTTTCCGCAATTAATTGTTCAACCCAAGCACCAAAATATTTTTGATTCCCGGAATTGATAAGCGTTAATTTATCAATCTTATTATTCGCCGCTTCTCCTAATAAACAACCGCATTTTACGGCATCAAGGTCTGCTACTTGATAATAATCATTCTTGTAGTTTTGTATAAAGTTTTCTGCTTCAGTTAAAATTCTTTTTACGTCGATTCCAATCAGAGCCGCTGGAACAATTCCGAATAATGATAATGCTGAATAACGCCCACCGATGTTCGGATCATTTAAAAATATCTTACGAAATTTCAAATCTTTTGCAATCTGTTCCAATCCACTTCCCGGATCCGTTATCGCAATAAAATGTTTTCCGGCATAGTCTCCAATTTCGCTTACACATTTTGTAAAGAAATATTTCATAAATGAAATTGTTTCAACTGTCCCTCCGGATTTTGTTGAAACGACATAAAGCGTTTCTTCCGGTTTTAAGGTTTGTGAATAATATTTAACTGTATCAGGATCGGTGCTGTCTAACACCGTCAATTTTGGATACCCAGTTTTACTAACGAATATTTTGCCGAACACCTCAGGGGCAAGACTAGATCCACCCATCCCCAGGAGAAGAATATTTTTAAATTTATCTTTTATCTCCTCGGAGAAAGCAATAATTGCATCGATTGATTTCTTGGTTGTCTCAACCGAATCGAGCCAGCCAAGACGATTCGTAATTTCATCGGGTTTATCACTCCAAACAGTGTAATCCTTTGAAAATATTCTTTCCAATACATTCTCATTAGAAAAATCGTTCAGTGCAGTATCAAAAAGTTTGTTCAATCTTCCCGGATATACTTTTACTTTCATAGAGTTCCTTATCAAGTATCGCTTATAATTATTAACAGTAATAAATTTTATTTAAATTTTTTCAATAACTCAGAAACAGCATCTTTATGTATCATAAAATCCATCATTTTCAATTTCACATAATCTTCGTGAAAGAAGTAATAACCGAAATTATTTCCATCTCTTGCGCTTGCACCCGAGTCTTTTATTAAAAACCAATAATTACCGTCTTTTTCAAGATATCCAACAAGATGAATACCGTGATCGTCAGTTGTAGTGCCGTTTGAAAATCTGAACTGTCTAGAATTCTCATCGATATATTCCGAAGGTATATCAAATGTAGGAACGACAAAAACATCAAGCTCAGTTACTTTTCCGGCTTCTGAAACATCTCCGCCTATACTGACTGTATATCCATCACTTACAGCTTTTTTAAGTGTGCCCATAAATTCATCGAGTGGCACATTATGATAATCGGAATTTTTCCACCAGTTGTCTGGAACAGGGTAATCGACTTCCGAGTAATAAGGTTTTTCGAGTAGCGAGAGGATATCAACATAATCATCCGGATTTATTTTTATTACATCATTCAGAAATTGAATCGGTGTGTATTCCTTTCCTTCATATTCAAAGCTAACCGGAGGTTTACCCATATATGAATCCAAAATTGAAATTATTGTCGCCATAATGACCGTTTCGTTCCACATGGAATGCTTTTTTACAGTCTCAAGATAGTTTTTCATATCTTTATGCATTTTACTATGATTATGAAACTTTTGTCCTAGAAGCATTCCGTCATAGACAGAGATAGGAACAATTCCATATTTTCTCCAAATTTTTGTAACCGCATTTGCTTCGGATCCTTCTTCAAAAATCGTCTCACCCTTTGAATGGATAAAACCCAAAGCTTTTTCAACATACTCGAAATAAACCGTGTACATTTCACTTAGTTTAACTTTCACTCCTGATATCCTAAAGATTTCCGACTCAAAGAACGAAGTGGTTGAATACGACCAACAGGTACCAGTATTTCCTTGCGATACAGGTTCGTTGTGCCATTGAAATGTAAATTCATCAACTGATTTCGGAAGATCATACGATGATAGATCCACTTGAAAGGATTTTCCTTTAGGTTTCTCCGCCTGTTCAAATTCTTTAATTCCCTTAAGAATTTCATTTACATAAAAACCGCTTTTCTTCTCGACGAATACACCTTTATCTTGTGAATAAAGATTTATAATTGTAAATAATGAAATTAAAATAAATACCACAAACTTTTTCATTTGTACTCCTTTTTATGTAATTCATTTCAAAATTAGTAAATAATGCTAAAAATTGATAGAAGGAGTGGATTGGAATGACAGTTTATTAAAACCGTTTTGTAAGATTTAGATAAAATCTTCCGTACGTGATATTCTCTTGAAACGTACCTTCATAATTAAATGAGAGTGATAATTCTCTCATGATTTTCAATCCGAGATCGAACAAAAATGTTTTTTGATTTAAGTCCGAGTTTGTATTTAAATATTTATAGTCAACCAATCTAAAACCAAAGCCGCTGTAAATTATTCCGGCTAATATATCCCTCGATAGTCTAAGTGCATAAATATTTCCGTCAACATAATTTGTTTTGAGTGAATTATAATTAATACTTAACGAGGCGTCAATAAAAGGAACTCTTGTGTAAGAAGCAGAAGCCCCGAACGTTATTGAAGGATTTTGATCTCCTTCTGTTTTTCTGTAACCATAATTTGCAGATAGCATCAAGAATTTTATTGGACGCGCAGTTGTTCTAAATCTGATACCTTGACGTCTTGCTGATTCTAAAAGACTATCGGCATAATCTTTAAATGTCTCATAATAAATAACATTTTTTCGTGAATCATAGCTTAACGAAAAACTTAGTTCCGAAATTGGTCTGTATGAAACTGAACCATAAATACCTGTGAATGAAAAATCTGATTTTTCTTGTTTATATTGACGTTTGTACAAATCAATTTCCGCAGATAGAAAAAGATGTATGTTTTCTAAAACACTGTTATTATGCTGAAGATATAAAAATCTTCGATCGGTATTGAAATCATTAGTCTGCTGAAAGGCTGCTAATGATGTTTGAATAAGCCTATTTTTTATTGTATCCGAATGGGCAATAAAAGCTCCGTATTCAAACAGTTTTACATTATAACCGTAATCGGAGAAATTTGGACGTGAGCCAATAATTGCACCAGCAGAAAAATCACCAAACTTGCTCTCGAACTGTAATCCGTCAACAGCTCCAATGTTTGAAACTTTCCGATTGATTTTTCTACCTAAACTGATAGTCATGTTCTCGTTCAACTGATAGTCGGCGTTAAGGCTGTAAATTTTAACCGCCTTTCCGAGATGATTAGTAATTTCTGCCCATTCAGTCGATCTATAATTAAATGATATATAAGATTCAATTGAAACAGGCGAATCTCCAAGATTCTCGCCTCTAAACGATGCAGTATAACGCCAGCGTTGATAATCAATCGATTTCGTATTTGATAAACTTGAATATGTTGCAACTGAGAACTTACCATTAATATTTTCTTTGAAAGAACTTTCAAGAATTTTCGTTATTTCTGTATCCTGCTTGATCAAATCTGCATCGATCACTTCTTTTTTTTCTTCCTCAACGACAGGCTTTTCAGTTATGGATATTTTTCCGTAAAGTTTTTCACCCACATTAAGATCGAGACCGTTAATGGGTTTCCCGGCTGCTGATGTTGTTGATAAAAACTCAATCGAAACTGCAGGCTTAATTTCATCCTTATTCTGTGTAAATAAAGTATCTCCGACGAATAGACCTGTTGTGTTACTAAACCTCACATAAACATTTTGAGATGAGAGATAGGTTACTTCACCCTCTATCAAATTGGATTGTGCTAAAGAAGTTCCAATGGCAAATAGGAATATGTAAATTGTATTCTTGATCATTTGAAAGTGTTTTTTAATCTCAACATCAGCTTGTCGCTTCCATCGGGGTGACAGTCATAACATGCTTCGCTCTGGTAAACATATCCGTTTACATCATCATGCTCATCATCCATATCGGCTTGGTTATGTTCGTGACAATCAATACACGAAAAAATCGAATAGTCATTTGCATTAGTATGACAATCCGCACAAACATTCCACTCCCCTTGATGTTTTCCGGAATAAATTGGGAAATACTGACCGTCATGATCAAATGTCGAAGGCACCCAAGTATTTGTATTGTGGCAGATTTCACAAGTTGTCGGGAATTGAGCCGATGCATGAGGCGGATTCGTTGAATTATCATAATCAACTTGATGACATCCAATACATTCATTTGGCGTATTATTATATTCTCCGTTATGACAATCAGCACAGTTATCAGCAATTGCAGCATGAGCACCCAGCAGAGGAAAGTAATCGTTATGTATTGGAAAAAGTGCGGGTTCCCAATTAGGTGAAGGTGTATGACAAGTTTCACATTGAAGCGGCAATGCCAAGGCTTGATGATTTGGATTTAGTGCGTTATTAAAATCATCATTATGGCAAGAATTGCAATCAGTAGGTGTTCCACTATAGCCTTGAGAATGACATTCACTGCATTCGACATTTTGATGTTCTCCTGCGAGTGGGAAATCTGTGTTATCATGATCAAAATTTGTCTCTTCCCAACTCGTAAAATTATGGCACATTTCACACTGAGTCGGGAAATTCTGACTTAAGTGTTCCGGAGCCGTATTGTATTCTTCTTCATGACATGAAAAACATAGAGAACTGGTGTTAGTTGTCGATCCTTCATGACAACTTGAACATTGCTGAATTACTGCGTGCTGACCTAACAGTTCAAATCCTGTTGTAGAATGGTTAAAAGTTGATGGAACCCAACCGTTCGTGTTATGACAGGATTCGCAATCAGCTGGAATTCCTGCTGCTGTATGATTTGGATTTTGAGCATTTGTAAAATCATCATTGTGACAATTGCTGCACTCCTTAGGAGTGTTAGTATACCCGCTTGTGTGACAATCAGAACAGTTTACATTTGTATGTTGTCCTGTTAAAGGAAATTCTGTTGTATTATGATCAAATGTTGTTTCTCCCCAAGCATTTGAATTATGACACATTTCGCAAGTTGTCGGATATTGCTGAGCTAAGTGTTCGGGCGCTGAGTCGTATTCTGTTTCATGGCAAGCAAAACATAAAGGACTTGTATTTGTCGTCGATCCCTCGTGACAACTCGAACATTGCTGAATTATTGCATGCTGTCCTAATAATTCAAATCCGGTCGAAGTATGATTAAAAGTCGATGGATCCCAAACAGTTGTTGTATGACAAGTTTCACAAGATGTAGAAATTCCTGCTGCCTGATGATTCGGATTATCCGCACCAGTATAATTCGAATTATGGCAGTCAAAACATAGAGTCGATGTTCCAGAATAACCTGTGGTATGACAAGAACTGCAATCGGTATTTGTATGAGCACCGGTTAAAGGAAATTGAGTGTCATCGTGATTAAATGAAGTTTCTTCCCAATTTTGTGAATTATGGCACATCTCACAATTTGTCGGGAAACGTTGTTCTATATGACCCGGTGCAGCATTATACTCTTCTTCATGACACGCAAAGCATTCTGCACTTGTGTTCGACGTCGAACCGACATGACAGCTTGAACATTGCTGAATTTGTGCATGTTGCCCCAACAGTTCAAAACCGGTTGTTAGATGATTAAATTCTGATGGTTTCCATACGGAGGTGTTATGACATGTTTCACATTCCAGCGAGATTCCTGCATCGGTATGATTGGGAAGAACGGCAGATGAATAATCATCATTGTGGCAATCTTTGCAAAGCGAAGGAGTACCCGAATATCCTGAGGTATGACAAACAGAACAATCTACATTTATATGTGAGCCAGTCAGAGGAAAATTTGTATTATCGTGAGAGAATGATGTTTCCTCCCAGCCAACCGGTGAATGACACATTTCGCACTCTGTTGGATAAGATTGTGAAACGTGCTCCGGTGCAGTACTGTATTCCTCCGAATGACATTCAAAACAAATTACAGGTGCATTTTGAGTAGTCCCGACATGACAATCCGAACATTGTTGAATTGTTGAATGCTGACCGATTAATTCAAAGCCTGTTGTTGAGTGATTAAAATCAGAAGGCGACCAAGCATCTGTGTTGTGACAAGTTTCACATTCTTGAGGAAGCCCGGCTGCTCCATGATTTGGATTCAAAGAGTTTGAGTAATCATCAATGTGACATTCATTACACAAAATCGGTGTATTTGCATAACCGTTTGAATGACATTCAAAACAGTCAATTGTTCTATGTGCTCCGGTCAAAGGGAAATTCGAATTTGCATGGTTAAAACTCTCATCCCCGCTCCCGGTTGGATGACATGCAAAACATTCATTAGATTGATAAATATATCCATCTACGCCCTGATGTTGTTCATCTGTATCTAACTGGTTATGTTCGTGACAATCAATACAACTGAAAATTGAAAAATTATTTTGAACAGTATGGCAGTCGGAACATTCTCCCCATTCACCACTATGCTCACCTGAATAAATTGGGAAATATTGAGCATCGTGATCGAATGTAGCAGGTTCCCATGCTGTCGTTGTATGACATGTTTCACAATCAGTCGAAAATCCCGCAGTTGTATGGTTTGGATCTTGTGTGTTACTATAATCATCGGAGTGACATCCAAAGCAGTTGTTTGGAGTTGATGCGTACTGCCCTTCGTGACAAGAAAAACAATCATTAGCAATTAATGAATGCGCTCCGTCCAACACAAAAATCTCATTATGAGTTATAAACTGAGCCGGTTCCCAACCAGCAGCTGTTGTATGACAATTTTCACATTGCTGAGAAATTGCGAGTTCAATATGATTTGGGTTTACCGCTGAATTATAGTCCTCTGCGTGACAATCGAAGCATAGGTTAGGTGTATTTGTATAACCTGAAGAATGACATTCGGAACAATCATTTACAGAAGCATGTGCACCATCAATCACGAAAAATTCATCGTGAACGGGAAATTGAGCAGGTTCCCAACCCGGAAGAGCTGAATGACAATCTGCACAATTAGTAGATAAACCAAGTTGTTGGTGGTTTGGATCTGTGCTTGAATTATAATCTTCTATGTGACAAGATGAACATTCGGTGGATGTTCCTTGATAGCCGGAAGCATGACAGTCAATACATTCTGCATTAAGATGAGAATCGAGAAGTGGAAAATCCGTTAATGAATGATTAAAACTGTCCTCTGAACTGCCGTTTGGATGACAAGCATAACAACTCTGACTGTCGTAATTATAACCGTTTACTCCGAGATGCTCTTCATCCATATCTGTTTGATTGTGTTCGTGACAATCGGTACAGCTGAAAAATGTTAAGTCGGTACTGTTTGTGTGACAATCCGTGCAATTCTCCCACTCACCGAAATGCTCTCCTGAGTAGATCGGGAAATATTGTCCGTCGTGATCAAATGTGGAGGGGTTCCAAGCAACTGAAGTATGACATTCTTCACAATCAGTCGAAAAATTTGATGATGCATGCGGAGGGTTCAAAGTACTGTTGTAATCTGATTCATGACAACCGAAACATAGATTAGGAGTATTGTTGTATCCATCAGTGTGGCACTGTGCACAATCAGTTCTTATCTCATTATGCGCTCCGATTAGCGGATAAATATCATCGTGATTAACAAAACTTGCAGGCTGCCATCCGGGATTAAGTGTATGACAGGTTTCACAGTTTTGAGAAAAACTATTTTCAACGTGGTTTGGATTAACAGTTAAGTTATAATCTTCAGAATGGCATTGGAAACACTCTTGACTTAAGCCGGAGAATGTGTCTTGATTATGGCAAGCGAAACAATCATCAATAGAATGTCCTTGAACCAATGGAAAGAAATCATGCGTGATATTCTGAGTTGTCCAAGTCTGATCAGTTAGTTGATGACATTCAAGACAATCGGTAGAAAATCCCGATTGAATGTGATTAGGATTCTGAGTGCTAAGGTAATCTTGCTGGTGACATATGAAACATTCTATTTCCAATGGTTCGAATCGCAAGAGCGAACCTGTTTGATGACAAGCATAACAATCTGCTGTTTTATGAGCACCCAGTAAAGGAAATCTGCTTAGTTCATGGATTTCAACGATGTTCGTTACAACCCACGATTGAGGTTCGTGACACCTTGCACAATCGTTCCCAAGCGTTGTTTCATGTATATCAGTATGACACTCAAAACAATTTGAAGGGGCTTGATTGAAAACTAAAGATTCATGACAATCAATACAATTGACCGAATTGTGTTGACCGGATAATTCAAAATTTGTTGAGGAGTGATCGAACCTTATTTCATCTATATTTATTTCCCAATTGACATTGTTATGACAATTTTCGCAGTCAAGTTTAAATTCTTTGCCGTGCGGAGATTGAGCAAACGTAATTGATAAAATATTTAACAATAAAAATATTACTCGTGACAAGTTTTGCATTTTATCTCTTCATATTTATATTGAACGAACACTCCTGTCTTTACGTTCTTTTTGGGATGACATTTTTCACAGCTTACATTAATATGAGCTCCATCCAATGGGAAATCTGTTTCAGAATGATTAAAATTTACAGGCTCCCAATTTAGGTATCCATGACATCTAGCACAGTCGGTTTTATCATTAATCCTAAATTGTTGAAAATGTATATCCTCATGACAAAATTCACAATCTCTAGGCAACCCTTGAAATATTTGAACGATACTTCCCTCTTTATCTTCAAAATGACAGTTTCTGCAGCTTGTTTTTAGATGTGTTCCAATCAATTCAAAACCTGTTTTAGAATGATCGAAGTTAATCACAGACCAACCATCCGAATTATGGCAATTTTTACAACCATTATCAATGAAAAACTTGTCGCTTATTTTATTTTCATGAATGTTTTCATGACAAGCTACGCACGATAAATCATTAAACAAAAAACTCCACTTATCATTTTTGTAATGACAATTAATGCATGGAACTGCGAGATGACTTCCATCTAATGCGAATTTTGTCTTAGAATGTTCAACAATTCCGAAAAGTGAAGGTGAAAAATCCTTTTCCGTATGACATACACTGCAGTCACGATAATCATCTTTTGTAAGTTCTCCCTTATGATAATCTTCGTGACAATCAGAACACAATTTGTGATTTATTTTCACAGTGTAAGATTCTTTATGACATTTACTGCATTCGACATTTTCATGTTTTCCTACAAGTGCAAAGTTTGTTCTATCGTGATCAAATTTTTGAAGATTTACGGTATTTCTAAATGATGCTTCATTGTGGCATTCAAGACAATTGCTGCCGAACTTCCCTTTGTGCACATCCTCATGACAATCGATACATCTTCCAAAATTTTGGACACTAAATGTTTTAGAATTCTCACTTTGTATATTTTTATGGCAAGATAAACACTCCACTTTAGTATGTGCACCCTTTAAAACAAATTTTGTTTTACTATGATCAAATAAATCTGCCGGTTTAAATGATTGAGTTGTGTGACAAGTTTGGCAATCATTTCCAAGTGTCGTATTATGTACATCTTCATGACAGCTTATACATTTATTGTTCAAACCAAGGAAAGTCTTTTTTCTCTCACCAGTGAAACTACTGAATTGACTGTTGTGACATTTGCTGCATTCTAACTTATCGTGCTTCCCAGTTAATTGATAACCGGTTAAATCATGATTGAAAGATTTTTGATCGAATCTGACTAATTCAAAGTTTCTTCCATGATGATCACTATGACAGTTGTAACATTCTTTACCTTTCACTTCAGATGAAGAATGATACCCTTCATCCGCATCAATTCTTTCTTTAATTTCTGTATGGCATTCTAAACATTTGGAATTATAAACTTTTTCTCCAAGAACATGACATTTTGTACAGTTGCTCAATCCCTCCAAATCTTTATGTGCGTTTGACAAATCACCCGGTGATAGCTGCGCAAAGATTGAATTCGAAATAAGTAAAAATGTAATAATGATGTACGAAAAATTATTTTTTTTCATGTTTGAGAATAGCATCCCCAAATTTTTTAGTAATTCTAATTCCGGCAGATTCTAAGAATTTTGTTGGTAATTCACCGCCGGCAAATATATAAACCAGATCATTCTTAATCGTTTTAACTTCGCCTTCAATATCGATAATAACTTCTTCTTCCTTTATTTCAATGAGATTGGAATTATATATAACATCCAATTTTTGATTTTCAACCGCTTCGGTTAATTTTGATTGATTCTTTGGTTTAATCCTCGCGAATTTATCCTTTCGATAACTAAGTTTGACTTCGTTCGTGTCCATTAACATCATTGCAGATTCAATTGCCGAATCACCGCCTCCTACGACAATAATTTTTTTATCATTTATATTTTCTGGTTCTAACAGACGATATGCCACGTTCGGGCTATTCTCACCTTTGATTCCTAATTTTCTAGGGGTTCCACGTCTTCCGATTGTTAACAATACCTTTTTTGATTTAACCGAACTACCATTGTTAGTGGTTACAATAAAACCTTCATCAACTTCATCAATTGATTCAATTTTTGTTCTTTCTGTTATTTCAATATTATTTTCGGATAAAACCTTGTTCCATAGTTTCAGCAACTCCGATTTATTGGTCTCGACAAATTTAACTTTTCCGTGCAAAGGAAGATCCATCGGTGAGGTCATTACCAGTTTCGCCCTTGGAAATGTATAAACAGTTCCTCCCAGACTATCTTGCTCGAATATTTTAAAGCTTAATTTATTCTTTGTTGCCTCAAGAGCAGCGGAAATTCCTGCCGGACCAGCACCAATAATAACCAAGTCAAGTTGTTCAGTGCTTCGGCTTCCTTTTAAGGCTCCACAAATTGATTGAACCGCCTGTTTACCTTGCTCCACTGCGTTCTTTATCAATCCCATACCACCTATTTCACCAGCTATAAAAATTCCTTCAACGTTCGTTTCAAAACTCGGGGATACATGTGGAAGTTCGACACCCCTTTTTTCAGTACCGATACACAAGGTTATTGCTTCAACGGGACAAGCATGAAAGCATGCCCCATGACCAATACATCTTGATGCATTTATTGTCTGAGCTTTCCCGTTTCTAATTCCGAGAATATCTTTTTCCGGACATGCGGCTACACATGCACCGCTTCCTATACAAGTATTTTGGTCAACAACCGGATGAAGAGATACAGGTTCAAAGAGTCCATCCGCTTTAGCAGCTTCAATTTTTCTTGAAACAACCTCAGAACTTTTTCTTCCTTTCCGGATATAAACTAAAATTACTGCAATCACGAAAATGAAAACAAATCCGTAAACCAGAATTTCTTCTATTAATACTTCACTCATTTTAAAATATCCAGCGGTAGCCAAAAACAATTGTCACCGCAACATGAATTAACATTATTACAAGCATTATTATAGCAAATGGAAGATGAGCAACGTGCCAATATTTGAACAATTTTTGCATGGTGCGCAGTTGACTGATTCTTCTATTAATTGTGAGTTTTCTTTTAACAAGTTTTAGTATTTGCTTATAGCGGTCACCGGCAATTTGATTTTTTCTCAAATTATGTTTTACTGATGATAACTCAGAAAAATATAATTTGTATTGATTAAACACCTGTGATAAAATATTTCTGCTATCATCGGAAGATTTACGAACATTTACGCCAATCTCATGAATAAAATCATCCGGTAAAGTGTAATCTGATTTTATCTCAGAGGTAATTCGTTCATTTAATTCCTCTATTTCCTTTACTGTCAATTCCCTTCCTTCAATGGTTCTAGGAATTTGAATGTAAATAAATCTTCCTATCACGCCACTTAGGACGACAGCTACCATCGAAAAAAAACTTATTGATACAATTCCTCCAAACTTAAAGGCTGTATGGTAAAGTACCAATATAGGTCCAAGTGTGCATAAGAATATATGAAATTCGAGCCAGTGTTTAAGAACACCGATTCTTCCGAATTTGCGAACTCTTTTTCTAATCATGTACGTCGAAACACCTATAAGCATAAAAAGTGATCCGGTTATTCCGAAACCATGACCAATAATTCCGCTGGGTTTAAATGATTGGTGCGATTCGTGAAAGAATCTTTCTTCGAGCGGGGTTAAGTAGTATGAGTAGCCTTCATAACCAATAAAAATTGTTGCGAAGATTACGATAAAAACAAAAGTGCCAATATAAATACGGTGAACCGTTTTTGTCATTGAACCGATTTATTAAAGTGAAGGTGATCTATTTGCAAATATTTATGAGGGCTGCTTCGCCAATGCAATATTTCAAAATTATTGCAGTAAATCAAGAGAAGTTCTCCAATAATTTTATTTAATATTTTCAGCTGGAATAAATTTCATCGAAATTGAATTGACACAATGTCTCGTGTTTTTTTCGGTAAATCCCTCACCAAGAAAAACGTGTCCTAAGTGAGCACCGCATTTTGCGCAAATGATTTCGGTTCTTCTTCCGTCAGGATCGGGAATTCTCTTTACTGCTCCTTTAATCTCATCGTCAAAGCTGGGCCAGCCGCAATGTGAATCAAATTTATCTTCCGACTTGTATAAATGGGCACTACATCTTTTGCAAGAATATATTCCGGGTTCTTTATTATTAAGATACTCGCCAGTGTAAGGTCTTTCTGTTCCTTTATGGATGATAATTCTTTCTTCTTCCGGCGTAAGTTTGTTGTAATCCATGGTATCCCTTTCTTGTGCGGTAATACTTATAAATAAAAACATCGATGATATTAAAGTTAATGTATATTTTAACATCTTTTCACCTTTTTTATCAACTATAATTATTTATTTGAAATAATGCATGACAAAAATCCGCCCCATATTTGCGTCAAAAAATAGAATAATATATTATGTGGAAAATAAAAATAAGTATTATGAAAAAAATCTTTAATTTCTTCGTTATTGTACTATCGCTCACATCTATGAGTTTTGCACAGAGTGATAAGTTGGAAAACACTCTTTTGGTTCCAAATTATACAGTTGTGGAAAATTTTTATTCAGAGTCAATTGATGATACTTTCTATGTGTATTTAAAATTACCGAAAGAATATGATTCAAAAATATCATATCCGGTTATTTATTTAATGGATGGTGATATTACTTTTACCATGGCTTACAGCATTGTTAGGTATCTTCAATACGATGGCGAAGTTCCGGATGTTATAATTGTTGGTGTAGGTTATGGAAGTTTAATAAACGGCAGTAGTCAAAATATGCGAACGAGAGATTATTCAATTTCGAAGATTGACGGAATTCATAATTCCGGTGGGGCACATGAATTTTATAACTTTTTCACGAAAGCACTAATCCCCTCTCTCGAAGATAAATATAATGTTGATCGATCAAATCGTGTTATATTCGGTCATTCGTTGTCCGGGTTGTTTGGATTGTATGCGTTAATTGAAAATCCAAATTATTTCTCGGGATTTATTCTAAGTAGTCCATATACAGCAAATGACATTGATTTTATTTTACGTAGAATCACGAATGATGGTTTTAATAAATTTGACTCAAAACTTTTTATTTCTTTTGGGGAATATGAGGAATCCGAATTATATAAAGAACCAATTATGAATATTATAGACAAACTCAAAAACATTGTTAAGAATGAGAAAAATATTTATTTGAAGCAAATTGAAGAAACCACACACTTCAGCGCACCTTCTATTGCTTTTACAAAAGGGCTGCAATATATTTTCAAAAATGACAAGGAGAAAAATTGATACTTGGGAATAATAATTCCAAACCCGATATTGAATATCCATGCGACTGGAGATATAAAATTATTGGCGATAACATTGAGATTATGCTGAAAGCTATAGACGATCTGCTATTGAATAAATTTAATTACGATGTAACGCCATCAAACATAAGCAAAAAAGGAAATTATTATAGTTTAAATTTAGTGGTTAGAGTAAATGACGAACTTGAACGAGAGAGAATATACAATTCATTGTCTGAGAATGAATCGATTAAATATGTACTTTAATTCTTTTTTTTGAGCAAAAGATAATAAGGATTTTTCATGAACAATAATTATGAGAAAACGACATTTGGCGCCGGATGTTTCTGGTGCGTTGAAACAATATTTTCGAAACTAAAAGGTGTAGTACAAGTTGTATCCGGTTACAGCGGAGGAACGAAAGAAAACCCGACCTATAAGGAAGTCTGCAATAGTAATACCGGACACGCAGAAGTCTGCCAAATAACATTTGATCCGTCGATTATTTCGTTTGATGAATTGCTGGAAGTCTTTTGGAAAACTCATGATCCAACAACATTGAACAGACAAGGAGCTGATGTTGGCACACAATATCGATCGGTTGTATTTTACCATAACGATGAACAAAAATCATTAGCGGAAAAATATAAATCCAAAATTGAAGAAGCCGGAATATTTGATGCACCGATCGTTACAGAAATAAAACCAATAATCAATTTTTATCCCGCGGAAGAATATCATCAAAATTATTATGAAGAAAACAGTGCGCAGCCTTACTGCAGCATGGTGATTTCACCGAAGCTCAAAAAATTCAAGCAAGTATTTACGGATAAGTTAAAGTAGTTATTCCACTAAATTGTGCGGAAACTTTTAATAATATTTCGATTGAATTATGATTTTCTGTATTTTCTTTTTAGGATAAAACCGTAAGAAAATCTTTATCGGAATGGTTTTACAGGAACAATCTATTTAGAATAGTAAAATTTATTTTTATCGTTTTTGATAATCTATAATCAAATAGTCGCTTAACCAACGTTTATTTAGTACCCAATTAATTTCGTAGTAATTTTATGCCGTTGTAACTTTATTGATATGGGTTTTAATTCGGAGGTCGCAAAATACCTTAAAGTAGTTCTACTATCGCACTTTTTAATTTTTGTTTTATATCCAATAGATCCTGACTAATTACTTTTACTTCGCCAATAGCAGGCATAAAGTTTGTATCACCGTTCCATCTTGGCAGGATATGATAATGCAGATGAGTATCTATTCCGGCGCCGGCAGCTTTACCTATGTTTGCTCCGTAGTTAAAGCCTTGTGGTTTCATGATGTTTGTTAATGCTTTTATACTCAATTTGGAGAGTTTGAAAATTTCGAGAGCTTCTTCTTCGGTTAATTCCAGCATATGATTGATATGACGGTTTGGAACAATCATTAAATGTCCACCGTTGTACGGATATAAATTCAGAACAATAAACGCATTCGATCCTTTATAAACAACCAATGAACTATCATCATCCGGATCTTCTAGGGCAGCCTTGCAGAAAACGCATTCTTCATTTTCGTCTTTATCTTTAAATGAAGCGATGTAGTTTGAACGCCATGGTGACCAAAGTTTTTCCATCTTTTACCTCAAACAAAAAAGGCGGAGCATTGCTCCGCCCTACTCAATACTTTTATTTTATTCTTCTTCTTTCGCTTTGTTAAATTCTTCGATTATCTTCGATTCCAGATCTTTTGGTACTTCTTCATAATGTGAGAATAAACGGGTATGCATTCCCCTTCCCTGTGTTAAGCTTCTCAACTGAGTGGAATATTTGTACAATTCAGCCAACGGAACTTTCGCTTTTATAATTTGGAACGGACCTTCGCTGTCCATACCGGAAATCTTACCGCGTCTTGAGGAAATATCTCCCATTACATCCCCCATAAATTCTTCGGGAACTTTAACCGTGATGTCATAAATCGGTTCTAGAATTACAGGCTTTGCAGCAAGGAATCCTTTCTTGAATGCCTGGGATGCAGCAATTTTGAATGATATTTCATCGGAATCGACATTGTGAAAAGTACCGTCAAATAAAGTAACCTTAATATCAATAACCTTGCTTCCCGTTTGGATACCTTTACCCATAATTTCGTTCAGACCTTTTTCGACCGCAGGGATAAAACGTCCGGGAACAACACCGCCTACAATCGCATCCACAAATTCGAATCCGGTTCCTCGTGGTTGTGGTTCTAATTTAAGGTGAACGTGACCGTATTGACCGCGTCCTCCGGATTGTTTTTTATGCTTATATTCTGCGTCTTCACAAACACCCTTTATTGTTTCACGATAAGGAATTTTTGGTTCTATTAAATCAACTTCAACACCATATCTATCTTTTAATAACTTGATAGCAAGTGAAAGCTGAAGTTCGCCTTGTCCGGAAATAATGGTTTGCCCGAGTTCCGGATCAAATTTTACCGCAAGTGTTGGGTCTTCTTCGTGAACAGTATGAAGTCCGGAAGATATTTTATCCTCGTCTCCTTTAGATTTCGGTCTAATTGCGCCGCGAATTACAGCTGCCGGAAATTCAATATTAGGAAGAACTACACTAAAATCCTTTGAAGCCAATGTATTTCCCGTATGAGTATCTTTAAGCTTAACAACTGCACCAATATCACCGGCTCCCAGCTTTGTAACCTCTTTGCGGTGTTTTCCATTAAGGATAAAAAGCTGTCCCAATCTTTCGGCTTTATCTCTGGACGAGTTCATTAAATCCATTCCGGCTTCCATCACACCTGAGTGAACTTTAAAGATCGAGAGTTCACCGACATGCTGCTCGTTAAGTGATTTGAATACTTGAGCAACAACCTTTCCATTTAGATCACATTTAATTTCAACTTCCTGATCGCCTTTCAACTTAGCTTTAACTGGAGTTCTTTCGACGGGCGATGGGAAATAATCAGTAGCAAAATCGAGAAATGATTCAAATCCGACACCTTTATTTGCGGATGCTGCAAACACCGGAATTAAACTATAACTATTTATTGCTTTCTTCAATCCTGTTTTCAACTCTTCGGCTGAAAGAGTGCCTTGTTCAAAAAATTTCTCCATCAATGACTCGTCTGATTCAGCAACTTTCTCGATCAGTTCCTCGTGAAGTTGTTCGGCTCTCTCTTTAAGGTCGTCCGGAATGTCTTCTTCAGAGACTTTTTTCGAATTAGGATCAGTTACAGTAATTTTTTTCATTTTTATTATATCAATTACCGAATCGAAGTTTATCCCTTCGCTTATCGGAAATGTGATCACTATACAATCGTGTGAAAGCCTTTCTTTTATCATTTCAAAGGTTTCATCAAACTTAGAATGTTCGTTGTCAACTTTATTTACAATAACTGCGGCAGGTATTGATTTGTTCTTAACAATATCCCACGTTGCTTCGGTGCCCACTTCAATCCCCTCGGCACTTTTGACAATTGCCACTGCCGTATCTGCAACGTGAAGACTGCTGATAACTTGTCCAATAAAATCCGAATAACCGGGAGTGTCAATAAGATTAATTTTTGTGTTTTTCCAATCGAGATGAAGCGGCGATGCACCAATTGACACCTGTCTTTCAATTTCATTTGGATTAAAGTCGGAAGTAGTGTTTCCTTCTTCGATGGTTCCTATTCTGTTGATTTCTCCTGCCCTAAATAATAAGTATTCGGAAATGGTGGTTTTGCCGCTCCCGCCATGTCCGATAAAAGCAAGATTGCGTATAGCTTCTGGATTATATTCTTTCAATGTTAACTCCGCTAAATATTACCAATACAACAATTATCTATTATTTAATTTTCGATACAAACGCAGCTATCCCTCTAGAAAGGGCTTTCAGTTCTGTGATGAGTCCTACAATCGGCTCCGATTTTGATTTTAACTTACCCGGATGTAAAAGGAGGGAAAATTTATCTTTAACATTATCAATAATGTTCGAGACCTCTTTTACTCTTGATGACGCATCACTTGAAATTTGTACGGCGTTTGAAGTTAGTTCCTCTAGATTATTTAAAACGGGTATTGCTTTATCCTTCATTTCTGCAATATCGTTTTGAATTTGAAACCAGCAGTTTTCAAGCCGCTTCATCCAGGAAATTACAAAACCGATTAATATGATTGCAGCAACAATTAAAATGGAGAGAAGTATATCGAGGAGAGGCATAATTTACTTACGCCTCATCCTTTTTATTTTTCTCACTCTTATATGTATCAATACCGGCTTTTACTGCACTTTTCAGTTTTGAACTTTGTTCTTCAACTCTTGTTTTGCCGGTTTCGAGATAGTCGTCGGTTTTAGTTTTTGCATCTCTTAAAATTTTTTGGGCTTCTTCTAAAAGTCCATCAGCTTTTTGTTTTGCATCTGCAATTAATGATTCGGACTTTTTCTTTCCGTCATTAATCAATGCGTTTGCTTTAACTTTTGCTTTTTCGACATATTCTTCAACATCGTCTAAAAGTTCATCGGATTTTTCTTTTATATCGCCTCTAAGTTCCTTCCCCGATTTTGGAGCAAACAACAAGGCAACAACAGAACCTACAATGGAACCTGTAAGAAAACCAACAATTAACCCTTTTCCTAATCCATTATCATCAGCCATTTCATCCTCCACTAAGTTTTTTTTAAGTTATTAAAGATAAATACGGACTTCAATAAAATCAAGGATATGGAAGTCTCTATTGATATGTTTTAATCATTACTTGAAAATTTGCTCAATATAGCAAAAAACATATCTTTTAACCAAGTTGAATTTCGGAAAGTTTCCCAATTCTTTTTTGATATAGTAACAAACTAACAATTCCAACCAAAATAGCAAACCAAAGTGTAGCTGCTCTAATAATTATTGTTGCTGCAACTGCCAAATCCTGTGGAAATCCTTCTCTGATTATCAAAAAAGTGAGAGAACCGTCTGTAACTCCAAGTCCTGCCGGAAGCATAGTAATAGAACCTATTATTGTCGCAAACGCATATGCGAAAACAGCCCACATCAGTGATATTTCCATACCAAAATTGATAAGAATAATATAAAATCCAAAGCATTCAAAAAACCAAGAGATGATGCTTAGTGAGACCATCTTTATTAATGGAATTGGCCTCAGCATATCATAGGAACTTTGATAAGCAGATTCAATTGAGAAAATATATTTCTTAAGGAAGGTAATTCTCTTTATAAACGAGATCAATTTCAGCGCAAGCACCTTGTTTGAAATTACATAAACAGTTAATAAAAAAAATATCCCTGTTGCAATCACTATTACTTTGCCGTAATCGTAAACTATAGCGCCGATAAGAGCAAGTAATACTACCGAAATAAAATCTGTAATTCGTTCAGCAAAAACGATTGGAGCAGATTTTGAGATTGGTTCACCGGTTATTTTTTTCACTATATATGTCTTTAGTAATTCCCCCATTTTTCCCGGAGTGATACTCATAATTAAACCTGACATAAAAATTCCGTAGGAATCTTTCCATGGAAGTTTTATGTTCAATAATCTCAGATAATAATCCCATTTGAGAAATCTGGTGTGATAGTTAAGATATGAAAGTAATAAAACAAGTGGAATAAATAACCAATTAAATTTTGAAAATGATCTTAGCACAAGTTCGTAATCAGCATAAATCGCAAGAGCCAAATAAATAGCCGCAGCGGCAATAAGTCCTACAATTATACTTTTTACAGCACGTTTAATCAATTCACATTACTTCTTCTAATGATTTGTAAAGATTGGCAAGCGGAAGCCCAACAACATTGTAATAACACCCATTTATTTTTGAAACAAACACAGCACCAAAGTCATCCTGAATGCCATATGCACCAGCTTTATCAAGCGGACTTCCCGTCTCTACATACTCGTTTATCTCTTTATTCGTCAAATTTCTGAAAGTTACATTTGTTTTTTCATATCTGATCACAAGTTTATTATTCGAAGTATTCATCACTCCAAAACCTGTGTAAACGATGTGGGTTCTTCCACTCAACATTTTTAACATTTTTTTCGCTTCAGCTTTTGTCTTGGGCTTTCCGAGAATTGTTCGATCCAACATTACAATAGTATCCGCCGCTATTATTATTGCATCGGATTTAACTCTGGAAACAGCTTCATTCATTTTTTCCGCTGCTAATCTTTTTACGGCTAACACAGGCGACTCGTTTGGAATTAACTTTTCGTCAAACTCAAAAGTCAGTGTTCTGAACTCAAGTGCGATCTGTTTTAATAATTTTTTGCGTCTCGGAGATTTTGAAGCCAGGTAAATAGGTAGATTAGTATCGATCATAAAAATTAATTAAGGAGGAAATAAATGTGTGATTTTAGATTTATCTAAACAGTGCTTTTATGCTTCCCCAGGTTCTTCTTACGCTGGAAACACTGTGCGAAACTGAAATCTCTCCGGAATGTTCGATATCACCGTTTTTACTAACTATTTTCAGTCTGTAAATGTATACGGCATCAGTAGTTTTATATGCGTTCTGGTCAACAAATTCGTAGTTTGAATTAGAACCTTTTGCTGAAATATTTTCGGAGATTGGACCAAAAGAAGAATTTACGCTTCTTCTTTCGACAATAAAATGATTGAGCTCGATTTCCTGCGAAGTAGTCCATTTTACAACAATATTTTCTCCGTCACTTTCAGCACTAATATTTACGATAAATGCGCCTGCAAAAACAACGGGAACAATAAGGATTAAAAGAAATATGAGAAATTGCTTTTTCATAGCTAATAATATATTAGAGTTACTTGAGAGAAGCAAGTATTTTTTTCATAAATATCTTGGTAGAAAATTTCCACATAATCTCGAAAACTTTATTTCTAATTAAAGTTATATTTTCTATATTGAGAAAAAGATTTACACAATCTATCAATCAGAATAAACTTATCTGTTAACTTTTATTTGGAGTTATTTTGAGTTATCGCGAAGAAATAAATTCATTGATCAACTCGCTCGGAATAAAAGAAAGTTGGCTTGCCGATAAACTTGAGATAAAATACAATGTCCTAAACTATCTGCTCCATGATTCAAATGACATTGACCGTGATATCTATGAGAAGATAAAGGAATTAATTGATTCTTATCAATTCGAATTAGATATAAACAACGACGAAGCCTTAGATAATTACGATCTTTTCGAGGAAGAAGATTTAGGAAAAGGGATCGGGAATCGTATAAGAATTTTTGCTAAGAAAAAATATACAACACTAAAAAAACTAGCCGAGGCAATGGAAATTTCACCACAGCAGCTTCAGCAATATGTTAGTGGTAAACGGGAGCCCGGTTCAAAAATTTTAGCAAAGCTAATGCGTTTGGGATGCGATATAAATTGGATACTCGGTGGTGCTGAGTCGTTTGAATCTTACAAAATTTATAAGCTCGAACGAGAACTTAGAGAAAAACAGAAAGCACTTTATGAAATTAGTGAAATAATAGACACCACTATTAAATCAAAATAAATGTCAACAAATGAAGAATAATGAAAATCTCATATCAATCCTTACTTTTGTATTTGTAGCATTTTGCGTATTCATTATTAATGTAATCATCTAATCAAGCAATCCAATTATGAATGAAAACCTAACAGCAGAGAAAAAAGGTTGCTTCCTAATAAATTTAAACGTATGGTTTGTGCTCTTTTTTATGATTGCATTGTTTTTGCTGATTGTTTGGCTTATTGGTTCAGGAAGATAATTGATTAAATTCTATTATATTTAGGTTATGTTTTCTAAAAGATTAAGATATTAATTAACTACATCAACAAATAAGATTTTTTCCTTAGTTAATCTAGTTGCTCCGGCACACCTTTTCTCTTGCTCCGCAAAAACTCAAACTTCGCTGAGAT
>CAZCLA010000006.1:0-62875 GCA_964499285.1 uncultured Melioribacteraceae bacterium
TGAGTTCATTTTTAAGTCTCCTTGTATGAATGATAATTAATCTAATTCAATAAAGGGACTTTTTAACATAACATCTGACCGCCTGCCTTCGCTTGGGAATCAAGCAGCGGCAGGTAAACTTCATTCCCGATGGCGTTTGTAGTTCTTTGGTTTTTCTGTATCCGTAACATTGTAGTGCAAGGTTGTCATTCTAAAAAAGTTGGTAGCAAAAAATGCTTGTCAAAAAAATAAACATTTTTTGCTTTTAATTAATCGTGTTGTCATTCCTCCGAAGGAGTCCCTTCGGGATAGTAAACATTGTATCTATGGGGGGCGGTTAGTTGCATCGTTTTGCAAAATTAAAACAAATTCATATGAGGACATCAAAAATAAATTACATCTCAATTAAACTATATCGCAAAGTTATTGATCATGCTATAAGCGAAGGCTTGTCACGCGATTACTTTAGGGATTTACCAACCCCGGTTGACTCCATTGATTCTATTCAAGCTGTTCCTGCCGATCACTTCTTTGAACTTCATGAAAAAATAGAAAAAGAATTGGGGCCTGGATTTTCTGTTCGCGGAGGGCAGCAGATGAAAATGGAAGATTACGGCGTGCTCGGTTTGTCTTGGAAAACATGTTCACGCGCCGGCGAAATATTTGAAAGATGTGAGCGGTACTTTAAGCTTCTTTCAAACACCTATTTATTTAAGGTGGAGAAAATTGAAAACATCTCCCGTGTTTATTTGAACCGCGCAGCTCACCGTCGAGGAGTGGAGCTGTCCAATGAGGCAACTATGTCTGCTGCAGTTGTGATACTTCGGGCTATGACTGAATCAAATATTTCTCCCGTCGAAGTCTCATTTAACCATGCTCCTCCTAAAAAACTAGAGGACTACAAAAAGGCTTTTAATTGTCCCGTCTTATTCTACCAGGCTCAGAATTATATCGCTTACAAAACTGAAGATCTTGATATGCGGACTGCAAAAGCAGATGTAAGTATAAATAAATTTCTGGTTGAAAGAGTTGAAGAAGAAGCCCAAGGAATTGAATTAAGTACAAATAAAATAGTATTCGATATTGAAAATTTGATCAAGGATGCCTTGCCTAGCGGAATTCCGGGTATTGATCAGATCGGGCAATTAATGGGGTTAAGCAGACGCACCCCACACGCAGATTATCGGAACACGGTCTGACTTTCAGAGACCTGATCAAGAAAATCCAGGAGGAAGTTTCAAGAGATCTTCTAAAAAATTCAACAAGAAGTATTGCTGAAATTGCATTTGAAACGGGCTTTTCAGAACAGAGCGCTTTCAGCCGTGCATTTAAAAATTGGACAAACATTTCCCCGGCTGAATACCGCAAATCCCAATAAAAATACACTTTGGCTTATTTTGTCAAAACCTTGGCTTAAAGTGTCAAGCGTTTACTACCTGCCATTTACTAACTTTGAGCTGTAAATCAAAAAGAAAGCAGGTAAAATGGAATCTTTAATAAAATCGATAGTCTTATTTGGTGCAGTAGTCCTCACCGGTCTTTCTGCCGGATTTTTCTATGCTTGGTCGGTTTCTGTAATACCCGGCACAAAGAAAGTTGATGGATCCGCTTATTTAGAAACCATGCAGTCGATCAACCGTGCTATTCTTAATCCGGCATTCTTTCTCATCTTTTTCGGAAGCCTAATATTTTTAAGTATTGGAAGCGCTTTTCAATTTAATGCCGGCAAAACCACCTTCTGGTTTATGCTAATGGCATCTATTCTATATCTAGTAGGCACAGTAGGGGTTACGGGTTTAGGCAATGTTCCGCTGAACAATAAACTGGATGCACTGAACCTCAATGAAATGTCTCCCCCAAAGCAATTAGAATTCAGAAATTATTATGAGAGCAAATGGAATCGCCTGCACCTGATCAGAACTATTTTTGCAGTACTCTCTTTCCTGCTTTCTGCGGTTGCTGTAATCGCGCATTCAAAAAACATCTAATAATTTTAAATCAAACAGAATGAGGAAAAATAAAATGGAAAATAATATTCTTGTAATCGGAGGCACCGGTAAGACCGGCGGTCGTGTAGCTGAAAGACTTTGCAACTTAAATCAAAACGTAAGAATCGGGAGTAGAAGCAATAATCCATCATTTGATTGGGATGATCCTTCTACATATTCCGAAGCATTAAATGGAATTGACAGAGCCTATATCACTTATTATCCTGACCTTGCTGTGCCCGGTGCAAAGGAAGCCATAAATGCTTTAACAGAAACTGCGCTTAAGGCAGGTTTAGAAAAAGTGGTGCTACTTTCCGGAAAGGGAGAAAAAGAAGCGGAAGCATGTGAGGAGATCGTAGCAAATTCAGGACTGAATTACACCTTGGTCAGAGCTTCCTGGTTCAATCAGAATTTTAGTGAAAGTTTCTTTTTAGATCCTATTTTAGCCGGACATGTTGCACTGCCTATGGCTGAGGCAGAAATTCCTTTTGTTGATGCCGATGACATAGCTGAAGCAGTCGTAAAAGTACTCCTTGATGATTCTTATAATAATAAGACTATTACTATTACAGGACCAAGTAAACTTACATTTCGAGAAGCCATTCAAGAAATATCGAACCAGACCAAGAGAAGCATTAAGTTTCAGGAAATTACACTGGACGATTATACTAAATCTATGAAGAATGCAGGTGTTCCCGGCGATTATATTTGGCTCATCGGTTATTTGTTTAAGGAAGTTTTAGGCAATGCAGAAAATCAAACTGTATCTAACGATATTGAAAAAGTACTTTGGCGCAAAGCTGTTGATTTTTCAGAATTCGTAAAGAGGACGGCTCAAACCGGTATTTGGAATCAACCTGTTGTTGAAACACTTTAATAGCTGCTCACAACGCATGTAACTAAAAATAAAAAAAGGAGAAAATAAAATGACAACGATAGAATCAGATATTCGCTCAACTATCCGGGCAGTCACGGATAGCTTTGAGTCAACTTTCTCAATCGGCGATGCAAATAAGATAGCCGAATTTTATACCGAGAGCGGTATGCTGCTGCCATCAGGATCCGATTTTGTAAAGGACAGACAAGATATAAAAGAATTTTGGCAGTCGGCTATAGGTATGGGTATTAAGTATATCAAAATAGATATTATAGAATTGGAACAGTATAATGATACAGCCATAGAGATGAGTAACTATATTCTCAGTGGATCTGATAAACAAGTTATCGATACTGGTAAAGGTATAGTAATATGGAAGAGAAACGGTGATGTATGGAAGATGCACCGAGATATTTGGACAAGCAGTTTAGAGGGGCAATAAATCTAAGAGTTTATGCACTTGGCTAATATCTTCTCAGGGAGAAAAATGCATAACCTGCCAATCAAGCTGACTGCAATTACGGTTCAGCATTTTACAAGTTCTTGGTTTGGTTTTGATCGATAGAAATTTTTGTTATAAGTTGTTTATATAAATTAAGTATTTCCACCAATCGTGTTTGGAAAGTTGCGGTTGGCTCAAATTTAAATTTTTGTGGTTTTATTAATCTTCCCTGTTCTGGGCGGACAGCTTATTGGCTACGCCGTTATACAAATAAAAATGAAAGTAAGAAATGCTCGCATAGAAGATAGAGAAATTTGGTTATTATACAGATCAAAGCTATGGCCAAATTCTTCAGATAGTCATCTTTCTGAAATAGATGAATATTTTTCTGGTTCATCGATAGATATTGAACAAACCTTTATTCTTGAAGATAAAGATAATAGTATCGTTGGCTTTTTAGAAATTAATATTCGAGAATTTGCCGAAGGAAGTAGGCACTCTAAAGTACCATATGTTGAAGCTTGGTACATAGATGAAAAGTATCAAGGCAAAGGCGGGGGAAAGTCATTAATGAAAGCTGCTGAAATGTGGGCTTTAGAAAAAGGCTTCAATGAATTAGCGAGTGATACTGAACTTAACAATGCTAGGAGCATTGAGATACATAAACACTTAGGCTTTAAGGAAGTCGAAAGAGTAGTCTGTTTTATAAAGAAAATTGGCAGCGTACAAACAGACTCTGCTACTGAACCGACTGAATGAATTACGAAATTTTGTTTTAATTTATGATATTTTCGAAGTGTGCTTCCATAAATAATTAAGCTGAGTTCGGTTGGTGTATGCGTACAAGTTACAAACCTTCGACTAAATATTTAACGATGTGCTTTAGTTTGTCATTCTTGATCTGGGCGTTGTCGTGAAAGTGTTAAAATAGGAATTAGTACGATGTTCTTGAGAATTGAAAATATAGAAAAGAAATATCTCGTCGGAAAAAGCAAGAAAATGAGCTTGTCTAATAACAAAACATCTGAGTTATGGAAATCATTTATGGAAAAAAAAGATTTAGTCAAGAATAGAATTGATTCAAATTATATATCAATGCAAGTCTATGATTATTCGAAAAGCTCAGAAATATTTAGTACAAATGTTGAGTTTGAAAAATGGGCAGTTGTTGAGGTTTCTACTTTAGATGAAATCTCAGAAGAAATGAAAAGTTATGAATTACAAGGCGGTCTCTATGCAGTTTTTTTACATAGAGGAACTCCAAGTACATTTCGTGAAACATTCAATAATATATTTGAAGAATGGTTTCCAAATTCAGTTTATGAATTAGATGAAAGAGAACATTTTGAATTATTAGGAGAAAAATATAAAAATAATGATCCTACTTCAGAAGAAGAAATTTATTTACCTATAAGGAAGAGAAAATAAGAGATTAACTGAGTAATAATTCCACATAACCAGAATAGAGAACAAAAAGTCCTCGATAGTTTCGATTAATAATATAAAGATTTCTGATTTTTACCATTCGCACTAATCAAAAAAGTTAATAAGTTTTTTAAAGTTTTCCGAAACAGATCAAAGGTGAAGAAAGAGATTTACAGAAGTTATGAGATTGGCTTCAACAAAGATTCATAATTATGGTAAAATTCGGAAGTAATATATCTAAGTAAAATGAATGTTTGTAAATTTGCGTTTAATAAAACTTACATAACGGAATAACAATCAATTTATTAAAAATGGAGTGTGTATGAAGATTAAAATGGGACGGGTAGTAATTCTTGTTAAAGATTATGATACAGCATTTGGTTTTTACGAAAAGAATTTTTTCTGTAAAAAACTTTATGATGAAACGACCCCGAATGGACAAAGGTTTTTACATATTAAATTTCCTCAGGATGATGGTCTGGGTATATGGTTTTTGAAATCGGAATCTGATGAGCAAAAATTGGCTGTTGGTAAACAGACAGCAGGGCAGCCGACAATCGTTTTATATACGGACGAAATAGAAAGTCTCTATACGCACTTAAAAAGAAATGATGTGAGGATTATTGAAGACTTAACAATAACTGAAGAGAGTAAGTTCTTTCATTGTTTAGACCTTTATGATAATAGAATAACAGTGGTGCAGCTTATGGAAAAATTTACAAATAATCAGTCTGCATAAAAGATAAATGATTTCAGCGTTATAATATAGCCGATTAGTACTTACTTATAATAGAAAAATCCAGAAAGAAATTTTTAATAAAAAAAGTCCGGAATTAGACCGGACTTTTCCTTAACTAATAGACGAATGAGGGTCTATTTTATTTGTTTTTCAATTCTCCTTGCTTCATCTAACGAATTAAAATAACCAACGCGGACTCTGTACCAAGTTTTTCCGGAAGATGGAAAGTATTTCTCAACAACGAACGAATTAAAACCTTTTCTTTGCAAAACAGCAGATTGCGACTCAGCTTTTGATTTTGTTCTCCAAGCAGATTCCTGAACGCAATACTGTACACCGTCGGTAAATAT
Source organism: uncultured Melioribacteraceae bacterium (assembly GCA_964499285.1). Lineage (GTDB taxonomy): Bacteria > Bacteroidota > Ignavibacteria > Ignavibacteriales > Melioribacteraceae > JAGFIY01. The sequence continues at coordinate 5,801 of CAZCLA010000006.1, forward strand.
TGTTCCTTCGGCAATTCTTTCATTCGCTATATCATAGTTATGATCTCTGTCGATCGGCGGCAATGTATCTTCAATCGGTTCAAAAGGTTTAATCGGATTCATCGGGCATCCGAAATCATCAACAACTTGACCAGCAGGAGTGTCGGGACAGTTATCCTGGTAGTCTGGAACACCGTCGCCGTCCGAATCTCGCGGACATCCGTAAGCATCAACTTGAACGCCGCGTGGAGTATCCGGACACTGATCAATATGATCTGTAACTCCATCACCATCAGAATCTAACGGACATCCTTTTCTATCCACTTTTGTGTACTTAGGTGTATCGGGGCATTGATCCAAATAATCTGGGACGCCGTCTCCATCCGAATCAATAGGACAGCCGAAATCATCTACCTCGACTCCCGAAGGTGTACGTGGGCATCTATCTTTCGAATCGCTCACACCGTCACCGTCCGAATCGACGTCTCCGAACAACGAAAAACTAATTCCCATCATTGTTGTCAAAAAGAAATCCTTACCGCTCTTTAAATCAATATCATCCAAATGGTCATTATCATTGATGTTAGCACCGACACTAAAATGAAGACTGACGGTGCGGCTTAATAAAACTCTTAATCCAAGATCAACGTTAAAATTTATGGCGGTATTCTCATAAACTCCCGCCTCGTTGTTCGGAAGTTTTTCACCGTCAATAAATTTTGGATTAAAATTCAAACTGGAAACACCCAGAAAAAGATAGGGGAAGATTTGAGGACTTGTTTGGTAGCCGTAAATTATACCACCTCCGAAATTGCTGATTCCTGTTTTAAATTCTGATATTGAAAGTGAATTATCGGAACCGCTCAACGATCCTAATGTACCGAAAGCTCGAATTCCAACTAGGTGTTCGGATTTTGTATCGATATAATAGTCTGCGGTGAACTTTGCCGCGAAATCTGAACCGAGGCCCTGATAATCGGAGCTAAGAAGAGTTAGTCCGCCGTGCAATCCAAGTTCGAAACTTCCATTAACAGGATTTGTGGGCGTTTGCGGGAAAATATTTACAGCCGAAAAAAGGAATAAAATAAAAATTCCAAATCTTTTACAGCTTTTCATTTCCGTATCCGGAATTAGTTGGAAAAGCAATTCTTATTTCTTTCGACTATAAAGATAGAGATAAATTATTATGAATACAACAGTTATGTAATTAATCTAACGTAAATTATAAAATAAAAAGCCGGGGGTTAATCCGGCTTTAAACTTAGTAAGAAATACCAGAATATGCGGTTTCGACAGTTAAGGAGTTTCCGCCGTATGCGATAGTTATTTGTATAACAATACTTACGGGCTGCTGTTTGTTCTCATCAGGATCAGTGTCACTAATAACAAAATAAAAATCTGATGTTCCATTGCCCGGGAAATATCCGTCATATACTTCGAAAGTTTCACCTCCGCTTACACCTTCGCCTTCAACACGGATTGAGATTGTCGACCCTCCGGCAATCGGATTTCCGTTCGGATCAAGTATTAACAGATGAAAAGTTTCACTTCCTGCGTTTGGTATTACAAAACTTGATGGCGTTAGATTTATTGTCTGCGGCGGACCCGAAAAAAGTATTAACATATCTGTCGTTATGAACTCAAAATTTTCATCACGCGTAGATGCCGTCACAGTTGCGAATCCGGGACCATAAGTAGGGTGATTTGGAAACGGAGCTGAAGTAGTAAGAATGTTTGTTCCTCGGCCCAATCCATCCGTGAATACTTCGGCTTCTATAATTCCGCCGGTTGATTCAAAATAAACGGCAGTTTGAGGTTTTACAGGGTTCGAGTATTTATCACCTACATATGCAGTTATATTATCTTCAACAACCCATAATCCGCCAGGAATGTTTAACTGTTCGGCAGCAATACTGAAATGTGCATCATCGGGAAATCCACCGTGAATGACTACTGAAACCGGATTTGAATAAATATTACCGTTTTGATTTTCGATCATCGCCGAAATTTGAACAACTCCTGCCGAAAGACCACTTGTAAGTGTAGTGCTCACTATTCCAAAGGCATTTGTTACACTTGAAGTAGGAGAAATAAATTCGCCCCCTCCGGGTCCGCCGACAATCGAGAAATTAACGGTGGCTTTGTGTTGTAAATCAACCGGTGTGCCGACTGAATCATGGACAAGGAATGTCAGCACGCTAGTTCTTATGGATCCGACTTCGCTAATTCCAATGCTTCCGTTGGATGTCGCCGAAAGCACAATTGCAGCTGCATCACCGGACGCGTCAATGGCATTATCAGATCTCTCTAAATTAATGACGCCCAAGTCAATTGATTGCCCGGCTGTCAAATAATCGTCTATCAAGAGACGTTTATAATTAGATTTAGTGATTTCGATTCTTACATCTGCGTTCCCGGTAATAAAAATATCGGTATTAAACTCACCGTCCTCATTTGTGGTTATCGCAAGTTCCTCAGCTCCGAATGTGAACCTTACGGTTGCTCCTGCAATAGGGCCACCGGAGGTAGAATCGACAACAACACCTGTTATATTTACCGTTCCTTCCTTGTTCTGTGCATCCTCTGAAGGATCAATTCCCAGTTTGCAGCTGTATGCAGCAAACGCGAGGAAAATAAATACCAGGGCAGATTTAATATACCTTTTCATATAAAGCTCTCTAAATAATTAAAAATTAGGATTAAAGAGGCATATGTTTTCTTTAATTGATTCAATTTATTTAGCAAATTTCTTTAAGTCAAGTTTATTATCGTATATTATTAGAAATTATTTAGTATTTCGAAAAATTATGAACAATTTCTTAATTATGCTCACAATTTATTCCAACTTTTGGCAGGCAGACGTGATACAAAACAAAAAAGCTGAAAAATCAATCCCCCCAGATGATTTTTCAGCTTTCGAATTTGCCATTTGGACGAACGTGATCAATGCGAAGTTCCCGAAAGCTTTTAAGTTGCAATTCAATTTTATTTTAATAAAATTACTCTTTGTTATTAACCAAAAACTTCGGGCATAAATTTAAGGAGGAATGATGAGGGTATTATCAAAAATTGGAGCGCTGATATGTATTATGTTTGGTACATTATCAGCTCAGACACAGATTCAGAGCGGTGGTTTTTTCTTCAACACCGGCACTCCTAATTATACACTGCATAAGAACGAAGGACGTCGTATGGTGGAAACCGAAATTCGGTTTGACAAACCATTTGATACAAAACCTTATGTATATACGTCGGTAATTTTGATCGATGCAGAACGTAAGACAAAAATGCGATATGCAATCGAACCAAAATCTGTTTCGAGGGATGGTTTTGTCCTTTCGGCAGTTGTTTGGGGCGATACACAACTGAATGCAATAGGCGGATATTGGATGGCTGAAGCTGAAGTTATAAAGTTGGAAGAAGTCAAAATCGTAGTTGGAAGCACTATCGAATTGAACAATGTGGAGTTCGACTTTAATAAAGCGACACTCCGGTCAGAATCATTCGAGGAATTGGATAATGTGGTAAAATTTTTAAGCGACAATCCAAGCGTCGAAATAGAATTAGCCGGTCATACCGATAACATTGGCGATGATAATTATAATCTTAAGCTTTCTCAAGAGAGAGCTGAATCCGTAAAAAACTATCTTACCGGAAAAGGAATTGCAGGATCACGTTTAATAGCAAAAGGTTATGGAGAATCTCGTCCAATTGCCACAAACCAAACAGAGCAGGGGAGAGATCAGAACAGGCGTGTTGAATTTACGATACTTAAAAAATAAATTTGAAGTGTAAATAATAAGGCGCATTCGTCTAGCGGTTTAGGACACCGCCCTCTCAAGGCGGAGATCACGGGTTCGAATCCCGTATGCGCTACAAAATACGGCATCTTTATGATGCCGTTTATTTTTCAATTTGTCATTTCTATGAAATTAAAAGAACAAAAAAGAGTTATGCAAATTTTAGATATTCTCAAAAAAGAATATCCCATGGTTAAACCTGCTCTTAACTACACAAATGATTTCCAATTGCTGATTGCTACTATATTATCAGCTCAATGTACTGATGAGAGAGTGAACATCGTCACTAAAACTTTGTTCAAAAAGTATAAGAAGCCTGAAGATTTTTTAAATGTTCAACACAATGAATTGGAGCAAGATATTTTCTCAACCGGTTTCTACCGGCAAAAAGCGAAAAGTATAAGAAATTGCTGTTCGGAACTAATAGAAAAATACAATGCAAAGGTCCCCGAAGATTTTGATGAACTAACTAAGTTAAGCGGTGTTGGAAGAAAAACCGCTTCTGTTGTGGCGGGCAATGCTTTCGGAATTCCGGCAATTGCTGTCGACACTCACGTAAAACGTCTGAGTAATTTGTTGGGATTTATCAATTCAGATAATCCTGAAAAAATTGAGGAACGGTTAAAGGAACTTTTCCCCGAAAATGAATGGATAGAATTATCGCATCGGCTTGCATCGCATGGAAGAAAAATATGCATTGCGAGAAGACCAAAGTGCTTCGAATGCAAAATTGGGAATCTTTGTCCAAGTTTTAATCCTGAAATTTAAGGAGAGGAAAATGAACGACCTTCATCGTGATAGGGAATTCTGTCACAATATTTTGCTTGAGTTTACAGAATCCGAAAGTCTAAGAAAACATGCATATGCAGTCGAAGCATGTGTAATTGAATATGCTCGTAAATTTGGTGAGGATGAAAAATATTGGGGCAATGTTGCACTGCTTCATGATTTTGACTACGAAAAATATCCTTCTGCAGAGGAGCATCCTTACAAAGGTTTTGAAATTTTAAATGAGCGGGGGTTTTCATTAGAATTTCGGAACACAATTCTTTCTCATGCAGATTATACTAATGTCCCGCGCCAAACCAAATTAGCTAAGGTTTTGTTTGCCTGCGACGAACTTGCAGGATTTATAACCGCAGTAACCCTTGTACGTCCAAGCAAATCAATAGATGAAGTTGAAGTAAAATCAGTTAAGAAAAAAATGAAAGATAAAGCTTTTGCAAGATCTGTGAGCAGGGATGATATTCTTAAGGGTGCAGAGGAACTTGAAGTCGATTTAAATGAACACATTCAATTCTGCATCGACGCAATGAAAAAAAGAAAAGATTTGCTTGGCTTATGAAACTTGGCGAAAAGGCTCATGATTTTCTGCTATTCGATCAGTTTAACGAACCATTCCAATTATTCGAAAATTTAGAACGAAATATTCTTCTTATTTTTTATCCCAAGGATTTTACAAAGGTTTGTACTGAGCAGCTAAGAAATTACAGCGAGCATTATGATTTATTACTTCGAGCTGGATTTTATCCTTTGGCTATTAATATAGGGTCAAAAGAATCGCATAAAAAATTTACTGAAGACAAATCGCTTAGGTTAAGAATACTTAGTGATTCGGATGGAAAGGTTAGTAAGTTATATGGAGCACTGAATTTTTTGGGCATCAACAAACGAAAAATAATCGGCATTGATGAAAACGGAAAAATTAATTACTCCGAAACAGTGCTTCCATTCAAATATATATCTGTTGAAAAATTACTTGAACTCAAATCTGGTAAAATTAAATGAACCGTAATTTTGACTTGACAATATTCAAAAATACTCATTAAATTGGGTGCATAAAATTTCGGGAATCATTTTATAGAATAATTTGCTACATTTTTCATTACTAATTCGTAACCGTTGAAGAAATATTAATTATAAGTTTTAAAATGGAGAAGTAATGACGCGCAAGTTATTCTTTTATGTTTCCCTTTTTTTGTGTCAAATTTTGGCGGCACAGGACTTCAAAGTTTTATCTTCTACTTCGAACTCTCTTCTTATCGAGTTCAATCCCGTTTATACTGATACCATAACAAATATAAAAGACGGGAAAGAATTCTTCGAACCAGTATTTTTATTTGGCGAGATTTCTAATATCGATAGCATCGGAGAAGCTAAATCGATTCAAAGAGTTTTTAATGTTGGTGTTCCTAATGAATTTGGCAACACCATCCAGGTTGTTGAATCAAACTTTACAACGCTTAACGGTCTGCTTGCTCAAGTACCTTTCCCGGAAGAAAAATATGAACTCAAATCGAGAGGCAGAGATTTACTTCAAAGTAAATACGGTTCTGTTAGAAATGAAATTGTTTCATTCGGAAGTTACGGATTAGTAAGAAATCTTCCGGTTCAACAAATTGTTGTATCTCCGGTTTTATTTGATCACGAATCCAGAACCATAAAAATATATAATCGAATTGTATTTAAAGTAAATTTTTCAGCACCCTCCGGTGAACGAGAAATTGTTACTTCCGAATTGCTGAGCGGAATGGTTTTGAATTTTGACACAGCAAAAAATTGGGCTTTAAAAAGAATGAAGAAGGCGGATAGTGAACTTGAGAAAACAGCAATTAGCGGTGACTGGCACAGATTTCCTGTTTATGAAGAAGGTATTTATAAAATAGATCGGAACAATTTACAAAACTTTGGAATTGACGCGAATACTGTGGATCCAAGAACTATAAAGATTTATAACAACGGCGGTTACTTACTTTCTGAACAGGTCGAAAAACCGAGAACTCAAGGTTTTCTTGAAAATGCTATTTTAGTTGTTGGTGAAGAAGACGGAAGTTTCGATGAAGGAGATTATATTTTATTCTACGGAAGAGGAATTACATTCTTCGAGTTTCAGCCGGATTCTGGTATAGCGGGCAAGATTACAAGAAACAGGCACTGGTATTCCAGAGTTAATTATTATTGGATTTCTTCAGGGGGAAATTTTGGTAAGAGAATGATCGTTGAAAATTCTCCGCAGAAGAATAATGCAATTCAACAGAACACAACTGAAAGGTTTATCTGGAATGAACACGATGATGTCAATTTACTTAAATCTGGTAAGATGCTTTTCGGGGATGAGATTACAGCCTCTGAAAGATCAAGAACCTTCGTGAATATGTTGAACCATCTTGTACCGAGTACAACCATAAGTTATGATTTTCAATATGCAAACTTTTCTGCCACAAGCAACGATTTTTGGCCTACTTTAACTGTTGACGAAAACGGTACGGTGATTCATCAGCAAATTTGGCCCGGCAGTGACGGTGCTTGGAGAAAAGGCTGGGAGGATAGAAAACAGACAGTCTTCAACGGTACACTTCCTGAGAACAGAAGTGTGCTTAAATTTACTTCATCCAATACTTTCTCGGATATTTCAGGTTTTGTGGATTTTTTTACAATAACTTACGATTCATACCTTAATGCTGTCAGTGACTCTCTGATCATATTCACCGAAGGTCAAGATGGTGTAATTGAGTTCACCGCAAAAAATTTCAGCAACAGCAACAATCATATTTTTGATCTCACTGATTTTTCGAATGTAAAAAAAATAAATCCTCCCGTTAACTGGATTAGCGGAGGACAGATAAAGTTCCAAGCTTCGAACCAACCCAACGAATTTCGTAAATACTTTGTGGTAAACGTTAACAGATATAAGACTCCAAACCCGGCTGAAGTTATACCTCTCGCAGGTCTGCGTGATGAACTGACGGGTGTTGAGCATATAATAATAACGAATAAAGTTTTCTTGGAATCAGCGAACAGACTTAAAACATTTCGTTCATCACAGGCAAGACATCGACACACTTCTAATGTTTTTTATGTTGATGATATTTATCAAGAATTTTCATGCGGAATGCAGGACCCGACAGCAATAAGGGATTTCATAAAGTTTGCTTATGATAACTGGAGTGTAGAGCCGAATTTTGTTTTGCTTTTAGGTGACGGTGATTATGACTACTTTAATCTTGACGGATATGGACTAAACTATGTCCCGACCTTTCAGACAAAAAATTCACTTCATGAACTTGGTTCTTATCCGTACGATGATTTTTATGCAAGAATTTCCGGAGATGATTTAAAAGCGGACATTGCGATAGGCAGGCTCCCAATTCAATCAAACGATGATGCAGACAGGTATATTAACAAATTACTCTTTTATGAAACTCAAGTAGAAAAAGGACTTTGGAGAAATTTAATAACGCTTGTAGCAGATGATGGACTTACTTCTGATGGGGATGACCAAATGACTCATACGCGCCAATCAGAACAATTGGAACAAAGAGTTATACCGGAATCCTTTAATAAAAATAAAATCTATTTGGCAAACTACCCTGCGGTAATTACAAGTGCGGGAAGAAGAAAACCTGAAGTCAACGATGCTATTGTAAATGCAATTAATAACGGTACATTGATACTGAATTTTATCGGTCACGGAAATCCTAAAGTTTGGGCGCATGAAGTTGTTTTCGATAGAACTGTTAATATTCCGCTGCTCGACAACGAAAAATATTTTTTCCTGACTGCCGCTACCTGCGACTATGGAAAGTTTGATGATCCGATTCAGCAAAGTGCGTCCGAAGAAATGCTCTTTTTGGAAGGAAGGGGAATGATTGGAGGATTTTCAGCTTCCCGTCCGGTTTATTCGGGACAAAATGCCGCTCTTAATGAAGAATTTTACAGAAACTTATTTACTCGTGCGGATGATAAACTTCCAAAAGCAATAGGTGTTGCTTATATGGAAACCAAAGCCAAACGCACTAATATAAATGATGAGAAATATCATCTTTTTGCCGACCCTGCAATGAGATTAAATGAACCCGAATCACTGGCACAAATCGATAAACTCAACGGTCAATTTCCAGATATCGGCATTCAAGTTTCCGCATTGAGCAACACTTCAATTGAAGGTAAAATTGTGAAAGCTGACGGAACCGCTAACACAGATTTTAATGGTGAAGCAATTATCGCTGTATTTGATTCCGAAAGGAAAGTTGATCTTCCGGAAATAAATTATTGGATGAATGTTGAAGGAGGAGTAATCTTTAAAGGCAGAGTCAGTGTTGTTGACGGATTGTTCTCTACAAATTTTACGGTGCCTAAAGATATAAGTTACGAAAACAATCGTGGAAAAATTGTTGCATATTTTCTTAACGAACAGAATGATGGTATAGGATTTACAAATGAGTTTAGAGTTGGTGGAACTGACACTTCGGCAGTTAATGACCAGGTCGGACCAGAAATAGAAATATATTTTGACGATGTATCATTTGAAAACTCTTATCTCGTGAACTCAAATTTTACATTGATTGTTAAACTAACTGACGATACGGGATTAAACACTACTGGAACAGGTGTGGGACACAAACTTGAAGCGATATTAAATGAACATGAAGATAATGCGATTGATCTATCAAATTATTTTGTTGGTGATCTAGATGCAGGAGGGAAGTCCGGTTCCGTAAATTATAGATTTACCAATCTTGATCCGGGTGAGTACAAAATAAAAATTAAAGCATGGGATGTTTTTAACAATAATGCGGAGGAAGAAAAATTCTTCTCGGTTGTAAGCGGGGATGATTTGGTTGTTCGAAACGTCGTAAATTATCCGAACCCGTTCAACTCTGAAACAACTTTTACAATGCAGCATAATTCGAATAATCCTATCGACGTAAGAATTCTTATTTACACAATTGCGGGAAGAAAAATTAAGGAAATTTCGAAACAGAGTATTTTGGAAAGATTTGTAAAAATCCCTTGGGACGGTAGAGATGCCGACGGTAATCTAATAGCTAACGGAACCTATCTCTATAAGGTTATTGTTGAATCTCAAACAGGGGAGTTCAAGGAAAATATCCTTGGAAAATTAGCTGTAATTAGGTAACATTGTAAATTGTCTAAAATTTATCGACAATAATTTTTCTATTTGGAGGACTAAATATATGAAGCGTTTCATCAGAATGTTTCTGATAACATTAACTTTGATTGGATGGACTAATGTTAATTTTGCACAAGGCGAATCGGCTGTTCCTTTTCTCCTTCTTGCTCCGGATTCAAGAGCAGGCGGTATAGGAGAATCGGGCGCAGGTTTGGCGGACAATTCTGCTGCTATTTTTTGGAATCCAGCCGGATTGGCATTTTTATCTGGTTCGGAAGTGAGTATCACTCACTCAAATTGGCTTCCGCAATTCAATCTTGACCTTTTTTATGATTATTTGACCTATCGGCAATATATCGAGGAAATCAACGGTTCGGTCTCAGCAAGTATCACATATATGAACTTCGGTGAATTTCAAAGAACAGGATCAAACTCGCCCGACGTAATTGAAACTTTCCGTTCGTTCGATGCGGCGATGACACTTGGTTATGCAACTAAAGTTACAAATGATCTTGGACTTGGATTCAACTTTAGATTAATTCATAGTCGTTTATCGGACAAAGGTGCCGGTGAAGAGCAGGGTTCAGGTGTCGCTACATCTGTAAGTTTTGATATTGCAGCAATGTGGAGACCCGAAAAACTTGAGCTTCCATTAATCGGAGATTTCAGCAACAGATTAAGTCTTGGTATGAATTTAAGTAACCTTGGTCCGTCAATATATTATATCGATCAAGCACAAGCTGATCCAATTCCCACAAATTTAAGAGTTGGTCTTGCATTGAGATTGTTTGAGGACGAATATAACAAATTTACGTACACTCTTGATTTCAGCAGAACCTTGATTGACAGAGATACAACAGGAAATCGTGACGAATGGTATGCTGCAATTTTCACCTCTTGGGGTAATGAAAATCCGCTGCGTGAAGTAAACACTTCTATGGGAATTGAATATTGGTACGGACAACCCAATGATTTTATGTTTGCTGTACGAGCTGGTTATTTTTATGAAGATCCATCATATGGTAATAGAAAATTCATGACTCTCGGTGCCGGTATTAGATATGATCTCTATGGATTTGATTTTTCCTACATAACAACGGATGTTTTTCCAAACGGCGACAACCATCCGCTTTCAGATACTTTAAGATTTACCCTTCTTATTGGATGGGGAGAACAACCTGAACAAACAATGGGATTTCCACGCGGACTTTAATTCGATATGAGAAAATATTTTGTAAAACTTCTATCAGTTCTATTTATATTGGGCAGTTTATCTGCCCAAAATTTTGTCAGCCGTTCCGTAAGCAATAGGACTGTTGAACCGGTAAAATCCAACGGTGTTGTTAAAATTCTTGCTGTTATGGTCGAGTTTCAAGAAGACCGAGATTTAGAAACATACGGTAACGGCAAATTCGGTTCACATTATTCAAAAGATTACGGAACCACTATACTCGATCCTCTTCCGCACGATGCACAATATTTTGAAGATCACCTATTATTTGCGAAAAATTATTTTCGCAAAGTGTCTAACGGCAATCTTGATATTGAATATCAAGTTTTACCGGAGATTTTCACTGTCTCCAAAACCATGCGGAACTATTCGCCTCCGAACGATTCAGAAAATTTAGCTGAACTTGGAGCATTTTCCAGTGAGGTCTGGGAACTTGTTGCACAAAGTGAGCAAGCGCCAAATTTTAATGACTTTGATCTGTTCTTTGTTTTTCATGCCGGTGTCAGTAAAGGTGTTATTACTTCAGGCAGTCTTGGTTTGGAACGAGATATTCCTTCAATTTATCTTGGACTTCAATCATTTAGGAATATTTTCGGAAGTGATTTTAACGGCATAACTACAAGTAAAGGTGTGGTAACAAATACTGCTATTCTTCCGGAAACAGATTCGCGAGAGCAGCAAGGATTTAGCGAAACCGTACTAATCGAACTTACAATAAACGGATATATTTGTGCTACCATCGGAAGTTTTATAGGCATTCCCGATCTTTATGATACAAAAACCGGAAAGAGTTCGATAGGTAGGTTCGGTTTGATGGATCCGCAGGGATTTTATGCTTATAACGGAGTTTTTCCCCCCGAGCCTTCGGCTTGGGTTAAAAAATATCTTGGTTGGATCAATCCTCCGGTTATTACAATGGATCAAGAAATTTCACTGATCCCATACATGATTGAACGATCCGGAAATAATTCGGTGGTTCAAATTCCGATAAACTCAAGGGAATATTATTTAGTCGAACGCCGTTCGAGAGATGCTAACAACAACGGATCGACAATCACTTATAAAGTCAATAACGAAATTAAACAAGTTACTTTTCAACATGACCAAAACGGTTACAGATATTTCAACATAGACTCGCTTCAAGGAGTTGTTATTGATGTCGATGAATTCGATTGGGCGCTTCCGGGTGTTGATGAAGATGATGAGGATGGAGAGTTCGAGGATATCGGATTAATTATTTGGCATGTTGACGAATCAGTTATTGAAGAAAATTTATCGACTAATTCGATAAATGCCGATAGAAACAGAAAAGGTGTATTTGTAATTGAAGCGGATGGAATATTCGATATCGGCGAGGATTTCGTTAACATCCTTACTGGCTTGACCGAAACACGTGAAGCCATTAAAGAGGATACTTGGTATCCGGACAATCCTGCACGATTGTATGAAAATATTTTCAACTATGAATCAAATCCTCCTGCTGTTTCAAATCTTGATGTTAATTCTTTCGTAGAGATGAGTAATTTTAATATTTCAGATGATGTTTATTCTTTTGATGTTTTGTTTGGGACTGATTTCATTCATAGAATCGGAAGTGTTCAACTAGACAATTCTTCTTCATTCAATTGGGTTCTAAATTCCGAAGCTGATGATTCCGGTTTTTATATCGGCACTGCTTTAAACACATTGTATGCAAATCTTAACGGTGATATTCGACAGTTTGATGTAATCAGCAAATATCCTCCTGCATTGATTTATCATAACCAAACGGATTATTTAATCCTGGGGGCAGGCAATTACGTTAAAATTTTCTCGAACGACGATTTTTCAATCCCGTTCCAATTAGAATTGGATGATGAAATATCAGCACCAATAACAGTTGTTAATTATAATGCATCAGCCAGCACTGCCGAATTGTTGATCGGAATGTCCAGCGGTCAGTTGCTTAAGTACAATTTAACTTTGATGCCTCAAGTGAATTTAACAGAATCTTCGCAGACGATAATTTCCGGTGAGGAAGCAATAAAGCAAATTTCAGCTTCCGCCGACGGCAGTTATATTGTAGTTATTACGAATTCCGCTATTCATGACTTAAGCAACAGTGAAGTGATCAATACAAATAATTTAAACTTTATTTCACTTTCACAGAATTCAACAGGTAGTTATGATTACATTTCACTGAGTGATAACGAAAATATTTCTTTCTCGCAAACTACAATTGATGCAACATTACCCGGTGTGAATTCTGTTAAGAACTTTGCTTTAAGTAATATCAGTAATGATGGAAACAATTCTGTAATATTTACGAGCGGAAGCAAGTTGTATGCTCTTAATTCATCAGGTGCGTTGAATGACAATTTTCCCGTGGCAGATGATTTACGAAGCAGTTTATCACGATATATTTTAACAGCCGATATTGATTCTGACACATACAGTGATCTGATGATTTTTACAGAAGATGGACGAATGAACACAATTTCCGGTGCTGATGGAAAAGTACTATCGAAATACTCAATATCAATTGGTACTGCTCCTGCCGCAGCTCCCATAATTTATGACAGGAACGGGAAAATCGGTTTAGCAGTTTTAGATAACTCAAAAACTCTTTCGGTAATAGAATTAAACACTGACGCCGAAAACATTGAATGGTCTGCATTGTATGGAAATAGTTTTAACCAATCAGTTCTAAAAGCAGCCTCATCTTCGCGGAGAATTACGCAATTCTTCCCTGAAACCAAGGCATATAATTGGCCTAATCCGATTTATGAAAACGAGACATACATTAGATTTTTTATACTAGAAGAAAGTAATGTCTCAGTAAAAATATTTGATCTAGCCGGTGAACTGGTTGAATATATTCCGGCAAAAACATTCCCGGGCGGATTTGATTCGGAAATAACTTGGGATGTTTCAAAAATTCAAAGCGGAGTTTATTTTGCTCACATTCAGGCAAACTCAACCGTCAGCGGAAGCAGGGCATCAAAAATTATTAAAATTGCCGTCATTAAGTAGATCTTCGGAATTATCTCATGAAACGATTCTATAATTCAATTATATTAATACTTTTACCATTTAGCTTTTTATACGCTCAATTCAATGAATTTGAACCGGAATATACTTGGCTTACACTCGAGGGTAAAAACGTAAAAGTTCATTTCCATCCTGAAGCAGAACGGACTGCACGTGTAGTTCTTAAAATTGCAGACGAAGTTTGGGAACCGATTACTTCCCTTTATGAATATGAACCGGAAACTGTTCATTACGTAATCAAAGATATCGATGATTATTCGAACGGCGCTACTTTTTTCTTCGATAATAAGATTGAAATTTGGGCATCGTCACTCGATTTTGATTTAAGGGGTGCACACAACTGGCTTCGTAATGTTATTTCTCACGAATTTACTCACTTAGTGCAAATACAAGCAGCTATGAAAATGGGAAGAGGGATTCCGGCATTTTATCTTCAGTTGTTAAGCTATGAAGATGTGAGGCGTCCCGATATTCTTTACGGTTATCCAAATGTTATTGTTTCTTATCCTGTTGCAACTATCAATATGCCTGCATGGTTCGCAGAAGGAACGGCTCAGTATATGAGAGAGGAATTCAATTACGACAACTGGGATTCACATCGTGATATGATCCTGAGAAGTTACGCTCTCGATAATAATATGCTTACTTGGAACGAGATGGGTGTCTTCGGAAAAACTAGTCTTGGAAACGAGTCGGTTTACAATTCCGGTTTTGCACTTACGAAATATATCTCACAAAAATACGGCGAAGATAAGTTAAGAAAGATTACATATAAACTGGGAAAGCTGACAAACTTTACAATTGATGCTGCCTTTGAGGATGTTCTTGGAAAGGACGGTAACGAGATTTATGACGAATGGTCATCATATTTGAAAGAAGATTATAACAACCGTGTTGCTGATATTAGAACAAATTTGGTTGAAGGCGAAATTTTATCCGGCGTAGGATTTGGAAATTTCTATCCTAATTATTCGGATGATGGTAAAAAACTTCTGTTTATTTCGAATAAAACTGCAGATTATTTCGGCGCTTCAAGTCTATTCTTATACGATTTAGAAACGAAAGAGGAGAAGCATCTAATTTCCAATGTTCGATCAACTGCTGAGTTTATTCCGGGAACAAATAAAATTATATACGCACAATTAAGTGAAGATAATCCAAATTGGACGAACATACACGATCTTTATATTTATGACATTGATGAAGATGATTCAGATAGAATTACTTTCGGTCTGCGTGCAAATAATCCCAGTGTAAGCAATGATGGAAAAAAAATAGTTTTTGCTTATCAAAAAGACGGAACAACTAATCTGGCAACCGTTGACATAAACGGAAAAAACTATAAACGCATTACTTTGTTTGAGAATGGTGAACAGGTTTTTAATCCTAGATTTTCAAATGATGATTCATACATAATATTTGATTATAGTTATCATCAAGGAAGAGATATTGCAAAGATAGATTCAAACGGAGCCAATCTTGAATTTATTCTTAACTCTGAGCACGATGAAAGAAACGGAATTTTCGATAAGGATGGGAAATTGATTTACTCTTCTGATAAGACCGGGATTTTTAATTTATATTTATACAATCTTAAAACCAAAACAGAAATTCAGTTGACAAATGTTTTGGGCGGTGCGTTCATGCCGACAATAGATGAACGTGGTGATATTGTTTATTCAGGTTATAATTCCAGCGGATATAAGATTTTTAAACTTGATTACGAAAATCGGGAAAAAGTTGATCCTTCAAAGAAATATATAAGACTAAATAATCCTCCACTGGACACGTCTAATCCAAATGGCGACATCGAAAACTTTAAAATAAATGCTCTTCGTAATTTTGACGATTATAAATATCCGGATCAAGATGCAAAAGATTATTCAGGCTTTTTCTCAAAGCTTACTTTTTTTCCGTTTATTCGATATGATAATTACAATCCGCAGACTTCAGGAATTGATAAACTGAAACCGGGTTTATATTTAACTTCAAGCGATGTTCTGAATAGATATAGTTTCTTCGCGGGTGGTGCTATCAACACAAGTCTTGAGAGAGATTTATTCTTAATATTCGAATATAGAAACCGTCTTCCACTGCTTTATAATTTGGGTTTAAAACCCGACCTTTCAATTGAACTTTACAGCATAAGCAGGGAGACTGAACTTGAAATTCCGTTTGGAGTTGATTCCACCTACAATCCGCCGCGTTATGATTATTTAATTCCCACAGATGTAACTTATGATCTGTTCGAATTTGACATTGCTGCAAAGCATAAAATTTTTGCTGCCGGAAACGATGTTGAATTCAGATTTGTATTTAGTCAATACACTGCCAAATTAGGTAGTTTTAAGATACCTGGAATAAATGAACTTTATCCGACCACAAAAGATACATACTTTATAGGCAGAGCATTCAAATTTACTTACACTCATAATGGTTTGCGACCTCACGCTTATGCCGATATTAATCCGATCGGTAGACATCTTGAATTATTCTATACATATGAGTTGAACGAATTCAATGATGAAAATGAATATGTAGTCGAAGATGGTCTTTTAAAACCTTTGTACAACGATTATAAATTTCATTCATTAGAATTAAAATACCGCGAACATATTGAAACATTCAAGTATCATACATTAACTTTTCAAGCTCGTGCTGCTACGATATTCGGTCCTACGGTTCCCGACTTTTTTGATTTTTATTTGGGCGGGCTCGTTGGAATGAAAAGTTATCCGTTTTATGCAATTTCCGGAAATGAACTTGCCTGGCTTAATTTCACATATCGTTTTCCCATATTTAGGAGTCTTGATACTCGAATAGGTCATTTATATTTGGATAAAGTTTATCTCTCAGTTTTTGCTGATCTTGGAAATGCGTGGACAGGAAATTCGATTCCTAATTTGGAAGAATTCAAAAAAGGTGCCGGTGCAGAGTTAAGAATTAAGATGAATTCATTCTATCTCTTCCCGACAAGCATTTTCTTCAGCGCAGCTTATGCCTTTGATGAGCACGAGCGCACGGTGAGAGGGGAATTGATTAAGTATGGCAAAGAGTGGAGATTCTACGGTGGAATTTTATTTGATTTTAATTTTTAAACAGGCTGGTTATGCTAAAAAAAATTATTATTATCCTTATCTTTTCTTCGGCTGGAATTTTTTCGCAGCAAGCTGAAATGAATAATTTTACCGGTTCAATCAATCTCGATTCGAAATTAGCTTTCGATAACACATTGATAAATTTCGATAATTCTAATCAAAATTCCGGTGAGAGAAAGTCGCCTTTTTTAGCCGGGCTGTTATCTTTTATCGTTCCCGGTGTAGGACAAGCTTACAACAATGAGTGGTGGAAAACTGCAATATTTATTGCGGTAGAAGCAGCGGTGATTACGACGGCAGTAATCTACGACGGAAAAGGAGATGATCAAACAGTCTTCTTTGAAAATTTTGCAAATCAGCATTGGTCGGTTTCGCAATATGCACAATGGACTGTTGAAAACGCGACAGTCATAAATCCAGCACTAACCGATGAGCAAGTAGCTTCTTACAATATTTTTCAGAACGGATCTGTTAATTGGAATGAGTTGAACGCTCTCGAAAATGCTATCGGGCATTGGTATTCTCATCGTCTCGCTCCTCTCGGTGATCAGCAATACTATGAAATGATAGGTAAGTATCCTCAGTTTGCTGCAGGCTGGAACGATTTTAATCTTAACGAACCCTACACATATGGTGATCCTCTTCCTTCTAACTTTCATTATTACGCGAGTGAGAGAGGAAAGGCAAACGATTTTTATTCCGTAGCGAAAACAATGGTATCAATTACGATTATAAATCATATTTTAAGTGCGGCGGAAGCAGCGTGGGGTGCAAGTAGATATAATAAAACATTGGATGTGCAAGTTTCGATGTCAAAATTGAATCTTGGATTCTACTCAGAATATTATCCGAAAATTAGTTTTTCATATAAGTTCGACCTATGAATACGCCATTAGTGGTAATTGTCGGCAGACCCAATGTTGGAAAGTCAACACTATTCAATCGGCTCACGAAAAGCCAAAATTCAATAGTTGATGATTACAGTGGAGTTACTCGTGACAGAGTTTACGGTGAAGTGGAGTGGAACGGAAAAAATTTCAGGTTGATCGATACCGGTGGATTTGTTCCTCAATCCGATGAAATATTTGAAAGTGCCATCCGCGAACACATTAAAATCGCCTTGGAAGAAGCTGATGCAATTCTTTTCATAACAGACGGGAGAACCGGAATACATCCTATCGATCGTGAAATAGCAGATAGACTTCGTAAAACAGAAAAACCGGTATTTGTGCTAGTTAATAAATCGGATAATAACGAATTAGGTTTAAGCAAAAACGAATTTTACGAATTTGGGCTAGAGGATGTGTTCGATATTTCTGCTCTCAGCGGTAGAAACGTCGGAAACGTGCTAGATTCATTATTGAGTGTGCTTCCTGAATTTGATCAAGATAAAAAAGAAGATTTACGACTAAAGATTGCAATTGTCGGAAAACCGAATGTGGGTAAATCTTCGCTCACAAATTCCTTGACGGGAATAGATAGAAGTATAGTCACGGATATTCCGGGTACTACACGAGATAGTCTCGATACTGTTCTAAAATATTACGGTGAAGAAATTATTCTGATTGACACAGCTGGTTTAAGAAAAAAATCTAAGATCAAAGAGAATATAGAATTTTACTCGACAGTGAGAACATACAGAGCGATTTCTGAGAGTGATGTTTCAATTGTTCTGCTGGATGCTGAACTTGGGATAGAAAAACAAGATAAACAAATAATAGATGAGGCAGTAAGAAGGAGAAAAGGATTAATAATTGCAGTTAATAAATGGGATCTTATTGAAAAGGAAACAAATACTGCAAAAATGTATGAGGATCAGATTAGAGAAAGTCTGGGTAAAATAGATTATGCCCCGATAATTTTTATTTCTGCTATAACCAAACAAAGAATATTTAAATTGATAGAACTTGCAAAAGAAATTGAATCAGAAAGAAAGAAAAAAATCCCCACAAATCAACTGAACGAAACTCTACTTCCGGAACTAGAGAAGACACCTCCACCGACAACACCTACAGGAAAGGAAGTCAAAATTAGGTTTATCAACCAAGTTGGCGAAAAATATCCGATATTTCTTGTTTTTGCTAATAATTCAAAACATATTCCCGATCATTATAGACGCTTTGTCGAAAAGAAAATTCGTCAGCATTTTGGATTTTCTGGCGTACCCATCACCGTGAGCTTCAAGGACAGCTAAATTTGTATGGCCGATTTCAATTAAACGGCAAATCTATTATATTCATTAACTAAACTTGAGAAGATTTTTCCAATGCCGAAATTCGACGACAAAATTTTGCTCTTCATCTTCACTCTAATTTTATTCCCAAAATTGACTAATGCATCAGATGAGTTAAATCCTAAAATTGATTCATTAAAGAACGTGCTACAGTCTCAAGAAGGAGAGGAGAAGATTTCCGCTTATATTAGTTTAAGCGAGTTGTTATATCATAATTCGCCTTTAAAAAGTATTGAAACAGCTAAAGAAGGAATTGAATACTGTAGACAAGTTTCCGATGTACTCGGTGAAATCAAACTCCTAAATCAAGTGGGGCTTAACTACAGGATTTTAGGAAACTATCAATTGTCGCTCGAAAATTATATTGAATCATTAAAATTAGCTCAGGAAATAGATGACGAAAATTTAATTGCGGAGATAAACAGCAACATCGGCAATGTTTATAATTATCTTGGGGATATGCCGAAAGCTCTCGATTATTATGAAACAAGTTTGGTTATTAGACAGCGTCTCCAGGATTCGTTGGCAATTGCAAAATCACTGAACAACATAGGAAATGTTTACAAGGTAATTAATCAAAACGAAACAGCGTTGAACTATTTTAACGAATCGTTAAGACTAAAACTCGCTCACTCGGATAGCATGCTTGCAATTTCTACATTTAAAAATATCGGCAGCACACTTATAAATCTTGATCGATTAACTGATGCAGAGAAATATTATAACACCTCTTATCAGCTTGAACTGAGAATAGGTGATTCATTAGGCATAGCTAACAGCTTAATAATGTTGACTGGTTTATATATTAATAAGGAAGAATATTATAAAGCACTCGAGGCAGGTCAAAATGCAAAACGGATTTCTGAAAAACTTAATGCTGCTTTTTTTATACTTCGCAGTAACTACCTGATTGCAACAATCAATGAAAAACTAGGATTGTATAAAAATGCGCTGAAGGCATTTAAGGAGTATCAAGAGATGAGTGACTCGCTTAATAACGTTGAAGTGAGAAAACATGCCATTGAACTTGATGCTGTGTTCGACAGGTACCAAAAGGATAAAGCTGTAAAAGAACTTGAAATTACTAGACAGACACTTTTTAGAAACGTTTATTTTATAATAGCAATTCTAGTTCTTATAACCGCTACAATTATTTATATCCGTTACCGCGAAAAAGCAAAAGTATCGAAGGAAATTATCGAAAAAAATAAAGAGCTTGAACTTGCGATAGAAAGAGCCGAAAAAGCAAATGAATTGAAATCGAATTTCCTCGCACAGATGTCTCATGAAATTAGAACACCTATAAATACTATTCTTAATTATACTTCTTTGCTTCGTATGGAATTTGAAAATCAATGTTCGCCGGAACTTAGAGGAAGTTTTAGCTCGATTGAAAATGGGGCTAAGAGACTTCTTAGAACAATCGATTTAATACTAAATATGTCGGACATCGAATCAGGTACTTTTGAAGTTATTAAGAGAAATCACAGCTTAACCAAAGATATAATTCAACCTGTGCTTGATGAATTTAAATCCTATGCAAAAAGTAGAAATCTCGAACTTAAATTCGAACATAATTTAGAAGATGATATTATTAATGTTGATGCATATACAATTACGCAGACATTGGTCAATCTTGTTGATAATTCTGTTAAATATACTATGGAAGGAAGTATTACGATTAAAACTGAAATGATTGATGGTTATAAATCAGTTTCAGTTTCAGATACTGGAATTGGAATTGCACCGGAATATCTGCCAAAATTATTCAACAAATTTTCACAAGAAGAACAAGGGTACACTAGAAGATACGAAGGTACTGGATTGGGACTCGCATTAGTAAAACAGTATTGCGAAATGAACGGTGCAGAAATTAACGTTGAAAGTGAAAAGGGAAATGGTACAAAGTTTACAATAATATTTGACGGTAAGAAGTAATATGAGAATCATCGTTGTTGGAGGGAATGCAGCAGGGCCGGCAGCGGCGGCGAAAGCAAAACGTGTTAATCCTGATGCTGAAGTGATTGTCTATGAGGCGGGATCATTTATATCAACCGGTACTTGTGAACTGCCGTATTTGATAAACCGTACAATCGATGATTATAAGAAGATCGTGTTCTTCACACCCGAATCATTTTACGATAAGAAAAATGTCGAAGTCAAAATTAATCATGAAGTCACTAAAATTAATCGAACCAATAAAACAATTACGGTAGTCAACAAAAAAAACAATGAGAAGTACACTGACAGATACGATAGACTAATTTTAACGACCGGTTCGAAAGCCAAATTTCCACCTTTTTATAAAGAAGAAATTAAAAATCTATTTACACTCAAATCGGTTTCGGATTATCTAAAAATTGAAAATTACGGTCTCGATTCCATACAAAATATTATAATAATCGGATCAGGTTATATAGGATTGGAATGTGCTGATGTGCTTATTAGCATTAACAAGAATGTTACAGTAATTGAGAAAGAAAGAGATCCATTTCCTTCAGCCGATATCGAGGTAAGGAAATTAATTTTAGAATCAATGAGAACTAATAAAATTGAGTTTATTGGTTCTGCCGGTGAATTAAAGTTAATCGAATCCGATGGTATAATCAAAGCAGTAAAGGTGAATGGAAGAATTATTGAAACAGATGCAGTTCTTGTATCAGTTGGCTTTGAGCCGAACAATTATCTCGCAGTTGGTGCCGGAATTAAAACCGGGAAATTCGGTGGACTAATTGTCGATAAAAAATTACGAACGTCTGATCAATTTATTTATGCCGCAGGCGATAACGTTGAGGTTGAAAACTTTATCACAAGAAGACTTGATTATATGCCGATTGCAACTATTGCTCACCAGCAAGGACATATTGCTGGAGCAAACGCAGCGGGAGAAAATAATTATTTCGAAGGTGTAGTAAAAAATATTACCGTAAAATTATTTGATAGTATATATGTTCAAGTCGGATTGAACTCGTTAGAGGCTTCAAGTATGTTCCCGCAATCGGTTTCGGTTTCAACAGTTTCCAATAATCTAGTGCCTGTGATACCTAAAAGCAGAAAAATATTTGGTAAACTTATTTTTGATAAAAACTCGAAGAGAATTCTCGGAGCATCTTTTCTGGGGGATAACGAAGTGGTCGGGTATGGAGATATGATTTCAGCATTTATAAAAAATAAACTTGTTATCAATAACCTTTCAGGAATTGATTTTAGTTACACTCCGCCGGCAGCTCCTTTTATAAACATAATATCGCTGCTCGAAAGGAAAGCAAAGGAAACAGCCTAATGAATAATTATACTCTAATTGAAAATCCTCTTATTTTAAGAGATATGACTTATCTGCGTGATAAAGAAACCAAAGAATACCAGTTCAGATTAGCCTTAAGGAGAGTCGCTTATTCACTTGCGATTGCAATCAGCAGTGAATTCGAAATCGAGGAAAGAGAAGTGATAACTCCACTTGAGATCACTTTGGGATTTAAACTGAAGCAGCAAATCGTGTTGGTGCCGGTTTTAAGAGCAGGATTGAGTTTAGTCAATTCTTTCATAGAGATGATACCTGATGCAAAGGTTGGACACATCGGTTTGCAAAGGGACGAGGAAACGCTTGAACCAATTGATTATTATTATAAGACCCCTAAAAATTTGGAAATTTCAAAAGTCATCGTTCTTGATCCAATGCTAGCAACAGGAGGGAGCGCATCAGCCGCATTTACTTTTTTAAAGGACCGCGGGGCAAATGATTTGATTTTAGCATCACTGATTGCAGCTCCGGAAGGAGTTAAAAAATTAAATCGGGATCATCCCGATGTTAAGATTTATACCGCCGCGTTGGATAGAGAATTGAACGAGCATGGATTTATTCTCCCCGGACTCGGTGACGCCGGAGACAGAACATTTGGTACGCTCTAAATTTTTATTAATTCTCATCATCATTTCTACAAGTCTTCCGGCTCAAACTTATCCGGATTATATGGTAAATTATCTTCTCAATTCCGGAATAGATAACATTCTTTCACAAAATTATGACGAAGCACTAAAAAAATTCAAAGCACTTGATGAGGAATATCCCTCAATTCCACTTGGTAAAATCTTTCAATCAGCAGTATTGATAACAAAATCTGTTGACTACAATGACTTCAAAGATGATAGAATAATCTATCAATTGCTTGCTAGTGCTGAAGATCAAGCGGACAGTCTGATTAATTTCAACAACTCAAATGTGTGGAATCATTATTTTAAAGCACTCGCAGTGGGTTATCATTCATATTTTAGTGCATTAAAATCTGATTACTTCGAAGCTTTCTCAACTGCACTAACCTCACTTGAACATTTTGAAATTTGCCTTGAACTTGATTCATTATTCTATGAATCCTATGCAGCGCTCGGGTCATATTTTTATTGGAAATCTGCGAAAACGGAATTCTTAAGCTGGCTTCCTTTTTTTGAAGATGATACCGAACTTGGAATTAACTATCTTAAAGAGGCAGTTGAAAATTCAACTTACCACAAACATCTAGCGGCAAACTCGTTAATTTGGATCTATATTGACGGTGGAAATTATAATGATGCTGTTTTAATCGCAGAATCGTTTTTGAAGAAATACCCAGATTCAAGGTTTTTTTTGGAAGGAGCTGCAAGGGCATATGAAGAAATTGATAAGAATAAGGCTGTTGAGTATTATTCAAAAATGATCGAATCTTTGCCCGAAAATGTCCAGTCGGTTGTGATAAATAGAATAATTCTTCTTCATAAAATTGCAATGCAGTATGAAAAACTTAACAATGGGCAAAAAGTTCTGGCACTTTGTAATGAAATATTGAGTATAAAGATCGATGAAGAAAATATGTCTAAATTGGAAGAAAGATTGGATAGAGTCGAACAACTCAAAAAAAGATTTGTGAATAATGATTAGA
Source organism: uncultured Melioribacteraceae bacterium (assembly GCA_964499285.1). GTDB lineage: Bacteria > Bacteroidota > Ignavibacteria > Ignavibacteriales > Melioribacteraceae > JAGFIY01. Next base: position 29,999 of record CAZCLA010000006.1, read on the forward strand.
TTTGCTGAGTTGATTTTTAAAATCGAATAAATTATTTAATGGATTATGACTGAGGCAAAATTACTTAAGGACGATGAGCTTAAATTCATGTACGATAAGCTTCTTGAAAGTTGTCGGAAAAATCTGCCCTCGGTTAATAAAGACCTACTTGAAAAAAGTTTCAGATTAAGCTTCGAAGCACATAGAAACGATTTTCGCGCATCGGGTGAAGCATATTTTCATCATCCATACGAAGTGGCTCACATAGTTGCAGAAGAAATTCCTCTTGATGATATTTCTGTGATAAGTGCATTGCTTCACGACGTAGTTGAAGACACGGATATTGATCTTAAATTTATTGAATCTCAATTCGGAAAAGAGGTTGTTGAAATTGTTGACGGAGTGACAAAAATTGGCGGTGTATTTAAGGATCACGAAATTTCTCAAGCTGAAAATTATCGAAAACTACTACTTTCGATGGTTAGAGATGTTCGAGTAATATTAGTAAAATTTGCGGACCGCCTTCACAACATGCGTACGCTCGAATTTGTTAATTCAACTAAACAAAGAAGGATAGCTAAAGAAACTCTTGAGATTTATGCACCATTTGCGCACCGATTTGGTCTCGGAAGAGTAAAGTGGGAACTTGAAGATCTTGCTTTCAAGCATCTTAATAAAGAAGCATATAATGAACTCGCAAGGAAAATAGCCGATAAGAGAAAAGAGCGGGAATCCTACATCAAAAAATTTTCAAAACCAATAATCACTCAGCTCGAAGAACACGAAATAAAATACCAAATCGGAGGAAGACCAAAGCATCTCTATAGTATTTACCGAAAGATGATTCAACAAAATTTATCTTTCGAACAAATATTTGATCTGCTCGCAATACGTGTTATTCTTGAAGAAAACGATCCTAACGAATGCTATTATGTCCTCGGGGTCATTAACCAGCTTTATACACCTATTCCGGATAGATTTAAGGATTATATTTCCATCCCCAAAAAAAACGGTTATCAATCGATTCATAATACGGTCATAGGTCATGACGGCAAATTGGTCGAGGTTCAAATCCGCACGCGTAAAATGCACGAAATTGCCGAACGCGGTGTTGCAGCTCACTGGAAATACAAAGAAAATATTGCTTCAGCCAGCAAAGACCTTGAAGATTGGGTCAATTGGATTCGAGATATTTTTGAAAACTCGACGAAAGATGAAGCTACAAGGGAAATCTTAGCGAGCTTTAAGCTTAATTTATATCAAGATGAAATCTATGTGTTTACTCCTCAAGGTGATTTAAGAAGACTTCCCCGCGAAGCTACTCCTGTCGATTTTGCATTTGAAATTCATAGCAATGTGGGTTATCACTGCATTGGAGCAAAAGTAAACGGAAAAATTGTACCTCTGGATACAACCCTTGTAAGCGGCGATCAAGTTGAAATTATCACATCTAAAAATCAGCATCCAAACAAAGGTTGGCTGCAATTTGTTGTAACGCACAAAGCAAAATCAAATATTAGAAAGCACCTAAATAAAGAAGCCGAAAAAATAGTCGATAACGGTAGAGAAATTTGGGAAAGAAAAGTTAAGAAACATAAACTTTCCTTTAATTCAGATGAACTAAACCGGCTTGTTCGTAAACTTAAGTTTGACAATCACAGCCAGTTTTTCAAATCAATCGCTCAAGCCAAATTGGATGTTGATGAAGTTCTTAGTCCAAAAGTTGAAGAAGTTGAGGAGCACGAAAATAGACTTGAGTTTGATAATTTCGCAACACTTGCCCGGACTTCGGCAGGCGGAGTAATTGTTGAAGGGGAGCATAAGGGCATTCCGTATGGCTTTGCAAAATGCTGCAACCCAATTCCTGGTGATCCCATTATCGGTTATATAACAATAGGTGAAGGTATCAAGATTCATAAAAAAAGATGCAAAACTTTAATCAACTTGGGCAAGGAAAATGAAGAACGATTAGTTCCAGTTAAGTGGCCAGAATCACCGGGGCAGAAATTCGTTGCCGGAATCGCGATTAAAGGTGAAGATAAACCCGGGATATTAAACGATATTTCGAACACAATCACCTCGTATCAAAATACAAACATTAAGTCAATCAATCTGAACACTAACGATTCGCTTTTCGACGGTACGATCACTTTATATGTTGAAAACCTGGAGCATCTTACAGACATTATCAACAGAATAAAGAAAAACGGAGCAATTTACTCAGTCGAAAGATTTGATTTTTCTGCATAGATGAACACCGAAAAACCCAGAATATTAGCCATTGATTACGGAACACGAAGGATTGGAATTGCAATTACGGATCCGCTTAGGATGTTTTCAATTCCACTCTCAACAATTCCGAACGACAGAAATATTTGGACTGCTTTGCTCCGGATTTTTGACAGCTATGAGATTGAATTGGTAGTAATTGGTTACCCTTTAAAGGAATCGGGAGAAAAATCCTCATCAACTGAAATGGTAGAAAAATTTAGAGATGAGCTTGAAAAGAAGATTCAACAGGAAATTATTTTTATCGATGAACGTTATTCATCAGAAATTGCACAGCAAAGAATTTTGGAATTGGTTCCTTCTAAGAAAAAGCGGAGAGATAAGAGTTTAGTTGATAAGAACGCCGCGGCTGTCATTCTGCAATCATATCTCGATGGAGCATAAAAATACATTATTAGAAGGTTTTATTTAGATATCATTTTATAATTGACATTTTTTTGTTTATAGACTATTTTCGACAAAGAATTAAACCAAAAATGGGAGCAATTTATGACACTTGACGCACTTGGGATGATTGAAACCAAAGGACTGGTTGGTGCAATTGAAGCTGCCGATGCAATGGTAAAAGCTGCAAAAGTTGAACTTATCGGCAAAGAGACAATCGGCGGCGGTTATGTTACTGTTATGGTTCGCGGAGATGTGGGCGCAGTTAAAGCGGCAACTGATGCGGGAGCAGCAGCAGCCCAACGAGTTGGAGAACTGGTTTCTGTTCACGTGATTCCACGTCCTCATACAGATGTAGAATTAGTTCTGCCAAAAAGACAAAAATAATTTTAAGCTATGGATTTCGCATTAGGACTAATAGAAACTAGAGGTCTGGTTGGTGCGATAGAAGCTGCTGATGCGATGGTTAAAGCAGCTAATGTTAAACTTATCGGAAAAGAAAAAAGTACTGCAGCTCTCGTCACGATAAAAGTGATAGGTGAAGTTGCTGCGGTCAAATCAGCTGTTGATGCGGGGGCGGCTGCAGCTCAAAGAGTCGGGGAATTGGTATCTACTCACGTTATTCCTCGTCCTGCTGAGGAAATTGATATTCTAATCGAACAATCCGAAATGGTGATATCATCAAAGACAAAACCATCATCGAGCAAAGGTAAGTCGAAAAGAAAAAAAGTTGTGCAGGAAGAATCATTATTTGATGATGTTACTGATGATTCAGTAGATGATAAACCAGAACATCAAGAAGAAGTTAGCGATGAGAAAGCCGAATCAATTGAGGAAGATGAAATAACCGATTCTGAAATGGGAACTGATGATTTTGAGGAAGCTGAAAGTGAATCCGATTATAATGAAGAAGAAAAGGAAAAGTTCGATTTTAGTCAGCTCGAGATAATGAATGTTCATCAATTGAGACGTAAAGCTAGGAGCATAGAAAATTTCCCGATTAAAGGCAGAGACATTTCAAAGGCGAATAGACGAATGCTTCTTGATTATTTTAGGGAAATAAGTTGATTGTGAAGAAATAGTAATATTCAAAACTCCACAACTCGTGGAGTTTTTTTATATTTATTAATATGAAACGAAAAATATTTTCAATAGTGCTCGTTGTGAGTTTCTCAATTGTATTATGGGGTTTTGTATCATTATCACGCGACTTTTTTACGACGGTTTCAATCCCGATCTCAATTGAAAATATACCGGATGGATACATCGTCGGATATCAATCTGAGGATAAAGTTGAAGTGAGCATTAAAGGTTACGGATGGCAGCTTGTTTCAATTGTATTTGGTAAGACAAACGAATTTATGATCTCCGCGGATTTGACAAAGGGAATTCAGATTAAAAATACTCAGAACGCAATCCAGAACAATTCGTGGCTCGCATCAAATCTTGTTGTTGTAGATATCTCACCACCGAATATCGAGTTTGAGGTGGAACCGGTTGATACGAAATTAGTTGCGGTTCGTCCGCAGCTTGATATCGAGTTCAGCCCAGGTTATGGATTGATCTCTCAAATAACAGCCGAGCCAGACTCGATAAATGTAACCGGACCTTCTTCTTTTGTAAATGCAATTGAATATGTTGACACAAAAAATCTTTCGTTGTCAAAAATTGAAAACCAATATGCCGGATTTGTTGAATTTGATCAGATAAATAAAATTAAGTTTTCTTTGCCGGGCTGCATGGTTCGTTTTGATGTTCAGAAAATAGTCGATAAAACTTTTGACGGAATTCAAATTATTCACACAGGAGTTCCTCCGGAGCAAGAGCTAAGTTTTATTCCTTCTAAGGTTGATGTTGTTCTTCGTGGAGGAATAAAAATATTGGGCAAGATGAGTTCGAACGATATTTCAGCGACAATTGCATTCAAGGATGCTTTGAACGATACAATCGGAACACTGCTTCCTAAAATCGAAATTCCGGAGAACACCACATTAGTGGATATTAAACCCCGACGTGTAACTTATATAATAAAACAATTCTAATATGCTAATTACATTTGAAGGTCTCGATTTTTGTGGTAAATCTACTCAAATCAAGTTGCTTAAAGATTACCTCGAAACTAAGAAACACAAAAAAGTTTTGCTTATTCGTGAGCCCGGAGGAACAAAAATTTCCGAAAAAGTTCGTGAATTACTGCTTGATAAAAAAAACAAAGAAATGTTTATCGAGACCGAACTTCTGTTATTTACAGCAAGCAGATCACAGCTTGTTAGGGAAATAATATTGCCCGAAATTAAAAAAGGGAATTTTGTGCTTTCGGATAGATTTCACGATTCATCAATTGCTTATCAAGGATATGGAAGAGGACTTAAGGTAAGCACCGTAAAAGAAATTCAAAATTTTGCGATTGGAGATGCTCTTCCGTCGATTACTTTTTTCATTGATATTCCGATTAAAGAATTTATAGTAAGAAGAAATCTTAGAAAAGGTTCATCACTTGATAGAATTGAAAATTCTGACACAGAGTTTTATCAAAAAGTACGAGAGGGGTATTTGAAATTATGTAAGGAAGAGGAACGGTTCGTGCGTATAGATGGTATAAACCCGATCGAAGTAGTACATAACGAAATAATTAGTTATATAACTCAGAAAATCTTTGAAAAATAAAAATGAAAAATAAATTAAAATATTTCCCGGTTTTAATTCTGGTTTTGATCACTCTCGGATTTGTAAAGCAAGATTCCGATAGATATTATCAAATAGCTAAGAGCATTGATATTTTTGGAAGAATCTATAAGGAAGTAAACACTAATTATGTTGATCAAGTTGATCCTGAAGAGTTCATGCTTTCCGGTATCAAGGGAATGCTTAATTCTCTTGATCCCTATACCGTTTATCTCGATCAAACATCGCAAAAGGATATGCATGCAATTACCTCCGGAAAGTACGGAGGTATCGGTGTAACTGTCGGTCTTCATAATGGCAGAGTTACGGTTGTCGATTTAATTGAGGGTTACTCTGCTCAAAGGCAAGGAATAATTATAGGCGATGTTATAATTAAAATTGATAGCACGGAAATAAATTCTTCAAATTATGAAAAGCTTGGCGACTTTTTAAAGAAGGAACCGGGAACAGAAATTACACTTTTAGTAGATCGGGAGGGAGTTGAACACCCAATCGTTTTCAATCTTATAAGCGAACAAATCGAAATTAAAAATATCACTTACTACGGTTTCGTTCCAACTGAAAGCAATAATGCGTACATCAAACTAAGCGGATTTTCGAGAACCGCCGGCAATGAACTAAAAAATGTCATTGAAGAATTGAACGGGGAAAAAGAAATTGAATCGATAGTTCTCGATTTGAGAGGAAACCCCGGAGGATTATTGGACGCGGCGGTATCAGTTGCCGAAAAATTTCTTGAACCAGATCAGTTAATCGTATCAGTGAAAGGTCGTGATCAAAGTAAATCGACAGAATTCTTTTCAAAAGAACAACCCGTGGCAAAGGACAAAAAATTAGTGGTGCTTATCGACAACGGTTCGGCGTCAGCATCCGAAATTGTAGCAGGTGCTATTCAAGATCACGATCGCGGGATAATTCTTGGAACTCCTTCTTTTGGGAAAGGTTTGGTCCAAACCATTTTTCCGCTTCCGTATAATACATCACTTAAGATGACGACTGCAAAGTATTACACACCGAGCGGAAGGAGCATTCAAAAAATTGATTATTCGCATAATAACAAGGTTTTTGAAGAACCGGATTCGCTTAAGATCGAAGGTTATGAAACCGATAACAAACGAACCGTTTATTCAGCCGGGGGAATTGAACCGGATACTGTGGTTGTTTCAGCCGGGGAATCACAAATAATCAAAAACCTTCTTGCAAAAGGAATGTTTTTTAAGTTTGCCACGAAATTTTTTAACAACAATAATATAAATGATGTAGCAGAAGTAAATGATCTAAGAATGATTGATGAGTTTTTGATTTTTGTAAAAGAGAATGAATTCGATTACCGTACTAAAGCCGAGAATTTATTAGATCAACTTATTAAAAATTCCGAAAAGGATAATAACTTAGCTCATCTCGAAGAGCAGATACTTCAGATGAAAATCAAGTATTCGGAATTAAAAAACAAAGAACTGCTCGAACACAAAAATGAAATCCTTTCGGAAGTTAAAAAAGAAATTGCAGCAAGAATCGGGGGAAGAAGCGGAAGAATTATTGAATCATTAAAGTATGATGGTCAATTCAATTCCGCATTAACAATTGCAAAAAACATCAACACATATAATAAATTATTGAATATTGATTATTGAAATTTTGCTGGATTTGTTCCCCGTACTGACCGGTTTGACTGCCGGAATCCTTTCCGGTCTTCTCGGGATTGGAGGCGGGATAGTATTTGTTCCGTTTCTTTTATTCTACTTACCAATTGAACTAGGAACTCGTGAACTGCTCGTGAAGCACAGTGTTGCTACTTCTTTATTTGCCGGGGCATTTTCCACTACAAGTTCGGCTGTTAATCACTACTTAAGAAAAAATGTGATTAGAAAAGAAGCACTGCTTCTCGGAATAGGGAGCGTGACAGCAACGGTTGTATTCCATTATTTCGTTGTTAAAGTTGATGCTGTTGTAGTATCTTATGTTATTATATTTCTATTGTTATTCATACTTTCGGAAAATTTATTTTTCAACGGAAGGTTTGAAATAAGTGCTGTGGTACCAAAATATTATCTCTTGTTGTTTGGATTAGCGATGGGTTTTATCTCGATACTTACAGGGCTTGGAGGAGGAGTACTTGCCGTTCCGGTTTTCACTTATTTTTATAGAATAGATATTAAAAAAGCTGTGGGCACGTCTTCAGTGGTTGTCGCTTGCACAATGATTTCAGCCGCATTTATGCACCTGGTAATAAGTAATTCCTCGCTTGTAGTAATTTCGACAGGACTTTTAATGGGAGTTAGTGCAGTAATTGGTGCTTTTATCGGTGCCGGAATAACTTCCAGAGTTTCAGACACTACAATAAGAATTATTTTTTCGGTATTTTTAATAATTACAATTATTAAACTATCATTCGATGTATGGCTAAGCTGAATTTAATTTTAAATAAAAATCCGTTGTTCGACAAATGTCCCGAATGCAAGGAGATAGCAACACTTCACCGTTCGCGTGCCAGAAATTTGTTTGAAGGTTTTGTGAAAAAATTCACATTTTTCAAAATTTATAGATGTACAAAATGCGGGTGGAGAGGATATAAATCGACTTTAACTTTTACAAAAGACTCCGCCAAAACTTTGTTTTTTTACCTCATCCTCGCTGTTGTAACAGCATTTGTTGTTCGCTTCATAATTTCGAAATTCTTAAAATAATTTCGTCTGAAAAATGGAACCAACACTCGCCTTTCAATTTAAAATAGAATTGTAAATAATTATTAAGAAAATATATTTTCTCAAAAACTTTTTAGAATTTTTGATTTGGAGGATTAAATATGACAGATACAAAGACACAATACGAATTTAAAGCCGAAATAAAACAACTGCTTGATATTCTGGTTCACTCGCTTTATACAAATCGCGAAATATTTTTACGTGAACTTATTTCAAACGCATCTGATGCATTGGATAAAATAAGATTTGAATCGAATAGAGGAACTGAAATTATTGACAAAGAGCTTCCCCTTGAAATTCGGATTAACTTTGATAAAAAGAAGAAACTACTCCTTATTGAGGATACTGGAATCGGGATGACTAAGGAAGAAATAATTACAAATATCGGTACGATAGCAAAATCCGGTTCGGCTGAATTTATTAATCAGTTGAAAGAGAACAAGGAGAATGCCGGAAGCATAATAGGCAAATTCGGTGTTGGATTTTACTCCGTATTTATGGTTGCCGAGAAGGTGATTATTAAAACAAAATCGTACAAAGCAGAAGAAGCGGCATATGAATGGATTTCTGATGGATCGGGAAGTTATGAACTTTCCGAATCAGATAAGAAATCACGGGGAACAGTGATCGAAATTCATTTGAAAAAAGATGCTGAAGATTTTGCCGAAAAATATAGACTGGAGCAAATAATTAAAAAACACTCAAGTTTTATCTCATTTCCGATCTTTGTGGAAAAAGAGAGAGTTAATACGATTCCTGCACTATGGAGAGAACCCAGGACTAATATTAAACTCGAGCAATATAACGAGTTCTATAAATTTCTTACATACGATAACGAGGAACCGTTTGAAGTAATTCACAAAAGTGTTGATGCTCCCATTCAATTCAGTAGTCTTTTGTTCATTCCCAAAAAGAATTTTGATTTCTTTGGAATCAACAGGGAAGATTATGGTTTGGACTTATATGTAAGAAGAGTTTTGATTCAGCATCAAAATAAAGATTTGCTTCCGGAATATCTTAGCTTTATTAAAGGTGTAGTGGATTCCGAAGATCTGCCGCTTAACATTTCACGCGAAACACTTCAAGAGAATATTGTTTTCACAAAAATTTCGCAAAGTGTAACAAGCCAAGTTTTATCGCATTTAATAAAACTTGCGGTGGATAACTCTGAAAAGTATCTCCAATTTTGGAAAGAACACGGTAAGATTTTCAAGATGGGTTATTCTGACTATCAAAACCAAGAGAAGTATTTGGAGTTACTGAGGTTTAATTCATCATTCAATGAGAAAGCTGAAGATGTAATTTCTCTCGCGGAATATGTTGAGAGAATGAAGAAGGATCAGAAAGAAATCTACTACATTTCAGGAAGCAGCAGGGAATCGATTAAAATCGATCCGCATCTTGAGATTTTCAAATTGAAGGGACTTGAAGTTCTTTACCTTTACGAACCGGCTGATGAGTTTGTCATTTCTTCAATTATGAAATACAAGGATTATGAGTTCAAATCAGTCGATCAAGTTGATTTAAAAAAGTTGAATAAACTCGATAACGTTGAGGAAAAGAAAGAAACCGAAAAATTGAGCAGCGACGACGAACTACATTTTTCAAGTCTGCTTGCACGATTCAAGGATATTTTAGGTGATAAAGTAAAAGAAGTGCGGGTCAGCGAGAGATTGAAAGATAGTCCAGCCTGTCTCGTAAATCCGGATAACACAATGTCTGCCTCAATGCAGAAAATAATGCATATAATGAACAAGGATTCTTCTACTCCACAAAAGATTATGGAAGTAAACAAGGATCATAGACTTATAAGAAATCTGCTACGTGTTTTCAAAGCCGATAAAAACGATCCTTTTATAGGGAACGTTGCCGAACAATTATATGAATCATCATTGCTATTGGAAGGTTATCTGACGGATCCTCATGAATTAGTTAACCGGATTAACAATTTGCTTAACGATTCTAGCGATTGGTATACCGAGGTAAAAAAGATAAATTAGTGATTGTTGAAAGCCCCGTCAATTAGCGGGGCTTTTAGTTTTCTTATATTTTATTTTAGGAAAACCTGAATGGTAATATAAATCCTCGATTGACTCATAATCTTTTAAATAATAAGCCTTTACCTTATTTCTATTTTTTACCATCCAGCTTAGTGCAATTTTTATCTGCTCCAAATCTTTCTGTGCAACTTCGTTGAACAATTGAACATTCCTTTCGAAATAATCGTTTAATGAAGAATCAAACGAATTTTCATCCGCAAAGAAATCTTTAACGTACAGCTTTCCTTCAATAAGGAGAACATAATCTTTCCTTTCTTGCTCGGACACTTCTATCAATACTTTCGCTCTGTTAACAGGCTCAGCAATGATTGATGCTCTATTTAATTGACTGAGAATCAAATTTACTGTGTCTCTTATCTCTGCGGCTTCTTCGTACTTTTGTTCTGCTGAAAATTGTTTCATTTTATTCAACAAACGATTCACTGCATCCTGATTGTTTCCGCAAAGGAAATCGTAAGCCCGATCCAACTCAGCTTTGTATTCTTCATTTATATCAGACAAAGTACATGGTTCTAGACATCTTTCAATATCACTTAAGTAACACTTTTTACCCTTTACGAATTCTTTATCGCTGCATTCGCGAAGTTTGAAAGTACGTTGAACAATTTCGACCAGCGCAGAAACAGTTTCTCTGTTTGGATAAGGGCCGAAATAATCGTTTCCATCAAAATCAAAATTTGAGCTTGGAATAATCATTGGTGCTTTACTTTCGAGTGTCGATTTTATGAACAATTGAACAGGATATTTTTTTAGTTGTAAATTAAGTTCCGGGTTATGCTGTTTTATCAGAATTGCTTCGGCTAAGAGCGCCGTCAATTCAGTGTTCGTTGTTTGAAATCCTAACCGTGAGGCTTTTCTCACAATTTTCTTTGCTTTGGAAGGAGCATAACTTACGAAATAGCTATTAACACGTTTCTTTAACGATTTTGCTTTCCCGATGTAAATAATTTTGTCGTTCCTATCTTTGAAAAAATAAATTCCTGGTCTATCTGGAACATTTTGAAAATCCTCAGTCAATTTTTTCTTTAATATCCTAAAACCTGTACCGGGCATTATTCCTTGAAATGAAATCACATCACTCACCGATGTACAATGAAATTCATCTTTCATATGATCTATCATTTTAATCAATATTTTTGCCGTAACCATCGCATCGCCTAGCGCACGGTGAGCTTTTTTATTTCTAAGACGGAAATGTTTTGTCATCGCACTTAAAGATTTACTTGGGAGTTGAGGATAAAGTCTTCTGGCAAGTTTTAAGGTGCACAGCATTGGACGTTCCTCAAAAGGAATTTCGACGCGTTGGAATTCACTTTTCAAAAATGAGAGATCGAATGGAAGATTATGAGCGGTTAACACAGAATCGCCTATAAAATCTTCTAACTCCCGTGCAATCTGAGCAAAAGTTGGAGCGTCGTTTACGAGTGAGTTTGTTATTCCGGTTAATTCTGTAATAAAAAAAGGAATATCGGTTTCAGGGTCAATAAGTGTTGAGTAAGTATCTTTTACTTTTAAGTTTTTCACTTTTACTAGCCCTACCTCAATCACGCGTGCATTTTTTGCCGAAGTTCCGGTTGTTTCGAAGTCTAAAACAGTAAACTCAGAATCTTCAATCGGTATGTCTATTATTTTTTTAGTAATCATTTTCCTCTCTGTGAATCTAAAAAAAATATCCGTTACAAAGTACTTTGTGAATTAGTCAAGTTTTTTAATCGTTCATTTTTAATTAAATTGAAACATTAATTGGGGAAAAAATGAATATTAACGTACTTTTTATCGGCGACATTGTCGGTAAACCGGGAATGGACATGACTCAAATGTGGCTGCCAGGCTTGATCAAGAAATATCATACTGATATTGTAATTGTAAATGGTGAAAATGCTAACGATGGAAAAGGATGTACGGAAGCTGAGGGGAAAGCCCTTTTTAATCTCGGCGTAGATGTTATAACCGGAGGAAATCATACTTGGGATAAACATAAATCACAAGAATATTTAAGGATTGAAAAACGAGCTTTAAGACCGCTTAACTATCCTCGAGGAACATATGGAAATGGTTTTTATGTTGCTGATACGAAAAAGGGAAAAGTGGGCGTGCTCAATCTGCAAGGTAGAACTTTTATGACTGCCATCGATTGTCCTTTCCGTTCCGCGGATTGGGCTTTAAAAGCAATTAACAACGATACTAAAATTATTATCCTCGATTTTCATGCTGAAGCTACCGCGGAAAAACTTGCTTTAGCAAATTACCTCGATGGAAAAATAAGTTTATTTGTCGGTTCTCATACACACATTCAAACTGCAGATGAAAGGATTTTACCAAAGGGAACAGGCTATATAACAGATATAGGAATGACCGGACCGTACGATTCTGTTATCGGAATGAAAACTGAAGCAGCCGTAAACAGATTCTTGTATCAAACTCCGCAAAAATATCAAACTGCCGAAAATGAAGTTCATCTTTCTGGAATTATCGCTAAAATTGATTCTGAATCCGGTTCAACTAAATCTATTGAGAGAATTTTTATTCCCGAATTTGATCGAGAAAGTTAGTGTATGGTAACTTTTCCGTTGCCCAGAATTGATAAGGATCCAAAACTTAAAAATTTTCTTCTTCCGTATTGCAGATTAAAACCGGGAGGAATTTGGGAAGATCCTTTGAATAAACATAAAGTCGGCTGTTTAGATGCCTCCAAAGGAAGGAAAATTACTTCACTCTTTAATTCCGAAAAAGCCGTGCTAGCAGTTCATGATCCGCCCTATAATATTGTCGCATTTCAATTGATGGACGTAAAAGAATTTATTAATTGGAGCAGAAAGTGGATTTCTATAAGCGAAAAAAATATGAGCGAAGATTCATCTCTCTACATTTGGCTTGGAGCTGATCATCGTAATCATCTTATGCCGTTCCCGGAATTTTTAATTATGATGAGAAAAACGGGTTTTAACTCAAAGAGCTTTATCACCATGCGTAATCAACGCGGCTACGGTACTCAGAAAAATTGGATGTCCGTTAGGCAGGAACTACTCTATTACACAAAAGGCGAGCCGGTTTTCAATATTGAACATGTTTATACAGATATTCCCAAAGTTCTAAAAGGATATTACAAGGAGATCAATGGGAAGATGACTGAAAATCTTGAAAGAAGTAAATCCAAATTTATCAGAGCAGGAAATGTCTGGTTGGATATACAGCAGGTTTTCCATCTTATGGAAGAAAACGTCAATGGATGTTATGCTCAGAAACCGTTGAAGGCAGTTGAAAGGATAATTAGCGTATCAAGCAGTCAGGGTGATTTGGTAACCGATTTTTTCTCACATGCCGGAACAACACTATTGGCTGCAGATAAACTAAATAGAAGATGTTTTACTGTTGATATAGACCCGATTTATTGTGAAATTGCAATTAGAAGATTGGAACGTTTTCGTTTAAGAAAGATGACCGGATGGCAGAATTCAAATCCTTTTGCTATGGAAATCATTGACAACAGTGAGTTGAAGCAATATCTTAAAGAAGAATATAACATTGATGTACCACTAAAATTGAACGATGAATAAATGACACTGATTGATGGAAAAAAAACAGCCTTCGAAATTAGAGAAGAATTAAAGAAAGAAATCGATTCTCTTCAAAAAGACGGAAGAAAACTTCCCGGACTTGTCACAATTCTCGTGGGGGAAGATCCTGCCTCCGGAATGTACGTTCGATCAAAAAACAAAGCTTGTTCGGAAATCGGCATTATTTCCAAAATTGAAAAGCTGGACGAAAATACTTCTGAGGAAGAATTGCTGAGCATAGTAAGTTCTTACAATCAAAATGCAGAAATTCATGGAATTCTTGTTCAACTTCCTCTCCCAAAGCACATAGATGAAGATCGAATTTTACAAAGTATTAATCCAGAAAAAGATGTTGACGGGTTCCATCCAATAAGTGTCGGTAATATGGTGATAGGAAACGAGACACTTTATCCATGCACACCTTACGGTATAATAGAATTGTTGAAAAGATATCAAATTGAAACAAAAGGTAAACATGCTGTTGTCGTTGGGCGAAGTAATATTGTTGGAAAACCAATCGCAAATATGCTGGTTCAAAAAAAGGACGGAGCAAATGCTATCGTGACTGTATGTCATTCTGCCGCTGAAGATTTATCTGTTTTCACCAAAACAGCGGATATTTTAATTGCGGCAATAGGTCGTGCAAATTTCATAAAAAGCGATATGGTAAAAGATGGAGTTGTAGTTATTGATGTAGGCATTAACCGCGTTGAAGATTCGTCAATCCCTAAAGGTTATAAAGTTGTTGGTGATGTTGACTTCGACGAAGTTTCCAAGAAGGCGTCATTTATAACCCCTGTGCCGGGCGGAGTTGGTCCAATGACGATTGCAATGCTACTTAAAAATACCTATGAAGCTTATAAAAGAATTGAAAAATTAGATTAGGTTCATCATGAACTCGACATCAATTGACAAAATAGTTAATCAAGTTTTTACCGAGAAAGCACTTCACGAATTTTACAAATTGAGCAATACTTGCAATGGGTGGGAAAGAAACGTTGTTGATCAGCCGGAAGCTGTTTCAAATATTATCAATAACGGTGCGGATAGAATTGCAGCAGGTTTGGGAGTCGGCGAGGAACTTTCAGATATCGGGCTTGCCCGAATGATCGATCACACTTTACTTAAACCCGAAGCTACGGAGAACGAGGTAAGAAAGCTATGTGAAGAAGCGAAGGAATTCACATTTGCATCTGTTTGTATAAATCCTTCGTTTGTTCCGCTTTGTTCCGAATTGCTCCGGAATACAAAAGTAAAAGTCTGTACCGTTATTGGGTTCCCACTGGGTACAACAACAACAGAAGTAAAAAGAATTGAAACCGAACAAGCGATTAACAACGGAGCACAGGAAGTCGATATGGTTATTAATGTCGGTCAGCTAAAAAGCGGAAATCTTGATTATATTTTTAACGACATAAACCAAGTTGTGCTTGCGGCAAAACGAAAAAATGCAGTTTGCAAAGTGATTATAGAAACTGCTTTATTGACGGATGAAGAAAAAGTAAAAGCATGCTACATTGCCAAAGAAGCAAAAGCTGATTTTGTGAAAACATCCACTGGATTCAGCAAAGGTGGAGCAACTGCCGGTGACGTTGCTTTGATGCGTTATGTTGTCGGCAGTTCAGTGGGAGTTAAAGCCTCGGGTGGGGTAAGAACGAAGGAAGATGCTGAAATGATGATTAAAAGCGGTGCCGATAGAATCGGAGCAAGTGCCAGTGTAAAAATTGTTTCGGGAGGAAAAGCGGACGGTTCCGGTTACTGATGATTATCGATCTGATTGTAAAAAAAGAGGACGACGGATTTACTGCATACGTTCCATCGCTGAAGGGTTGTGACTCATGGGCGCACAGCGAGGATGATGCTCTAATTAAAGCATTGGAACTAGCTGCATATTATTTAAGCATAGATGATCCTTCCGAACTGAAAATCGACAAAGCACGTGTTCAGCAAAATAAATCAATTTATAAATTGATCTTCGACAAAAAACCGTATTGAGAAAATTTAAAACTGTAAAAAGAATTTCAAAAATCGAAAATGTACTTCGCTCCCGGCAGCATTCGCTGCACGTTGTTCTGGAAAATATTCACGATCCCCATAATGTGAGCGCAATTTATAGAAGCTGCGATGCGGTTGGAATTCCTAAAGTATCTCTTGTTTATAATATCGAAAAATTCCCAAAACTTAACAGAACAAGTTCGGCTTCAGCACGCAAGTGGGTTTCTTCACAGCGATATAAAGATATTAAAACTTGCTATGAGGAACTTAGAGCAAAAGGGTTCAAAATTTACGCTAGTCTTTTGGATGAAAGGGCAAAAAATTTGTATGATATCGATTTCACGGAGAAATCGGCAGTTGTACTCGGCAATGAAAGCAGAGGAGTTTCCGAATATGCCGCTGATCTTGCCGATGAAACATTTTATATTCCTATGTACGGAATGATCCAGAGCTTAAATGTTTCCGTTGCAAATGCAGTAACGCTTTACGAAGCACTTAGACAGAGAGCGGCTAAAGGTTTTTACGATGATTGTGAAATTGACGAAATCGAATTGCAGACAATGATTGACGAATGGTGCAGTAAATGATTCAAAGATTTAATAAAGTTAAAAAGATTATTGGCGGATTAAAACTGGCTGGCGATAAATCGATTTCGCACAGAGCGGTGATGTTTGCTTCACTGGCTGATGGATATTCAGAAATCAGAAATTGCCTCCTCTCGGAAGATGTTATTTCTACAATCAATGTGTTAAGAAAACTAGGTTGTAATATCGAAGTAATGGATCAAACACTTAGAATTTTGGGAAAAGGATTTTTAGGATTAGAAAAACCAGTTGATTCATTGTACATGGGAAATTCCGGCACTACAGCTCGTTTGATGAGCGGTATTTTAGCAGCTCAAAAATTTGAATCACTTCTCACCGGAGACGATTCTCTTTCGAAAAGACCGATGAACCGGATAATCGAACCACTTAAATTGATGGGAGCAGACATCACTGGAAGCAGAGAAAGAACACTTCCGCTGCTTATTCGACAATCTGAAAAATTAAATGCTATTCAATACCAAATGCCCGTTGCGAGTGCACAGGTAAAAAGTTCGGTTTTGCTATTAGGACTTCATCTAGATGATACAACTGAAGTTATCGAAACGATACCGACACGAAATCACACTGAAAACATGTTAGATTTAGAAGTTGTTAATCTTGATCAAAAAAAAGTGATTCGTGTTTCCAAAAGAAATTATCCCAAACCGTTTATCTTAGATGTGCCTTCCGATATTTCAACCGCAGCTTTTTTTATTGTACTTGGTCTTTTATCCGAAGACAGCGAGATTACACTTTACAATGTTCTGCTTAATGAAACGCGAACAGGTATTCTTCAAATCTTAAAGGAGATGGGAGGAGACATATCTCTTTGCAACATTGAAAAATTGCATGGAGAAAAAAGAGGAGATTTAATAATCAGGTCAAGTAACTTGAAAAACATAAAAATTGACAAAAAAATAATTCCTAACATTATTGATGAAATACCAATCCTAGCAGCCGCCGGATTATTTGCCGATGGAGAATTCGAAATAAAAAATGCTGAAGAACTTAGATATAAAGAATCGGATAGAATCAAAAGCATTTGTGCAAATCTTAGGAATAACGGTATTAGGGTAACGGAATTTGAAGATGGTTTCAAGATTGAAGAAAGCAAAATTCCTTCCACTGGAATATTTGAAAGTTTCGGCGATCACAGAATTGCTATGACTTTTTCAATAATCTCAATGCTGTTAAAAGACGGCGGAGAGATCAACGGCTTCGAGTGCTGCGCCGTATCAAATCCTCATTTTGTGGAACAAATAAATACAATAGTCGAATTTTAACTACAACTCAATTATCTGATGTTCAAATTTATTTATTGTGATTTGATTGTAAACCCATTTCACAAAATCCAATCCGTATTTATTTGTGAAATAAACAAAATTGAACTCTCTTTCTTGAAGCTTCTCGTTTGGGTAAATTATTGACCTTACACTATTCAACTGATTCAAAAGTGTATCGTATTTTCTTTCGCGCGCTTTTGAAATTTTATCCTCAAGAAGATCAAGTGTATGCATTATTTTTTGTAATGACTTTTCAACAGAATCTTTTAGTGTTGGATCTATCTCTATTATATTAGTCTGAGCAGATTCAACCTTTCCTGAAACTTCATCCTTCAATTCAGCAATAAAATGCTCAATGTTGAAGTCTGCATTTTTGTTCACCAACATGGAAGTCAAAGATTTTTGTTCCCAATACAATTGCTCTATATTCAAACCAAGCTTTTCCAATTTTTTATTTACATTACTTTCCAAGATTGTTGCAGATGAACGTGGGTAAATAATGGGTGCTTCAACATCAAAAAAATTGTATAACGGAAGCGCTTGAGCAAAGTAGCATATTTCTGATGGACCAGCAACGTAACATCCTGTCGAGAAAAGATAATCTTGGCAAATCGGTCTTAACAGAACATTTGGACTAAAAAGTTCCGGTTCATTTTCAATGTTATCTAATAACTCTCGTTTTGTGATGTGTTTTCGTTTGTCTTTTAATCGAAATTCCTCTTCACCCGCGGGTTCGATCAAATGACGATTACCGTTTTCAAGCATAAACAAATTAATCGGTTTCACTTTAACCTGTGCATGATAAACATCGTCAAGTTCAGCGCTAAGCTCAACTGATTTCTGAGCGTGATGTTTGTAATTAATAATCTCGTTTCTGAATATTGGTTTTAGAATTTCTTTAACAGCTTTTTCAGTCGGATTAAAAATTACCAATCCAAACTCATCAAAGAAGTGGAAAAACAGTTTTCTGAAAGATGAACTTATTGTTTCTTTTTCTTCATAACAGCGCGAAATGATTTTAAAAAGTTCATCTGTAAATTCTGTTTCAAGTATATTTTCTCTCAGCTTTCCTTTAATAATTTCAATTTCATCTTCGAGTTTTATATCTGCCGTGCTTGGACTGTTTCCTTCATTATCACTTTCTTCATAACCGAATTCTCTTAAAGTGTTGGTCTTATCCGGCAGTTTAATTGAGGAAATTTCCTTGAAATCATGATCATCTCCCTCCATCCAGAAAACCGGCACAAAATTATATTCATCAAATTTTTCTTTCAGTGAATTTGCAAGTTTTATAACTGTTAGAGTTTTATAGAAGGTGTAAAGAGGACCTCCTAAAATTCCCAATTGCTGTCCCGTTACGATCGCAATTGTTTTAGGATGTGCAAGCAACTCGATATTGTGATGGGTTAGTTTTCCAATTTTGTAGCTGGTATATTGCTCCTTTATTATTTCGCTTAATAACTTTCGATGTGGTTTAGTGATTGAAGTTATTTTTATAAAATGACCTAAATAATCATCAAAGTTCCTAAAATTTTTATCATAGAATTTTTTAACATTGTCAAACTCATAAATATAGTCCAAAAATAAATTTTGCTGTCCCGGAAGATCCGAATAATTTATATACATTTTCTCCTCTTTTATTAACAAACAAAAATAATAATAAGCATGATGGTATTGAAATTTGATCATACATTACAGAATGTCGAAAAAAAAGAGTATTTTGAGCATCAATTTTAAAATACAATCAACTTGATATACAGAATATTCTTTTTCTTAATTATTGCTGTAACTGTTTCGGCGCAAACAGATAAAACGAACAAGTTTGAAATCTTGCCGGACGGATTACATTTTCTTCCATTAAAAGCATACTTTCAGGAAGCAAGAATCGGTGTTTTATATTATCCAGATAACGGTAATTTAAAAGTTGATGTAGGTAATAACATCGATATTATTTATTTCAGTCTTTTCGGCGAAAGGAACCGATTTACCATAGGGATTGAATTCATGGCTTATGCCTGGTCGAGCAGTTTTCAAGGAAACCGTCTGCAAATTGATGCGGTAGACGGATTTTTCGGAGGCAACCTTTCTTACTCTTATAATTTTGATAACAGCCGCTTCATTTCACGTTTTAGATTTATCCACAACAGCGCACATCTTGTTGACGGCAGATATGATAAGGAAAAAGATGAGTGGATTGAAAACTACAAACCTATTCCTTATACACGAGATTTTGCAGAATTAACGGTTGGGCATCAATTTTATCCTTCATTTGGTTCAGTGAGATTTTACGGAGCAGTCACTTACTCTACTTTGGTTAGGCCGGATGAACTTCAAAGAGCAGGCGCATTCACTGGTTTAGAAATATCGTTTAAAGATATCGTAGGGAAAATTTTTGAGAAAGATTCAAACATTTTTCTTGCCATGCAGTTCTCTGCTTTTGGGAACCCAAATCATACGATGGACACTCACCTGATGTCTGGAATAAAAATAGGTGATTGGGATTCGAAAGGCGTTGTATTTTATCTTTCCTACTATAAAGGTCATCATGTTTTCAGCGAATTCTATACGCAGTTTCAAGAGAAGTTTGGGATTGGATTCTTAGTCGATTTTATTTGAGTCAAAATTTTTTCGATTATTTGTTCTTCAGAAAGAGTTGACATTCCGGGAATACTTATATTTAATTCTTAATTTTCGATCTATAAATGCATGAGAACAATATAAATAATGCTGCTTATCCCAAATCTAAAAAGCTGTGGCTTACCGCATTTAAAATCACTATCTCAATCCTATTTATAATCTTCTTAATTAAATATGTCGATTATGAAAAAGCCTTATCGCTTCTTACCAGAGCAAACATCTTATTTGTTCTCATTGCCATCAGTCTGATGGCACCAAATATTTTTTATCAGTTTAAGAAATGGGAATTGTTGGTAAACAATTTATTAGAGGAAAAAAACAAGAAGAAAATTTTAATTTCATTGTTTCATGGGTTCGCTGCAGGCATTACGACACCTGTTAGGTCAGGAGAATATTTTGGACGAGCTGTTATATTCAAGGAAAAAACAATAAGCCAAATTGTAATAGCGACAGCTATCGAAAAATTTATGATGATGATTCTTGTAATTTTTATCGGCTCAATTACTTCGTTGTTATACTTGATAAAGATCGGTACAGCCTCCCACATCATAATTATTTTTGCTGCACTGTTGCTTCTGCTTTTTTTAATCTTTTTTCTCATTTTAAATTCATCTGGATCGTGGCGGAAGATTATCCCTAAGAGCGCGAGAAAATTTAAGTTCGTTGAAAAAATTATTGAGAAACTTCGATTTCTTAACAATGTGGATAGGCAATTGATTAAAAAGTTAGGAATCTTTACCATGGCGGCATATTCAGTATATATTTTTCAGTTCGGACTTCTTCTGATTGCGTTTTCAAGTGAAGGAAATCTGATAAATGCAGTTTGGTGTGGTTCATTAGTTATGTTTGCCAAAACTATTATTCCGGCAATTGGTTTTGGGGATTTGGGGATAAGAGAAGGTGCCGCAGTTCTTCTTTCCCCGGCTCTTGGTTTTACTGAAGCAGCTGCATTGAATGCTGCACTAGGATTGTTTTTTATAAATCTATTTTTTCCTTCAGTTATCGGATTTATTTTATCATTTAGAAAATATTAACTTGATAATAATTTCAACCATATTTGTTTTACTGAGTATCTATTACTTCTATTTTTTAGTTTCCATTCATTTCGGAATATTGAGAATCAGAAAGCATAAAACAA
This sequence comes from uncultured Melioribacteraceae bacterium, assembly GCA_964499285.1. Classification (GTDB taxonomy): domain Bacteria; phylum Bacteroidota; class Ignavibacteria; order Ignavibacteriales; family Melioribacteraceae; genus JAGFIY01. The sequence continues at coordinate 51,295 of CAZCLA010000006.1, forward strand.
AAAATGCAAAAGAATTTTCGATCTCAATTATAGTACCTTTTCGAAATGAAAGAGAAAACCTGAAAAGAAACATTGAGTCTATTCTTGATCAAAATTATCCAAGCGAAAAATATGAAGTAATTTTTGTTGATGATAATTCAACGGACGGCAGTTCCGAGATTGTTGAAGAATTTACGAAATCAAGTAACATTAAAATAACTCTTGCTAAAATTGAAAATGAAAATTCAGCTCGCGGGCATAAAAAGGCAGCAATCGCAAAAGGAATCGAACAAAGCAAAAACGAAATAATCGTTACGACCGATGCCGACTGTTTTTTCGGTCCCACATGGTTAAAAAGTATGGTGCAAAACTTCGATGAAGATACTGGGTTAGTTTCTGGTCCGGTCGAGTACAAAAGTGACGGATCATTATTTAGTTCGCTTCAAAAGCTTGAATTTTCCGGACTGATTCTTTCAGGAGCCGGATTGATTGGAATAAATAAACCGATAATATGCAACGGTGCAAATTTAGCTTTTCGAAAAAAAGTTTTTTATGAAGTTGGTGGATACGATTCGCACATGGAGTTTTCATCCGGAGACGATGAATTTTTAATGCAAAAGATAGCTTATACTACAAAATGGAAAATAGGATTTGCATTTTCAAAAGCAGCATTGACTTTTACTATTCCAAGTGAAAATATAGAAAATTTTTTTCAACAGCGAAGAAGGTGGGCAAGCAAAGGTCTGTATTATCTTAACAGCAAAATTAAACTTAAGCTTATGTTGATTTTCATGTTTTATCTATCGTTAATAATTTTCCCAATTGTATCTTTTCTTCATTTGTCAGCTTATTCACTTTTATTTTTGTTAATATTCTTGGCAAAAATTCTTCTAGAGTATAAAATCTTACTTACGGGAAAACACTATCTGTTTTCAGAACTAAAGTTTGTTTATTATCTTCCCGCACAATTTCTACAGCCGATATACTTAATTTTATCTTCCATTGCAGGTTTATTTGGAAGGTTTAATTGGAAAGGAAGGAATCTTGTTAGATAGATTAAGATTATATACACCTCCAAGTATTGTGAAAAAACTATTCCCGGAATTTGTTTGGGACTGTGAGAATGAAAAGATTCTATTCACATTTGATGATGGTCCAAATCCCGAAACTACATCTAAAATTTTAAGAACTTTAGCAGATAAGAAAATTAAAGCAGTATTTTTTCTCGTGGGTCAAAATATTGAACGATATAGATCGCTTGTTTCTGAAATTATTTTAGAAGGTCATGTAATTGCAAATCATACCTATTCGCATTATGATGTGTGGGGATTGAACAGAAAAAAGATTAACTATGAGATAAATAAGTGCTCACGATTGATCGAAGAAGTTCAAGAAAAACCAACTAGATTATTTAGGCCTCCGCACAATCGATTCGACTTATGGACTGCTTCTGCATCAAATAAGAACAACTTAAAATGTGTCATCTGGTCGCTTCTAACTTACGATTACAAAAATGATTTAAATATTGTTAAATTTGCCGGTGAAAGATATCTCAAAAAAAATTCTATAGTTGTGCTTCACGATAGCATCAAATCAAAAGATATAATTGTTGATTCAATAAATTTTCTTGTGGATCAAATTGAGAACAACGGATATCAAATAGGAAAACCATCTGAATGTTTGAACTAATTTTTCTTGCAGCAGTTTCTTTGTACTTTATTCAAGTGATAGTTTTCATTATCGGTGCACAGAAAAAATTTACTAAAATAAGTGATTCAGAACTGCCAAAGATTTCTGTAATTGTAGCTGCGCGAAACGAAGAACAAAATATATCAAGCTGTATTCAATCGCTTGCTAATTTGGAATATCCTGATAATAAGATTGAGATAATTATTGTTGATGACGATTCAACCGACAGAACAAACGAAATTGTAAAAGAATTTATCTCGGACAAACCTGAGTTTAAAATTGTTAAGCCGACACGACAGATCGGTAAAGTAAAAGGGAAAGCTCGTGCGATTGCAAACGGAATCGAAGAATCTTCCGGCGAGATCATCTTAACAACAGATGCCGACTGCATTGTTAATCCAAAATGGGCAACAACATTAGCGTCTTATTACAAAGAAGATGTTGCTATGGTGTGTGGTTATACTGATCAATTGTCTGATAATGCATTTTACGGGATGCAAAGCATGGATTTTATTTATCTTTTAGCCGTTGCAGGCGGTGCGATGAATCTCGGCAAACCTTTAAGCTGCATCGGCAACAATATGTCTTACCGAAAATCTGTTTATTACCAAATCGGCGGATATGAAAAAATCCCATTTTCGGTTACCGAAGATTTTCAAGTCTTGATGACTATGCACAAGCTTAAAAAGTATAAAATAATTTATCCTCTTGATGAAGGCGGACTTGTTACGAGCAAACCCTGTCCTGATCTCAAATCAATTTTCTGGCAGAAGAAAAGATGGGGAGTAGGAGGCCTGGACAGCGATTTGGTTGGATTTGCAGTTATGGCAAGTGCATTTGTCGCTCATATTTGCATTCTTCTCACTCCTTTTTTCTATTCAATGAATGCTTTGTATTTAACCGGATTTAAATTTATGGTCGACATATTTTTCTTAATTCCTTTGCACAATAAGCTGAAATTAAAATTTAGATTAAAACATTTTCTCGCATTTGAATTATACTTTATTATATATGTAATAGGACTGCCGTTTGTTCTTTTATTCAGTAGAAAAATAGTTTGGAAGGAAAGAGAATTTTAATGCTGCTGCTTTGTAATTATTATGTCACATATAGATGTAATGCTTTCTGTGAATTCTGCCACTTTGCTGACCATTCCAAATTTAAAGAAACAGAATTTGCAAAATTAAGTGACTTTAAGCGAAACGTTGCTGAACTTAATAAATTCGGCGTTAAGTTTATTGATCTAACCGGTGGAGAACCTCTGCTACATAAAGAAATACATATGATGGCGGAATTTGCTCATAACTTGAAAATGCAGACAAGCATAACCACCAATACACTTCTATATCCGAAGTTTGCCGAAAAACTAGCCGGCAAAGTAAATTTACTTCACTTTTCATTAGATTCACCTTATAAGGATGTGCACAACAAAATAAGAAAAGTTGAATGTTACGATCGCGTGTTTGAAAGTATCGCAATTGCAAAATCATTAGGTGAATTTCCCGATATTCTGTTCACGGTTACGGATGAAACTTACAAAGACCTTCCGAAAATGTATGAAATTGCACTTAGGGAAAATTTAGTGCTTATAGTTAATCCGGTTTTTTCTTATTTCGGAAATCCAGGTTTATCTGTTGTTGCAATGGATTACATAGAAGAATTTATTGAAGGTAAACCAAATATATATATGAATAGTGCTTTCATTAAACTTCGTAGGAACGGAGGTAATCATATTGATAAGCCCTTGTGCAAAGCAGTCACCAGAGTAATAGTAATTTCGCCATATAATGAAATAGTTCTTCCGTGTTATCATTTCAGAAATAAAAATATTAAAATTACGAGTTCAATTTCTGAGATTAGAAAAAAGGAAGAATATAAATATTTTGAAAAGATGGAAGGGAGATTTGATTTTTGCGAAGGGTGTACAGTTAACTGTTATTTTGAACCATCGTTCGCCTTTCCCACAAACAACTATGCTTTTGCTAGCATTCCGTCAAAACTGAAGTACAGTTATAATAAATTAATTAAACAAAAATTTCTATCCACAAAAAAATAGTCCATTTCATATGCTCAAAAGAAGCTGTGTAATATTTTTGTTATTTATTATTTCGGGGATTATTTCCGCCCAAGAGAAAACAGTATTCTTCTCGGATGATTTATTAATTCAACCTTTTACAGCAAACCAGCTCGAGCCGAAGCTGGGGTTTCTATTTCAAACGGGCGAAAATGAATTGAGGTTGGATATCGGAAATTCAATTGATATTCTTAGAAATGAAATTGAAGAAAATTTAACAATTTCATTTGGTGCGGATTTATTCACGTATACACTTTTACGTGGAGAATCAAATTTCCATTTTCCGGTTGATGCAGTTGACTATCTCTTTGGATTAAATTTTGGTCTGTTGAAATTAAATGAAAGTTCTGAGTACGGAATTCGTTTTAGACTAAGCCACATCAGCGCTCATTTTGTGGACGGACATTTTGACGGAACATCTGGAACTTGGAAAGATGGACTCAATCCGAGAGTTTATAGCCGCGAGTTTATCGAATTTATTCCATTTTATAAAACAGCAGACTTTAGAGTTTATGCCGGTTTCACTTACTTATTTCATGTTGATCCTACTGAAATAAAAAAGGATAATTATAAATTGGGATTTGACTATTTCTTGAATCAATCCTTCATTGATTTGTTCATTCCATTTGCCGCATATGATTTGACTGTTATCCATCTTGATAAATATACCGCAAATCATTCGATAAGTGCGGGAATTAAGTTCGGGAAAAAAGAGGGGAAAGGTTTCAGTGTTTATTTCAATTACTACGCCGGTAAAAGCATTCACGGAGAATATTTTGACCGAACTGTTGAATACTCTGCTGTCGGTATAAATCTGGATTTATAAAATGAATCAAAATTTTTCTGAGCCGGAAATAAAATTTTTTCAACGATCTAACATTAAATCGCATTCAACATTAATTCACCTAGCGCTTTTTATCATAACGTTCATTACTACTGTTATTGCAGGTTTAGAATGGACATCGGGTACAATGGGACCCTATGAGTTTAATGATTTGGCTCAAGGATTACCTTATGCAATTTCAGCATTATTCTTTCTAACTGCTCATGAATTCGGACATTATTTTGCGGCTAAAGCGCACAAAGTGGAAACAACGTTGCCATATTATATTCCGTTCCCGCCAATACCTGGATTTTTCAATTTCGGAACTATGGGAGCTGTGATACGAATTAAATCACCAATACCGAATAACAAAGCGATGTTCGATATCGGTGTCGCCGGTCCGCTCGCGGGATTTATCGCATGTATAATAATTCTTGTTGTCGGGTTTACAAATCTACCCGGACCGGAGTATCTCGAAAAAATTCATCCTGGGTACTTCTCGCCGGACTATAAAAGTTCTGGATTGTACTTTGCATTCGGCGACACAATTTTGTTTACATTATTAAGAGAAATGTTTTCACAGCCGAATGTTTTTATACCACCGATGAGTGAAATATATCACTATCCTTTTCTTTGTATTGGTTGGTTTGGATTGTTCGTAACAGCAATGAATATGCTTCCGATTGGGCAGTTGGACGGAGGTCACATTGTTTATAGCATGTTCGGATTAAAAAGGCACGAGGCTGTTGCAAGTATTTCGATGATTTCTATAAGCACTTTGGGATTTATGGGTTTAGCATCAATTTTACTAAATGTTGAAACCCCAATTGGATGGAGCGGCTGGCTGTTTTGGGCTTTAATATTGTATTTTATAATAAAAGTGAAACATCCACCGGTTTATGAATTTAAACCATTATCATCGACAAGAATGATTTTAGGGTGGATTAGCATTTTGATTCTGCTTCTTTCTTTTTCACCCTCGCCCTTTACATTATCGATGGTGTAAAACGATCTAAATTTAATTGCCTTGACATTAACCGCATTACTTAACTAAATTCGTTTGTCAAATTTGAGGGAAATATCGAATAATTTTTACTTTTTTCTAATTTATTTACAAGTTGATGCAGAATATTCTCCCTAAAATTTTATCGAAGAATCAAAGGAATTTCAAATCATTAGTTTCGGCATACCGGTTAGATTCCTATTATACAAAAAGTAAATTCTATTATAATTCGAAGAAGTCCCATTATGAAACGTATTGTTGAAATTGCCACATTTATTTTATTTGTAAGTTTGCTTATGCAAGGATGTGATAGTATTCCAGATAATGTTGTTGACAGCATTTCCCCTGACTACAACATTCTTGAAATAAATGCCCCGCAATTTTTTAGTTATTCCGACGACGATTCCATTGTTACTCACTCAATCGTCATTGCTAACTCTCAAGTAATTTCATCCGTAAGATTCTCCCTTGTTTCGCATCTGATGGATGCTTATTTAATTCAAAACGGAGACATGGATTTAATTGCGGAGACGGAAAATAATACAGCGACTTATTCAGCTGAATTCGAAATGATGCACGATCTTCCTTCCGGAATGTATGAAATTATGTATTTTGTAGATGACAACATTAATGTACCTCCTGAAAACAGCAAAAAGGCTGCTTCACATACATTCAATTTTTTTAATGGAATTGGTAATCAACCTCCCGTGATTTCGAATCTTTCAATGAGATACGTTAATGAACCGATTTCAACTCTGCGCGATACAATTGATCGGGGAGAAGCTGTTATCTGGTCAATTCTCGTCAATGATCCCAATAGTATTGCAGATGTAAACAAAGTATCATTTGAACTGTATCGTCCCGACAATTCATTTTTAGGCGAGTTCGATATGTATGATAACGGAGATTTTGAAGGCGCCGGAGATCAAACTGCTGGAGATCAAATTTATTCTTTGAAGAATTCCTTCAGTTCAACCGCACAGACTGGTTTATGGCAAATGATATTTAAGGCTGTCGACCGGGAAGGCGAACAAAGCAATATCATCAATTTTGGATTTTACGTTAAATGAAAAAAATAATTATTTTAATATTAATATTTTCGACTGTCGTTTTATCCCAAAATTTTCCCATTACCTATAGACTGGATAAAAATGAATTTTCAAAACTATCGGCAGAAACTCCAAAAAGTAATTCTATAACAGATATAATTTTTGTCGGCGATACAGTTTGGATCGGCACTTCAAGAGGTGTAAGCAGAAGCACGGATTTAGGAGAGACTTGGACTAATTACTATGAAACTCCGGAATTCGGAACTGATGGAATTGCAGCAATCGGATATTCTGAAGGAATATTTTGGGCTTCAACCGCAAGATATGAGGATTTAACGACAGGAAGAGAACAAGTTGGAACCGGATTGAAATTTACTACGGACGGAGGAACATCCTGGACCGCGATACCTCAACCGGTGGATGATCCCGGCGATTCGTTGATTACTTATGGAATAAATACAATAAGAGCGCTTCCGATAACCGTGACCCCGCAAAACGTCACTTTTGATATTTCATTTACGCTCGGAACCGTATGGATTGCCTCGTGGTCAAGTGGAATTCGTAAATCCACAAATCTCGGAGAAACTTGGCAGAGAGTCGTGCTTCCGCCCGATTATTTGAACTCGATAAAACCAACTGACACACTTAATTTTTCTCTTCAAGTGCAGCCAGGAAATTTCGGTCCTGAAAGTTACTTAAATCATTTGGGTTTTTCGGTGTTGGGTGTAGATGAAAATCTTGTTTTTGCCGGCACGGCAGGCGGAATAAATAAATCAACAGATGGAGGTGTAAGCTGGGCAAAATTCAGTCATCAGAACCAGGCAAAACCAATTAGCGGAAACTGGGTCTTGGCAATCCGTTACAATAAATTTGACAATTCAGTTTGGGCAGTTACGAGAAAAGCTGATGATCTAAACGAGTTTACAGGAATAAGTGCATCAACTAACGGAGGTGAAAGTTGGTCAACTTACTTAAACGGAGAATCTGCAAATAATATTGGATTTCGATATTATAGAACAAATGATGCGATAACCAAAGCCGATGTTATGGTGTCAACTACTTCGGGAGTGTTTAGATCCAAAGATAATTATTCATCCTGGATACTACCGATGCTAGTCAGTGATTCAGAGACCGGAGTTCATATTAATACTAACAATTTTTATTCTGCTGATGCCGTGAATATTGATAACGGCGAAACCTACATTTTCCTAGGTTCAGCGGGAGGACTCGCAAGATTAAAAGAAACAGGAGATGATTTTTGGTTCGGGGATTGGAAAGTGTATCTGGCATCCGAACAATTAAAAAGCGAAAGTGAAACCTATGCATTCCCAAATCCTTTTTCTCCTGATCACGAAACAGTTAGAATCAAGTACAAATTTGAAGGTTCATCAAATAAAGTTACTTTAAGGATTTTTGATTTTGGAATGAACTTGGTGAGAACAGTAATTCAAAATGCGGACAGATTTTCGGGCAGAGATAATTTTGAATTTTGGGACGGAAGGGACGAACAGAAAAATGTTGTTCCGAACGGAGTATATTTTTATAGAATCGATGTCGGCGGCAACGATCCGCTTTTCGGAAAAATATTGGTAATGAGATAAATGATAAAAAATGTAGTCATAAAATTTTCTTTTTTGGTTGTTCTTTCATCAATAATGCTGAATGCACAACCTGAATTTTCGCAGATCGCCGGAAAAGCCGGAGCATTCAGCCGCATGGGCTTTGGAGCGAGAGGAATCGGGATGGGGAATGCACTTTCATCAGTAAGAATGGGAAATCTTTCGGCTTATTATAATCCTGCGTTAAGTGTATTTCAAGAAGGAAATAATTTTCAGACCGGTTACTCGTTTCTTTCTATGGATCGTTCAATGAATTTTCTGAATTTCACAAGACGATTTGAATTTGGTAAAAAGGACGAAAACTCAAAACCGGCTTCGGTCGCAGGAGTGAGTGCAGGTATAATAAACTCAGGTGTTAGTGACATAGACGGACGAGATAATCAAGGCATTCATACGGAAAATTTATCAACTTCGGAAAATCAATTTTATCTGGCTGTCGCAAATAAATTTTCGGATAAGCTGGCATTGGGTTTGAACATAAAATTTTATTACTACAAACTGTATGAAGAAGTAACTAGCACGGGAATCGGTTTTGACTTAGGAGTGGTTTATTCTTTCAATTCAAACCTGGCTTTTTCCTTTGTTATTACGGATCTTAATTCAAAATATAAATGGGATACAACACCTGTCTACGAACAGTCGGGCACTAACTCAATCGACACATTTCCGCTTATGAAAAAAATTGGAGCATCCTATTATTTTGATGATATTAATTTGTTGACTGCACTCGAATTTGAAAATAGCAATGCAGGAACTAATTATCTGCGCGGCGGATTTGAGTATGAGGTTTTTGAAAATCTATTTATTCGGAGCGGATTTGACAAATTCGATTTGAGTAATTTTGATGTACCTGTTATACCTTCAGCGGGATTTTCTTATTTTTACGTCACAAGTTCGGTAAAAATTGGCGCTGAATATGCTTTTGTTGTTGAACCTTACTCTTCTTCGGACAGACATATAATCGGATTGAATTTTAATTTCTAAATAATACAGCTAAAAATGAAAATGAAAAAAATTGTTTTTCTTCTATTAATAAGTTTCGGCTATATATTTCCGCAGGCGGGAGGTACGGGGCTCTCATTTCTTAAAATCGGTTTCGGTGCAAGGAATATGGCAATGGGTGATTTGGGAGTGGTTCTTGCAAATGATGTTGGTCCGGGTTTTTATAATCCAGCTTTGCTTGCTGAAAACTATAACTCACAGATAATGTTAACCCATAATGAATGGATGACTGACGTTCGTTCAGAATTGATTGGTGCAAGTTTCAGTTTGTTTGGATTGCAGTTTGCAGCCGGATTTAATACCACAAGTATTTCCGACATCGAAGTTCGTACAAAACCCGGGGATGCTGTTTCGACATTTGACGCTAACTATTTTTACGGAAGTCTTTCGACCGGATTTAACATCTATCAAAAACTTTCAGCCGGTTTAACTTTTAAGTTTATTCACGAAAATTTATTAACCGATCAAGCAAGAGGAATCGCTTTTGATTTCGGGCTATTTTATCGTGATGTCGTAGAAAATTTAAATATTGGAGCGGCAATAAAAAATATCGGCTCGATGAACAAATTACGGAATGAATCGACTGAACTGCCGATGGATGTTGCTGTAGGTGCTTCGTATAACTATTATTTCAGCGATTTGAATTCTGATTTGATAGTTGCTGCAGGGTATCAAACATATACGCAGACATCAGATTCCCACGTTAATTTTGGTGCCGAGTTTTTATACGATGCCATATTTGCTTTGAGGGCTGGTTACTCGACAGGATATGAAACTAAGGGATTAACAGCCGGAGCAGGAATCGTTTGGAATTCAATCAGATTCGATTATGCTTTCATACCGCTCGATTATGATTTGGGAAATTCTCATATAATTTCCGTTGGATATGATTTTTAGATTCTCTAGATCAATCAAATAGTTTTTGAAAATTAAATGATTGATAGCGCGGATTTAGTTTTATTAAAACATCCCAAAAAATGCTTATCTTTAAAGATTATTTTTTAATCGAATACTTTTTACAATGAAAATAATTCCTTATTCAGAAGATTGGCGAGAAGAATGGGACAAGTTTGTTCTCAGTTCCAGCAATGGAACAATGTTTCATCTTCAAAAATTTTTTGATTACCACCAACCAGGTAAATTTCAATTCAATCACTTAATGTTCGTGGAAGATGATCGATTGGTCGCAGTGCTTCCGGGATCATTAAAAGACGGAATTTTTGAATCACCGGTCGGAGCAAGTTACGGGTCAATCGTAATTGGAGATTATAAATTCAAATATGTGATGGATATTATTTCCACTCTGCTTGATTATGGAAAAACTAATAACTTCAAAGAGATTATGCTTACAGCGGCTCCGATGATTTACGAAACATACCAGAACCAAAACCTAGAGTTTGCATTGTTGTGGCAAGGATTCTCTTACCAACTTCACTATATTTCGAGTGCGATTAAACTTGATTCGGATCGCGATATAATTCAAAGATTCCAACCTACTGTTCGAAGAAATGTCAGAAAAACTTTAAAAAATCCGGATATTCGAGTTGAGATAAATGATCGTTACGATCAATTTTATCCTATTCTTGTAGAAAACAAATCTCGTCACGATGTAAAACCAACACATTCTTATGATGATCTATTAAAACTGAAGCAGCTACTGCCAAACAATTTAATGCTTTTTATGGTATATCTACAAGATAAACCGATAGGCGGTTCTTTAATGTTTTATCCAAACAAGAATGTCGCTCTCTGTTTTTACAACATGCTGCTTTACGATTTTGCCGATTATAAACCGATTCATCGCGTTATGTATGAAGTTGTAAAGTACTGCACAAATGCCGGATTTGCCTATGTTGACATAGGTGTTTCGCAGGACACTAAAGCAGAAAATCCTATGACTCCAAGTATGAGCCTGATCGATTTCAAAGAGAAATTTGATGCGAAAACTATTATGAGAAATACTCTTCACATAAAATTATAAGTTGATGAAGAAAAAAGTTTTCATTGCTTTTCTTGGAAATGCACTTCACGATTCAAGGATAACAAACCTCAAAGATTCATTAGAAGCAGACGGCTGCGATGTTAAGGTAATTTCTTTCGATTGGACTACTCCAAATTTCGAGACAATCCTTGGTGATATAACTGTTTATAAATTAAAGAAATCAAAATTTTCTTTTGTCTTTTATTTCTCTTTTGCTGTACAATTGTGGAAGAGTTTAAAATCATCAAATGCCGATATCTACATAGCCGAAGATTTCTTTCCGCTTGCTTTTACTACAATTATCGGAAAAAGAAAAAATGCAAAAGTGGTTTATAATTCGCGCGAGCTTTATCCTTTCCTCG
>CAZCLA010000006.1:62975-109860 GCA_964499285.1 uncultured Melioribacteraceae bacterium
AAAAGAAAAAATGCAAAAGTGGTTTATAATTCGCGCGAGCTTTATCCTTTCCTCGGGGGTCTTCGAAATAAAAAGTTTACTCAGTGGTTGATAAAAATAATCGAGAAGAAATATATTAAAAAGGTTGATCTTGTTTTAACGACGGGCGAAATGGATTCGAATTTTTTGGAAGATTATTACGGAATCCGAAACACGCTTGTTATTAGAAATATTCCGCTTCTGCAGGTACCGAAGAAGGAGATTGATCTTCGAAACATATTAAATATATCACCAAAGCAAAAAATTCTTCTTTATCAAGGAGTGATGATAGAAGGACGAGGGATCACAAAGATAATCTCGTTAATGAATGAACTTAAAAATATAGAGTTTGTGCTTCTCGGAGATGGCGCGCTCAGAAAAGAATTTGAAACGACGGCATTAAAATATAAAGTTCATGATCGTGTGCATTTTCTAGGAACTGTTCCTCAGAGAGATTTAATTAACTACACAGCTGCCGCCGATATTGGATTAGCATTAATAGAAAATATTTCAATCAGTTATTATCACGCTCTTCCAAATAAACTGTTCGAGTACATTATGGCAGGCATCCCAGTGCTTTCAAGCAATCTTCCGCAGATGAAAAAAATTATAAATGATTATCAAGTTGGAATTATTGTTGACGAAAAGGATGACATTAATATTTCGAACGGCTTGAAAAAACTTTCTGAAGATGAAGAATTTATAGCTAAGTTAAAAGATAATTGCAGAAAAGCTTCACTTGAACTGAACTGGGATAAGGAATATTCTCGATCAAAAGACCGGCTTCTATCATGAAATTAAAGCGAAAGAGATTTTTAGTAATTCGTATCGATAGAATTGGTGATGTCGTTCTTACAACTCCGATTCCGCGAGAGATTAAAACCAAATATCCTGATGCATTTGTTGCAGTACTTTGCAGGGATTATACGAAGGATATTTTTCTAAATAATCCAAATGTTGATCAAATTATTACTCTAGAAGAGCTAAAATCAAGAGGTTTCTGGGGAGCAGCCTCGTTTTTGCGAAAATTAAAATTCGAGGCTTCACTTCTATTGCTTCCGGATGAATGGATTAATTATTTGTTGTTTTTCAGTGGGATTAAATACCGTTTAGGAACAGGATATAAATTTTATCAATTCATCACCGGTGTTAAGGGAATAAGCAGAAAGAAATATATTCCTCTTAGACACGAAGCTGATTACTGTATGGACCATGCTCGATATTTAGGAATTCAAACCGATTATCTTTCGACAGAAATTTTTCTTACTCAAGATGAAAAAGAAATGTCTTCCGATTTAAGAAAGCGGTTTTTGGACGGGAAAAAAGTTTTGGTTGGCGTTCATATTACCAGTGGTGGATCAGCTCCAAATTGGGAACCGGAAAAATATCTTAAGCTTTCGGAAAAATTAGAAGTGCAAAATGATGTTAAAGTGATTTTCACAGATAATAGTGTTCCAAAAAATTTCTCGAAAGAAAAACGAAAGAGATTTATCAATTTAGATAATAAACTTAGAGAAACAATCATTTCATTGAACAGTTTGGATTGTTTGGTTTCGGCAAGCACGGGACCAATGCACATTGCTGCGGCGCTTAAAGTAAAAACCGTTTCGCTGTTTTGTCCGCTCCCGGCCTGTTCTCCAAAACTTTGGGGACCTCTAGGAAATGAATCCATAGAGCTGCTTCCATCAGTAAACTATTGTCAAACGAAATGTCCTGGTGATCCGAAAATCTGTACTTTTGATGGCGAAGGCGGAATAGAAATTCAACAAGCAGTTGAAGCGGTAAATGCTATTTTAAAGCTGAATAATGGAAATCGTTTGAACAATTGAATATATTTCAATTCCAAAATTTGCCAGACCCTCACTAACAGGTTGATACTCAACTCCGTCAGATCCGGAAGGAAGCAGCGGTCGGTACTCAATTTGTGTAGTGAGTAAGTCTGGCTTTTTATTTAATACAAATTAAGTTTCCTTTCCCTCTTTCTGCTCTTGTTCTAAAATTGATATGTGCAAGTCCGGCTGGTTCGAAATACAAATCCGGGGGATAAATCTTGCAAAAATAACTAACAAAACTTGAGCAATCGGGCTCATGTCCAACTACCGCAATATTTTCGAAATCAAAAAGCTGTAGTAAAACTTCAAGTTCAGAAGGGCTACATCCGGGTTTCAAACATTGTTCCACTTGCAATTGTATCGAATGGTGAAAATGCTCTTTGATTATTTCGGTAGTCTGTCTAGCTCTTATGAGTGGAGAAGAGAGGACAAATTTAAATTTTATGTGCGATTCTTCCCAAGAAATAATTTTAGTTAAAAGTTTCTGCTTCCCAAGGAATGTAAGTCGTCTCCCAGTGTTGCTTCCTTCAGACGATGCATCTGTGTGGCGAATTATATATAGATTCATCTCGTCCCAGCAAAATATATAAATAATTTACTTTTGATTTTAGCAAAACAATTTTATTTTACAAACCAATTTTATTGAGCTGAAATCATATTGCTAAATCACAGCGGAAAAATATTCTTACTGTTTATTTTATTCAATTCGGTAATCTTATCTCAGCATATCGATCACCCAAAATTTTCTCTTACTGGAATCAAAGTAAATATAAGTTATAACTTAACTGGAAATGATTCGATAAAAATTTTTGCAGCAGATTCCGACCAAAGATTGGTGAATGAATTGCTCTTCACAAAAAATTTCCCAAATCAGGAAATTATTTTTAATACAGCAGGATCATATTCCTTTTATATTGAAGGTGAGGAAGAGTCAATCAGTACGATTAGAATAATTCCGGGGTGGTTTAGTTTAATTCCACCTGTCCTTGCAATTTTTTTAGCACTTGTAATCAGGCAAGTTATTGTTTCATTGGCTGCTGGCATTTACGTAGGAGCTTTCTTTATCTATGATTACGATCCTTTCATCGCTTTTCTTCGGTTTGCAGATTCAATTGTTCTTAACTCATTGACCGATCCAGATCACATGTTTGTTATAACTTTTACTCTGCTGATCGGCGGGGTTGTTGGGATAATAACAAAAAACGGGGGCACTGCAGGGCTTGCTAATATAATTACTAAATTAGCTAAAACAGCTCGCTCTGGAATGATCGCCAGCTGGTTGATGGGATTAGCTGTTTTCTTTGATGATTATGCAAACTCATTGATAATCGGAAATATGATGCGTCCGATAACAGATAAGTTAAGAATTTCAAGAGAAAAGTTATCATATATTGTTGATTCTACTGCGGCACCAATTGCAAGTGTTGTTATAATAAGCACTTGGATTGGATATGAACTCGGACTGATTGGGGAGGGATTGAAAATAATCGGTTCAACAGAAAATGCTTATGACGTATTTATCAGCACAATTCCTTATAGATTTTATCCAATCGCAGCGCTGTTTTTTGTTTTTGCGACGTCATATTTTCAACGGGATTTCGGTCCTATGTACAGAGCAGAAAAACGTGCAAGACTCACTGGAAAACTATATGAGACACTTTCAAGTGAAGCAAAATCCGTATCCGAAGACGAATTGGGAATGGACAAAACACAGCCGAAATGGTACAATGCAGCAGTTCCGATTTTGATGATATTGTTCGGAACCGTTGCAGGCTTAATTTATACGGGTATAACGAAGCTTGAAGAAATTGGATCATCTAATTATTCGATTCAGAATATCATAAGTAATTCTGACTCTTATTCAGCGCTTCTTTGGGCAAGTCTATTAGCTTGTTTTATTGCAATAGTTATGACAGTTTGGCAGCGAATTCAATCACTTTCTGATGTTATAAATTCTTGGTACAAAGGCGTTCAATCAATGCTGCTTGCGTGTATTATTCTTGTTCTTGCTTGGTCGATAAGCAATGTTACAACTGAGTTGATGACGGCTGATTATTTAATCTCAATCGTAAGTGATGCTATAAACCCAAGATTTCTTCCAGTAATTGTTTTTATAGTATGTGCGTTTATTAGTTTTGCAACTGGTACAAGCTGGGGAACAATGGCCATAGTTATGCCGATAGTTATACCTCTTGCTTCGCTGCTTTCCGACAATTTTGGTTTTGCCGGGGATGATAAACTTATTATCATTCACGGAGTGATAAGTTCGGTGTTAACGGGTTCTGTTTTTGGAGACCATTGTTCACCGATTGCAGACACTACAATTCTTAGTTCAATCGCTTCAAAATGTAATCACATTGATCACGTTAGAACTCAACTTCCTTATGCAATGTTAGTTGGGATTGTTTGTATGGCTGCAGGAGATATCCCTACGGCTTTCGGATTCAGTCCATACTTTTCGCTAGTTATTATTTTTGGAGTGCTTATAACTTTCTTGTTCGTTTTTGGGAAAAAGCTTCCTGAAGTGCCTCAAAAAAGAATGGCTAGGATCGATTAGTGTAGTACTCAAAAATTAATTTTGCTTTCGATTCGCCGACGACCTTTTTCAATTCATCTATTGAAGATGTTCTTATTTTCTCAATATTATCAAAATTAGTCAACAGTTTTTCCGCAACTTTTACTCCGATACCTCTAATCTCGGTCAATTCAGTTTTGAATGTTCTCTTGCTCCTCCGATCACGGTGAAATGTAATCGCAAATCTGTGAGCTTCGTCTCTAATATGCTGAATGAGTTTGAGACTTGATGAAGTTTTAGGAATCGATTGCGGTTCCGAAATTCCCGGGAAAAATATTTCTTCAAGACGTTTTGCCAATCCAATAATTGGCTGATCTTTAATATTTAGCTCAATAAGAATTTCAACTGCACTGCTCAGTTGACCTTTTCCGCCGTCTATAATTATCAGATCAGGAAGCTGTTCGTTGTTTTCAACAAGTTTAGAATAACGTCTTTTTATCACTTCCTGCATACTTGCAAAATCATCTGGACCTTCTACATCTTTTATAATAAATTTTCTATACAATGACTTCTTCGGTTTGCCATCCACAAAAACAACCATACTTGCAACTGTATCTGTGCCTTGCAGATTCGAAATATCAAAACATTCCATTTTCTTCGGGATTACCGGAAGTCTCAAGTCCCTTTTTAAGGCAGCTAATGTAAAGGGTACGTTTCCTTCGCGCTTCATTCTATGAATCTGAATTTCTTTCAGCTGCAGAATTGCGTTTTGTTTGTTCATCCGAAGTAATGAAAGAAGTTCGCTTTTCCGCTGCGGTACAAAAAATTTTGTCGACTTAAGTGCTTTTGTATTAAGCCAATTTAACAATGCTTCTTGATCATCCGGTTCTACTTCAAGAATGATTTCTTTGGGAACTTCAACAAACTCATTATAATAATGCTTAAGAACGGCACTGTAAATTGTCGAAAGCTCATCCTCTCCTTCGTTAATAAGTTTCAAATTCTTTTTCCCGACTAGTTTTCCTCCGCGAATGTTCAGAATCGTGGAAGCAACATCTTTTCCTTCAAAAGCCGCACTAATTATATCTCTGTCAGTAAAATCATTCGAAACAACTTTTTGACGTGATTCATAAACTTGAAGTTGTTCAATCTTATCTCTTATTTCCGCGGCTTTCTCAAAGCTGAAGTTTTCCGAGGCTTGCTTCATTTTAGATCTTAAATCTGAGATAAGTTCACTCGTTCTGCCCTTTAGGACTTTAACAACTTCGTTCACCATTTCATTATAGTCTTTTTCACTTACTAATCCCTCACACGGACCATCGCACTTTTTAATATGATAATCCAAGCATATTTTTATTTTGCCGTCTTTAATCACATTGTCGTCGATAAAGTATTTGCAGCTCCTTATTTTGAATGCAGAGTTGATCATTCTAAGCGATGCTTTCATGCTTTTTACATCAGTATAAGGTCCAAAATATCTCGAACCGTCTTTTACTATGTCTCTTGTTGCAAAGATCTGGGGATAAGGTTCGTTTGTTACTTTAATGTAAGGAAAAGATTTATCGTCTTTTAAGTTTACGTTGTATCTTGGCTTAAGCTGTTTTATCAAATTGTTTTCGAGGACGAGTGCTTCCACTTCTGTGTCGGTTATTATTAATTGAAGATCTTCAATCTTGCTGACCATAACTTCTGTTTTGGGTGAAGACAGGTTCGATTGAAAATAAGAGCGGACTCTATTCCTTAAATTTTTTGCTTTTCCTACATAAATTACTTTTTGATTTTTATCAAAAAACTGATAAACACCCGGCAATGCGGGAAGCGCTTTTATTTTTTCTTCGAGATTTTCATTCATGATTGGTGCAAATCTACAATTTAGCTAAATAAAAAACCCCATCCTCGGATGGGGCATAAATCTAAAAATAAATTCTTCTATTTAAACACATAGTTTTTGGGAATAATTACAATTCCAGTTTCGGAAACTTGAAATCGTTTCTTATCCAATTCAGGTTCGAACCCTATTTCGGTTCCTTCGGGGATTACAACATTCTTATCAATAATTGCTCTGCGAATTCTTGAATGCCGCCCAATATTTACGCTGTCGAAAATGATTGAATCGGTAATGTAGGTGTAACTGTTTACCCTTACATTAGGTCCAAGAATTGAACGTTCCACCAAACCTCCGGATACAATTGTACCGTCAGTAACAAGCGAATTATAAACACGGCCGATCCTTTCTCCCTCGTGGGATAAAGTTTTTGCGGGCGGAAGCTGAATTGCACGTGTTCTTAAAGGCCAATCTTTATCATAAAGATTGAAGTCGGGGTTAACTTTTATCAAATCCATGCTTGCGGCATAGTAGCTATCGATTGTTCCGACATCAATCCAGTATGGATTTTCCTTTTTGTTTTCGTCAACAAACCGATAAGCTTGCACTTTGTAGGTGTTTTCGATCATATATGGTATTACGTGCTTTCCGAAATCCGTGCTGTCAAGTTTCGATTTTTTCATAACTGCATAAATAGACTTGAGCACATCAGCATTAAAAATGTAAATACCCATATTAACGAAAGATTGTCCGGGTTTATCCGGAACTTCGGGTGGATTCTTGGGTTTTTCGATAAAAGATTTCACCCTATATTCCGGATCAATTTCAAGAACACCGAATCTATTGGCAAGATCTTTTTCGACAAACATGCTGCTTATAGTAAGATCGGATTTTTTCTGTACATGGTATTGAAGCATTTTTAGGTAGTCCATCTTATAAATGTGATCTCCTGAAAGGATGATCACCCATTTGTAATTTCCATCCGAAATTAAATTTAAATTTTGTTCGATTGCATTTGCGGTTCCCAAGTACCAATTGTTGCTCACTTTTTGTTGAGGCGGAACGGAATAAATGAATTCTCCAAGTTCAGGATTAAAAATACTCCACGATTCAAAAATGTGGCGCGAAAGTGAATCCGACTTATACTGAGTAAGAACGTAAATTTTTCGCAGTCCGGAATTCAAACAATTTGATAATGCAAAATCGATTATTCTGTACTTACCTCCGAAGGGCACTGAAGGTTTTGTTCGTTCTTTGGTAAGAGGGAAAAGCCGTTCGCCTACTCCTCCAGCTAAAATCATTGTCAAACTTGATCTAAGTAGTTCTGAACCAGTGAGCGCCATAGGATTCTCGTAATTGTTATTTTAATAAAGTATATTAAAAAAAACTCTTATTGGCAATCGAACAATTTTGTTTCTAAAGAATCTAAAGATATATCTTTGATACAAATTAAGTGACAAAAAATGAAAAATTCTAGAAGAATTAATATTATCATAATATTTGCAGCGGCAATATTGTTAGGATTAGTAGGACTTTTTCTAATTTTTAATCCAATTCAAAATTTGCAAAAGAAAAAGGATTACGGCTCCGCTTTAAAAGCTTCGATTGATGATGATGTTTATGTCGATTCATTGTTGACTAAATATTTTAAAGAAGAGCAATATTATCAAGATATTTTACATTACGAAATTCGAGTAGAGTTATATCCGGAATTAGAAAAAATAGAAGCGAAAGTTATTGTAACCGGCATCAAAGAGAAAAACTTAAAAGATTCGGTTTACTTAAATTTTTACGATAATCTTCTGATACACAGCTTATTAGTCAACGGAAGAAAAACAAATTTTAAGAGAACAGACTACCATCTCATAATACCAAATAAAAGTGATACGTTCAGCGTCGAAGTCAATTACTCCGGCAGACCACTTAGTCTTGGATTTCAGTCGTTTCAATTTGGAGATTATAATAATTCTCCGGTGATTTATACCTTGAATCAGCCTGTATATGCTTCTACGTGGTTTCCGTGCAACGATCTTCCTGACGATAAAGCACAAGCTGATATTTTTATATCTTCCGATACTTCACTCACAAATGTTTCTAATGGGATTTTAGTTTCCGAAGAATATTCGGGAAATAGAAAAACATCTCACTGGAAAACCGTCTATCCGATTTCCACTTACCTTATTTCATTTTATGCAGCAAGATATTCCAACTTTAAGGATGAATACAAAACAGTTGAGGGGAATACTCTACTGCTCGATTACTATTCATTTCCCAATCACCTGGCTGAAGCTATGACAGATTATTCCATAAGTTCAAAAGCGATGAGAATTTTTGAAGAAATTTTCGGCGAATATCCATTTATTAAAGAAAAGTATGGTATAGCCGAGTTTCTCTGGAATATTGGAGCGATGGAACATCAGACAATAACAGGGATGGGAAGTACATTTTTAACCGGCAGAAATTTTTATCTCGATATTTACGTCCACGAACTTGCACACCAATGGTGGGGGAATGCAGTAGGACCCAAGAATTGGAAAGAGCTTTGGCTCAACGAAGGATTTGCGACTTATTCACAAGCACTTTATTGGGAGAAAACCAACGGTAAAAATTCCTACAAGAATTTCCTCGAATCAAAATTCGGAACCTTCAGCGGAGGTGCTCTCTACAATCCCGAGCAAAATCTTTTTGGCCGGAGAGTTTACGATAAAGGTGCCTGGGTTCTTCATATGCTCAGGAGTGAAGTTGGGGATTCAGTTTTCTTCAATATTCTTAGGAACTATTACAATACATATAAGTATAAAAATGCAACAACTGAGGATTTTAAAAAGATTGCCATAAATACATCAAAAAAGAATCTTGATAAATTTTTTGATCAGTGGATATTGAACGGTGTTGGAATTTTAGAAGTTGAATATGATATCAATTACTCGATTTCTGATAAGTTAATTACTCAAGTGGATTTGAGACAAGCTCAAGAAGGATATACAGAATATCATTTCCCGCTTCAAATAAAAATAATTACAAGTGAAGATTCATTGATATCTGATAATTATATTACATCCTTCGATACTACTATGTATTTCGAAACTAATAGTAAACCGAATAAAATTATTTTTGACCCAAACAGCCGTCTGCTGGCACTTTTTAGGGAAGCAAATTTGAAATAATAATTATAAATTAAGGTTTACAAAAACTTAGAGAATATTGGAAAAACCGGCATTTTTTGTATCGGATTTGCACTTTGGACTGCAATCACCTGATCAAGAAAACAAACTTGAGCGAAAGTTCGTTAGATTTCTCGAATATGCACTTGAGAACGCTGCAAGTTTGTACATTCTCGGCGATCTATTTGATTATTGGTTTGAATACAGACGCGTGATACAGAAAGGTTATTATAGAACTTTCACGGCTTTGCATAATTTAACCGAGCGGAATATTAATGTACATTACATTATAGGCAACCACGATTTTATGCACAGGGATTTTTTCACCAAAACAATTGGTGTAAGAATTTATGAAAATCCGATAGAAGTCATTCTCGAAGGGAAAAAATTTTTTTTAGGTCACGGGGATGGTTTAATTAAAAATGACACCGGTTATAAAATTTTGAAAAAAATACTGCGCAACAAAAAGATTCAAAATTTATACTCACTCATTCATCCGGATATGGGCATCTGGCTTGCATCTTCCTCGAGTAAAACAAGCAGAGGATATACGAGTTCAAAGGATTATGGTGAAGATGACAGCTTATTTTTAACGGCAAAAATTTTGATTGACAAAGGTTGCGACTACGTACTTTTTGGTCATAGTCATAATCAAAAAATTTTGGAATACAATAACGGATATTATATCAATCTCGGCACTTGGCTCGATACGCCTTGTTACGGAAAATATTTCAACAATAAATTCGAAATTTTAGATTGGGAACTGAATGAATAAACCCTCAACAAAAAAGAATAAAAAAAACAACCAGAGAAAAATTATTCTTTCGGCGGTTTCTACCGTGGTAATTGTGTTCTTAATTTCGATGTTCTTTTTTATTCAATATGTCGCAGAAGGACTTCCCTCATTGGAAGAATTGGAAAATCCTAAACCGAAACTTGCAAGTAATGTTTTCAGCAGTGATGGTGAACTTTTGGGAAGATTCTTCAGAGAGAACCGAATCGAAACCGAAATTGACAGCATTCCCAAATTTGTTGTCGATATGTTAATAGCAACCGAGGATCGTAAGTTCTTCGATCATTGGGGAGTCGATCTCGATAGATTTTATAAAGCAATGTTTAAAACAGTCTTCTTAGGTCAAAAACAAGGTGCGAGCACTATAACACAACAGCTTGCAAAAAATTTGTACGAATTGAAATTTCAAAAAGAATCGCTGTTTGATGTGGGAGTAAGAAAACTTCGTGAATGGATAACGGCAGTTCAGATTGAGGGAACATATACGAAGAAAGAGATTCTTGAAATGTATTTTAATATTTCCTACTTCGGCGAAGGTGCTTATGGAATCGAAACTGCTGCTAAAGTTTATTTCAATAAATCGTTGCGCGAGATTACAATTCCCGAAGCGGCAGTTCTGATTGCACTTCTCCGTTCTTCCGTCTATTATCATCCGGTTAAATACTACAACAATGCAATCCAAAGAAGAAACCTGGTAATGTATAACATGGTTGATTTTGGTGTATTGGAATCATCACTCTATGATTCCTTGAAAGCAACATCGATTGATGTAAATCTCGAAAGTATAAGCGAAGGTTTTATAAGTGATGCTGCCCCTCATTTTGTGGAATATGTGCGTCAACAACTAAATCAAATGGCGGATAAATATGAGTATGATTTGTACGAGGACGGATTGACAATTTACACAACACTCGATTTACGAATGCAGAAAATAGCAACAAAAGCTGCGAAAGACCATTTAATGGAATTTCAGAAAAAATTTGACGGATATTGGAAATGGTCGAGACATAAAGATTTGTTGAATGAACACATTGATAAAGCAATAAAGAATCGGCTGGATTATAAGAACGCCGCAACTCAAGAGGAAAGAAAAGTAATCTATGAAGATCTCAAAAGGAATGTTGCTTTTGTGGACTCGGTGCAGAAACGTGCTCAAGAAATTGAAGTTGGTTTTGTTTGTATAGATGTTAAAACCGGGGAAGTAAAAGCGATGGTTGGCGGTAGAGACGACAATTTTAAATATGGATTAAATCATGTTACTCAAATCAAACGACAGCCGGGATCCTCATTCAAACCAATCATTTATACTGTTGCGATTGATAATGGACTTTATCCAGCATATCCGATATTAAATCAAAGATTTATATTTGGAGAAAAGCCAATTGAATGGTCACCACAAAATTTCGATAGAACAACAGGCGGCTTTACAACCTTGAGAGAAGGATTGCAGCGTTCATTAAATTTAATCGCAGCAAGACTAGTAATCGAAGATCATGTTAAATTGACACAAGTTGGAAAATATGCTGAAAAAATGGGTATCGACAGTCGGATCGAACTATTACCTGCAATTTCGCTTGGCGGTACTTCTGGCTTCACTCCGCTTGAGATGACAACCGTTTACGCCACCATTGCAAATCATGGAATTTACAACAGTCCTATTTCAATAACAAAGATTGAGGATAAAGACGGAATTATTATCGATCAATTTAATTCCACTACTCGTGAAGCAATTTCTGCGGAGACGGCTTACATAATTACGAACATGATGGAAACAGTCGTTAACAGCGGTACAGGAAGCGCTGTGAGATCACGTTACAGTTTTTATAGACCCGCAGCAGGTAAAACCGGAACAACAAATGGTTATACTGACACATGGTTTTTAGGTTTTACGCCGCAATTGGCTGCTGGTGTTTGGGTAGGATTTGATGATCAAAGGATTTCATTTACCAATACTTATGGAACCGGTTCGCAAGCAGCCCTGCCAATTTGGGCTATGTTTATGAAAGCAGTTTACGAAGAGTTCGATGAAGAACTTCCGCTTGAATATTTCGAAGCTCCGGAAAGCGGAGACGTTGTATCTGCTACTTTTTGCTACGAAACAATTTTTGAATTGGGAGATCCAAAATTATACTCAGCTGACTGTATGTCAGGAACATATCAGGATATAATTAACACAAAAGATCTTCCGAGACCGTTCAATGCAGAGAAGGATACATCGATTAATATATTTGATAGATATATGTGGATTGATTCAATGAGTCATGAAGCTATAGAAATTGTAGATTAGAATTTGTAATTCGAAATTTCTTACTTAATTTTACATTCTTGTTTTATACATTGTGATATGCCCGGATGGCGGAATTGGTAGACGCGCTAGGTTCAGGGTCTAGTTGGAGCAATCCAGTGCAGGTTCGACTCCTGTTCCGGGCACATGTTTAATTTATTTAATTTTTATTGAATCTTGAAAAAGCATATCTGAAAGCCCAAGAGTTCACCAAAGCTCATTACGAAAACTTTCCGGTTATTTCATTTATTTTACCGAAGAATCTTAGAAAACATATAGCTGTTGTTTATCAGTTCGCTCGACAGGCAGACGATATTGCTGATGAAGGGACTGAACCACCTGAAAGAAAACTAGCTGAATTGGAAGAGTACCGAAATAAATTTAAAGACTGTTTAGAAAAAAAATATGCTGATGAATTTTGGTTTGCACTTTCAAATACTATTTCAACAAAGAATTTAACACCGGAAAATTTTCTTAATTTGATAAAAGCTTTTGAGTGTGATGTAACAAAAAATCGCTTCGAAAACTTTTCTGAAATTTTAGATTACTGTTCACTATCTGCAAATCCGGTTGGGAGAATAATTTTAGAACTTCATCATATTAGTTCACCGGATGCATTAAAGTTTTCCGATTATATATGCACGGCTCTTCAATTGACAAATTTTTACCAGGATATTTCAATAGATACTAAAAACAATCGGATTTATATCCCGATTGATGAGTTGAAATCATTCGAGTTAAGTGAGGATGATTTTCTGAATCTTCGTTACGATAGTATGTTCAAAAATTTAATTGAATATCAAGTCAAACGCACACAAGAAATTTTTGACAAGGGAAAACCACTTCTTCAGAAACTGCCGGGGCGATTGAGACGTCAAATCAAATGGACTATTCTTGGCGGGGAAGCAATTTTAAAAAAAATAACAAGAATAGATTACCGTGTTAACGATTTTCGCCCTAAATTGAATAAGATTGATTATATTATTTTGGGTCTAAAAGCAATAATGTGGGATAAATCATAAAACAATCAAAACAAATAGCGAAAGAAAGCAAAAGCAGTTTTTACTATGCATTCAGTCTGCTGCCTCAACACAAACGTGAGGCGATGAACACAATCTATGCGTTCTGCCGCAGAACCGACGATATTGTTGATATCGATTATCATCCGGAGGATCTTAAATACGAAAATTTAAGAAGATGGCGGAACGAGTTAGAAAAATCGATTTACGGAATTTCCGACTACACCCTTCTTAATAAACTTTCTGCTATTATTAAACAATTTAATATTCCGATTGAACCTTTCTTTGAACTGATAAGCGGTATGGAAATGGACTTACAGAAAAACAGATATATTCATGTTGAGGATTTGATTCAGTATTGTTACCGCGTTGCTTCAACAGTTGGTTTAATGTGCATTGAAATTTTCGGATATAAAAATAAATCGGCTCGGGATTATGCGGTTAATTTGGGAGTCGCAATGCAGTTGACGAATATTATTCGTGATGTTAAAAAAGACGCAGACTTTGGAAGAATTTATCTTCCTCAAACAGATTTAGATGCTTTCAATTATTCCGAAAAGGATTTAGCTCAAAATATTTATAATAAACATTTTGTTGACCTTATGAGTTTTGAAGCAGCCCGTGCAAAGGATTATTTTAATAAAGCGAATTTATCACTTGATTATGAAGATAAACCTTCGATGTTTGCCGCAAGAGCAATGCAGCACATCTATACAAAACTTCTATATAAACTTGAAGCAAAACAATTTAATGTATTTGAAGAAAACATAAATGTTTCTAAACTTGAAAAAACATCGATTGCACTTGGTGTTTGGGCAAAGTATAGTCTAGTATATTAGATGAAAAAAGTTTTAGTTATCGGTGGAGGATTATCCGGTCTTAGCACAGCGGTTTACCTTTCAAAAAATAATTTCAAAGTTACACTTCTTGAAGCAGCACCAAAATTAGGCGGAAGAACTTATTCATTCTACGATAAAGTGCTTGATCTCGAAATCGACAACGGTCAGCATATTATGATGAGTTGTTACAGGGCAACACTCGATTTTTTAGGACTAATCGGCAGCAAAGAAAAATTGCACATTGAAGATAAATTGGATTTACTCTTCAGAGATCCTGGATATAAAGATGTAGAAATAAAATCGCTAGGTATTTTTTATCCTTTCGATTTGATATTCGGATTATTGTTTGCAAAAGGAATAACAATCCAAGAGAAATTTCGGCTCAAAATCTTCTTCGCAAAGTTGATTTTTCAAAAGGAGAGCAAACTACAGACCCTTACTGTATATGAATGGTTAAAAATTAACAGTCAGTCCGAGAACCTAATTGAAAAGTTCTGGTCTGTTTTAGTTCTCGGAACGATGAATACTTCACCGTGTAAAGCTTCGGCAGGAACTTTTTTCAAAGTTCTCAAAAATGTTTTTTTGAAAGGCGGAAATGGTTATAAAATGGTAATTCCCAAAACCGGGCTTTCAAAAATATTTTGTGAACCGGCCGAAAAATTTATTGCAGAACATAATGGCAACATCATTAAATCTGAAAGAATCGAAAATGTATCAGTAAAGAATGACACGATTGTTCAAGTTGATTCAAATAAAAATAACTATACTGGTTATGATTATTATGTCGCTGCAGTTCCTTACAGTGCTATTAGTAAGTTGGTCGAAATTTCTAAAATGGATTTTCAATTTTCACCTATTGTTACTGTTCACATAAAGATGGATACCTCTGAGTTTGATAGAAAATATTATGCATTTCTGAACTCACCGATTCATTGGATTTTTATTCATCAAAATCATGTTTCATGTGTTACAAGTGACGCAGAAAACATAGCTGCTCTAAGTGAAGAAGAAATAAAAAATGTTGTTCTCGCGGAACTTGAAAAAATATTTTCCAAAAAAGTTTTTTACTTAGATTCGATGAAAGTAATAAAAGAGAAACGAGCAACCTTCATTCCTTCTGTACAAATTGAAAAACAAAGAAAAAATATTAAGTGCAGTATTGAGAATCTTTTTCTCGCCGGTGATTGGACAACACCCGATTTACCTTCAACAATTGAAAGTGCTGTGATGAGCGGAATAAATATATCTTCTAATATTATAAGATTAAGTGAAAATAGCCGTAAAAACAGAGGAGATATCCGTTTTACTTGACATAAATGTCTTAATTAGTTAAATAGAAGTTATTCTTTTCTACAAGGAGGATAGTATGTCGAATTTAAAATCAAAACTTCAAGAAAAAATTGAAGGCTGGCGCCCCCGAACGACAAAATTGATCAAAGAATATGGTGATGTTAAACTTGGTGAAGTCACGATAGGTCAAGCGATTGGGGGAATGCGAGGAGTTAAGTGTTTAACAACCGATATTTCATATCTCGATCCAATGGAAGGTATTCGTTTCAGAGGTTTTACAATACCTGAAACATTAGAAAAACTTCCGAAAGTGCCGGGCAAAGAAACGCCTTATGTTGAAGGATTTTTCTATCTTCTTCTTACAGGGGAAATACCTTCGGAAGCGGATGTAAAAGAAGTTGCTACGGAATTCAACAAAAGAAAAATAGTTCCCGATTACGTGTTTGATATTCTTAAAGCGATGCCGGAAGATAGTCACCCGATGGTTATGTTTTCAACAGCAATTCTTTCGATGCAGCGTGAATCCGAATTTGTTAGGCAGTATAACGAAGGCCTTAACAAAATGGATATGTGGGCTCCTACTTATGAAGATGCTCTTAATCTGCTTGCAAGACTTCCCCAAATTGCTGCCTTTATTTATCGTTATAAGTACAAAGGCGGACAGATCATTGATCCGGATCCTGATCTTGATATGGGCGGAAACTTTGCGCATATGATGGGTGTTGATGCACCCTACGATGATCTTTCAAGACTCTATTTCATTCTGCACAGTGATCATGAAAGCGGAAACGTTTCTGCACATACCGGTCACTTGGTTGCAAGTGCATTGTCAGATATTTATTACTCAATCAGTGCCATGATTAACGGTTTGGCAGGACCTCTGCACGGGTTGGCAAATCAAGAAGTTTTAAGATGGCTTCACGGAGTAAGCGAACAGATGGGAGGCAAAATCCCAACAGAAGAAGAAATGAAAAAATTTGTTTGGGATACTTTGAATTCCGGACAGGTAATTCCGGGATTCGGTCACGCGGTTTTAAGAAAAACTGATCCTCGTTACACTGCTCAGCGCGAATTTTGTTTGAAGCATCTTCCTGATGATCCGTTATTTAAATATGTTGACGTGCTTTACAAAGTGACCCCGCCAATACTTGAAGAGCAAGGTAAAGCAAAAAATCCTTGGCCTAATGTTGATGCACAATCGGGTGTTATTCAATGGCATTATGGAGTTAGAGAATATGATTTTTACACAGTTCTATTTGGTGTCGGACGTGCACTGGGAGTATGTGCAAATATTATCTGGGATAGAGCTTTAGGATATCCTATCGAACGTCCTAAATCCCTGACAACGGATATGCTGGAACAAGTTGCCGGCATTAAATAAATTATTAGTAATTATTTTATGTTAAGGATAGGAGTAATTTCCTATCCTTTTTTTATTTTAAACCGTCGATTAACGCAACCATCTAATAATGAAATTTTTTGGAGGATTGATGAAAAAAATACTGTTGGCAATATTTTTTACAATTTCGATTTCAGCACAAACATCCGTCGAAGATGTTAATGAAATTCAATTGGAAAACGGAATGAAAATTTTTGTGATGGAAGATCATTCAATACCTAATGCAAATATGTATTTGTTTTGGAAAGTAGGATCACGAAATGAAAATCCTGGAATTACAGGACTTTCTCATTTCTTTGAACATATGATGTTCAATGGATCTAAAAAATATGGACCGAAAATGTTTGATAGGGTAATGGAAGCAAACGGAGGGGCTAATAATGCTTACACTTCGCAGGACGTTACGGTTTATACTGATTGGTTCCCAAGTTCTTCTCTTGAAGTGATTTTTGATCTTGAAGCAGACAGAATTGCCAACCTCAATTTCGATGATGAAATGATTGAAAGCGAAAGAGGCGTGATTCTTTCCGAGAGAAGTACGGGACTCGAAAACAGTAATTTTCAAAAACTTGGTGAGCAAGTTCTTTCAGTAGCCTTTTCGGCTCATCCATACGGCTGGTCAGTGATAGGGCATGAATCCGATATAAAAAATTGGACAAAGCAAGATCTGCAGAATTACTTCGCAACATATTACGCTCCAAATAACTGCACAGTTGTAATATGCGGAGATGTAAGGTTGGATGAGGTTGAGCGTTTGGCAAAAAAATATTTTGAACCAATAAAATCAAATGATCCTCCACGGAAAATTCATACGGTAGAACCACCACAGGAAGGAGAAAAAAGAGTTAAGGTAATTAAGGAAGTCTCTTCACCGAATATCATGATTGTTTATCACATCCCCGAGAGTAAACATCCTGATTACTATGCGTTGGATCTGTTGAGTTCGATACTTTCTTCAGGTAAATCCTCGCGATTGTATTCATCGATAATTGACGGATATGCTGCGGCTACTAATGTTTTCAGTTACACAGATGATTCGTTTGATCCTTCATTGTTTACTGTGTTTTCTACTGCTTCGCAAGGAGTTAGTTCGGACTCGCTCGAACTTCTCATTCTAAGCGAAATCGAAAAAATGAAGACCGAGGGCGTTACTGAAAAGGAACTGCAGAAAGTTAAAAACCAAAAATTAATTGGCTTTTACAGATCGATGGAAACTATAAATGGCAGGGCAAATACTTTAGGTACTTATCAATTGTTTTTTGATGACTATAGGAAAATGTTCAGTGCACCGGACGATTATAAAAAAGTTACAGTCGAAGATATTAAAAGAGTCGCTGAAAAATATCTAACAACTAAAAACAGAACGGTTGGTATTCTGGAAGGGGAGAATAAATGATGAAAACTAAAATTGTTTTATACTCATTTTTAATTATATCCATTTTTGCAAATACTTACGGATCCGATAATAAATCCTTCACCCTTCCCGCTTATGAGAAATTTGTTCTTCCTAACGGGTTAACGGTTTATCTGATGGAAAACAAAGAGGTGCCTTTAGTTACGATCCAAATGATCGTCAAAACCGGAGTTTTCAACGAAGGGGGAACCTACGGATTAGCCAACGCTGTCTCCGAGGCTTTATTGTTCGGAACAAAATCATATTCAAAAGCACAACTCGAAGAAGAGTTCGATTTTAGAGGTGCATCGTTACGAACTTTCGCCGATAAAGAATATACGACTATCTCAACTAATTTTATTAAAGATGATTTTGATGAACTTGTTCCTCTCTTTAAGGAAGTTATCACTCTGCCAATCTTCCCGGAGGATGAAATAGAAAAATGGAAAAACAGACAAGTTTCATTATTGACTCAGGCAAAAGAAAGTCCCGGTTCTGTAATTTCAAATTACTTCTCAAAGTTTATGTATGAAAATCATCCGTACGGAAATCCTCTAGATGGAACAGCAGAATCAATTGACAAACTCAGCCGTAAAAGTATAATGGAGTTTTATGATTCAAACTATTTACCTTCGATGTGTGCACTGATAATCGTCGGGGATATAGACGCTGTTGATATGAAAAGCAAAGTTGAAAATATCTTTGGTGAATGGACTTCTGAAAAAGAAAATTACAAAGTGCCAGCGCTGGAAGAATATTTTGCACACAACAAAAACAGAGTTCTTCTCGTTAATAAAAATGATTCGCATGAAACAACTTTTTACATCGGTCAATTCGGAATCGATAGAAAAAACAGAGACTATATTCCGGTGACAGTAATAAACACAATTCTTGGAGGGAGATTTACATCGTGGCTTAACGATGAGTTAAGAGTGAATGCCGGTTTAACGTACGGAGCGAGAAGTTTCTTTACCCGTTTTAATTCATCCGGACTTTTTGCGATTTATAGTTTCACAAGAACCGAAACGACATTCGATGCTATTGATCTTGCCCTCGAAGTTCTGAACAGGCTTCATACAAAAGGAGTTGATGAGGAAACATTGACTTCAGCAAAGAATTATATTAAAGGACAATTTCCGCCTCGATACGAAACATCTTCAAGTTTAGCTAATCTTCTTGGGGAAATGTTTGTTTATGATTTCGATGAGACATTCATCAACGATTTTGAAAAGAATGTGGATGAACTTACTTTAGAAAAAAGCCGGGAGATAATTAAGAGATATTTCCCATCGGAAAATTTGCAATTCGTACTGATCGGTAAAGCTGAAGAACTTCGTGATAAAGTATCGAAATACGGTGAAGTAACCGAAAAAGAAATTTTATCCGAAGGTTATTGATTATTAAGGGGAGTTGACTTAAGCTGTCAAAAAAAATTACAAATCAAGTTCTAATTTTAATTGGTTTTTTATAAGTCAACTTCTCTTTAGTTTTTTTCATTTTGAAATTCATCAAAAAAAACCGTATTTAAAGCCTGCCTTCATTAAATAAGTGAAATATTATGCCAGGTGACAAACTTAGCTTAGAAGAAAGATTAAAATCAATTCAACAGCGAATAAGTGCTGGAAAGTCCGCGCTTGAAGAAACAGAAGTGTTGCCGTTGTGTCAATCGATTGATAAACTTCTTACCGAAATAAGCACAAAAATTATTACCGATAATAAAAATGCAGTCGAATCAATTCTTCATATTTTCAGTGACTTGCATCCTTCCGGGTTGATTTCTGATATTGCTCAAAATATTTCGGTTGAAACCGCATATAATTTTGGAAACTTACTTCTTAAACAGAGTCAGATTAATGATTGTAGTGATTTTCTTAACCAGATAACAATTGAATACCTTGAGTTGATTCGTCAGCCGGAATTTTTAACAAGAATTTATGAAGATAATCGTTGGGCAGATTTAATTTTTGAATTGATCATCAGATCAAAACTGACTCTCAAGAAATTATTCGATCAGAGAAGAAGAATTTATGATACAAAAACTTTGTTTAATCTGATCCGCGGAAAAAACATAACAAAATTATCCTGGCAGAAATCCTTCAGTCAAATAGATCAAATTTCAGCAGCAATATCCGGGATTATTTCCGGACCAGGTTCGAAAGTTGCATTCTTGACCGATAATTCTCTTAAAATGGCTTTCTGCGATCTTGCGTGTCTTTACTCCGGTATCGTGAACGTAATGATCCCCGCAAATTCAGTGCCTCAACACATAAGTTACATACTCAATCAAACTGAGGCAGAGTTACTTTTTGTAACAGATGAAAAGCAGTTAAGTAAGGTGAAGTCAATTAAATCCGAGCTTACCTTCTTGAAAAATGTTGTGATGTTTGAAGGGAGCAGCGTTGAGAAATGGGTTTTGTCTTTTAATGAATTTTTGGAATTCTCCAAACAGAAAAAGGAAATTCCGGAAATCGGTTTGGATGATGTCGCAACGATAATGTACACTTCTGGAACCACCGGTGAGCCAAAAGGAATAATGTTTTCAAATCTAAATCTTGTTTATAAAAGATTTTGCCGAGCTTTGGCAATACCGGAGATTGGTGATAAAGATAGATACATCAGTTTTCTACCGTTGTACCATACTTTCGGAAGATACCTTGAATTACTTGGTGCAGTATTTTGGGGTGCAGAATATTCGTTTATGGAAAATCCGTCTGTCGAGACTATGATTCAAAATATGCAGATGATTAAACCCACAATTTTTATAAGCATTCCGAAAAAATGGATTCAACTTTATGAAAGCATTGCAGCCAGAGCAGATCTTGAACTTGACGACACTGTAAAAATAAAAGAAGCTGCTGATTTTGTAACTGGAGGCGACCTTAAATTTGGTTTATCTGCAGCGGGTTATCTTCCCTCTGAAGTCTTTACTTTTTTTCAGAAGTACCACATCGAATTAATGAGCGGTTTCGGTATGACAGAAGCAACCGGGGGAATTACGATGACCCCTCCCGGAAAGTACATAGAAAATTCATTAGGCAAAGCTTTACCAGGAATTGAAATTAGGGTTGCTGATGACGGTGAATTGTGGATCAGAGGTTCTTATGTTATGCTTGGTTACTACGACCAAAAAAAGGAAGAAGTATTTGATGAGAATGGCTGGTTCCCAACCGGCGATGTTATGCGGATGGACTCAAAAGGGTTTATCGAAATTATCGATAGGAAAAAAGAAATTTATAAGAATATAAAAGGCGAAACGATCGCTCCGCAGAAGATCGAGAATTTCTTCAGAGAGGTTGAGTACATAAAACAAGTGTTTTTAGTTGGGGATCATCGTCCTTATAATACTGTTTTAATTTATCCGGACAAAAACGAAAGATTTGAAAAAATTTTTTCTAACCCCGAACAAGTCAATGATTACTATTCATCGGTTGTTGTTTCGGTAAATAAATTTTTAGCTCCGTTTGAAAGAATATTAGACTTTAAGTTGATCACCAGACCTTTCTCGGCAGAGATGGGTGAACTGACTCCGAAAGGAACTTATAAACGAAGAGTAATTGAACAAAATTTTTCTTCAGAGATTGAACAACTTTATACAAAAACATATTCCGAATTATGGGTGGATGATTTTGAAATTAGAATCCCTAACTGGTTCTTGAGAGAAAAAGGATGTTTGAACCGAGATGTTCTGGTATCGGAAAATGGAATTGCTATTCCAAAGTTAAATATAGAATTAATGATACATCGCAATGCAAAAAATCAAAATATTTTCAGAATCGGTTGCTTCAATTATAAAGTCGAGAACAAGTTTATTGATCTTCAAGCATTTTTTATAAATCCGATTTATTGGCTTGGGAATTCAAATCTTGTGAATTTTACTGGGGAAACGATAATACAATGGTTCCGCCATTCTTCGAGCGATTCGCACATAAAATTTGTTTCAGTTTATGAATGCCGGGAAATCACTCAAGTTGAATTTCAATCACTTAAAAGTATAGCTAAATCAAATGAACGTTCTCTCTTTGGGCTGCATCTTGCAGTGTTTTATCTGCAATCGAAAAATGAAAATGAAGCACTCTTCGCATTGAATTATGTTAATGAATTTCTTTCTGACGATACTGCACCGCTACATAAATTTGCGCTTCAGATTTTTATGCGTCCTAATATTTCACCTTTCACGGAAATTAGGAAGCGAATGTTTATAGATGTGATAAATAAAATTAAACATGATGATTTTGAAAAATTTCTTTCTATTTATATTAGCGCCGATCATGAAGTATTGGATCCGGAAACTTGTTCGGCAATAAGCGCACTTGGAAATAGTGAGAAAATTTTAATCGCGATCGAAGATACTCTGCACCATGAAGTGGACCGTTATTCTTCGGATAAAGGCTTAAATCAAAGTCCGCTTCCAAATTTATTTTATCTGCTTGCCTCTTTCGGAATTGAACATCCTACTCGCTACAAACAGATAAGACAGGCATTAGTGAGATACCAACTGCTTCAAACAAAAAAAGAATTGATCGGTTTAGCCTCAGAAGCAAGGTTGAAGCTGCGCAACGGTTTACGCGACTGGTTAGGACAAAATCAAACGGTTGCCGTCGATGAAGAAACTGGAGAGGAATACGGCTGGCAGGATGTTATCATTTTCGAAGACAATACCGATCCGGTCGATCAACAACTAATAACAAAGGTAATTATCGAATCTCCGATTTTGCGCGAGGCTGTATTTCTGCTTTCAAACGGAAGAATTATAAGGTTGAATAATATTCTTCCGGGCGGTGTTTGGATAAGTTTGTGGAGGGAATTGGATGAGAAAAAAGTATATAGAATATCAATTCAAACAAATGAATTTGGTTCATTTGATATCGCTCTCAATTTGGGAATTAATAGAGCAATTGAAGAAATAGTTGAAGAAGTCAATTGGTGCATACTCGCTGGTTCGCGGTATTATTATCAAGAGCTTGTCGAGGATTTCGGCGGACTTTGGACTGAGTATTTTGCTTGGACCAGTGATTTTGTTCCCGGTGAAACTGTTGATAAATTCATTAACAGAATCACTAGAAGAGATGATGAAAAAGGTAAGGAAAGAGTTTATTACCTCTGGCCATTCTTTATTTGGAATGCCTCGGCTTCTTATTTCAACTTTTGGAAACTTACTTATTATAAATATTCCCTTGAAAATCCCGTTGTAGCAAATTATATAATTCCTCCGCACGATTATCAAACAGGAACAAGAGTGCTTTCTATATCGCGAAAGAAAAAATATGTAAATCTAATTGATCTGTTTAATAACTTTTATTCAATGTTTGTTGAAGAT
Source organism: uncultured Melioribacteraceae bacterium (assembly GCA_964499285.1). Taxonomy (GTDB): domain Bacteria; phylum Bacteroidota; class Ignavibacteria; order Ignavibacteriales; family Melioribacteraceae; genus JAGFIY01. The sequence goes on from CAZCLA010000006.1 coordinate 86,664, forward strand.
GCAAATAAAACATATCACCCGAATGATGATATAGACTATTGGAGATTTATTTTTTCCGGACTTATTAATGCAGAAGGTGTCGAAAAGGGATTAAGTATCCTAAACAAATTACTTGATGAACTAAACTCAGCTGCCGCGACTCCTGAATTTGAAGAAATCAAAATTAGTCTTACTGCATTTCTTATGGACGTTGCGGAGAACGGCTATATTCCTAAACAATTGTATTTCGCGATCAATCGATTCCATCGATGGAGAAGATTAAATGAGTCAGCGGACTCAAGCGCCGAAGCCGAAATGCTGAGCGAACTTTATGATACTTATAGTCTCAACGAACTTGAAAAACTCTATCCTGAAACGCGAACAAGATTTTTTCTGGAAACTGTCTATACAAATTCCGATCCGGAAATTATAAAGATAATTAAGGACATTTCACTCAAGCAGCACAGAAAAGAATTTTCGAAAGAGAAAGCGGTTGAAAAACTATCGAACTTAAAATCGGAACTAGATCTAAATGAAAAAGAGAATTTCTTTTTGACGAGATTATGTTATCCACATTTAAAACCTTCAGATGAAGCGGTTATTCTTCCAACAAGAGGTGCGGGAACATCGACATCAAATCTTGTTGTGCAATATCAAGATTCGGATGGGAACCCGTTTGTGATTCGAAGTCCAATTTCACCGCGGGAAATATCAAGACTCCATCAACTTTTCCTTGAAACAAATTTGATGGTAAATTTTAAACCGGAACATCAATTCCTCGTTGCACTTTCTGAAAGAGGATTTATCATTGGCGGACTTTTCTATAATGCGGTGGATTCAAAAACAGTTTACATGGATAAAATTGTTGTTAATAATAGATATAGACGTAAAGGTATAAGTGAAAAATTGATGAACGGACTTTTCAACAGAATGAAAAGTGAAAATTATGATTACGTTACGACAGGATTTTTTAGACCGGAATATTTTTATCATTTTGGGTTCAAAATCGAGCGAAAATACTCAGGCTTAGTAAAAAAATTGTGAATAACTTTATAAAGAGAAATATTTTTTTAAAAAATCATTACTACTTATTAGGAATTTTTATATCTTTTAATCCCAAAAACGGCCATCCAAAAAAAGAAAAATCCTATGAAATTCAAGAAGAAGGTTAAGTACATATTTGTTACCGGAGGTGTTGTTTCATCGCTGGGTAAAGGCATCACTGCTTCCGCTTTGGGATTACTGCTTAAAATGAGAGGATTCAGCGTAACCGTACAAAAATTTGATCCCTATATTAATGTTGATCCTGGTACAATGAGCCCATTTCAACATGGGGAAGTTTATGTTACTGAAGACGGCGCTGAAACCGATTTGGATCTCGGACACTACGAACGCTTCCTTGATGTCGATATGTCAAAAGACAATAATACAACAACAGGGCAGGTTTATAATGAAGTAATCACAAAAGAGAGGAGAGGTGATTATCTCGGTGCTACGGTTCAAGTAATTCCGCACATTACCGATGAAATTAAACGTCGGATGCGTGCTTTGGAAGCTACAAATAAATATGATTTTATAATTACCGAGATCGGCGGCACCGTTGGTGATATTGAAAGTCTTCCGTTTATGGAGTCAATACGTCAAATGATGCTTGAACTTGGTAGGAAAAACGCGATCTCAATACATGTAACTTTAGTTCCGTTTATTAGATCCGCTGGTGAGATGAAGACAAAGCCCACTCAGCACAGTGTGAAAAATCTTCTCGAGTTGGGAATACAACCAAATATACTCGTCTGCCGTTCGGAGAATAAATTATCAAAAGAAATTCGCCAAAAGATTGCACTTTTCTGCAACGTAAATCAACACGCCGTTATTTCTGCCTATGATTGTGATTCAATTTATGAAGTTCCTATAACTTTATTTGAGCAAAACTTAGATAAGATCGTTCTTAAAAAATTAAAAATGCCGGATATTAAGGTGGATATCGACAAATGGAAAGCATTTGTGGATAAAATAAAAAATCCTTCCGGTGAAGTTAATATCGGGATTTGCGGAAAATACACCGATGTAATTGACGCATATAAAAGTATATCCGAAGCATTTATTCATGCCGGTGCGGAAAATGATGTTAAAGTAAATTTAAAATATTTTAGCTCAGAGGAGATCGAAGAAAAAGGTGCCGAGGAACTGCTCAATAAATTTGATGGAATTCTGGTCCCGGGCGGTTTCGGAGAGCGGGGGATAGAAGGCAAAATTTCAGCGGCAGAATATGCAAGAGTGAATAAAATTCCATATTTCGGAATTTGTCTTGGCATGCAATGTTCAGTGATCGAGTTCGCTCGAAATGTTTGCGGAATTAAGCGGGCAAACAGTGCAGAATTTGTGAACGGAAAATACTCGGTTATCGATCTTATGCCCGAGCAGAAGAAGGTTAAAAACAAAGGTGCTACTATGAGACTCGGAGCATATCCTTGTATGTTGAATAATGGTACTAAGGCTAAAAAAGCATACAAAAAGGATAAAATTTCCGAAAGACATAGACACCGTTACGAAGTAAATAATGACTTTCGTGAACTGCTGCAGCAAAATGGATTGATAATAAGTGGAGTCTCACCCGATAACAATCTGGTTGAAATGATTGAATTGGAAAATCATCCATGGTACGTTGGCTGTCAGTTTCATCCGGAGCTTAAATCAAGGGCTACTAAAGCTCATCCGCTGTTCCGAGATTTTATAAAAGCAGCAATCGACTATTCAAACTCTAAATAAAGTAGATTAATGAAAAAAATAATCCTTATTCTTTTTGTTTTTTCCCTTACATCAAATGCTCAAAGCAAATACGAAAATAATATATCTCAGTGTTACAATTTAATTTATGAGTTCAAATTCAATGAAGCGGAAAATCTTCTTTTTGATTTAATCGAAAAATATCCGAAGCAAGCGGAGCCTTATCAGATTCTCTCCCAAATTCATCTTTGGTTTTATCTTGGATGTAAGGATGAAGGTGAAATAAAAATTTATGAAGAATATGCCGATTCCGCATTGACCAAAGCCGAGCTTCAAGAAAAAGCTGAGCCCGATAATCCAAAAATCCAACTCCTTTTGGGAAATATAAAAATGCTCGAAGCTCTTGCTGCAACCTCTCGCGATGAGATGCTTAGTGCATTCTGGTCAAGTAAAAGTTCAATGGGATATTTTAACGAAGCTCTTGCAATTAATCCTGAATTATATGATGCGCATCTTGGAATCGGCCTTTTCAATTACGCACTTAGTTTTATTCCGGGTATGTTTAAATGGGCTGCAAGTTTAACCGGTTTAACCGCGGATAAACGTTTAGGTTTTGAAAATATAAGAACTGCATATAAGTATGGGAAAAATTCAAAATATGAAGCCGGTTTTCATCTTGCAAAACTTTACTCTGAATATTTAGCGGAATATGACAGCGCTTTAACGGTTATTGGGAAATTGACTAACAGGTTTAAGAAAAATACATTATTCCATTATCAAGAAGCGGTTATCGCAATTCAATCACGGAAATTCGATAGAGCGGAGAAAGCGCTTCACAAAGTGTTGTCTCTCGATAATCCAAAATTTTCTCTCACCAAATCGTTAACATATTTTCTCCTTGGGGAAGTTGAGTACAGAAAAAATAATTTTGAAAAATCAATAGAATGGTATACGAAATTTATTGATTCGACAAAAGTGCTTGATTATACAGGAATGGCAAACATGCAGATTGCATTGAGTTATTCAATTTTGGGAGATGATCTTAACTTTCAAAAACATCTTCTTCTTGCAAAACACGGTAACAAAGATATTTGGGATGATATAATTGCCAGCGAAAAAAGTAATTACTTTTTTGATAACCCACCGGATTCAGTTTATAAGCAGCTTATTAAAATTCAAAACGATCTTCTAATTGGAAAAACTAAAATTATTGATAGTTTACAAAATGTAAAAATTGATTCTACAAAACAAGACCATTTGGCTTTTTATGATATACTGAAGTCCGAGGCATATTTAAACAAAAAAGAATACAAAAGATCGGTTGAACATGCTGAAAATGTGCTTCGTTATAAAGTGAAAAACGAATATTGGACAAGACCTTATGCTCAAATTATATTGGCTAAAAACTACCTTGCCTTTGGCGAAAAAGAGTTAACTGAGGATTATATCGAAGATGCATTGGGCGATAATGAGTTCCGGTTTAAGAATTTTATTGAGGCAAATGCCAACAATCTTAAGAGAAAATTAAGAAAAATCCGCTAAATCATTAAAAAATCTTATCTTACAAGCATTCTTGGATTGACTATTTTTCCATTATTGGGTAATTTTTTCCGATTATTTATTTTATTTATGCTAAAAATTGCAGTATTTGTTTCGGGAAGGGGTTCAAATTTAAATTCATTGATCAATTTTATCAAAGAAAATGCTGTTAGTGCAGAAATTTTTGCAGTTGTCAGTGATAAAATTGATTGCCCCGCTTTTGAAATAGCAAAAAAAAATAATATTTCATGTTTTTCCGTAAATAAAAAAAAAGAAGACGGGTTTTGCAGCTACGAGGATTTATTAATTCTTTTTGAAAAAGCTGGAATAAATTTTATCGTACTTGCAGGGTTTCTTAAACTGATTCCTGTTGAATTTATAAGAAGATTTCAAGACAGAATAATCAATATTCATCCGGCACTACTGCCATCGTTTGGAGGAAAAGGAATGTACGGGATGAATGTTCACAAAGCTGTGTTCAAATCTTCTGCAAAGGTTAGCGGTGCAACAGTTCATTTTGTAAATGAAAATTATGATGAAGGAAAAATAATTGCTCAACGAACTGTTGATATTTCAAAAGTTGATTCACCCGAAGAAATTGCGGAAGTTGTTTTACTGGAGGAGCACAGACTTTTACCGTACGTTGTTATGAAATTTGCAGAAAATAAAATCTTTATTGAAAATAACAGAATTAGAATTTTAGATTAGGTTAAGTTTGAAGAAATTTGCTTTACTGAGTGTTTCCGATAAAACCGGAATTGTTGAACTTGCCGACAAGCTTGTTAAGGAAGGTTATGAGATTTTGGCGACAGGAAATACAGCAAAAGTTATTTCAGAAAATGGGATTGAATGCACACTGATTGAAAAATTTACGAACTTTCCGGAGATTTTTGACGGAAGAGTTAAAACTCTTCAGCCTTCAATTTTCGGTGGCATATTAATGCGACGTGGAAATAAAAGTGATCTAGAGGAAGCAGAAAAAAATAAAATTGTTCCAATCGATATAGTGTGTGTAAATCTTTATCCGTTTGTAAAAGTATCATCAGATCCTAATGCAGATTTAGATACAAAAATTGAGAATATTGATATTGGCGGTCCCAGTCTTGTAAGAGCTGCAGCAAAAAATTATAAACATGTTTCAATTTTAACTTCACCACTACAATATTCGGATTTTATTAAAGAGTTAGAAGCAGGAAATATCTCTGAGAAAACTAAAAAAAGATTAGCATCCGAAGCATTCTCGCATACAGCAAAGTACGATACTTTCATAGCTGATTTTTTTGAGAAAGAATTTGATCAGCCAGTAAAAGATTTAAGAATCAATTACGGACTATTGAGCGAATTGCGTTACGGAGAAAATCCTCATCAGCAAGCTCAGCTTTATGGTAATTTCTATGATTATGTCGACGTTCTCCACGGAAAAGAATTATCCTACAATAATATTGTTGACCTCGTTGCCGCAGTTGAAATTATTCAGGACCTCTCCGGAAATTCTTGCGTTATAGTTAAGCACACAAACGCAAGCGGGGCGGCTGTTTCAGATGATCTTCTCGATGCTTATGAAAAAGCACTCTCCGGAGATCCGGTTTCGGCATTTGGTGGAATTGTTGCATTTAGCGGAAATGTTACGGAAAATATTGCAGTTAAGTTAAACGAAATCTTTCTCGAAATTGTATGTGCTCACGATTTCGACCCACAAGCGCTTGAACTTCTTCAACAAAAAAAGAATAGAAGACTTATAAAAATTAAAAAGCCATTAATTACTCCTCGCATCATTAAAACAATCCCGGGCGGGGTCATTTCACAAAATTATGATTCTTCCACAATTGATGATTTGGATTATAATATTGTTACGAAACTAAAGCCATCTGCAGAGGAACTTGAAGATCTCAAGTTTGCTTGGGTTATTTGCAAGCATACAAAATCCAATGCAATTGTTTTTGTGAAGGATAAGAAAGTTCTTGGTGTTGGTGCGGGGCAAATGTCCCGACTAGACTCGGCAAAAATAGCAGCTTCAAAAGCGAAAGAACATGGACATAGTCTCGAAGGTTCCGTTGCTGCTTCGGATGCTTTTTTCCCGTTTGCTGACGGCGTAATTGAAATTGTAAATGCAGGCATAAAATCAATTATACAACCAGGAGGTTCGGTTCGTGATGAGGAAGTAATTAAAGCTGCAGACGAAAAAAATATATCAATGGTTTTTACCGGCATAAGAAATTTTAAGCATTAAGAGGTAAGATGGGAATATTCGACTTTTTGTCAACAGATGTTGCAATTGATTTAGGGACTTCAAACTTTTTAATTTATGTAAAAGGTAAAGGAATTATTCTTAACGAACCCTCAATTGTTGCATTCGATAGAAACACAAAAAAGATTATCGCACTTGGTAATAAGGCAAAAGAAATGCAAGGAAGAGAGCACCGTGAAATAAGAGTCTCAAGACCAATGCGTGATGGTGTTATTGCCGATTTTGAAATCGCTGAAGGGATGATTCGTGCGTTTATTAAAAAAGTAAGCACGGGAACTTTTTCGAACAGAAGAATGGTTATTGCCGTACCAAGCGGTGTTACGGAAGTTGAGAAACGTGCTGTGCGTGACAGTGCGGAGCATGCCGGTGCAAAAGAAGTTCATCTAATTGCCGAACCTATGGCAGCGGCAATCGGTATAGGCCTTGATGTCGAAGCTCCGGTTGGTAATATGGTAATAGATATCGGTGGAGGAACAACCGAAATTGCAGTAATTGCTCTTTCCGGAATTGTGAACGAGGAATCTGTAAGAATCGCCGGTGATGAGATGAACAATGCGATAATGCAGTTCTTTAAGAAAAACTACAATCTTTTAATCGGTGAAAGAACTGCCGAATCGATAAAGTGCGAAGTTGGCAGTGCTGTCCCTCTGAAGGAAGAGATTACAATTCAAGTTAAAGGTAGAGATTTAGTAGGCGGAATTCCTAAAACTGCCGAAGTAAGTTCGGTGGAAATTAGGGAAGCTCTAAATGAAAACATTATCCAAATTGTTGAAGCTGTTAAGCAAACTTTAGAAAGAACTCCACCTGAGCTTTCAGCTGATATTTTGGACCGAGGTGTTATGCTTACCGGCGGTGGAGCGCTCTTAAAAGGATTGGACGAACGTATTAGGATGGAAACTAATCTTCCCGTTCACGTTTCGGAAGATCCGTTAACGGCTGTTGTGAGAGGAGCCGGAAAAGCTATCGATCACTTTAATAAATATTCTAAGGTATTTATCCGTAAAAGAAATTACTAATGTTTAAGCTTCTGATTAAGTTTACAAAGATTTATCGTGACTATTTAGTAACCGCCATTCTACTTTTAATTAGCCTTTCTGTTATTCCATTAAATAATCATTCGTCGCTAAATACTCTTAAAACCTATGCTTTCGGGAGTTTTGCTTTTGTTACGGCTGCAGTCAATGAAATTACCGGAATTTTTTCGGATGATGAAAAAGTTGCACAGTTAAGAAAACGAAATGCCGAACTTATGCTTGAGAATAATTTATTAAGAGAGTTTGCTCTTGAAAACAATGAATTAAAACGTCTGCTAAATTATTACGAAGAAAGTGAATATCCACTTATTCCGGCAACGGTTGTGTCAAAACTTGTCTCCGATGTTCAAGGCAATTTTATTATCAATACCGGATCAGAGGATTCTGTTCAAGTGGGAATGCCCGTCGTAAATGAATTTGGATTAATTGGAATCGTGACAGAAACATCAAATAATTTTTCGGTTGTTCGAACTTTTACAAACACTGATTTTAAAGTTGCTGTTAAGGACCAACGATCAAATTATGAGGGAATATTAACCTGGGATGGCAAACAGCTTTTCATTAAAAATGTACCTACAACTGCTGATCTTCAAGTCGGCGATAGATTAGTAACATCCGAATTTAGTTCGTTGATTCCTCCGTTTATTCCGGTTGGGATTATTTACAAAAAAGAAACAACGCTCTATGGACTTTTAAGTAAAGTGTACGTTGAACCATTTGTTGATCTTCCTCGGATTAGGAATTTACTGGTGCTTAAAGTTATTAAGAGCAGGGAAGTTAAAGATATGGAAATGAATTTATTGATCAGATAGATGATAAGAAATCTCTCCATAGCGTTATTATATTTTTTGCCGGTTATTTTCGTGCAGTTGTTTTTTGTGCCGTTAATTTCATTCAGATTTATTGTGCCAGATTTAATTTTAATATTTCTGGTTTTTTATTCAATCCGCGAGGGTAGAATTTTTGGTTCAGTGCTTGGATTCTTTGTGGGATTTATGTTTGATCTGTTTTCAGGAGGCATTATAGGGATTTCGATGTTCACTAAAACTTTGGTCGGTTTTACAGCCGGATCTTTTAAGGATGAACATAACGATATCGAATCTAGAAATATTTTATTTATCCTCGGTGTTATTTTGTTGGCATCGATTCTTAATTCAGTTTTCTTTACTTTTCTTTCAATAAATGAGATTTTCAATATCATCGAAGTGATATTTGATCAAGGTGTTTTAGGAGGAGTTTATACAACGGTTTTGAGCATTCCATTTGTTCTGTTTAAAGTTTGGAGATTTTTGAAGTGATCGATGCTGGACATGGAACTGATTTAAGACGGAAGATGATACAGTTTATTATTGTTGCTTTTATTGGACTTATTATCTTTCAACTGTTTAGAATGCAGGTGATCGAATATGAAGTGTATACCGAGCGATCGAGAAGCAACAGTATAAAAGCGATAAAACTAAACTCGCCAAGGGGAGTTTTTTACGACAGAAATTTGAACATTCTTGTAAGCAACAAACCTACTTACACAATTCAAATAACACCAAATTATTATTTGGATTCCCTTAATTCAGTTTTAGAAAAAATAATCGGGATTGATTCCGGTAGAATCGCAAACATACTTTACCAAAAAAGAATGTATTCGGAATTTTTACCGAGAAGTATTAAGAAAGATGTTTCGTTCGAGTCGATTGCTTGGTTTGAAGAACAATCGGAATTTCTTCCCGGTGTAAATTATGTTGTGGATATGCAGCGTGATTATTCCTTTGGTATTATGGGTTCACACATTTTCGGATACTTGAAAGAAATAAATGCTGAGCAGCTGAATGTAATGAAAGATGAATATGATATGGGAGATGAGATAGGATTTAATGGAATAGAAAAAGCCTATGAAAAATATTTGCGTGGGGAAAAGGGTGTCAATTACTTCTTAGTCGATTCAAGAAGAAAAACGATCGGCAGCTATCTTGATGGTGCAAAAAACCGTAAACCAGAAAAGGGGAAGGATCTGGTTCTTTCAATTGATTATTATGCACAGAAGACGGCAGAGTATTTTTTCCAGGAATATCAAGGGGCACTTGTTGCAATTGACCCCAATACGGGTGAAATTCTTGCACTCGTCAGCTCGCCGTCATACAACCTAAATGATTTTGCTTCAGTAACCACACAAGATTTATGGAAAGAACTAAGTAGCGATCCTCGGAAACCATTGTTCAACAGAGCAACAATGTCAGTATATCCACCCGGTTCAACATTTAAAATGATAACCGCAATTGCAGCGTTGGAAGAAGGGATTATAAATGAAAGCTGGCAGGTGAACTGTGCAGGCGGATATCAGTATGGCAATAGATTTTTCGGCTGTACGCATCAACACGGAAGAACTAATCTAATCGAGGCAATAGAAAAATCTTGCAACACTTATTTTTATCAATTAATTCTAAAAATCGGTCTGGATAAATGGAGTGATTATGCACAACTATTCGGATTTGGTTCTCGCACGGGTTTGGATACCGAAGAAGAATCTTCGGGTTTGCTTCCTTCCCGCGATTATTATAATCGAGTTTACGGAAAAAATAAATGGAGTAATGGATTAATTTTAAATCTTACGATAGGACAAGGAGAACTAGGAACTACACCGCTTCAACTGGCGACATATACTGCAGCTCTAGCAAATGGCGGAACATTGTATCAACCTCATTTAGTAAAAGGAATACTTAATTCGGAGGACGACAGAATAGAAGAATTTGATTTTGACTCTAAGAAATTAACCATTTCTGAGAGGACACTTAATATCATCAAAACAGGTATGGAGAAAGTTGTAAGCAGCCCGGATGGAACAGCTAGATTAATAAAAATGCCGGATCTTTCAATTGCGGGTAAAACAGGTACTTCACAAAATCCATTTGGCAAAAATCATGCTGTTTTTGTTGGTTATGCCCCGATTGATAATCCTAAGATTGCAATTGCAGTGCTTGTCGAAAATGTAGGATACGGCAGTACTTTTGCTGCTCCAATTGCAAGAGATGTGATTGATGCATACATAAACAAAATCGATATCTTCGAAAAGAACGAAAAACAACAGATAAAAATAACGGAGAATAATTAGTTGCAAGTCGGGTATAAAATACAAGATAAATTCGATTTTTATATTTTCATACCGGTTATAATCTTAATCGGTATAGGACTTGCAGTAGTTTACAGCGCAACTGTCAATCATCCAACCGCACAGGGAAATTTTGAAAAACAATTTTTTTGGTCGATCTTTTCATTACTTGCTTTTATGGTTGTATATTACCTTCCATCTCAAACAATGCGAATAACAGCTTGGCCTGTTTATGGATTTACAATCATCACTTTAATTGCGGTGTTGATTATTGGTAAAACAGTCTACGGCGCAAAAAGCTGGATTAACTTCGGTCCTGTTGGATTTCAACCTGCTGAATTTGCAAAGATTGGAACTATATTAGCTCTTGCAGTTTGGCTCGGCACAAAGAAACACAATATCAACAATGTAAAAGATATTGGCGTTGCTTTGTTGCTCGGTATTTTTCCCGTTTTGCTAATACTAATGGAACCTGATCTAGGTACTTCAATTGTATTCGTATTATTCACTCTTGCGATTATATACTGGAGTGGTATTAGTCTCTTTGGCTTGTTCGTTGTTCTTTCACCGGCGATTGTTGTATTCTCATCAATTTTCGGAACAATTCCTTTGATATTAACATTAATCGGTATTATTGGATTACTATTTTTATTTAAGCGGGATCTTTTTATCAGCGCTACTGTTTTTGTTGTGAATGTTGCAGCGGGATTTGTATTCGATTATGTTTTCAACATTCTACAACCACACCAACAGAAAAGAATAGAAACATTTCTTGATCCGGCAAGCGATCCTTTAGGGTCAGGATATAATTCACTGCAAGCAAAAGTTGCAATTGGTTCAGGTGGTTTTTGGGGTAAAGGTTTTTTGGAGGGAAATCAAACACAACTTAGATTTATTCCTGAGCAGTGGACTGATTTTATCTATTGCGTAGTTGGGGAGGAGTTTGGTTTCCTAGGAAGTCTTTTTGTGATTTTACTTTTTACGATTCTATTTTTGCGAATGCTGCACGTTGCATTTCAAATCAGAAACCAGTTTAGAAGTTTAGTAATTATTGGAGTTCTCACATTATATTTTGTTCATTTTGCTATTAATATTGGAATGAATGTTGGGATAATGCCTGTTATTGGATTACCACTTCCGTTCATTAGTTATGGCGGCAGTTCATTGATGGTAAACATGATTCTGCTGGGGATTGTAATGAACATTTATCGAAATAGAAAAATGCATATTTAAAATTATGAATTCAAAAGAAAAGTTTATTAGACGTTTTGAAAAAGGTTATCATATCTGTGTAGGACTTGATACGGATATTTCAAAAATTCCCGAACATCTTCATGCTTCGGAAAATCCTATGCTTTCATTCAATAAAAAGATTATCGATGCAGTAAAAGATTCTGTTGCGGCTTTCAAGATTAATCTTGCTTTCTATGAAGTTTATGGACACAGAGGATTGGAAACACTAAAAAAGACCATTGAACTTATACCGGACGACATTCCGGTTATTGGCGATGCGAAGAGAGGAGATATTGGTAACACGGCAAAGATGTACGCTGAATCTCTTTTCGATTTTTATGAATTTGATGCAGTAACTCTTCATCCATACATGGGCTACGATTCGGTACGACCGTTCTTAGAATACAAGAATAAAATTTCATTTGTACTTGGGCTCACTTCAAATAAAAGTAGCGAGGATTTTGAAAAATTAGAAATTTCCGGCAGCGGATTTTTATACCAAAAAGTAATTGAAAAAACCAATGAGTGGAACTTAAATGCAAATTGCGGTATTGTTTTCGGGGCAACAAATCCAAAAGAGTTGAAAGAAAATATCGATAAACTTAAGGATCTAATCGTTTTACTTCCCGGAGTCGGTGCTCAAGGTGGAACGCTGGAGGATGTGGTTCCGGTTTTTAAAGAAGCAAGTCATACAAAATTCTTAATTAACGTCAGTCGTTCGCTAATTTATGCTGACAGTTCTGATAAGTTTGCTGAAGTTTTACATAATAAAATGAATGAATATAATAATTCTGTAACGATGATTTAATTGTTAGTTTTATAATAATTATTGGTATTTTTTTGAAATAATATTAGTTTTCTAAACAGTAGTATTTCCGCTAAAAGTTTTGAGCGAGACCAATATGAGCAGCAATTCGAAATACCTTGAAGAACCTCTTTACGAAATTTGGCAAACCCTCGATTTCCAAAAAAAATTAGTTACGTCTGATGGTGATGAAATTGAAATTCTCGATCCGGGAACAAGGGATGATAATCTGGGCGGTCCGGATTTCAAAAATGCACGTCTGCGTATCGGAAATCTTACATTCGTCGGTGACATCGAGATCGATATTAATTACTCGGATTGGAAGACGCATGCACATAATATCAATAATGATTTTAACAAGGTAATTCTTCACCTTTCGCTGTTTAACAAGTATATGCAGCCTTATGTCTATTCAAAAGACGGAAGAAAAATACCTTCAATTTCATTATACAATTTTGTTGATAAAAATTTGGTTAAAAGATTTGATAAACTTCAGAAAGAGCAGAAGACGGATAGGAATCAGCTTAAATGTGTTTACAGCCAGGACAAAGTCGAAATCGAGTTGAAGAAAAAATTTCTTGCTGATCTTGGAATGAACAGATTCCACAAAAAATGTAATAAAGTTTACCAGAGATTAAAAGAATTAACTTTTCTAAAACAGAAACAGATAAATGAACCGGTCATAAAATATGAACTTACTCCTGAATTCGACAACAAAGAATTTTATTCCGATGAATTTAAGGATAAGAATCTCTGGCTTCAGCTTTTATACGAATTTATTTTTGAAGCCTTGGGGTATTCGCAAAATAAAGAGGCAATGTTGAAATTAGCACAACACGCAAAAATTGAATTTATTGAGAAGATTTGTGTTAAAGAAAATTTTTTGATCAATGCAGAATCCATACTTTTTAATGTTGGGGGCTTGGTGCCGGACGTTTCGAAGCTTCCGGATCAGGAAAAATCCGAATACTCAACTAAGATTTTTGACATTTGGAAAGAATATAAACAAAATTATGACAGCGAAACTTTATCGGAAACTGATTGGAATTTTTATAAAATAAGACCCCAAAATTTTCCCACAATAAGAATTGCCGGTGGAGTGAGATTTCTTAATATGATTATGCACGAAAATTTATTGAACCGGGTCGTAAAAAAAATAATGGAGATTCAAAACCTAAATGTTCTTGCAAAATCACTTCGTTCATTATTTGTAATTAAAAGTGACGGATTTTGGATGAAGCATTTTGTTTTTGACCAGCCCGCAAAAAATGAGATAAGATACTTTATCGGAGCCTCACGAGCCGATGAAATCGTTGTAAACGTTTTGCTGCCGTTTATGGCTGTATATTTTGATTTATTCGGCGATGAAAAACATGCAAGAAAAGTAATTGATATTTACAATGTTTACTTGCAGCAAGGTGAAAACAATATTATCAGAAAGGTTTCCGAAGGACTCAATGTGCAGGATCTAAAAAACTCAACTGTCTATACTCAAGGGATGATTGAACTTTTCAGAAATTACTGTTCAAAGAACAGATGCATGGAATGTGAAATCGGTAAAGTTGCTTTTGAGTAACTAGTTGTTCTCGCCTTTTAATTTAGCTATTTCATCCCTTAACTTTGCTGCTCTCTCGTAATCTTCTTTTTCAATTGCCTCGCGTAAAGCATCCTGAAGCGATGCAATTTTTGTTTTATTGGTTTCCGGTTTCGACTTTTCGATACTACTTTTACCTTCATCATCGAATGAAAGCGAATCAGCCTCTTCTTTATCCTCACTAGAAGGTACAAATGACGCAAGTTCCATCACTTCTTCACTTACATAAATCGCTGCTCCGGTTCTTACTGCTATTGCAATTGCATCGCTGGGTCTTGAATCTATTTCACTAGTAAGCGAAGAAACATCGAGGATAATTTTTGCAAAAAATGTGTTGTCCTTCAATTCGTTTATGACCACCTCAACAATTGTCGCACCCAAATGATCAATCAACGTTTTTACTAAATCGTGAGTTAGCGGGCGGGGTGGTTTAATTCCTTCCAATTCAAGGGCAATGGATTGAGCTTCAAATCCGCCAATAATAATCGGAAGTCTTCTCAATCCAAAAGTTTCCTTAAGCAAAAGTGCATAAGCCCCTCCGCTTGAGGGGCTTGAAGATAATCCTAATATTTCTACTTGTACCTTTTCCAATTTTCAGTTCTCTTTTATTTTCTTAATCTCTTCAATCAATTTAGGCACGATTTCAAAAACATCTCCGGCAATACCATAATCAGCAATTTGAAAAATTGGTGCATCTTTGTCTTTATTTATCGCAACAATGTATTTGGATGATCTCATTCCTGCAAGATGCTGAATGGCTCCTGATATTCCAAGGGCTATATATAAATTAGGGGATACGGTTTTCCCAGTTTGTCCGACTTGTTCGGAATGAGATCTCCACCCAGCATCTACAACCGCTCTCGAAGCCCCAACGGCAGCACCAAGTACATCTGCAAGTTCTTCCACCAATTTGAAGTTTTCCGATTCTTTCAATCCTCTACCGCCGGAAACAATAATTTCAGCTTCGGCAACATCAATTTTACCGCCGGATTTTTTCACCTCAACAACTTTTGAGGAAAGGTTTAAATTACTTTGTTCCTTCACATTAATTTCAACTGTAGATTGAGCCGGTTCGCCAAGCGGGAAAGTGTTCGGTCTAATGGTTATTACTTTTTTACTGCTTTTGAATTTTACGTCTACTAATGCCTTCCCTGCATAAACCGGTCTAGTTACAATAACCGAATCTCCGTCAACTTTTAGTTCTGTACAATCCGTTGCAATTCCGGCATCCATTTTTGAAGCGAGTATCGGAGCTAAGTCTTTGCCCATTGCAGTATTAGCAAAAATTACTATTTCTATATCGTTTTCATCTATATAACTCTTCAGTAAATCAGCATAAGCTGATGTTGAATAATTATCAAGTTCTGCTGATTTTAGGTGAACAATTGATGCTGCTCCCTGTTGAGCGGCTTTTTCCAAACCGGTGATATCGTTACCGATTGCTGCCGTATTTATTTCACTTCCGAAAGCTTTGGATAATTTTTTTGCTGCAGCAACTGCTTCAAGGGAAGCTTTTTTTACCTCACCATTTCTTTGTTCTATAAATACTAAAATATTATTTGCCATTTTTTTCTCCCTCTATATTACTTTAGCTTCTTCTCTTAACAATTTGACTAACTCCGGAACCGCACTTGCGTCCTCACCCAATATCTTTCCTGGGGATTTTGCCGGAGGTTTACTCATCGCTAAGATTTCAGTGTAATTTTCTGCAGCTCCAGCATCTTTTTCTTCAATAGTTTTTTTCTTAGCCGCCATTATTCCTTTCAGCGAAGCATATCTCGGTTCGTTTAATCCTTTCTGTGCAGTCACAGCACAAGGAAGCGATGTTTCAATTACTTCACGTCCTCCTTCAATTTCTCTTTCAGCGGTAATTTTCTCTCCTTCGAGTTTAAAGTCAACAACTACAGAAACTGAATTGAAGCCTAAAAGTTCGGCGGTTAATTGTCCCACAATACCCGCATCATAATCAACCGATTGTTTTCCGAAAAATACAAGTTGAGCTTCTTGATTTTTTATTTCGGCAGCTAGAGTTTTCGCTACTGCGAGCGAATCCATGTAGGAATCCGATTTTAGCAATATTCCGCTGTCGGCACCCATTGCTAATGCTTTTCTTATCGATTCTTTATTTGCATCGGGTCCCAAGCTTATCACAACTACTTCGCCTCCCACTGCATCTCTTGTTTTCAGAGCTTCTTCTATAGCAAATTCGTCGTAAGGATTTACGACATAAGTAACATCTTTAGGGTCAATTGTTTTTCCGTCGTCCCCAATTTTAACCTTGGTTGCTGTATCGGGTACGTGACTTACACATACAACAATTTTCATTTAACCTCCCGATTTATTCATTTTTAAAATGTCTTTAACAAAATCAAATATAAAGAAAATTTATTTTTTTGGCGTAATTTAATATTTTTTATTACTCTTTGAACTCTGATTATGAGCGATCAAAAAACACAAAATATCGAACTGCCGGAACTTGATGAAGATGTAGAAATAGGACTGCCTTTTCAAGTCATTTTATTCAACGACGATTGGCATACATTTGACGAAGTGATAAACCAACTTATTGTTGCCACAAACTGTAGTTTCGAAAAGGCAAAAAACTTAGCATTTGAAGTTCATGTTAAGGGCAAAGCAATTGTTTTTTTTGGCGAGATGAACAAATGTTTAAAAGTTTCAGCAGTGTTAGAAGAAATTGAACTTCACACTCAAATAGTTTCTGGGTAGCTCAAAAGTCTGTCCGTTCGATTTATATTTTATATATTTGTTTATCATTTTACATATTAGTGGATGTTTATGCAGATAGGACTTGTTGGTTTACAGTTTTCGGGAAAAACAACTCTTTTTAACACCCTTTCACTTCAAGAATATGATCCCGAACTTGCGGCAAAAGAAGAAACAAAGGTCGAAGTTGTAAAAGTTCCAGATGAACGTCTTGATCATCTAACCCAGATTTTCAATCCGAAAAAGCAAGTCAATGCAGTAATAGAATTTTTTGATATTCCCGGATTAAAAATGTCGGAAGAGGGGAAAGTTAAAATAACCTCGTCATTTCTTAACAATGTGAAAAACAATGATGCTTTATTATATGTTATCAGAAAGTTTGATGACGAAACCGTTCCGCATCCAATGAACACAATTGATCCGCTTAGGGATATTCAATTTCTTGAAACTGAATTTCTTTTGCACGATTTAGCTTTTTTTGAAAGCAGGATCGAAAAATTGAAAAAAGATATTCAGAAAATGAAAGATGAAAAACTTAAGAGAGAACTTCCGTTAGCCGAAAAATGTGTATCGTTTCTCGAGGAAGAAAAACCGTTGAGAGATTTGGATTTAAGCGAGGATGAAATGAAATTGCTTTCCGGTTATCAGTTATTGACTCTTAAACCTTTAGTGGTCGCCGTTAACTTTGACGAAAATTCTATTGATAAAGTTGAAACTGTTATATCGAATATCACTCAAAATATTAACTCAGAAATAAATTTTATTCCTTTCTTTGCTAAAATTGAATATGAATTATCATTATTGGAAGTTGAGGATAGAAAATCGTTTATGCAGGATTACGGTATCGAGAAATCAGCAAAAGATAAAATAATCCAAACTGCATATAAACTACTAGGATTGAGTTCTTTCTTCACCGTCGGTGAGGATGAATGTAGAGCATGGACAATCAAAAACGGATATACTGCTCAGCAAGCAGCAGGAGTTATACACACGGATTTCTTCAACAAATTTATTCGCGCCGAGGTGGTTCATTATACAGATTATATTCAATACGGTTCATTTGCAAAATGTAAAGATGCCGGTGTATGGCGATTGGAAGG
The DNA here is from genome assembly GCA_964499285.1 of uncultured Melioribacteraceae bacterium. GTDB lineage: Bacteria > Bacteroidota > Ignavibacteria > Ignavibacteriales > Melioribacteraceae > JAGFIY01. Next base: position 104,747 of record CAZCLA010000006.1, read on the forward strand.
GAAGGAATATCAGGTAAAAGACGGAGATATACTTAATATCAGACACAATTAAGGGGAATTATAATGGCAAAAGATGCAATTAAAGATTTAAAACCGGAATTGCTGTGGGAAGCTTTTTACGGTATAGCACAAGTTCCGCGGCCCTCAAAAAAGGAGGAAAAAATCCAACAACATGTTAAAGATTGGGCTGAAAAAAATAAGTTTGAATTTAAAACAGATGATGCAGGAAACATTTTGATCAAAGTTCCAGCCACTCCCGGTTATGAAGGTAAAGATACTATAGTTCTTCAAGGTCATCTTGATATGGTCTGCGAAAAAAACAAAGGAACAGAACATGATTTTGATAATGATCCGATTGATTTGATTAAAGACGGCGATTGGATAAAAGCCAACGGAACAACGCTTGGAGCTGATAACGGAATAGGTGTTGCTGCTGCAATGGCAATAGCTCTTGATAAAAACACAGTGCACGGTCCATTAGAAATTTTATGTACGGCAGATGAAGAAACGGGTATGACCGGAGTAAACGGTTTGAGCAGCGACTTTCTGAAAGGAAAATACTTGCTGAACATGGATTCGGAGGAGGATGGAGTATTTTATGTTGGCTGCGCAGGCGGGCAAGATACCGTAGGAAGAGCGGAGATAAAATATAAAACGAATGACACTGATCTTGTTCCTTACGAATTGATGGTTACCGGATTAGCTGGAGGACACTCAGGTTTGGATATTCAGAACGGCCGAGCAAATGCAATTCGATTGCTTGCAATTTTACTGAACAGATTAGATGTTAAATTCAAGATTGCCGAAATGAATGGAGGTTCGCTGCGAAATGCTATTCCGCGTGAAGCTGAAGCAGTAATATTAATTGATCCAGCAGACGAAGTAAAAATTAAAGATGTTATCGAGAAGTTTGTGAATGATTTACTTTTAGAATTCAAAGTAACTGACGGAGGCTTGAAGGTTAATTTTACAAAACTTGATAAAAAATTCGACAAAGTATTCAGTAAAAAATTTAGTAAAAAAGTGATAAATGTTCTTCTTGCAGTTCCACACGGAATAATGGCGATGAGTCCATCGATACCTGATCTTGTAGAAACTTCAACAAACCTTGCGACTCTTAGAATAGATGGCGACGAACTTGTGATTGGTACAAGTCAGCGAAGTTCAATTGAGAGCGCAAAACTTGTGGTTACCTCCCGAGTTGTGGCAATATTTAAACTTGCAGGATTTGAAGCAAAAGTGGGTGACGGCTATCCGGGCTGGCAGCCGAATATGGATTCCCAATTGCTTAAAACAGGAAAGAAGGTTTATAAAGATATGTTTGGAAGCGAACCTGGGATAAAAGCAATCCACGCCGGTTTAGAAACCGGGTTGCTCGGAGCAAAATATCCTGATCTTGATATGATTTCGTTCGGACCAACAATTATGGGGGCTCATTCTCCTACGGAAAAAGTAAACATTCCAGCAGTCGAAAAATTCTATAAGCTTCTGAAAGGAATGCTGAAGGAACTTGCATCTTAAGCCTAAGCATTTTTGTTCCATCCAACAAGCCGCTTAATCAAGCGGCTTTTTTTATTGTTTTATTTATCGATATTTCTTAAGATATGGTTATCTTTTAAAAAATCGGCATAAATTAAAATGAAAACGACGCAAGATTTATACTCGGTACCAAGAATCACTTCGCTCCAAGATATGCTGCTGCGTTCAGCAGAGGAGTACGGATCAAAACTAGCAATGGAAGATTTGAACACTACACCCTTCCAAAAACAAACTTATTCACAACTTTTGGATAGTGTTTTAAGGTTAGGCACGGCATTGAAATCACTTGGGATTGATGAAAGAAGTCACATCGCAATAATTGGTGAGAACAGAGTACAATGGGCTGTTAGTTATTTGACGTGTGCATGTTTTAACTTCATCGTAGTTCCGATTGACAAAAACTTAAACGCAAACGAGATATTGAATATTCTTCACGAGTCGGACAGCGAGGTTATAATTTCATCGGCTTCCTATCTTGAAATATTTGATGATGTCAGCAGTGCCCTGCCAAGATTAAAACATTTTATCTCGATGGATTCAACGAATAACAATCAATTTCATTCAATGGTTGAACTAATGAAGAATGTTGAACCAATTGCGAAAGAAGCGCTTCCGAACATCAAACCGAACGAATTGTTCGAAATTATTTTTACAAGCGGTTCGCTTGGCAGAGCAAAAGGTGTTATGCTTTCTCAAACAAACATTACTTCGAATTTAATGAGTATGGTGAGTATGTTATTCATGCACCCGGAAGATAGATTTTTATCTGTACTTCCGATGCATCATACCTATGAATGTACGTGTGGAATGTTATGTCCACTCTATTGCGGATCTTCGATTCATTATTCACGTTCGTTAAAAACAGTGGTTGACGATATTCAACAAGTGAAGGCTACAGTTCTTTTGGGTGTGCCGCTGCTTTATGATAAAATGTTCAGAAGAATTTCGAAATCTATTAAAGAGGATAAAGTAAAATCGAAAATAGTCCCTCCATTGGTTAAAATTACTAATCTTGTTCAGAAAGTTGGTTTTAAGGAGATCAAAAAAAACATATTCAAAGAACTTCATCATAAATTCGGTGGTCATATCCGAGTGTTCATTGCAGGCGGGGCTGCACCAGATCCAGAGGTAGCAAAGGGTCTGCGGGAATTCGGCTTTAACTTTCTGCAAGGTTATGGTTTGACAGAAACTGCACCGATTCTTGCTTTGAACAGATTAAACAATTTTAAGGATAATGCTGCCGGAATTCCTCTTCCAGGAGTTGAGATAAAAATTCTGGATCCCGACGAAAACGGCAGCGGCGAGATTGCCGCTAAAGGTCCGAACATAATGCTCGGCTATTACAAGAACGATGAACAGACTCGAAATGTTTTGAATGAAGGATGGTTTAAGACTGGCGATATTGGTTTCTTTGATGAGGACGGATTTCTTCATATTAACGGAAGAAAAAAGAATGTAATTGTTTCGAGAAGCGGTAAAAATGTGTTCCCCGAAGAAATTGAGGACGTGCTGAACAGAAGTAAATTTGTGCTTGAATCAATTGTTTTTGGTGAGAAAGACGATAAGCAAGGTGAAATAATCAGCGCAATAATTGTTGTTGATACAGAAGCTTTTCTTGAATTTGCGGAAACAGAAAAGATAAAACTAAATGAAAAAACTATTGGCGATAAAATAAAATCGGAGATTGATAAAGTTAATAAGCAATTGGCGCTGCATCAGCAAATTAAAAAATTTACAATCAGAGATCGTGAATTTGAAAAAACAACTACTCAGAAAATAAAGCGTTATTTGGTCGATCAAGAAGAATAGATAATTTTTTAACTTGTTTTTGGTATTGAAAATTATTTTTCTAATTTTCCTCTGTTAATCATTTCAAAACGGGTTGAATATAAGAAGTTTGTTAAATAGCGCAATTAAAAATATATTATTTTTAATATTATTTGCATTGAATTCCTTTGCGCAATCAAATAATTCTGTTCAAAATGATAAATTCCATTCCATCTATCTCTCCTTTAAACCCGGTGTGACATACTCCATTACCGATTATAAAAGTCCCGAGATTGGTTCCCTCGCTGAATTTTCGGCTGATTATAATTTTTATAAGTATAAAAACCATCTCTTCGGAATAGGAATTCTGGGAAATTTGGGTAGTTTGAATGGGGAACATTCTAGTTTTAATCCATCAGAATTCACCACAAATTTTACTTCGATCGGTTTAACAGGATTTTATGCTTATAATCTTTACGGTTACGATTTGAGATTTGGAATTGGAATTGAAAATATTTGGTTTGACCCGGAATATATTGAACAGCATAATTTAAATGAAAAATTATCCGATGAACCTGACAAAAGAGCATTTGGATTATTACTTGAAATTGGAGGTAGAAAATTTTTCAATAAAAATTGGGGAGCTGATTTTTCATTCAGTTATCACATGCCTTTTACTGATTGGATTGACGGAGCGAACCGAGGTTCTGCGAAAGACGTATTCGCCTCTGTAAAACTTGGTGTTGTTTACAAGTTGGATTTTTTAATAAGAATTAAAAGCGATGAGCCAAATCTAGTAGAACCGATTGAAGCTGAAAAAAGATTTAAAGATTCGGATTCTGATGGGGTAGAGGATATAATTGACAAATGTCCGGATACTCCGGCTAATGTGATAGTTGATGAAACCGGCTGTCCCGAGGATACCGATAAAGATGGTGTTCCTGATTATCTGGATCAATGTCCGAATACTTTACCGGGTGTTGAAGTGGATAAATTCGGCTGCTCGGAGGATTCAGACGGGGATGGAATTCCGGATTCAATAGATGAATGTATGGCTACTCCTAATAACGTTGTTGTTGACGAAAAAGGTTGCCCTGTTGATTTGGACAGAGATGGAATCGCGGATTATCTTGATATTTGTCCGGATACAAAATTAGGAGTTCAAGTAGATCAATACGGCTGTCCAATTGATTCAGATGATGACGGTGTACCTGATTATAAAGATGAGTGCGATAATACTTTACTAGGACAAATTGTTGATGAATTTGGTTGCTCACAATCACAGATTACTGAGAGTGAAACTGTTATTATACACTTTGAATATGGACTGGCTAATATTAGTAGAATAGATTATATTTTACTTGATAAATTAATAAAAAAACTGCGCGAAGAACCATATAGCCGTTGGTTGATTGAGGGATATATCAGTAGTGAAGAAGCAATCGAAGGATACAAAAATCTTGCTTTGGATCGTGCAAACTTTATAAAAAACTATTTTGTAAGAAAAGGAATTGACGAGTATCGGTTTGATATTATAGCAAAAGAAGAAACAAATGCCGGCACCGCAGATGAGGATATGAAAAAGATAATTATGTCTAAAATTAGATAAAAATGGATATATTTTTGTTTGTTTTTACGGTTTTTATTTAATAAGTTATAATAAATTGTTGAGTAAAGTTCTGCGAATTGTATAATTTTTGGATTTCTTGTTAATTGAACAATATTAAATTTAAAAAGATTATTACCTATCAAATTAATTTATCAATCATTCTAGGAGGTTCTATGAAAAAAGCATTATGGCTTCTTTT
>CAZCLA010000007.1:0-2605 GCA_964499285.1 uncultured Melioribacteraceae bacterium
GCTGCGGAATAACTTTGTTAGCCATCTTTTGAGCTTCAAGAATGTCTCTTGTATTAATTACATCATCATCGCCATAATCACCGTCAATAGAGATTGTATAACTTCCTGCGGTCATAAACGGAACATTGTAGATACCGTCTTCATCAGTAACTGCAGTGTAAGCCGGATCTTTAACATTTTCGGTGAAATATACATTCACTCCCGGTACAGGTTCGCCGTTTAAGTAAACAACGCTACCGGTTAAGTTAGCACCAATGTGCATTGTAATAGGCAATGTTGTCAACTGGTTGTAAGGATCGTTGTTGGCTATATGGATGTTTGCATTGTAGGTACCAAGATCCAAATCTGTGCTGTTTGCTTTAACCGTAAATTCTTGTGTGCTGAATTGCGGAATAACAACATTCTTTGGTGATACTGTAGCCCAGAAAGTACTGAGATCACCAAGAATTGCCAAACCACCAACTTGAGAAGTTCCCGGTGTACCTATAGGATCAACCAAAATTGAATTACCAGTAGTCGGGTCAACCAATCTTAATTCAGCTTGGAATGATCCGTTATTAAATGCAGCCATATAAATTTGATCCGAGTTCGGATCCCAGCACATACCTTGTCCGAAGTTAGCATCAAAGCCAATAGGACCGATAATTGTACTAGAGCCATTGGTTGGATCAATCATTGCAAACTCATCGTTAACGATGTCGTAAGTATAGAATGTACCCGAGCCGTCGATTGCAAGTGCAATTGCGCCGGGGATACCCATATCACCAATAAGTGTTGAGGAGAGTCCATCGATATCAAGTAATGATAGAGAACTCGTAGTAATATTTGTTGCAACAGCATAGATGCTTCCATCAGTAGGATCGACTGCCATTCCGCTCCAAGTTTCGCCGCCTCCCGGAGGTGCAATTGTTCCAACGTTTGTAGCGGCTCCGGTTGCTATATCAATTGCGAATAAATCGCCGTCGGAACCCATTGAGTAAATAAAGCTTTGATCATCTGCCGAGAAAGTTGCGGCACCCGCGAAGCTTGTGTTTGGATTTCCGCCCAAGTTGGTTGTACTTCCCGGAGTTGCAAGATCAAATTCAATAAAGGTATCAAAACCAGAATCGATGCCGTAACCGAAAGTACCTGCTGTTAAAGCAAGTTCGCTCTTAGATTTTTGAGCTGTTCCACTCGGAGCGGGACCAATCGAAACCGGATGAGTTCCTCTTTCGAAATTACCGTCGGAACGAGGAATTCTGATTCCCAAATGTTTTGGATTATCCAAGTCTTCGATAACGATTGCGATTTCAAGATCGCCTTCGCCTTGGTTTTCAATTATCATTGTGTGTTCAGCAATTTCACCGCTGTTGAGGAAATCTTCCCAGCCGGTTGATTCTGTGTAGAATACTGGAGCTATAAAATCTTCCCAAGTTGTGAGATCAAATGCCACTGTTCCGGCATCAATATCATCCTGTGAAGGTGTATGTGATCTGTTCAAGAAAGGATCGTCTTCGTCTAGTACTTCCCAAACTTCTGCATTACCGTCGTCAACATCGAAGTACATATATTTATATTCGAACGGAACACCTTTCGTAACAGGCATTTCAACTGTTTCGGTATAAGGAATTGATTTTGCAGGATCCATTTCGTTTCCTGTTCCCCATCCGTTGAAACTTCCTCTAACGTATAACGGATCAACACCGGGATCAAAACCGTATTCGTGCTGATAGATCATATCTACGTTAAAAGTGTAAAATACGAAACCATCTATATCATCAAAATTGTGCTGAATAGTAACTAAATAAACAGCAGGAGTTTCGGAAAGTGTAACTGTTCCGAAAAGATCATGTACACCTGCACCCCATTCGTCACCTGAAATGTGATAATCAACATTTTGATCGCCTGTAACGCCAGGATCAACTGTTAGATTAACATTAAAATTGTAAATATCCGGAGCATAAATATCACCGAAAGAGTTATTATCATCACCCCAAGAAATAGTCTGTCCGACAATAGGATTTGGCGACACGCCATCAATATCGTCTCCGCCATTAACGGTGAAGCCCGCAGGGAATGTCAATTCAAGTAAATCTACCCACTCAGCATCCGGTGTGGTAACATCAAGTATAAATTCATAATCGGCTGTAGCATCTGCGACATAGGTTGCGGAGGTAGTAACCTGTCCGTCAATACTTTCGGTAGCGCTGCCGATAGTGTATGTTCTGTTTGGTCGTGATTCCCAAGTATCCGGGTTATCAAAGAAATATTTGAATTCCAATTGGTCGCCCGTAAAAACGCCTGTTAATGTGTATTCGTACCAGGTTTCTGTAGCTTTTACGACAGGAGTCATTTGAGCTGATAAATCCCAGCCGTTGAAATTACCTCTTACATAAACGTCTTGAGTTAACGGGTCAAAATCTCCGTGATCTTCAAGAACACCCAAATTTACTTGGAAAGTAACTTCGGCAGGTGTAGCAGCACCTTCAGTTAAGATTTCAACGTCGTCGATCTGTGCATACCAGTCCCAATCACTAGGATTAGGGTTGTAATAACGCCATCTTACCATCATTGTAGCTTCACCAACAACATACGGTGATAAATCAATGTCGAGAAATTCAGTTGC
>CAZCLA010000007.1:2705-3864 GCA_964499285.1 uncultured Melioribacteraceae bacterium
ATTTGTTGCACCCCAGAAAACGTTTGTTTCCCAAATTACTCCGTTGCCTTCATTATCGATTGCAGCCCAGCCAGCCGGCGGAACTCCGCCCTCAAAATCTTCTGCAAGCAGGGTAGAAGCTTTGGTTTTGTTGATAGTGCTAGTTGCATATGGATTAACCGGTCTGTCAACCGAAAGCATATTATCAACGATAATTTTTTCTTGTTGAGTTAATTTTTCTCCGTTTTGATATTTGATTAAAACGGATTCATTCGTTTGAGCAGTCGTAAGATTGACAAAAACGAAAAGACCAATTACAAGCGGTAACAGTACTCGCTTATAATTTAGTTGTAGAAGTTCACGCATAACAACGACTCCTTAGATTGTTTGAGTTTATTTAGTTATAAAATTATAAAAAGATTTTTTTTGCCCATTCAGCTAACTTATAACCCTCATATATAATAATTATAAGTGTAATTTTCTCAGCAGTGTTTTAAAATATGCTAAAATGTAAACTAAATCAATCTTCGCACCAATAAATTTATTTATTTTTTTCGATATTTATACTGGACAGGGGATTGTTTATTAACTAAATCACATGGAGAATCTTATCGATTTTATTCTTATTTTCAGTTTTAGTTGATTTTATTTCGATAAAACTGAAGAGGAGTGTTATGAGAACTAAACTTACTTTAATATTCTTAATTGTTACAGTTTTTTCACTTTCCGCTCAAACCCCGGTTATGGACGGCGTTTTTGACGGTGAAGGAGTGTGGGGAAGTCCCTCCGCTGTTGCTGATGGAGTGGCGGGTTGGCCTGCGGATCACCCTGAGATTAATGCTGTAAATGTTGACAGAACTTATGTTACTTATGACGCTAACTTTGTTTATTTCTGTGCGTTGTTTGTAGCCGATGGAGAACCTGCCGAATGGATGAGAGCTGCATTTGCAATCAACTCAAAAACTGGGGGCGGAACAGAAGATCCTTGGGGCGCAGCTGTTGCCTACGGATATGCAGACCCGCCGGATGTTCTTATAATAGGAAGGCTGGGCGAAAACGAAACCGATTGGGCTGAATTAAGGATTTGGAATGGAGCAAATTGGGATGATGGTATGGGAGTTAACGTTTTTGATATTAACATGTTTTGGACGGCAACCCGCGATTGCATCGAAGCTAAAAT
>CAZCLA010000007.1:3964-105922 GCA_964499285.1 uncultured Melioribacteraceae bacterium
GGGGAATTCGACTGAAATTTCGGAATATTCATTTGTCGATAAAAATCTCACTTCGGGAAAATACATTTACCGCCTAAAGCAGATCGATTATGACGGAACATATGAATACAGCAATTCTGTTGAAGTAGAAGTTGGAAATGTTATTTCAAAATTTAGCCTGTCGCAGAATTATCCTAATCCGTTCAATCCCAGCACTGTTATTGAGTTTACCGGAGGTGCGGATGAATTTGTTAAGTTGAGAGTATTCAATGCCATCGGTCAAGAGATTGCAGTTTTATTTGAAGGGGATGTAACAAGAGGTTCAGTGCATCAGATAAATTTCGACGCATCAAATATGCCGGCGGGAATTTATTATTATCAATTAACTTCAAATAGTTTTGTATCGACAAAGAAAATGATTCTCTTAAAGTAAAATTATCCAATTTTATAAAAGCCTCGATATTCGGGGCTTTTTTTATATGTTTCAGAGGTCTTAGAATGAAGAAATTAATTACATTTATTTTAAGTATAACTTTTTTAACATCCGTGCTTGGGCAGGATAAAACAATTCTCCAAGGTTTTTATTGGGATGTTGAACCGGGAGGTGTGTGGTACGATATTCTAACCGGTAAAGCCGATGAGCTGCACGATATTGGTTTCGATGCAGTATGGTTTCCGCCTCCCAGCAAAGGTGCTGCGGGTGGTTTCGACGTGGGATACACTCCTTACGACTACTATGATTTAGGCACTTTCAACCAAAAAGGTTCAATTGAAACGAGATATGGTAGTAAAGCAGAATTGTTAAATGCGATTTCGGCATACCATAATCTCGGGATGGAAGTTTATGTTGATCTAGTGCTAAATCATCGTTCGGGGGGAGTGCTCGAAAATAATATATATAGTCAGTGGTATGATAACAGCCGCAGTTCACTTGCGCAAAACGGAAACGGATTAACATGGACGGCGTTCCCGCTGATAGGCGGTTCAAATAGAATCAAATGGCAAGTTGGCGGGGGAAATGAATTTTTCTTTCCGAATGCCGCTGTTAATCCTGACAATACTTTTGACTTTTATTCGGACAGCCAGCTAAACGGTTATCATGAAATGTACGTAAATTCTTTCAGCTATGATAATGCGCTTCATGACGGATTCGGAAACAATTTACCGATGGGTGACAGTCTTATCGCTTGGGTAGAATGGCTGACTTCCACAATCGGTTTCGACGGTTACAGATTCGACTTTGTTAAAGGTATTCATCCAAACTATCTAAAAACTCTTTTGAATTCCGGTTCAATGAACGGTAATTTTTCCGTAGGCGAATTATATGACGGTGACTTATGGAGACTTAACGATTGGGTCGGCTGGATGAACGGAACAACAAAAGAAGCAGCAGTTTTCGATTTTAATATGAGATTTGCATATAAAGATCTATCGGATAACGGGGATGGTTATGACATTCGCTGGTGGCATGGTAAAGGATTGTTCAATTATGGAACCAATTACGACAGAATTGTGAACTTCGTAGAAAACCATGATTTTGACAGAAACAATTATCAGGGAGAACCATCGGGAAGCGGACACTCGCCGGTAGTCAATCAGAAAATTTTATGTTATGCTCATATGATGATGCACCCGGGTCACGTTATGGTTTGGTGGAGAGATTATTTCATCTATGGGTTGAAGTCTTATATAAGTGAACTTGTAGAGATCAGAAATCAATATGCAAAGGGCGGACATATTAATCTCACCGCACTTTCGGGTGGTGATGCACCATTTTGGCCGGGTAATCCGGGCGATGATCCAAGACATGTGTTCGTAATGCAGAGGCTCGGAACGAATAATGATAACGGGCTTATACTTGGAATCAACAAACACTCTGTCAACGATATTGAAGTCTGGGTAACTTCACAAAAATGGGCTAACCAAAAACTCTTTGATATTACCGGCAACAATCCCGATACGGTTACTGTTCAGGGAGACGGAAGAGCGCTGTTAAAAATCTATCATGATTCATATGTGGTTTATGTTCCCGCAAATACAACACCTACTCAAATAAAGATAGACGGAGTATTTGAAGGAGAATCGGTTTGGGGTCAGCCGGTCGTTGCTGCAGACGGAACGGCAGGTTTTGCGGGAGTCAATGTAGATAAGTTATATGTTTCTTACGATAGTGATTACGCATATTTTGCGGCAAAGTTTAAACCCGGCGGAGAACCAGAGGGCTGGATGAGAGCGGCATTTGCGGTTAATTCGAGAAGCGGCGGAGGATCCAATTGTCCCTGGGGATCAGGTATAACATTCGGGCATTCCGATAAACCGGATTTTGTGCTCATTTCACGCTTAGAAAACAATTACGGCGAGCTTAGAGAATGGACCGGGGGAGGCTGGGTTGCTGATAAGTCGAATGTTTACGGATCTGATTTGGAGTGGGATAATAAGTACTCATACATTGAAGGAAGAATTGAGAGAAGCAGATTGAATACCAATCTTGTCGATGTACAATTTTATGTAAGCGGAAATGATGATGACGGAAACTTTGACAGCTGTCCCGATGATCAAGTCACCACGGCTTTAAATTCCGGAACAACACTCGATAATTACCTTATGGATGCTGTAGTACCTGTTGAACTTCTGTCGTTCAATGCTGTAAATAGAGAAGGTTCGATTTATCTTGAATGGTCAACTATTACAGAAACAAACAATTCAGCATTTGAAATTGAAAGCAGTTCTGACAGGCAGAATTGGGATGTAATTGCTTCAGTGGAAGGAAGAGGAACAACAAGCAATAGAAACGATTATGTTTTTATCGACACTAAAAATTACAGTACGGGAATAGTTTATTACCGGTTGTGGCAGATTGATTTCGACGGAAGCAGAAATCTTATTGCGGATGAAGAACTTGAAGTTATAGAGCCGGAAAATTTTGTATTGAATCAAAATTATCCCAATCCTTTCAATTCGCAAACGAATATTGAATTTTCAATTCCGGAAAATGGAGATGTAAGTATTGAAATCTACAACGTGCTCGGCGTGAAAGTTGGAAAAATAATTTCTGAAACTTTTTCTGCTGGAAAGCATTTAATATCCTTGGATTTTAGCGATTATGGTAATATATCAACCGGTGTTTATTTTTATCGAATAACGATTATTACTAATGGGAACTTAATTTTTACCGGATCGAAGAAGATGATTTATATCAAGTAGGATTAATAAATAATTTCTTTAATTCAGTTTGTTGTTCAAATTATTCTAAATTTAACTAAATTTGGCTACTAATATTAAAAAAGAAAAAGTTTTTAGATGATAAAAGAAATAAAAATATTTGTACTGTTTTTCGTGTTAAGTGTTTCACTCAATGCACAGTTTCATGATTATGGAGTTAAACTCGGTTTGAGTTACTCACAAATTTTTCCATCAACCGAATTTTATGAAAGCAGTGCATATAAAGCTTCTTATCAGTTTCGCGGTTTAATGCGGTTCGAAATTGTAAATCCACTTGATGTTGAATTAAGTGCGGGTTACGGAACATTAGCCGGATTGGATTTCGATTTGCATTATTGGCAGTCGAAGTACATACCCTTTGATCTAAAATTTCTTATCAATCCTTTCAAGATAAGTTTTATCAATCCATATATATTTACGGGTGTTGGGGGAATGAATTTTTGGACAGCTAAATTTCCTTCAACGGTTTCTCTAGGTCCAGTTAAAGATAAAGGATGGACAGCATATATTCCCTCAGGATTAGGTGTTGAATTTAAGATCAATAAGTTTATGACTGCCGATGTTAATTTTGGCTATACATATACATTTTCGGATGATCTTAATTATTTCACTTATCCGGGAGATTCTCCGAACGATGGATATTTTCACGTTTCGCTAGGATTTTCATTCTATAATTTAACCTCGGCTAAAGATACAGATGGTGATGGTCTCACTGATGAATATGAAATGAGTGTCGGACTGTTTCCCGATGTAAAAGATTCCGACAATGACGGAATCAGCGATGGCGATGAGGTTTTAGTCTACCATACAAGTCCGTTCAGTGTCGATTCAGATCAAGATGGTTTAACTGATTATGAAGAAATAATAATTTATAAATCAAGACCGAATTCGGCTGACAGCGATCAAGACGGAATTTTGGACGGTGCTGAAGTTTTAGAATATGGCACAGATCCTATGAAATACGATACTGATGGAGACGGTTTGAGCGATAGAGATGAAATTATTCTCTATGACACAGATCCGCTAAAAGCAGATACTGACGGAGATGGATTAACTGATTATGAAGAAGTTATGACTCATAAAACAAATCCGCTTCTGATTGATACAGACGGAGGACTTGCCGACGATCTCACGGAAATTGAAAACGGAACTGATCCAAATTATCCTGATGATGATATCGTTATCGTGGGAGTTCCATTAGTTTTAAATGGTGTCTCTTTTCTAGGAGGTTCCGGTGAAATTGCCCCTTCATCAATAAGTAAATTGGAAGAAGTACTTAACCTTTTCAGAAGTTACCCTGCTTATAATTTTGAAATCCGTGCTTATACGGATAACATAGGAGATGTACAATATAATTTGGATTTGACTCAGCGACAGGCAGAGGCAATAATGCAGTGGTTCATAAATAGAAATGTCGATAGAAACCGACTGAGAGCAATCGGTTATGGTTCTGCAAATCCGAGAGCAAGCAACGATACGCTGGAAGGAAGGTTTTTAAATCGTAGAATTGAATTAGTTAGAATAAATTAAGTATGTGTGCTCACAAAAAAGCCCGGTTTGATGCCGGGCTTTTTTTTTGCATTAACTTTTAACTAAGCGGATTGTTCTACTTCATCCTTCAACAAAACTTCTTCAATAGCTTTTTTCAATTGATCTTTCGGTAGTGCGCCCATAGCCATCTGCGGTTGATCGTTTTTGGGGCAGAATAAAAGCGATGGAATGCTTCTAATTCCAAATGCAGCTGCCAATTCTTGTTCAACTTCAGTATCTATTTTATAGATATTTATTTTCCCTTCGTATTCTTCGGATAGTTCTTCGAGAACAGGAGCAACCATTTTGCACGGACCGCACCAATCTGCATAAAAATCGATGAGACAAGGCAGTTCACCACCGAATTTCCATTCTTTATTGTTCTCAAAATCAAAGACTTTCTGCAAAAAAGTTTCTTTTGTTAAATGTTCAGTCATTTTTTCTCCATTTTAATAGTATTAGTTTTTCTTGTACAGTTTGATGCAGAAAATTTCAATCGGATTCAAATCGCGAATTAATAATTATTGTTTTGCTTGGATTTTATTCCAACGAATTACTATTTTAATTTTTCATAGTATTTAACATAATTTAACCATAAGAGGGAACCATGAAAAGGTTGTTATCCTTTATTTTCTTATATGCATTTTTATTTGTTTCACTTCAGGCACAAAGTGTAACCCTAACACCAAAGAAAGTTACAACTTCGTACAAAAATGATAAAACAATTCCTTTGAGAGATATGGAAATTATTCACGTTGCACCAGGAAGTTTTTGGGAAGCGACAGGTGGTGCAATACCCAATAAAACACATATTCTTGGAGATTTTAACACAGACGGCGAACCGGATTTTGACCCGCGGCTTCAGACCGAATCCGGAAGAGCACCAACACCTATTCTTGATGTAAACATTGATGGCGTCGGGAATTTATTCGGTGGTTTTCCACCGGATACTGAAGGTGATATTGGTCCGGATCACTATATTCAGATGATCAACCTGCATTTTGCAATTTATGAAAAGGACGGAACATTAGTTTACGGTCCGGTACAAAACAGCACACTCTGGAATGGTTTTACTGGTCCTTGGACAGGTTCAAATGATGGAGACCCAGTTGTATTGTGGGATGATGAAGCTGAAAGATGGCTAATGAGTCAATTTGCACTTCCAAACTTTCCCAATGGTCCCTTCTATGAATTAATTGCAATATCAGAAACAAGTGATCCGTTAGGTTCGTGGCACAGATATGCATTTCAATTCACAGATATGCCGGACTATCCAAAAATAGGTGCTTGGCCTGATGGATATTATATTTCGATTAATCAATTTTCCGCAGGCTCGCTGTCATATCAAGGTGCTGGTGTAGCCGTAGTTGAAAAGGCTGCAATGTTAAACGGCGATCCAGCCGAAATGGTATTCTTTGATTTAGGAATCTCGTATGGAAGTTTGCTTCCAGCAGATGCTGATGGAACTCCTCCACCACCGGGAACACCGGGAATGTTCATGAATTTAAGAGGAAGCAGCGGATATAATTTATGGACAGTCGATGTGGATTGGAACAATACTGCAAATTCGACAATAAATGGTCCTACAAATATCAGCTCAAGTGCTTACAGCACAAGCCTCAGTTCAATTCCACAACCGGGCACATCACAAGGTTTGGAAACTCTAGCCGGTAGAATGATGTTTCGTCTGCAGTACAGAAACTTTGGTACTCATGAAGCAATGGTATCCTGTTTTTCAGTAAACGCAGGAAGCGGTCGAGCAGGAAAACGTTGGTTCGAATTAAGAGATACAGGTGCAGGCTGGAGTCTTTATCAGGAAGGTACGTACGCGCCTGATGACGGAGATCATCGCTGGATGGGAAGTGTTGCGATGGATGCTTCGGGAAATATTGCATTAGGTTATAGCGTATCAAGTTCCTCCACATTCCCGTCAATCAGGTTTACGGGAAGATATGCCGGTGATCCTTTGGGTCAGATGACAATCGATGAGGGAGAAATCATAGCCGGCGGAGGTTCACAAACCGGTTCACAATCCGGACGCGGAAGATGGGGAGATTACAGCACAATGTCAGTAGATCCGGCAAGCGGTGCATTTTGGTACACTACCGAATATATGCCCTCTACAAGCAGTACTGGCTGGAAAACTCAAATTGCATCATTTAGATTAGAAATTGATGAAATTGCTCCCGATCCAATTACAGATTTAGCAGTAGTAAATAATTCTGCCACCTCAAACAGTGTTCATCTTACGTGGACAGCGACGGGAGATGACGGAACGGACGGAAAAGCTTTTAGATACGATCTTAGAATGTCTAACTCGCCAATTACCAACGATGCTCAATTTGATGCAGCAACACAAATTTTAAACGCTCCAATTCCCTCGAATTCCGGTTTGCAGGAAACTTTTGATGTTCCAGACCTTGATCCGGATCAAACTTATCATTTTGCAATTAAAGCACGTGACGATCAAAATAATTATTCCGATATTTCAAATCCGGCTAACGGCTCAACACTAACGGCCCCTCAAATATCGGTTAATCCGGCACAACTTATTTACAATGTAGAACCAAACGAACAATGGTCGGAAAATGTTGTTGTTTCAAACACAACCGTTGATCCATCCACTCTTAACTTCAGCGCTGTTTTGGATAATCATAATTTTCCTTCCAGAGCAGTTAGTGTTGGCGTTAATTCAATAGGAATAACAAAGACTAATTTAGAAAAAGAGGCTACGCAAAAAGGGAGCGGCACTGTTCCGTCATTTTCACTTACAGGAACAGGAGGTCCGGATGAATATGGTTATTTATGGAGAGACAGCGATTTGGAGGGAGGTCCAGAATATGATTGGGTGGATATAAGCACGGATGGCACTGTTGTCAGTTTCTCAAACGGAAACAAAGATGACGGATATACGAATTCGCTGCCTTTAGGATTTGTTTTTTCATTTTATGGAACAAATTATAATTCACTCAGAATTTCGACTAACGGATTTGTAAGCTTTGCAAGTATTCCGGATAGTTACAGAAATAACAGACCAATTCCGGATGAATTAGCTCCGGATGCAATCATCGCAGCATTTTGGGATGATCTTGATGGATCAAGCCAAGGTGAAGTTTATTATAAATCTTACTCTGACAAATTTGTCGTACAGTTTACCGACTGGCAAAAGTATTTTTCTCCTGCACAAGGCGGATCAAGCGGTTCATTTACATTCCAAATAGTGATTTACGAGAGCGGCAAAATCAGAATTTACTACAACGAAATGATTGGAACAAAGAATTCCGCAACAGTTGGAATCGAAAATGGTAACGGTTCCATCGGTCTTGAGGTTGCTTATAATTCGTCATATCCCCCAAGCAATAATTTTGCTTTACAGTTTATGGAGGAACCGGAATGGATTACAGGAAATAACCTTGCTGGCGGAACAGTTTGGAACGGTAATTCGGCAAATATCGGATTGAACTTTGATACGGAGGATCTGGATAACGGAACTTACACTATGGATTTAATTATTGATTCCAACGCGCCGGATAAAGCGCAGATTATTGTTCCGATTACCGTGATAGTGGATATAGTTCCGGTTGAATTAACTGCATTTTCCGCTGATGTTATAGATAACAAAGTGATGCTCAATTGGGAGACAGCTACCGAAACAAATAACAGCGGTTTTGAAGTTCAAAAAATGTTTGATACGGATGATAAAACAACTGCAGAATGGACAGCAACGGGATTCGTTGACGGCAAAGGAACGACTTCGGAAATTAATAGATATTCTTTTGTTGATGAGATTGGTAAAAGTGCATCGGGAACAATTAAGTATAGACTGAAACAAATAGACTTTGACGGAACTTTCAGTTATTCGAACAGTGTGGAAATAGAAATTGTGCCCGAGAACTTTGTGCTTCGCCAAAACTATCCTAATCCTTTTAACCCATCAACAAAGATTGAATATACAGTTCCGGAAGAAAGTAAGGTTAAACTGTCAGTGTTCAATATTCTCGGTGAGATGGTTGTCGAATTGTTAAATGATGTCGTGAAACCGGGTCACCACGAGATAGAAGTAAATGCTTCAAATTTATCCTCAGGTGTTTATATTTACAGATTAGAAGCTGTTAACGCAAATCAAACATTTGTTGATTCAAAAAGAATGATTCTTATAAAATAAAACTTATTTCCATAGAGCCGCTTTGCTATTTAAAGGGAAGGCGGCTTTTTTTTATTCATTTATCGGAAAATTAATGAGAACAATTATTGTTTTCTTTTTTGTATTTACTGCTACACTTTCCTCGCAAACAATCGAACTTGATTTAATCATAGACGAAAAGAACAGCGTATATGAAAATTTTCAAGGCTTCGGAGCAGAATGGGATTCGCGTCATTATAATCTAAATAAAGTGACCGATGAAGACTTTAAAATTATTTCAAAGCGTATCGATTGGATGAAAACCTCGTTTGTGAGAATAATGATGCTCGCAAAATGGTGCTTTGTTTCGGACGGTAAGTATGATTGGGAAAACGAGGATATGGCTGCACTTTACCGTCATCTAGACTACTGTCAATCCCGCGGAGTAACTGTACTTCTAACCGAATGGGGAATTGAAAGAGACTGGGTACAGATTGCAGGAATAAATTATGTTGATGACAACAGGTTCTTGGATATTATTGCCGATTATCTTGATTATTTTATAAATGTTAAAGGCTACACCTGCATAAAATATATTTCTCTTGTGAACGAACCGAATTATGAAGTTATGGATTTTCCAAGATGGTCTGAGGGAATAAAAAAACTTCATAACAAATTGATTGAAAAACGTCTCTACGGTAAAGTACAGATCGTAGGTCCTGGTCAAAGCTGGGATGATAATTGGTTTTATAATTCCGTTAATTCTCTGAGGGATTATTTGGATCATTACACAATTCACCGATATGAGTTTCAAGAAAAAGTTTATAACGGTGATTTGAAAAGTTATCTTGACGGAATGATCTCATACGTTAAAGAAAATGATCCAAATTTTGACGAAAAATATTTTTTCATTACCGAAGCCGGAATGGCGGACGGACTTTCGACCGAAAAGCATCCATGGATAGATTCTGTTTCCTACGGAAATTTTATGGCAAGTTATGCCTCACTTGCTCTCAATGCCGGTGTTGATGCAGTTCTCGCCTGGATGATGGACGATAACAGTCATGAAGATTTTGAATTCGGTTTGTGGAAAGATAAAAAAAACGGAATGAAGACAAGACCTTATTTCTATGTTTGGTCACTTCTCAGCCGTTACATTCCTAAAGGGGCAGATATTTACAGAACCTTTCCGAAATACGCTAAGCTATATACCATTGCTGCGAGGGTAGGCGATAAGAAAAATAGTTATTGGACTTACTGCTTAATTAACAATTCGGAACGCAAAGTAAAAGTTAACTTGACAAATATTCTTGATGAAGACGGAACTTTTAAAAAATTTGTTTACAATAAAAATGAACGAAAAGTGAACACTGATCAATTTCCGCTGCCGTTGTCTGAAGTGAAAAGTAAAAACAATAAATTGGAAGTGGAAATAGCTCCTAAGTCCGTTTACTTTTTTACTTCGATACCGTATTAAAAAAATGAGTAAATTACTATTACGTTTTCTCTATAAATTCAATATTACTTTAATTCTAATTTTGTAATAGCTGAAAATAAATGATTGAGAAGAGATTTTTAATCGAAAGTGATTACAGCAACGTTGTTCGTGCAGCGCATGAGATCGCAAGTTTTCTATGTCATAACTCTGTTCAAAAAAGGATTTGCGACGAAGTTGAGATGTGTTTAATAGAAGCGCTGAATAACATCGTAAAACATGCTTACGGTGTGGATAAGGAAAAAATCATCGAAGTACTTGCCGAAGGATCGGAGGAAAAATTAAGTTTTACGATCATTGATGCGGGCAATTCAAGAAAGGATTTTTCTGAGGCTAAATTAGATTTTGATCCATCGGACATTGATTCGATTCCAGAAAGCGGAATGGGATTGTTTATTATCGAAAATCTTATGGATACAACATCTTATCAAACCAAGGACGGTAAAAATTATTACATCATGGAAAAATATCTCACCGGGAATAAATCGAATTCGTAAAATGTCTATTTATTCGACTTGTTAACTAATCCTATTTTAATTAAAATTAAGCTTCATTAAGTAACATACAGACTGCGTGAATAATAAAATAATATTTTTTCTATTAGTGTTCATATTTCTGCTTTCAAGCGGAATTAGTGCTCAAGATTCTACAAAGAGTCTGGTGATTAAGAATAACCAAGCTCCGAGGAAATATCCGCTTATTAAACCGCAGTACCCATCATATCCCTTAATTTCGGGCTATCTTCTGGTGAAAGCAGCAAACGAGGGAGATCCATTTGCCGAACACGAACTGGGGTTAAGATATCTGCTAGGACGCGGATTTCCAAAAGATACAAGCGAAGCTGTGAGGTGGATAAAAAAAGCAGTTGATAAGAACTTGACCGTCGCTCGATTTAATTATGGCATTATGTTGAATACGGGAACAGGCACGGAATGGAATCCGTTCGAGGCATTTAAGAATTTTAAATTTGCCGCTGAAGCCGGAATGGCTGAAAGTCAATATGCAATGGGAATATTTTATACCGATAATCTTGTGGTGAACAGGGACTACAACAAAGCCTATTCTTGGATAAAAGAAGCCGCTGATTTCGGTTTAGATTATGCAAAAGAAACATTAAAACAATTGAAAGAATCCGGTCTTGTTACAAATTTTGAAAAAAAATCATCGACCGGAGTCAATCAAGATCAAGAAATATTTCTCGCAGATTCATCTTCTCTTATGCCGCAAAATTGGCAGTTTGATTTTATTGATTTTGAAGGAGACACACTTTCCGAAGAAGAGCAAGTTGCATCAATAAGAGAATTATTAAATAAAAACAAAGATGAATTAAAAAATATTTTGGGTGTATCAAATGAATCAATCTTCAATAACACCCAAGATACTTCCAGCACCGGTTTAATTAAACTCGCTGCGGATAGCGGAAGTCCCGAAGCACTTTTTATAACAGGCAAATCTTACCAAAGGGGAATTGGAAGAGAAAGGGATTCGGTCCTTGCACTTTCTTATTACATAAGAGCTTTCAGACTTGGTTCAAATAAAAGTGCCGAAGCGATATTAAGCTACATTAAATCTCCTTCAATTTTTAATCTGCTGCAAAAAGGAATTGATGCGGGAAATCCCGAAGCAATGTACGCTTGGGCAGGATTGACAGCGATGGGTTTTGATTACAGGCTAAGCTACGAGCAGGCACTTGAACTTCTTGAAAAGGCTGCGACAAAAAATCATATTCCTTCCATA
Organism: uncultured Melioribacteraceae bacterium; assembly: GCA_964499285.1. GTDB lineage: Bacteria > Bacteroidota > Ignavibacteria > Ignavibacteriales > Melioribacteraceae > JAGFIY01. The sequence goes on from CAZCLA010000007.1 coordinate 16,051, forward strand.
ATAGAAATGGGATTGGCTTATTACTCCGGGACGATAATCGACAAAGATAAAGACGAAGCAATTGAATATTGGACAAAAGCAGCAGAGTTAGGCAGCCGTGAGGCAAAAGTAAGAATTGCTTTTACAAACATTTTGGAAAATGAATTTGAACAAAAAGATATAACCACTTTGGTTGCCGCAAGTGATGAAGGTTCTGTGCTTGCTCAAACTGCACTCGGCTACTGTTATGAAAACGGTTTAGGAGTTAGAACAGATAAAGCTGCGGCTGCAAAATATTACCGCAATGCCGCAATAAGAGGAAATAAAACTGCATTCACATCACTAAAAAATATGTACGATCAAATTAGACCGAATGATGATGAGTTTCAAATTCACATCAACTAAACTGCTTTAAGAATTATCATTGTAATATCATCGCTGTGTATATTTTCGCCGCGGAAATTCTCAATCTCTTTTATTATTTCTTTCTGAATTATTTCCGGGGGAGAACCGGCATATTTCTTCAGTACATTTTTCACAGGATTTAATCCAAGCTGCTGTCTTGATTCGTTCATACATTCGGTGATTCCGTCCGTATAAAAGAAAAGTATATCGTTAGGTTCCGGTTTCAATTCGACGGTTTCTAAAATTTTTGCGAAAGCTCCGTTATCTTTTAATCCGATTCCTATTCCTTTCGGATTGATTTCATCAAACGTATCTGTGCTGCTTTTATAATGAATTATTGGCGGATGTCCGGCACGGCATAAAGTTATTGTGCCTTTGTCATCAATTGAAGCAGCTGCCAATGTTAAAAAGTATTCCGGAAGCAACTTCTTATCAAAATTATCCTTTAAACTTATTATAATATCTCTTAAGTTCGAAAAATTTGAAATAAGTGAATGAAGAATTGCCTGTACTCTTACCATATATAGTGCTGCAGCCATTCCTTTGCCCGAAATGTCGCCGACTATTAGATAAGTTTTATCACCCGATTCCGACTTAAATATATCGAAATAATCACCACCTACTTCTTTAGCCGATTCATAATAAGCAGATACTTCAAAATTATTGATCTTTGGAGGAATTTTGGGCATCAAATCCGTTTGAATTTTCCTGGCAACTTGAAGTTCACTTTTTGTAAGAAGTTTATCAGCCAGTTCGAAAGCAAGAAGAAAGTTTAATATTACAAAAGAAACAATAACATAACTTCCCATATTGTTCAGGTAGCCTATTATAAAAATCAAAAGTGTAAGAAGGTAGATAATGCGTCTTGCGGGGGAAAGTTTAAGCAGAAATGCATTAAACAAACTTCGCAAAAATATTAAAGCTCGCACAACCTTATTTCTGGAAGTGCTGCTTTTGGGGATATCATTTTTAAAAAATTCGTATACTTCTGCTGATTCTCTTTTAATCAATCTTTCGATTTCTGTAAAACTTAGATCGCTTGTATACAGATCGAATATCCTTTTTATAGGATTTTTTGAGTTCACAATAATCCTTGTAAATTTAAGGATTTGAAAAATTCGTACAGTTATTTGGACGTAAAAATTACAAATAAGTTTTGGAAATTCTAACAATCAAACTGAAATTTGGTCTATTCTTTCTTCTTTGTAAGTTTCATTACACTTTCTTATTTTTCTCAGACAAATTCTTAAATAGGAGAAACTATTCTTTTTATGATCTGGAAAATTATTTTATTCTTAGGAATGGTTTTTGTTATAGTTGCAGGTATAACTTTTCCGATAGTTGAAAGACCTTCAGCTTGGTACGAATTCCCTTTTATTCCCGGGCTGGAAGAAAAAGCAAAAATAATTTTCTTTCATGTACCAACTGCTTGGCTTTCAGTAATTGCGTTCTTAATGGCTATGGTTTATGGAATAAAGTACTTGGTCAAACAGAATTTGGATGACGATGCAAAGTCAAATGCTGCATTACAGATTGGGATGGTATTCTGTATACTTGCTACTGTTACCGGCTCAATTTGGGCAAAATTTACTTGGGGAGCGTTTTGGCACTGGGATCCAAGGGAAACAAGCATCTTCATTCTTTTGTTGATTTACGGTTCTTTGTTTGCTTTACGTTCTGCCGTTGAAAATGAGGATAAAAGGGCAAGACTCTCGGCTGTTTATTCGATAATTGCTTTTTTGACAGTTCCGTTTTTCATCTTCATTATGCCGAGAATTATGGTAGGACTTCATCCCGGATCCGCTGATGATACGAATGCCGGACCTGTTGTCGATTTCCAAATGAACGCAAACATGATGCTGGTTTTTTATATATCATTAGCTGTTTTTTCAATTCTCTACTACTGGATGTGGAAAATAGCTTATAGATCAATTATCATTTATGATAAGCTTTCAAAAAAAATAATTTGAGGTAATTGTGGAAGGTTTTTTTGCATTTTTAGAATCGAATTCAATATACATAGTGATGTTTATAGTTTTAATTGTCTGGCTGGGTATTTTTCTTTATATGATGAGCGCAGATAATCGGCTTAAAAAAATTGAAGCAGAATTAAAGGAGATTGAATCAAATGAAAAATAAATATATAGTTGGCGGATTTATCATCGTAGTTTTTCTCGGTTTGATGGGCTATTTGTTTACACAAACAAATGTAGCTTACGAAAACAATTTTGCCGAAATCAAACACACAGATAAAACAATTAAAGCCACCGGCGCCTGGGTTAAATCTAAAGGTTATGACATAGATAATGAAAAGAATATATTTTCTTTTTATATGATAGATAATCAAGGCGTTGAGCTTAAAGTCGTTTATAAAGGTGCAATACCCAACAATTTTGAATCTTCTACAAGTGTAGTTGTTACTGGGAAATATAAAAACGGCTACTTTATAGCCTCAGATATTTTAACAAAATGTCCATCCAAATACGAAGAACAGTACACTGAGGACACAGCAAGCAACATTTAGCGGAAAGGAGTTCCCATGTTTGGTAATATAGCAATTACCGCTGGATTAATTTTCAGCGTGTTCACAATAATTATGTATTATTTTACCTACAAAGGGTATAATAATACACTGAAATTCGCACGGCTTGGTTATCACTCAATGACAATTTTTGTGATAATTGCAAGTGCACTCTTGATGCATGCAATATTAACGCATCAATATGAATATAAATATGTTTTTAACTACAGCAATGGAGAACTTCCTACCGGACTGTTGATGTCGACCTTTTATGCCGGACAGGAAGGAAGTTTTATGCTCTGGCTTCTCTTCACCTCAATTGTAGGTCTCGTACTGCTTGAGTACACTTCGAAAAGAGAAGATCTTGAACCAAGAGTAATGATGATTTTTACGCTTGCTGCTGCTTTCCTTCTGCTAATGGTTAGCCCGATGCTTAAAAATCCATTTTCATATATTTGGGCGGAGCCGACATTTGTTGAGATAAAGCACTTGAATCAATCGTTCCTTTCCATGTCCTTTCTTCAGAATTTTTTATTCCAAGATCCGGGTTCGGGACAATCGTTCGTTAGATTAAGTCCTGAATTCATGGGAACACTTACCGCAAACGGAATTGCGTTTGAAGATTTTCTGATTAAGGGAAAGGGATTAAATCCACTTCTTCAAAATTTCTGGATGCAGATTCATCCTCCGATTTTATTTGTCGGTTTTTCGATGGCAACTGTTCCGTTTGCTTTTGCCTTCGCAGCGTTGTTGAAAAATGAATATAGAGATTGGGTGAAACAAGCACTACCATGGGTTCTTTCAGGCACTATGATCTTGGGACTTGCAATTATGCTCGGTGGTTATTGGGCGTACGGTGTTCTCGGATGGGGCGGATACTGGGGTTGGGACCCGGTAGAAAATTCAAGTTTAGTTCCATGGATCGTTGGAGTTGCTTCGGTTCATACACTATTAATTCAGAAGAAAACTCAAGCTAAAGGAGGGACAGGCAGATTCGGGAAAACGAATTTAATCCTGGCTATTATGACATATCTTCTTGTACTTTATTCCACATTCCTTACAAGAAGCGGAATACTCGGCGATGCTTCAGTTCACTCTTTTGCGGAACCGGGTATGTTAGTTTACTGGCTTTTGATTTTGTTTGTCGGATTTTTCACTCTTCTCGGAATTGGCGGAATTATTTTCCGATGGAAATATTTGGAGAAGCATTTTAATTATGAAGAAGATCTACTTTCACGTGAGCTTGCACTTTTCACCGGGGCAGTTGCGTTGATTGCAAGTGCATTGATCATTACTGTCGGAACATCTGCTCCAATCTTCGGCACGTCAGTTGAAATATCATTTTATAACGAACTTAATTTACCGATAGCAATCATCATTGGTCTTCTGAACGGCTTTAGCTTACTCCTAAAATGGAAGCAAACTAAAGGTGAAGCACTTATTAAAAACTCGAAGTTTGCTATAATTTCAACTTTGGCTGCAACATTGTTAATGGTTGTTTTCGGCGGTCTTTATGATTTTATGCTTATCCTCCTTGCAATTTCTGTTAACTTCACAATTTTTGTCAATGCAGAAATTGCTTACAAAATTTGGAAGGGGAAGAAAAGTTATATCGGAGCATATATTGCCCACATAGGATTTGCAGTTTTCCTTTTGGGAGCCCTTGCTTCCGGTGCTTTTTCGAAAGACGAACACCTTGATCTTGCAAAAGGAGAAAGCGCACAAGTCTTCGGACATAGTTTAACATTTCTCGGATACACGCCAATTGAGAACGGCACTAAATATGCTTTCAACATCGAAGTGGATAAGAACGGGAGCAAGAATGTTGTTTCGCCGGTAATGTACATAGCTGAGTTTAATAATAGTCTTATGCGAGAGCCGGATATCTGGAATAGGTTAATGGATGATTTTTACATTTCGCCTGTCGGTTATGAAGATGGTAGTTCAAAATCATCGAATGCCGGGCAATCAATAATGATGAGAAAAGGAGAGGCAAAGGAATTCAACGGTTTAACAATTACTTTTGACTCTTTTAATTTTCCACCTGAAGCGATGGCTGCTATGCAGTCCGGAGGTGATTTCTACATCGGAGCAAAAATGACTGTTTCGGACGGCAGCAATACGGTTAATATTGAACCAAGACTTCAAAACAAGAACGGGGAAAGATCGTTTGTTCCGGACATGATTGAGGATATGAATTTGAAAGTTGATCTAGAAAATTTAGATGCATCCGGGAATGTTCAGGTAGTCTTTTCGACTTTAGATGAGACCACAAAAAATGTCATTGCAACGAAAGAAGTGCTCACAATTGAGGCAAGCATTAAACCTTTTATAAACTTAGTTTGGGCTGGCGTTTTAATTGTTGTGCTCGGTTTTTCAATCTCGGCTGTAAGAAGAACAAAAGAATCAAGAAAGTAGTTGCAGCTATTAAAATAATGTACTTAAAAAAGGCTCTCAATAGAGCCTTTTTTTTAATCTTCGTAAACAATATTATAATTGTTTATCAATCTGTGGAGATGTCTTCTGTCGATACCGCATTCCTCCGCGGTTTTGGATACATTCCCTTCGTTCTTTTTGAGATAGTGCGTTAGATAAGCAACCTCAAAATTTTCAAGGATTTTATTCTTAGCATCTTTAAACGGTAATTCTAAAATCGAATTATCTATTGTTGATGAATCCTTTGCTCCGGGTATTGGTATATCCGAGCTGTCTATGGTAGTTGAAGTACACAAATAGGATGCACGTGCAACCATATTTTGCAATTCTCTCGCATTGCCCGGCCATGAATAATTTTCCAATAACTCTTCTGCTCTTTCTGAAAATATTTTTTTCTTTCCATCGTGCTGAGCACAGACTTCATTCAGAAAATATTTTGCAAGGGGAATTATATCTTCAGGTCTTTCTCTCAAGGGAGGAATCTCGATCTTCATCATATTCAATCTAAAGTATAAATCTTCTCTAAATTTTTTCTCCTTAACCATATTTTCGATTTCTTGATTAGTCGCGGCAATTATTCTGACATCAATGTTTATTTCACGCTCACCACCGACTCGTCTTATTTTTCTTTCTTCGAGCATTCTTAAAAGTTTTACTTGAAGAGCCGGACTCATATCGCCTATTTCATCAAAGAAGAATGTTCCTTCGTTTGCAAATTCGAGAAGCCCAGGTTTTGTTCTTACGGCTCCAGTAAAAGCGCCTTTCTCATGTCCAAATAGTTCGCTTTCAAACAAACTTTCGGGCAGTGCGCCGCAGTTGACAGGAACAAATGGGTTAACACTTCTGCTGCTCAATTTATGAATAGCCCTTGCTATAAGTTCTTTTCCTGTCCCGCTTTCACCGGTTATAAGCACCGTCATATTACCTTGCGAAACTTTGTTCACTAAAGAGATTATTTCCTGCATCTGCTTGCTTTTGGAAACGATACCTGTCTGCTCATCAATTGTGTTTTCGAAAATAGTTTCTTTGGGCGAAGTGACAAACTCTTTGATGGCTAGATCGATTTTATCGTAAAGTTTTTTTGAGGTAAAAGGTTTTTCAATGAAATCGAATGCTCCTAATTTTGTGGCTTCAACACCTGCTTCAATAGTTCCATATCCCGAAATTATGATTACCTTAGATTCCGCCGAATGATTCATCGCTTTTTTGAGAACATCAATTCCAGAAATATTTCCCATTTTCAGATCAGTTATGATAAGATTAAATTTCTGCCTTTCAATTAACTTGATTGCTTTTTCAGGATCGTTTTCTGCTTGTACTTTAAGATCTCCTCTTTTTGATAGAATTTTTTCGATGCTGTTCAGCATTTCGATTTCATCGTCGACGAGTAGTACTTTAATCTTATTCATTAATTATCCTGTTGAAACTTATTTTAAATTCCGTGCCTTCGTTTATTTTGCTGCTGCATCTGATTTCAGCATTATGATTTTTAATTATGTTATTAACAATATATAAGCCTAAGCCTGTTCCCTTATCCTTTTCTTTTGTGGTAAAAAACGGAGAGTAAATCTGATCAAGCAATTCTTGTTCAATTCCCTTTCCATTATCCGAAATTTTAAGAACTGCCTTTCCGTTTTTACTTTCAAGTTTGATGTCGATAATTCCGTCCTCTTCAATGGCATCAACGGCATTATTAACCAGGTTTATTATCATCTGCTCTATCTGAACCTGATCAGCGTTAATAAAAATTTCTTCATCTGGGATGGACTTTTTTATAATCACTCGCTTCTTACGTACTCTTGGATGCAGAACTTCTAGACTTTCATTAACAATTTTTGCCAGATTTACTTTCTGAAACTCCTTAGAAAGTTTTTTACTGTATCGCAAAATATTGCTTGTAATTGCCGAAACTCTGTCTATTTGATTGGCAATTACATTAAGATCCTCATCGAATTTTTTAAGGTTTTCGTTTTCCTTAGCTTCAATCTGCAAATAATCCACCCGTGAAAGAATTATTGCCGATGGATTATTTATTTCATGCGCAATTTCTGCTGTAAGTTCACCAAGGGTTGCTAGTTTATCTGCATGTTGAAGTTGTTCGAAATGCAGTTCTTCAATTTTTCGTTTTGAATCTTTTAGATTATTAACCATTTTATTAAAATGCTTTTCGATGATTCCGAATTCGTCATCAGTTTCTTGCGGAAGCCGGATGTTTAGATTACCTGCTTCAACTTCATCGAGTGCATACATGAATTTCTTCAGCGGATTATTTATAAACTTGTTAAATAAAATATAAAGCACAACAAATAGAATAAAGAGTATTGCAATTCCTAAGTAAACCGAATGAATTGTTCCTGTGTAAAAACGATTTTCGGCGCTGGTCAATCTTGTGTCAATATCCAAGTAAGCAATTATTTCCTGTGAGGGATCATGACATGTTTGGCATTGAGAAGTATTGAATATCGGTTCTGTAGCTGAATAAACTCCTTTATCTTCAATTAAATTAATTAATCTTGTTTTTCCGAATTTATGTTCTGAATCAATCTCAAAAAAACTTTTACCTTCTTCGCGATGATCTAAGGAGTATAATATTGTTCCCTCAGTATCCACTATTCTTGCATGATCGATCCATTCGTTCTCGGACACGCTTTCCAAAATATTAGGAATATCTTTTTTGCCATGAGTATTCATACAGTTAACCAAACCGTTCCGCGCGACATTTAAGGAGGTTTCCAACAAAATGATCGACCTTTCGGCAAAGTTGCTCCTAAACTGCTGCAGCAAAAAGAAATTCGGAATACCCACTCCCAAAATTATGATTGTAAGTATCACTAAAATAAACTTGGCTTTTATTGTATTGAACATAATTTGCTTTTCTTTTAAACCGATATAGAAGTCCCAAAAATATAAATATTTTACATAAAGGAAAGCTTAATTATGTGGCATTAATGTCCCCGCTGTGACAAATTTGTCTCAGAAATCTTGAAAAAAAAATCCATTTTCTCAGTTTTAGAACTTGGGTAAAAATGTCTTTTTAGCGAATAGCGGTACTTTTTAGTGAGATTAGTGAGAGGTTTCAACTCCACAGAATAAAAATAAACATAATAAAACTTTGGTATCGGATTTGCTTGTATTTAATATGGATTTAATAACTATTTCGAGCGATAAAGAATTACTGGGAAAAATTGAGAAAGTATGCAAATCTCTCTCAATAAAATTCATTGTTTATAGCGGTGAGAAAAACGCACTTGAAGTGATGTCCACTGTTTGTTCTGATAGTTTTAACACCATTATCTTGGACGATGATTTTCTTTCAAACGATTCACCACAAATTTTAGCGGCTTTGTTAAAGGTGAACAAGAAACTGAAAGTCATTTTTTTGACATCGGATTCATCAGTTGAAAGGGGAAGATTAATTTGCGGAATCGGTGTTTACTATTATTCAATAAAACCCGTTGAACAATCGGAATTGTTTGAAGCGATTCAATCGATAAATAAAATAAGAAATCAACTAATTAATTAAGAGGAGTCATAATGAAAAGAATTACAATCCTACTCCTGTGTTTAATTTTCGGCACATCTTTCCTCTATGCACAACCGGATCTTCTTCTCAAAATGCATGGTGTTTCATCAAGAATTGCTGCTGAAAACGAAGCAGATTTATTCAGATATTCATTTACGGGATTGCAGAATGTTGGAGTTGGTACCGAAGTCTATCTGAGTGTTATGAACAGAGAAGGAGCACTCGGGGATGTTAATTGGACAATACCTACAAAACCTGAAGGTTCAAATGCTACTATGGGTGGCACTCAGAACGAAGGAGATAATACTCAATTTGCCGCCTTCACTCCGGATTTAGCAGGCAAGTATGTTATTGAAGTATTCAGTGACGGTGCAATCGCTGAGATTACAGTTAATGCTGCAATGTATCTTGGTGCCTTAACAGAACAGCCGAACTGCGGTTATTGCCACGAAGGCATTACCGCCAAATGGAAAGGAACCGGACACTATTTTGATACTGAATGGGCATTGAATGGTGAATTAAGCTCACATTTCAGAGAATCATGTTTAGAGTGCCATTCCACCGGATACGATCCAAATCCTACAGCCGTCAACAATGGTTTTGACGATTTTGAATTTGTTTTCCCGGAAGAATTAGCACCGGGTGTTTGGGATGCAATGGTTGAAACTTATCCAGAAGCAATGTCACGCGCCAGAGTACAATGCGAAGCCTGCCACGGACCGGGAGGAAATCACTTTTACCTGACACAAGATGCAAGAATGGTATCAACAATTGAAGTTGATGTATGTGCATCCTGCCATGATCAAGGCACACATCACTACTTCCCGAGAGAATGGGAATATTCAGTGCATGCTCAAGGTCCTAATGTTGGTTATGCAGGCGGAAGAGCAGGATGTGCAAATTGCCATAGCGGTTCTGGTTTTGTTGCTTATGTAAAAGGGGGACAAGTTCCTTTAACTGAGGCACCTCCGGCAACAGTGATTACTTGTGCAACTTGTCATGATCCTCACTCAGCAGAAAATCCAGCACAAGTGAGATTAAGTACAGCACAATTGTCAGACGGAACTGACGTTCCTCTGTCAAATGAAGGAAGACTTTGTATTAATTGCCACAAAGGCAGAAGAGATGCTGTCGATTATACCGATAATTGGTTAAGTAATCTAAGTTCTCACTTTGGACCTCACTATGGTACTCAAGGGGACGTTCTTGTAGGTGCAAACGTAATTACTTGGGGTTACCAATTAGGCACCTCACCTCACCTTCAAGCAATCGAAAAAGCTTGTATCGGATGTCATATGGCACCGGCTGGTGAAGACGGAGAAGGTAATCCATTGATAGCCGGTTCCCACACATTTTCAATGAGAACCCCAGAGGGAATGGCAAACGTTGCAGCGTGCGAACCCTGTCACGGTGACGTTGGTGATGATTTTAACGTAAAGAAACTTTACATCAATGGTATTGCCGATCATGACGGTGACGGAGTTGAAGAAGGTTTGCAGGAAGAAGTACATGGTCTTTTAGAACAGATTTATGAATTACTTCCTAATGACGGTGAAGGTCACTTAATGATCACAGATTCATCAGTTACACAAATTCAAGCTCAAGCAGCTTATAACTTTTTGGTAATTGAGGATGACAGAAGTTTGGGTATGCACAATCCTGAATTTGTTGTTGACTTGCTTCAATTAACTCTCGGAGTTCTTAACGGAACGATTAGTGATGTTGAGGGTGAGGAATTGATTCCATTTAAGTTTACTCTTGAACAAAATTATCCTAACCCGTTCAATCCGGCAACTACTATCAGATTTAATGTGCCACAAGCATCAGACGTTAAATTGACTATTTATGATACAATGGGTAGGGAAGTAGAAGTATTAGTTAACAGACACCACAATCCTGGTCAATATGAATATAACTGGAATGCAGGAAATTTTGCATCAGGTGTATATTTCTATAGAATGGAAGCTGGTAATTTTGTTAAAACGAACAAAATGCTCCTGCTCAAGTAGTTATCACTTTTCCTCTAATGTGAATGTGGGTGTATCCGGTTTTTATTGCCGGATACACCTTTTTTATTGTGTTTTAGGACTCTATTTTTAATCCACTTTACTTGAAGTTTCTTATCCGCCTATTTATATTTGTTTTCTGTTTTTTATGATGATGGCGGGGTAGCTCAGTAGGTTAGAGCAGTGGAATCATAATCCACGTGTCGGGGGTTCGAATCCCTCCCCCGCTACATTGAATAGCGATACACGGAGAAAAGCATGTATTATTTACTTATTACAATTTCGATTATTATTTCGGTTTTATTAATAATTATTGTTCTGCTTCAGTCAAGTAAGGGCGGCGGATTAGCAGGAATTGCCGGCGGAGCCACAGGAATGGGAGCTGCCTTCGGTACAAGAAGAACTGCCGATTTTTTAAGCCGTGCTACTTGGTGGCTGGGCGGAGGATTATTAGTTCTTGCGCTTGTTATTAACTTGTTCTTCCTTCCGGGTAAAACATCTACCGAGCAGCGTGAAAGTATTATTCAATCTTCTCAAGGACAGCAGGCGGTTCCCACGACGCCATCAATTCCTCCTCCTACTGAAACGCAAACGCCAAGTGATGCGGGAGATGGCAATTAAAAAAATCTATCTATTAAAATTAGAAGATTGTAAAAAGAAATATTATTAGTTTTATAAAAGCTTCCTTCAAGAAATATTAAAGGAAGCTTTTTTTATAACATCTCAGCACATAAACTAATTATCTTGTCTTGAATTTTTCTGTAGTAGTTTGCCCCTTTTCTATTAAACTCCATAAGAATGACTACGATCAAGTCATTGTTAGATTTCGTTGATATATAACCTGCTATGGAACTGACACCATTTAGAGTGCCCGTTTTTCCTCTGAAATTAAATTCGGCAGCGGTTTCAATCATTCTGTCTTCTAGGGTTCCGTCAACTCCGGAAACAGCAAGTGAACTAAGAAAATAAGGGAACAATTCATCATCAAAATAAACTTCTTCGAGCAAACTCACTAAAGATTTTATCGTGAGTTTATTAAATCGTGAAATTCCGCTTCCGTCAACAATTGAGATAGACTCGGTATCAATATCATTTAACTCGCAAAATTTAAGCACAGCCTGGGTTGCATAAAATGAGTTTCCAATGCTTCCGCTATAAAATGCACCTAATTCTTTAAAAAGACATTCGGCTAAAAAGTTATCGCTGTTTTTATTAATCGGCTTAATCAATTCTTTCAATTTAATTGAACTAGTTAAGAGAGAATAATATTGAACCAGTTTTTGGTTTATTAAGGCTTTACCTTTAACAATAATTCCGGCATTTTCTAATTTTGCCTTTAACAGAAATGCAGCAAACAAAGGAGGATTCTCAGCAAATACATTATAACTTTTTGGTGCTTTGCTTCTTTTAATTTTTCCTTTTACAGTTACAATTATTGACGAATCGGTTCCTTCGGAATTAGTTATTTTGATATCATCTCGATCGGAAATAACAGACTCATTTTTAATCTTAATGAAGTTAACACTAGGATCTGTTGATACAACAGGAGTTGATCCCATATTTCCGCTGCAATCAAAAATTATTTTGAACTGATTTCTATTAACAACAAGAGCTGAAATTGGTGGCAGGGGAACATTTGCTGCTTCCCCTACTATCCAATCATCACGCCGATAATACTCGTCGAAATTCGAATCATCACCAATGATGTTTCCTTCTATCCTCTTAATACCTAAAATTTTAATTTCGTTCACAAGTGAATCCAATGTTGAATCTGCAAGAACAGAATTTCCAAAACCTTTTATAACCAGGTTACCGTTGATAACGCTGTCCAGCAAGTTTATATCGTCGGTTAAGATCTGTGTACTAAGCAAAAACTCGGGACCCAAATGATTTAATGCAGCTGCTGTAGTAAACAGTTTCACATTTGAAGCAGGAGTTTTTGGATCAAGAATATTGTAGGAATAGATTGTATCCTTCGTTAAAGGATCATAAATAATTGCTGACGTTTTGCTTCCTCTAGGAAGATTTTTAAGAAGCAGATCAATTTCATCCTTCAGTAAAGAATGATCAACATTTGATTGAGCAACTATTGCCGTGCAATAAAGAAATAGATAAAATATGCGCATCATGTTTTGAGTTTTTATCAGCAAATATAAGATTTCCCAAAATAATTCTTTTTATATTCTTTGGTTATCAGTATTTTTGAACCCTTTGTTAATAAATGCAGTAATAATTATGAGTAGTATCAAAAAACCAGAAAAAGCTTATAAAAACCTTGAGTTTCTAAATTCCGCAAATGCCAGAACCGTAAGAATTCTCTCCGAATTTTATGAGCCACAGGCAAGATTCAAAAAGTACAATGTTGTAGATACATGTGTGTTTTTCGGAAGTGCAAGACTTGTTTCGAGCAAATCGGCGAGAAAAAAACTAAATGAATTTAAGAAATCCGCTAATCCAAATTCACGCAGCTATAACAAGGAACTGAAAAGATTAAATTTGCTGCTTGAAATGTCCCGTTATTATGATGATGCGGTAGTACTTTCCCGAAAGTTGACAGAATGGTCAATAAGTCTTGATTCCGAAAAGAAACGTTTTATTATATGCAGCGGGGGCGGACCGGGAATTATGGAAGCAGCAAATAAGGGAGCAAAACAAGCCGGCGGCTCCTCAATTGGATTGAACATAAGTATTCCGTACGAACAGTTTGTAAATAAGTATGTCGATCCGAATTTAGCATTTGAATTCCATTACTTTTTTATGAGAAAGTTTTGGTTTCTGTATTTGGCAAAAGCATTAATAGTTTTCCCCGGTGGTTTTGGTACAATGGACGAGCTGATGGAAGTCGTAACATTGCTTCAGACCGGAAAGGTAAAAAAGAAGATTAAAATTATTGTTTACGATGAGAAATTTTGGAAACGGATAATAAATTTTGATGCATTGATCGAAAGCGGTGTAATCAGTGCGAATGATCTAAAGTATCTGACCTTCTCGAATAGCGTTGATCATACATTTGAGGAGATAAAGAGTCATTTTGAAAAGCATTTTATTAGGAATGGCTATAAATAAAAAACCCCTTTAAGAAGGGGTTTTGTAAAATCATTTGCGTTCTCTAAGATTTTCTCGGTGAGCTCGCCTAACTGCCTTAATTTTATTCATACGTTTCTCAATGGAGGGTTTCACAAAGAACTGTCTTTTCTTAAATTCTTTTAAAACACCAGAGCGTTCGTACTTTTTCTTAAAACGTTTAAGGGCTCTATCAATATTCTCGTTTTCTTGTAAAACGATACCGATCACTTAAATCACCTTCCTTCTAATTGAATTGAAAATAGACAACAATTATAACTAAAATTATAAGCTTATTCAAGATGTCATCTTAGAAACACGCCGTTTTTAATTGCGCCGGATTTACTCTCAACATCCCGCAAAAAACCGTTTATACAGACGTATTTCACAACCCCGTTTTTTAAAATTACAAATTCCGGATTGCGGTCAACCGCAATTATTTGTTCTTCTATCTTTCTCCTAATATTAAAGGGGAGCTGAGTAAAAATTTCGGTAAATGTACTTGATACAATAGAAGTAACACCTTCTTTGTGGAAATTGTTAATCTCAGCTTTCGTGAGCGACTCCGGATTCTCAATTTCGGCAGTTTTGCCTTCTTTCAATTCGAGTCCGGTGCAGTCTATTTCCTCAATCCCATAATAAATTGATAAATCACCAAAATCTTCTATAACTGATTCATAGAAAAAGTTGTTCTCACTTATAGCAGGAACTTCATCGCGGTTTATTCCGATATCAACAGTATAATTTTTGCCATTGTGAACTGTAGTAAGGTTTCTTAAAAGCAAATCAAAATGGAATTTTTCGTTCTCCGGTATTTTTTCATAATCTGAAGCATTCATGTTTTTATAACTTTCAAGCGCGATGGATTCGAGTCCTTTCAGTATTGCAACAAAATTTAACTTTCTTAAAAAGTTTTTTTCTTCATCATTTTTCCATCCTCCGGTTTCGATCAACACCGAACTTGTGCCCCACTTGATGAAATTATCACCAAAAGCTCTAGGTTCAAACTCATCCGAATATCGACCGATATGACCGGGAATAAATTTTCCCAGTTCTTTTGCTATACTCAAAATAAGTTTCATCGTGTTCGATCTAACAGCGTTAATTTCACGCTCATAATTGTACGGTGGAGCTAAAAAGGAAATTGAGGCGGTTTTGAAATTGTTGCCGGCAGAATATCTGTGACTTTGATCGTGAAGATTAAATCCGAATGATGGTTTTAATTTATCGTGCATACGTTTAAGTGCAATGGATTCCGGGAATTGAAGTCTAAGCGCATCGCGATTTAAGTCAATCTCAAGAGAGTTCCTTCTCGTAAACTTTTCGGCACCATCCGGGTTCAACATTGGGATGAAATATACAGATAACTTTTCGGAAATCATTTCTTTAGCTTCGTTGAATTCGTCGTCTGCTGAAAGAAAATTCAAAATATCAAATAGCGCTCTCGTCGCTGTCGATTCGTCTCCGTGCATCTGTGACCAGAGAAGGACGTTTATTTTACCTCTGCCGAACCGAATCGAGTTTATTGCTTTACCGTTTAATGATTCTCCAATTTTCTCGACTTTGAAAACAGTTTTCGATTTAAGACGTTCTATTAGTTCTTTAACGGTTGAATATGACACGCGGCGATGCTGTAGTTTTTCGGTTTTATATTTTTCGTAACTGTTATAAAGATTTTCGCTTGTCATAACCTGTGCCTTAACCGTTGATAAAATAATCAATAGCAAAAGTAATATTTTTTTCATATTTGGTTTTCATTTGTTAAAGGAAGATCAAGAATACAAAAAGAAATTATGTAAGTAAAATGCGGAAAAGAAAAAGGGACTTGTAAAAAGTCCCTTTAGTGATTTTTTTTGGGAAAATTATCTGCAGTTTTCAATAATTAGTTTTGCGGCTTCTTTATGACCGAGCATTTCGGCTCTTGCCCAATCCTGACAAGCACCTTGAAAATCTTCCATCCATGATCTAGCCATTCCGCGGTTGAAGAATCCCAAAGGATTCGACGGAGAAAGATCAATCATTTTTGTAAATGCTTTTTCGGCTTCTTCATATTGTTCTAAACGCATATGGGCGTTCCCGAGTCCGTAATAAACATCCGGATCGGTTTGAGTTAAAGTAACAGCTTTCTGATAATCTTTTAACGCATCCGGGTAAAATTGCATCCACATTCTAGCGTTGCCTCTATCCCGGTAAAGTTCATAATCAGTTTCATCAATTTTTATTGCTTGTGAATAATCCGCAATTGCATCAGAATATCTTCGAGCAAATGTTTTTGCATCGGCTCTTCCCTTTAATGCCATCAAATTTTTAGGTTCAATTTCCAAGGCTGCATCATAATCCGAAATTGCATTTTCATAATCATCAATAAGAGTATATGCATCACCTCTTGTAATTAAAGCCTCAACATCGTTTGACTCTAACTCAAGTGCTTTGGAAAAATCTTCAATCAGTCCATCATAATCTTTTAACCCGGCTTTTTCCATTCCTCTTTCTTTGTAGGCTGCTGCCGATGAAAGAGTGGTTGTGTCGGAAAGAACTTGCTGCAATTCGACAGTTTCCTCATTTGAGGCTGTTTTTGTTGAATCACTTTGAGATGTCTGGCTTGAATTATTGTCTGAACACCCGACAGTTACAAGCGACGTGGTCAATAAAATTATTGTAATTGTTATAATGAACGCAAAAATATTATTGTTTTTCATATTATTATTTGGTTAGTGATAAAAAATGAATGTTAAAGATACTAAAATAATTTACTAATACATCCAGCCGATGTTTAAGGTAAGATAAAAATGTGCAATGTCTTTTCGGATTCTGCCTTCAAGACTTTCAACCCCGGCATCAAATAAGTGAGCATAATAATATCTTGCATTAATTCCGAACAGACTCGATTTTGAAAGTCCAAAATCTGCACCAAAACCAATATATCCTCCGGCAGCCACTTTAAATTGAGCATCGCCGAAAGCCGAGAAAAATTCTTGATCATAAGGAGTAGTTACTATAAAATTCGGACCGATGCCAAAGTTGATGTAAGGTCGAAGATTGTCCGTTAAAATTTCCTCAAAAAGACGGTAACGCAATCCAAAACTTAGTGGAATTGTAAATACTCTATTTTTTTTGCCGATGGTTCTAATTTGTCCGAAATAATCTATGTATTCAACTTCGCGGGTATCCTTTGATTCTGAAATTGAAAAATCAATAAACCATGAAAAATCAAGCGAAAGCGAGTGCCTGTAAAACGAACCTAAACCGAATCCACCGTCACCAAACATTAGATCAACGCCCAATGCATTATTAGGGAAAACAGTTGGTTCCTCGGGAGGTGCCATTTCACCTATTCTCTGCGCGTTAAGTGCTAGGATCGGTATAAGTAAAAATATTTTTAGAAATTTCTGCATCAGTGCAATGTCTTTTTTAAATTCTGCTATAATAATAATCAAGCATATGATTTTTTCAAAAATTATTCAAGAATTTTAAAATCTAAACCGAATTTTTGCCCTAAACATCATGGTGATAAAATGCAAAATCTCGAAATTAAAATTGAGTTAACAAATTTTGATGAAATATTAGCAGCACTAAAAAACATTAATGCAGAATTTGTTGATATATTGGAGCAGAAAGATATTTATTATCGGAAAAGTAATGGTATACTTAAACTAAGACGAGTAAACAGAAATTATGAATTTATTTTCTATAACCGGGATGAAAGTGCCGATAACCGATGGAGTAATTACAGTATTTTGAAAATAGCAGATCAGAATGCGGAAAGCTTTTTCAACGAAATATTTCAAAAAGAAATTATTGTGGAAAAAACAAGAAAACTGTATTTATATAAAAACACACGCGTACATTTGGATTCTGTTCACAATCTTGGAAGTTTTTTAGAACTCGAAACAATAGTGGTTGATGGGCAGGAAAAAGCAAAACATGAATTTGATTATGTCTATAGTTCCTTATCTCTTTCCAAATATAAAGAAGTGCGTGCTTCTTATAGAGATTTACTGAAAAAATCATGATACTATCGAAAAACAAAAATATTCTCGATCTTGAAAAAAATATTGTCAGGTTTATTTCAGAATCCGAGCCTGGAAAATTTTTATTAATTGTCCCGACAAACAGGAGAGCCAGAAAATTAAAGAAAGAAATAATCTCGTTGCTCCCGGATAAATCCAGTGGTAAACTTCACGTTGAGACACTTTCTTCGCTGACATCAAAATTATTTTCCGATAAAGCAAACTTTATTGAATTAAGTGAAGCAGCATCGACAGTTTTTATAAAGAAAAGTTCTAAAAATGTTAAACTTTCTTATCTAGCGAATTACAAAGGCGATATTCCATTCGGGACCTTAGAACGAGTGAAAAACGTAATATCGGAATACAAAAGGCACGGCATTACACCAGCGAAATTGAGAGAGGAAGCCGATCATCTGGGGAAAACAGAAAAATTAAAAGCTGAAGATATTGCTTCAATTTATGAGGAATATCTAAAAATTTGCAAAAACATTAATGCTTATGAAACCGGTGATATTTATAGTGAAATAATTTCTTGGGAAGATGAGACTTTCGAGAGACATTTCCGTAAAGTTTTTACATCAGTTGAAATAATTAAGATCGATGGATTCGATGAATTTACCGGAGCTGAAATTAACATCATCAATAAGTTGGATAAAGTAATGAATCATTCGTTATTTGTTGATGTTGATTACCCATCTGAAAATAAAGAGTTGGCTGCCCATATTGACGATAACTTTTCATTTGAAAGATTGAAAGAAATTGGATTTATCAAATTTGATCAAGCTCAATCATATGCTGATGAATTTCACACTCACTTGAGGAAATATCTTTTTACTTCTGCCGACAGAAAGCCAACCGGAAAGTTTAAAGATCAGATCTATAAGATCTCTGCTTTGGATAGAAAAGAAGAAATTGAATTAATTGCTAAGTTAGTTAAATCACTTTTATTAGCAGAAAAAATAAAGCCGAGCAAAATATGTGTTTGTTTTAATTTGATTAAAGAATATTCACATATCGTTCGGGACAAGTTTTCTTCCTACGGAATTCCTTACAATCTGACTGACAGATTCCTTTTAGCAGAATCATTACCGATAATAGAATTGATTAGCTTTTTGGAAATTATCGAAAACGACTTTTATCATAAAAATATCTTCAGAGCAATTAGCGGAGGATTTGGAAAAGATTTTGGGATCGATTTTCAAAATCTTCTGAAAATATCGACCGAACTGAACATAGTTTCCGGGAAAAATAATTGGAAACGGAAAATAGGAAGTGCGTTAAATGCCGCAAAGTTTGATGAATCAGAAATTCAGTTCACCGAAGAAGTTTTGACCAAAGCTTTGAACGATATTGAAATGATTGAGAAGCTGCTTCAGCCATTTTCTAAAAAAATGAAAATAGATGAGTTTCTGGAAAATTTGCACAAATTGATACTTAAGCTTGAGCTTGGAAAGAATTCATTACTGATTGAAAGCGATCAGCATGAAGCAAATATTAAATCAATCTCAACCTTTATTGAAACTGTAACTGAAGTGTTTAGTTTACTCAGAAATGAACATGGCGAAGAAAAATTTGCACTAAAATTTTATTTGGATCAGATTCGTACAATCTGCAATTGGGCTAGATTCAATGTGAAAGAAAGATCGGATTATGGGGTTCAAGTGACATCTTTTGATGAAATTAGAGGTTTGAACTTCGACTATCTTTTTGTAGCAGGCTTGAATGACGGCATAATTCCTACCAGATATTCGCCTGAAATTTTCTTTTCGGGTTCGTTCGCCTCAAAAGAGGAGGACCATCAAGCGGAAGAAAAATTTAGGTTCTATCAAACAATTCTTGCATGGGATCCGGGAAAAGATAGAACTAAAAATAAATTGTACTTAATAAATTCAATGAGCAGCGGGAAAAACGATTTAGTAGAATCGACTTTTCTAAATTCCTTCAGCGAAACATTTGAGTGCGGCATAATCGACCCCAAATTATACAATACAAAAATTTATTCTTTTGAGGAGCTTTTGACGATCACAGGTAAAATTCTCTCTTCAGATAATGCGAAATTTAATAAGAAATTGAAATCTTCACTGCCGATTGAAGTAGAAGAAATCAATAAAAAAATTCTTGTTGATTCAATACGCTCCGATGAATCTTTGTTTACATCCTACAACGGCTGGCTTCTCGATACCAACTCGGAAGAACAACTTCAAAGCGAAAACATTAAAAAACTTGAAGAATATAAAACAAGGAATTTCAGCGTAACTCAGTTGGAGACTTATGCAAAATGTCCATTTAAGTATTTTGTAGAACGAGTACTTAATCTCTCAGTAATCGAAGATCCTAAAGAAGAAATCGAAGCGATGGAAATGGGAAGTATGCTTCACAATATTTTTTATGAATTTATGATTTGGGCAAAGCGGAAGAATATCCTGCTTTCTCAATGCACGGAAAAAGAATTCATTAAAGCAGCAGATAAATTGTTTGAGATTGCTGGCAAGTTTGTAAATGATCCAAAATTTGATTCAGAATACGGTTTTATTGAGAAAGAAAAAATTCTTGGTTTTGACGGAAAGCGAGAGGACTCAATTCTATATCAATTTCTTAGAATGGAAAAAACTGATTTTGAATTTATCCCAACATATTTTGAGATTCCTTTCGGTAAAAATATGCGCGAAGGTTTTAATGAAATAGAACAACCGCAAATGGATGATCTTCAATTTAAAGGTGTTTCATTAAGGGGAAAGATTGACAGAATTGATATCTCGTCGGACGGATCAAAACTTCAAGTTATTGACTACAAACTAAGCGGAAGCAAACCGACTAAAGATGATCTTATTACCGGAATTTCGCTTCAACTTCCTGTTTATTTATTCGCAGCTCGAAAGCTTGTTGAAAACGAACTTGAATTGATACCCGATATTTTCGAAATGATAATCTATTCACTAAAATATAAAGAAGGTCAATTCAAGAAAGATAAAATTAATACATCTACGAAAGAATTTATCGGAGAAGATCACTTAGAAAAACAAAATAACCTGATTGAAGCGTCAATGAATAAAATTGTCGATTATGTCAATTCAATTTCAGAAGGACAATTCAACTTAAGCAGATTGAAAAACCGAGATGATAAAGTGTGCAAAAACTGCAATTTATCACCACTCTGCAGGAAAACTGAGCTGCCAAAGTCCTAATTTCCTTGAATTCACAATAGAATTTTCATAATTTTCAGTTGCCACTGCAAAAAAGCAGTGGCAATTTTTTTTAAACAAGCATAATTGGAGAACATCGTGTCAAATATTGTCTATTTGAGTAAAGAACGACTCAGAGAAGTGGAAAAAGAACTTACCGAGCTGAAAACCAGTGGCAGAAAAGAAATGGCTGCTAGAATTGCCGAGGCAAGAGCACACGGTGACTTATCCGAAAATGCCGAATATGATGCAGCAAAAGAGGAACAAGGTCTTCTGGAGTTGAAGATCAGCAAACTGGAGGAACTTCTTTCAAAAGCAAGAGTTGTGGATTCGAGTCAATTTTCTAATGATCAGACCCATATTTTATCTAAGGTTACAGTAAAAAATTTAAAAATTAATAAAACTTTCAAGTATGTTCTGGTCTCACCCGAGGAAGCGGATTTGCAAAATGGTAAGATTTCAATAACTTCACCTGTCGGTAAAGTTCTGCTGGGGAAAAAGATTGGCGATAAAGTAGCGGCACAAGTCCCGGCCGGAGTAATTAACTTTGAGATTATGAATATAGAATAGAGGATTATTCACCCCGGCATCCTGATAATCCCATCGAAAAAATGCTTCACTAAAAATGAAGAAGATAGAACAAAAAGCAATTCGGTTTATCAATGAAAATGATCTCATCAAAAAAGGTGAGCATCTTCTTATTTCACTAAGCGGTGGTGCAGATTCAGTTTTCGCCCTATTCTTTTTGAATAAATTCAGGTCCTACTTCGATATTAATCTATCAGCATTTCATCTTAATCATCTTCTTCGGGGAAAAGATGCTGATGAAGATGAACAATTTTGCATCTCGCTCTGCAGTTCACTTTCACTTCCAATTTATGCTGCAAGAAAAAAAGTAAAACAGTTCGCCGCAAAAAATAAACTTTCTTTGGAAGAAGCCGGAAGAGAGATTCGTTACAATGAACTTGAAAAAGTTAGAAGGAAAATTAAAGCGGATAAAATTGTAACGGCGCACAACCTTGACGATAATTCGGAGACAATTCTTCTGAATTTGTTCAAGGGAACAGGATTGAAAGGTCTAAACGGGATACCCAGAAAACGCGGTTACATAATTCGTCCGTTTCTATCACTTGAGAAAAATGAGATAACTGATTATTTGAAAGACAATAAAATTTCATATAGAACCGATCTTACAAATTTTCAAGAAAATTTTATTAGGAACTTAATTAGGCACAAGATATTGCCCTTAGCAAAAGCACACATAAATCCATCAGTTAATAGCGCCTTGTTTAACCTTTCGGAAAAAGTAACGCAGATAGAAGAAGAATTATCAAAACAAAACTATAAGAGTATTTGCAGAACTGAGGACAACAATATAGTAGTGGATGTTAAAAGCGCCGAAGAATTAAACGAGACTTTATTTGGTGAAATTGTTAAAAAGGAACTTAGACAAACATTTTTCTACACAATTAACACTAAGAATAACAGGAAACTTTTCAGACTTATTGTTAATCAAAAGGGGACAAAAATTGAACTTGGAAACGGTATAGAGGCTTTAAGAGAAAAAGATGAAATAATTATTAGAAAAACGAAAAAAGAAAATCGAATCCACAAAAACATAAAAGTCAATTCTTCGGCAATAATTCCAAAAGGTAAACTCACTATTCGGTTTATCGAATCAATAGATGAGAATTTTCCGGGCAAAGGAAAAAATATAGAATATGTTTCTGGGGATAATCTTTCGGATCTATTTATATTACGTAATTGGAAAAACGGGGATAGATTTGTACCGCTAGGAATGAAAGGGTTTAAGAAGATTTCTGATTTCCTTAACGATGAAAACGTAAGTGCGTCCGAAAAAAGAGAAATTCTTGTTTTAGAAAACACGGGAAACATAATCTGGGTTGTCGGATTAAGAATAGACGAAAGAGTAAAAATTTCAAAAAACACAAAACGGAAAATAAAATTATGTCTGAATTAGAAAATGATATAATTAAAATTGGCAACGAAAAATTTGTGCCGTTGATTTCGGAAGAGGAAATTCAAAAACGAATTGTGCAATTAGCCGTCGAACTTGACGAGGAATATAAAACTAAACTTCCGATTTTTATTGGGATCTTAAACGGCTCATTTATGTTTCTTGCAGACTTGATTAAGAACATCAAATTTCCTTGCGAGGTTGATTTCTTTAAACTTTCAAGTTATGGCGACGAAAAAATTTCCTCCGGAAAAGTAAAATTATTGAAAGAATTAAACGCGGATATTACCAACAGGCACATCATTATTGTCGAAGATATTGTCGATTCTGGACTATCAATAAAATACATCGAAAGTATGATGGAGCAGTTTAATCCAGCAAGTATGAAGGTTATCTCGCTGCTTGTTAAACCCGCAAGCATCAAATATGAGATCAAAATTGATTATATTGGTTTTGAAATAGAAGATAAATTTGTTATTGGTTACGGTTTAGATTACGCGCAAAAATATAGAAATCTAAGATCGATTCATGTTCTTAGCGAATAAGGGAGAAACTACTTATTATGAACGAAAATAAAATGTACACAAACAATAATTCTGGAAACAACGATCAGAAAAAGCCAGGCGGCAAGAAAAATTTCGGTCCGCCTAAAAAACCGGACGGTGATTTTGATTGGTCAAAAGTTATAAGGACGGTTTTTAGTTGGGGACTTGTTATAATTGCTGCTGTAATTGTTATGCAATTTTGGCGATCGGATTCTTCAAATGCAGTGGAACTTGAGTATAAGTATTACGAAAAATTCCTCAGCGAAGGCAAGATAGAAAAGGCGAAAATTGTTAAGACCGATATCAACGATTATAAATTTATCGGTACACTCAAGCAGGAAGAAAGAATTTTACGCGGCGAAAATTATGTGAAAATCAAAACATTTTCGACCACTATTTTTGAATCCTTTCTTGCCGAACAGGAAAAAGCGTGGAAGGATCAAAATGTTGAATATACATACGAAAAAGATTCAAATGAATGGTTAACCGTTCTGATAGGATTCCTTCCTTGGATCCTTATAATCGGTGTGTGGATACTTATTATGAGGCGGATGCAGGGAGCGGGCGGAGGTCAGCGCGGTATTTTCAATTTTGGAAAGAGTAAAGCAAAGCTTATCTCGGAATCTGCGGTCAAAGTAACTTTTAGAGACGTCGCCGGTGCGGATGAAGCAAAACAAGAGTTGGAAGAAATCATTGAGTTTTTAAGAGAACCCACAAAATTTCAAAAACTTGGCGGTAAAATCCCAAGAGGTGTACTTTTATTGGGGCCTCCCGGAACAGGTAAAACTCTTCTTGCACGCGCAGTCGCCGGTGAAGCAGGCGTTCCGTTCTTCTCTATTAGCGGAGCGGACTTTGTTGAAATGTTTGTAGGCGTTGGTGCCAGCCGTGTTCGTGATCTTTTCGATCAAGGCAAGAAAAATGCGCCTTGTATAATTTTTATTGATGAAATTGATGCCGTCGGTCGACACAGAGGAGCCGGTTTAGGCGGTGGTCATGATGAACGGGAACAAACCCTGAACGCGTTGTTGGTGGAAATGGACGGCTTCGAGCAGAACAGCGGAGTTATTATCATTGCAGCTACAAACAGACCCGATGTTCTTGATCCTGCACTTTTGAGACCCGGACGATTTGATAGACAAGTAGTTGTAGATAGACCTGATGTTAAAGGTCGAGAAGGTATATTAAAAGTTCATACAAGAAATATTCCTCTCGATAAATCAGTTAATTTAAAAACTTTAGCAAAAGGTACACCCGGATTAGCCGGAGCTGAACTTGCAAATATGGTTAATGAAGCTGCTCTTCTTGCTGCAAGAAAGAATAAGAAAACAGTGAATATGGATGATTTTGAGGAAGCGAAAGATAAAGTTATGATGGGTACTGAACGGAAAAGCATGATCATTTCGGAGGAAGAGAAGAAAATGACTGCCTATCATGAGATTGGTCACGTACTTGTTGCTAAGCTGATTCCTGAATCAGATCCTGTTCATAAAGTAACAATTATTCCGCGTGGAAGAGCATTGGGTGTTACACATTACCTGCCAGTCGATGAAAAGCATACTTACTCAAGAGAATATGTCGAATCAAAAATTCTTACACTTCTGGGAGGACGAGCTGCGGAACTCGTTGTGTTTAATCAGTATACAACCGGTGCAGGAAATGATATAGAAAGAGCTACAAACCTTGCAAGAAAAATGGTTTGTGAATGGGGAATGAGCGAGGATCTAGGTCCGCTGGCTTACGGAAAAAATGAAGAAGAAATTTTCCTCGGAAGGGAAATAACTAAACATAACGATTATAGTGATGAAACTGCACGCAAGATAGATACTGAGATTAAAAAGATAGTTACCGGTGCTATGGAAAAAGCAGTAAAACTGCTTAAGGATAATATTGAAATGCTTCACGTTCTCTCTAAGGAATTGCTCGAAAGAGAAATACTTGATGCAGAAGAAATTGATATGCTCATAAAGGGAGAAGAACTTCCTCCATTAAAAAAGCACGATAACAACGGTGAAGATGATAAAAAAGAGACAGTTGATGAAGTTCCCGATCATGTGAAGGAGCTAATGAAAAAGAGAAAATCCGGTACTGATTCCGAAAGTCAGAATAAAACTGAAGATGACGCAAACTGACGTTGGAACTATAGATTATAAATCAGAGATTCTGAGAAAGAGTATACATATGTGTTCTCTTTCTATTCCAATTATTTACTATTATATAACAGAGGAATTAGCGTTGAAAATCCTAATTCCTCTTACAATTTTTTCTCTTTTCATCGATCTCGGACGCTATGTAATTCCTGCGCTGGGAAAGTATTTCGAAATGTTTTTCGGATTTCTTCTTCGTGAACACGAACGTGATTCAAAGAAGAAAAATCTAAGCGGAGCCACTTATGTATTTATTGCTGCGGTCCTTTCGTTAATCATCCTTCCGAAAGTTTTTTTTATTACCGGTTTTGCCGTTTTGATTCTAAGCGATATTGCTGCAGCTTTAGTCGGACGAAGATTCGGAAAGCACAAGTTTCTTGCAAAAAGTCTAGAGGGTACTTCGGCGTTTTTTATCGTCGGTTGTTTGGTCGTTCTTTTTACTCCAAAGATAACCGGAGAATTTTCCGAATATTTGATTGCTTTTGTAGCAGTCGGTTTCGGAGCAATTGGTGAAAATGTTTCTTATGGCTGGGCGGATGATAACTTGGTAATTCCTCTTTCTATCGGTATAACTATGTGGTTGCTTTATATTGTTTTTATGCCTGAACTTTTAGTTAATCAAACTTCAATACTCGTTAATGTTTTCAACTGAAACAATTGGTGAAGAATTCTGTATAACAACAATTAAAACGGGATAAAAAATTGAAATCACTTCTAAAATATCTGCTGCCGATGTTGGCAATTATTTTTTATGTGACCGGTTGTGATTCGAAAAAACCTGCAACCGGACATGAGGACCTTATACTTGTAGTTGCCGATTCGTTAGAATATGAGCAACTAGAGAGTACACTTTTGCAAATTTTTGGTAAAGTGATTTATACACCTCAACCCGAAAATCTATTCGAACTTAAACGAGTAAGTGTTAACCGGATAAATGAAGTAAAGAACAAGAAGAACGTAATTATTATCGCTCCTTTTGGGTCCGGTTCGATGACGTCAGATTATCTAAACACGATAATAGATACGACAGTTCAGGACATGGTTTTGAATGATGGTGAGTTCGTTTTCAATAAACGCGATTTGTATGCAAAGGATCAATTGGTTATGATTTTAACGGCACCCAGTATTGATGAACTTAAAATGAGTATGCTGCAAGATCACGAAAATTTACTCTATCAATTTCAGGACATCTCAAATAAAAGATTATTTAAAAGTCTTTACAATCCTAAATATGAACAATATGACATTGAGGCAAAATTATTAGATAATTACGGTTGGATAATTTACGTTCAAGCTGATTTTTTACTTGCTAAGGATGCCCCGGAAGAAAATTTTGTCTGGCTGAGACGAGCTGTAAATACCGATATGGAAAGATGGATTTTTGTTCATTGGATTGAAGATGCGTCTCCCGAATTACTGAATAATGATTTTATCTATTCTGAAAGAAATAAGATGACTGAAAAATTTTATCGGACGACTGCTGATACAGCCTATGTAGAAATAGCAGATCAATATCTAAACACGAGGGAAGTTAATTTTGAGGGGAAATATGCTTTGATGACTCAAGGTCTCTGGCGTTTTAGCGATAAGAGCGGGGGAGGACCCTTTGTAAATTATACTTTTTTTGACGAAAACACACACAGAATATATATGCTTGACGGATCAATTTACGCCCCAAAATACTATAAGAAAAAGCTTATACAGCAGGTTGATGTTACTCTCCAATCGTTCAGAACTAGAGAGGAGCTGACACAAGATAAAATTGATGAACTTATGGACGAACTGAAAAATTAATCTGGTTTGATATTTTCTCTAAATTTCTTCTTCTCGGATTTTATTCTTTTTGCTTTTAATCTGCGCTCTTTGGATTCTGCTTTCGGCTTGGTTTGTTTTCTAATTTTAGGTTTCTTCAATCCTTCAATAATAATTTTTTTCAGCCTTTCTTTTGCATCATTCAGATTCTTTTCCTGACTTCTAAATCTCTGTGCTTTAATAATTATTTCATCATCGGCTGTTAAACGGCTGCTGGCGATCATCCTAATTCGATCGAGAGTTTTATCATCAACTTCAGTGAGATATGATAAACTAAATTTTAATTGAACCGCAGTGGAAGTCTTATTAACATTTTGTCCTCCCGGTCCTTGCGATCTAATAAAAGTAACTTTTAATTCAGAAGAAGGTATAATCAGTTTGCTGTTTATTCTTAAATCCTTTTTCATCGTAAGCCTGCTGCGTCAAGCAGTTGAGGATTTATTTTTGTTTCGGGAAGATATTCAAGAAGCTTTATTAGAATTGCTTTCGCATTTTCCTGCTGTGCAAATTGAAGTTCATATACTGCTCTGTTAATCATTTGGTTCGCGACAATTTGCTTAATAACTTTCACATATCTATCATTAGTTTCACCGAAGCGAAGTTTGTTCGGATAGTTTGGTTGTTCCACGTACTCGTTGCCAACAACTACTTTAAATAGAAATTGATAAGGAACCAGTTTTGCTCCTTCAGGTAGAATCACTTCGCCTCGCTTAATTTCATTATCAACAAGTTCCGGCCCAATAAACATCGCATCATTAGCTACATTATGTTGTATGATGCCGCTCATAATTAATCGGTAATATTTTTCAAGTTTAGCGGAATCAAAACTTTCATCTCGTTCAAAAGGTTTTAGTGCTTCAAGAAATTCTTCTACTTCTTTTTTGACAGGCGTTAAAATATCTTGATAATTTCTCTCAAGCTGATTGAAGTACCAAGACCTTCGTAGAAGTTCTTTGTCAATAATTCTTACGTCATTTCGATAATCTTCTACCAATTGGAAATAATAGGATGGCGAAACCCAGTAATCCCACTGATAGCTTAATATAACGCTTTCTTGAGGAACCGAATTCAAAATTGCTTTTGTATAGTCTTCATATATAAATTCATTACTTTTGTTGGCACTACCGAAGTTAAAAATTAAAATAATTATGCCAGGCGATAACGAAATTATATTTGGAAGCAAAACGCTTTTTGATTTCAATTTTTGAATAAGTTGAATGAAAAAAAACAAAGAGAAAAATGAAAGCGAAACATTTGCCAGTAGAAAGTAAGAATCGATATCTGCAATATCGTAATTGATCGAATACCCGACAGTGAACACAAAATTAATTAGAAAAAATATCGCCAGAGATTTGTCAAGTTTGAATGCATTAAGTAAACCTATTACCGCAATAATTAAGCCGATAAATGCAAACTCGACAGGTAAGTTTTCAAAGAAATATGCTAATTGTTTTTTTGCCGAATCAGTTGATGAGAAAAGCCATACCTGATACTGCTTTCCAGTAAAGTGTCTCCAAAAATTTTCGAAATTAATAGGATTCCCCCAGTTCAATATTGGATTTGCTGAAGCTCTTAAAGGCAAATAGGAATAATTAATAATTAATGCTGTTATGAATATCAGTGCCATTTTTGATTGGAGTAAAATAGAATTTTTGTTGAAACCGTTTTGCTTATAAAATAAAAAAGCAAATCCCGGAATCAGCAAAAGTGATGTCAGGTGATTTGAAAATCCCATTCCAAGAAAGAATGCTGAAAGAATCCAAAGCTTTGAAGATTTTCCGAAAAAGGATTTTAATAAGAAAAATAATGTTAGGTTCATCCATAAAAGATGAAGCGAATAAACTTCAACCGATGTACTCTGAAGCCAAAATGTTCTGCTGAAAGCAAGAATTAAAGCTGTTGACGTGACAAACAGAATCAATTCATTTCTGCCTAATGTAAATTCATTTTGCTTTTTTTTCTTTCCACTGTTTGATTGGGATATATTAATATTTCCTAAGATCAATTCGGTGGATTTCATAAACAAAAACACTGCAGCGGTGCACCAAACAACAGCAAGCAGATTTAATTTCATGATTGTGGATAACGGTATTGGCAGCAATTGAAACAGATAACCGAATATTGTAAACGTGGGATAACCTGTTGGATGTGCAATTCCAAGTGTGGCTTGAACCGCTGCAAGCTCACCGGAATCGATTTGAACGACGCCCGGAGCCATTGTAATTAAATATATTACAAATATGAAGAGCGTTGTGATAAATAAATAATATTTAAAAAAAAATTCTTTCATATCTTAAGATTATTTTTGACTAATTCACGATTTTCGTTCAACACAGAATCTATGCTATTTAACAAATTTTTTTCTTTTAAATAATTTTTTCCAATTGCAGCAGTTAATTTTTTATCACTGTAGATTTTTGAGCAATTTGCGTTCATCATCTTACAGCTTAAATCTAATTTTCTCAGGAACTCTTCGTTTGAAGCCAGCGGTGCAATATGATAAAATTCAGCATTAGAATTTATTAAAGTTCTCACTCTTGTTGGGTTTCCTTTCCCGATCAGTTTTTTATTTATCTTTTTCTCGGTTAATATAAGAAATCCTGTGAGGTAATCGATATCAAATAAACCGCCGGATGTTTTTTTAATATTAAATATATTTGAGTATGTATTGATGCTTTCCGAACGAATTTTTTGCTGCATTGATTTTAATTCGGAAAAATACTCACGTCGGCTGATTGAATTCATTTTTTCAACTAAAAGCTTAGTGAATTTTCCGAACAACTTTTTATCCCCGGCAATGAATCTCGACTTTGAAAAAGCAAGTATCTCCCAAACACGCACTCTTGATTTAAAATACTTTTCGTAGCCCTCAATATCCCAAACAATATGGCTGCTTTTTCCTTCGGGCTTCAACCTGCTGTCAATTTTAAATGGGCTTAATGTACTTCTAATTTCATCTATTGTGTTCAAAAAATCATTTTGAGTTTCCTCATAATTTTGAAATTTATCAACTATAATGATGATATCCAGATCACTGCCGGATGTCAGTTCTTTTGTACCTAAGCTTCCAAGACCCATCAAAGAAAAATTATATTTTCTGTTCAAACTTGCGAAAGATTTTTGAAGACAATAATCAATATAACTTGTAAACTGAGTCGAAAACTGTTTTCGAGTAATTATTCCAAGTGAATACCTGACTGAGAGAATGAATAAAACTGTTTTCAAAGAATACTCTTCATATTGATTTTTTGATTTATCGAAAACTAAACCGGTCAGCAGTAAATCGCCGTTTAATTTATCTTGAAGAAGAAGTTCAAATACGAAAGGAGAAAACTCACAAATTCTCAAAAAGTTACTGAGGAAAAATTGGTTCTGAAATTGTTTATACCAGATTGACGGGAAAGATACCCATTTTATGAAATTTGTAAAATTCTGCAGCAGAAGATCAGGATCTACGCTTTTTTTCAGAAGGGAAATGAAAAGTGGTTCGATTCTTTCGAAATTTTCAATGCTGTTCCGTTCGAAAGATTTTGTTGTTATTAACCCTTCACCGGATTTGATGAATCTGTAATTCCTCTCCGCTTTTTTTGTATCATAAAAACTTATCTTCTCAAACTCATCGTCCTTCTGAGTTTCAGAGCCGGTAATCTCATTGAATATTTTCCTAACTCTTTTTCTTTTTGCCGTGATAATTTTCTCTAAATCATTGACGGAACTCAAGTCAAGATATTTTGCGAGCTTATCTTTTATCCCAATTTCGTCCGGAATTGAATGTGATTGAGTATTGTTCATCAATTGAAGAAAATGTTCAATTTTTCTGTAAAATAGATAGGATTCACGTAAATCCGCTGCTTCAATGTCAGAAAGCAGTTCAGCATTTTTTAACTTGTAAATCGCCTCAATTGTATTTCCTGTTCTGATGCTTTTGTTCTTTCCGCCATAAAGAAGTTGAACAGCCTGCACAGCAAATTCAATGTCTCTTATTCCTCCGCTGAAGAGTTTTACGTTCTGCTGTTCGTATAGATTTGATTCAATGTTTTTCTTCATCCTTCTGATTTGTTCAAAAGGTGATTTATAACTTGATGATGGATAAATATAATTTTGAATGTAATCGATAAATCTATCAAAAAGATCTTTGCTGCCTGAAATGAAATCTGCTTTGATCAGCATCTGCCTTTCCCAATCTTCGCCTCTTGTTTCATAATAGCGAAGATAATCGTTTAGGGTTCTGCACAATGGTGAGTGTTTTCCGTCCGGTCGTAAACGAAAATCAATTCTGTATAAAAATCCGTTTTGATCAACTTCCGAACTTGATGCAATAAATTTTTGGACAGAAACGTTGAGTAAATCAAAAATGATTTCATTTTCTGTGACGTTATCAGGTTTATCATAAACAAGCATCAGATCAACATCTGAACTGTAGTTTAATTCCCAGCCGCCCAACTTACCCAAAGCGATGAGGGCATATTTGGGGAATAATTTATTTTTGTTGGTCTTGCTTAGTTGCTCATTTACACAGATTGTAAACAAATGACTCAGCAATACTTTTGCCGTAATCGATATAGCTTGATAAGTTTCAATCAAGGATGAGGTTTTTAGTATATCGTTTAATCCAATCTTTAAAACTATTCTTCGTTTGAATGATTTTAGAAATCTAAGTTTGCTATCAAAGGTTCTAAAGTTTGCCAATGATTTTTCGATCTCTTCATTAATCATTTCGAATTGAATTGCTTTGCCACGATATTCTTCGTTGAACACTTGATACAGAAATTCCGGATTTCTGACAATTATATCTGTAAGATAGTTGCTCGAAGCAGCAGCGGCAGTAATAATTTCAATATGATGCGGATATTTTAAAGCTTCGGCAAAAAAAGACACTTTATCAAAAAGTGAATCGATTATTCTCAGCAAATTTGCTTCGGATTGGTTGTCAATGACAAATTTTTGGGATTCGATTTCGAAAATTTTTAGAAGCGAATCTATCTGATCGGCTCTCAAATATCCTTTTACTTTATCGATAATATGAATTATTGTTTTTTCTGAAAGCATTTTTAGCTCAACATCGGAACGATTTGAATTCCAATCTATAATATAACTTGAAAAAAAACACTTTAGCTGAGAAAGTTAAAATCATACCTTCCTTTTCGTATTTCAATTTTAAAAACATTTTATTACATAGAAACCACAAAAAACAATGAATACAACATATTTCAATACCAGCAGACGCCAACTTACTTTGCTTTTCAAAAGCCCTTTAATTAATTTTCTTTTTCTGATATAAAACGGAGAATTTGAATGATTTCAGGATTGATGAAGAAAATTTTCGGCGACAAAAATGAAAAAGCGATGAAGGATCTATGGCCGGTCGTCGATGAAATTAATGAGGAATTCGAAAAATTACAATCGCTTTCCGATGACGAACTTCGCGCGAAAACTGAAGATTTTAAAGCAAAAATTCAGGCAGATACTAAGGACCTTCGTGATAGAATTGATGAACTTCAAAACCAGTTGAAAGCTGATGAATTTGAAGGTGATAGACATAAAATTTATGACGAACTTGATGAATTGAACGAACAGCTTGACGAACAATACGAAGCTACCCTTACTGAAATTCTTCCACAAGCATTTGCTGTCGTAAAAGATACTTGCCGAAGATTGATCGGTACTAATTACTCTGCGGCAGATAATAAAGTGACATGGGATATGATTCCGTATGATGTTCAGCTGATTGGCGGCATCGTGCTTCATCAAGGAAAGATTGCAGAAATGGCAACGGGTGAAGGAAAAACTCTCGTTGCAACGCTCCCGATTTATCTGAATGCTCTTACCGGTAGAGGAGTTCACATTGTTACGGTTAACGATTATCTTGCTAAACGTGACAGCGAGTGGATGGGAATTATTTTTAAATTTCATGGACTTACTGTTGGCTGTATTTTAAATACGATGTCTCCGGAGCAGCGTAAAGAAATTTATAATATGGATATCACTTATGGAACCAACAATGAATTTGGTTTCGATTATCTTCGTGATAATATGGCGATCTCGAAAGAGAATGTTGTTCAAAGACCGCATAACTATGCAATCGTTGACGAGGTTGACTCAGTTTTGATCGACGAAGCGAGGACGCCGCTCATCATTTCTGGCCCCGTTGGAAATCCCGACCATAAATTTTATGAGATGAAACCAAAAGTTGAACGCTTGTTCAGAAAACAATCATCTTTAGTTGCCTCACTTGTTCAGGAAGCTGAAGAAAATTTAAAATCAGAAGATAAAGATGATTGGGCAAAAGCCGGTATTGCTCTGCTCCGTGCTCACAGAGGATTTCCGAAAAATAAAAGGTTGATGAAAACACTTGGAGAACCGGAGTATAAAAAACTTCTCCAAACAACGGAACTTGAGTATCTAAGAGAGAATGCTAAAAGAATGCCGGAGATTGACGAAGAATTATTTTTTGCTATCGACGAAAAAGCAAATTCAATAGATTTGACTGAAAAGGGGAGAGAGGAATTGGCACAAGGCTCTCCTGAAGGTCCAGATTTTTTCGTTCTTCCAGATCTTGGTACGGAGATAAGTAAAATAGAAAATGAAGCGTCATTTTCGGAGGAAGATAGAGTTAAGAAGAAAGACGAACTTTACAGTCTCTACGGCGAACGCTCCGAAAGAATTCACACGATAAACCAACTTCTAAAAGCTTTTAGTCTTTTCGCCAAAGATGATGAATACGTTGTGACAGAGGATGGAAAAATTGCAATAGTTGATGAATTTACGGGACGTATTCTTCCAGGAAGAAGATATTCTGACGGACTTCACCAAGCAATTGAAGCAAAGGAAAATGTTAAAGTTGAAAGGGATACTCAAACACTTGCAACAATCACTTTGCAGAACTATTTCAGACTCTATAAAAAACTTGCCGGTATGACAGGTACTGCTGAAACAGAGGAAGGTGAATTTTTCCAAATTTATAAACTGGAAGTTGTTGTTATCCCGACCAATAAACCTATTGCACGAGATGATCAGGATGATGCAATTTATAGATCTAAACGTGAAAAGTATAACGCAATAATTGAACAAATTAAAAAACTTAAAGATGATAGAAGACCTGTTCTTGTCGGTACAACCAGCGTTGAAGTTTCCGAAACACTAAGCAGAATGCTGAAACGCCAAGGTGTACAGCACAATGTGTTGAATGCAAAACAGCATCAGCGCGAAGCCGAGATAGTTGCGCACGCCGGTGAACCCGGAGCAATTACCATCGCAACGAACATGGCGGGACGAGGAACTGATATCAAACTTGGGCAAGGTGTTGTAGATAAAGGCGGGCTTTATATTCTTGGTACCGAAAGGCACGAATCAAGAAGAATCGATCGTCAGTTACGTGGTCGTGCCGGAAGACAGGGCGATCCGGGTGTTTCAAAGTTTTATATCTCTCTCGAAGATGATTTGATGAGACTATTCTCAAGTGATCGAGTCACCAGTGTGATGGGCCGGTTGGGAATGGAAGACGGCGAAGCAATTGAGCATCCGATGGTAACAAAGTCCGTAGAACGCGCTCAGAAAAAAGTTGAAGAAAACAACTTTGCGATTAGAAAAAGACTGCTTGAGTATGACGACGTAATGAACCAGCAGCGTGAAGTGATTTATACAAAAAGAAAAAAAGCACTCGAGGGTGAAAGACTCAAAGATGAAGTATTAGATCTTCTGGATGAATATATAGAAGTACTTTTGGATCAGTATTACGACAACGCAGAAGGGGAAGCACTTCGTGAAGAACTGCAGCAAAGACTTCTGGTAAATGTTGATATAAAACCTGAATCTTTTGAGCAGCTTGGAAGAGATGGAATGAAAGAACATATCCAAAAAGCTGCTATCGATTTCTACAATAAAAAAGAGAAAATGCTGGGCGCGGAATTGATGGCTCGTTTGGAAAGATATGCTGTGCTTAGCGTAATAGACGAAAAGTGGAAAGAACATCTTCGTGAGATGGATGATCTTAAAGAGGGGATTGGACTTAGGGCATATGGTCAAAAAGATCCGCTCCTTGAGTATAAAAGCGAAGCATTTAAACTCTTTATGAGTCTTCTCGAAAATATAAGAAACGATGTCGTTTCGTTTAGCTTTAAGTTTTTCCCACAAGCCCCGGATGAAGTTCAGAATCAAAGAAGACAACAAATTCAGAGACTTCAAACATCGAAAGACAGCGCTACAAATATGGGACTTCAAGGTGCGGCGGCTCAAACCGATGAGGGCGGAAGAAGAGGAAAAGCACAGCCGATCGTAAGACAAGAAGAGAAAGTTGGAAGGAACGATCCTTGTCCTTGCGGAAGCGGTAAAAAATATAAACATTGTCACGGTAAATAAGTTGGAGCTCAAATGAAAAAGATAGAAGCAATAATTCGTCCTTTTAAATTGGACGAAGTAAAAGAAGCTCTGCTCGAAGAAGGAATTAGAGGAATGACCATTACCGAAGTTAGAGGATATGGAAGACAGAAAGGTCACAAAGAAACTTACCGTGGCAGTGAGTACCAAATCGAATTTGTGCCGAAAATAAAAATTGAAGTCGTTGTGAACGACGAAGCTTCCGAAACCGTTATTCAAGCAATTTTAAGAACTGCAAAAACTGGTCAAGTCGGTGATGGAAAAATATTTGTTTCGGATATTGAAGACATTATAAGAATCAGAACCGATGAATCAGGACCCGAAGCGCTTTAGGTTAAAAATGAAAAGAATTCAGAAGCATCATATCCTTTTTCCACTTTTATTGTTTACGGCTGCGTGCAGTTATTGGAATGATTTTACTACATATTTCAACCGATATTACAACGCAAAGAATTTGTTTGAAACCTCACTTGAAGATGTGGCAAGGCAGGAAAGAGAACTATTTGCCTTCAAAGAAGAAAAAATTACAAATGCCGCAAATGCAAATTTTGAAAAAGTAATTGAAAAATGTTCAAAAATTATGCAGTTCGATACAACCTCGGCATATTTTGACGAAGCAATTTATATGACAGGAGTTGCATT
This sequence comes from uncultured Melioribacteraceae bacterium, assembly GCA_964499285.1. Lineage (GTDB taxonomy): Bacteria > Bacteroidota > Ignavibacteria > Ignavibacteriales > Melioribacteraceae > JAGFIY01. The sequence continues at coordinate 52,673 of CAZCLA010000007.1, forward strand.
CTATTATCAACAGAACTATTCCAAAGCATTAAGAAAGTTTAGAGAATTGGAAGCCTATCCTGAAAATTCGGATCTGAAGTTTGAGAATATTTATTGGATTGCAAAATCAGAAATGCAGATGCGTAATTTTGATTTGGGAATGCAGCTTCTTGATAGCGTTAAAGTTGTTGCCGTAAGAGAAGAGGAAGAAAAACTTGTTGAGAAAGCTTACATAGCTCAAATTGCATTCTATATTTATAGAGAACAATTTCAAAACAGTGTTAACTTAATGGAAGAGTTGATTTCTGTTTCTGAATCTGATGAGCTAAAAGCTGAAGTGGTTTATGAACTAGGAAAGTTGTATCTGACATTAGGTGATCTCGAAAAAGCCGCCAATAGTTTTGTTAAAGTTGATGAGTTTGCACCAACTTTTGATCTTCAGTTCGACAGCAGACTAGAATATGCGAAAGTTTTAAGACAACTTGAAAGAGAAGCAGAGAGCATTGACCTTCTCGAGGATATGCGATACGATAACAAATTCCAAGATAAAAGAGATCAGGTTGAACTTGAACTTGCACTGGTTGCCTTGCAGAAAGGGGATATTGGAGATGCCTTCACACGATTTTCGGAAATTGATTCTCTTTACACCCAAGGAAAAAGTTTGGGAATCGCACGTTTTAATATTGCTTATATCTATGAAAAATTCTTAGGCAATTATGACAGCGCCATGACATATTACGATAAATCCCTCGCTTCTGATTTAAATCCCGAATACCGCGAAAATGCTAAAGCTCGTTCCGGCATAATTGTTAAATATATTTCACTTGATGAAAAAATCGCAAAAGAAAATAAAGATCTTATTTACTTGACCGAGCCTGAAACATTTGCACGTGATTCAGTAGAATATGTGCTTTATAGAGCATCCCAAGGAGACACAACAGAAGTCGTTGCTGCACTTACCGATTCTACAATTATATCAGATAGTACTGCTGTCGCCGATTCAACAGATCAACAGACAACAGCGATGCAACCTAGGCCGGGAAGGTCGCAAGCCGGAACTAATTTGAATCAGTTGGATCTAGTTCAATCTGAGGAGTTTAAAGTTACAGTTAAACCGATATACCCAAAATTTTCTGCGGATTCAGCTAAAACACTCTTATCTAAATCATATTTTGAACTTGGAAATTTGTTTTTAACCGAACTCGAAGTCCCGGATTCGGCATTTATTTATTACAACAAAAGTCTCAAACTTAAACCCGAAGGTTCATTAACACCTCAGACACTTTATGCAGTAGGCAGTTATTATAACGCTATAGGCGATACAACCAGAGCGGATAGCATGTATACTCTGGTTTATGATAAATACCCAGAGAATGATATTGCTGTCGAAGCAGCAAGAAAACTCGGTAGAACAGTTACAACGGCAAAAGGTGACCCGAGCGACAAAATCTTCTTAAAGGGAGAAGAATTATACTTAGCAAAAAATTTCGATGCAGCAATAGATACTTTTCGTACAATATTTGAAAATTATCCCGAATCACCTAACGCGCCCAAATCACTTTACTCTATCGGTTTTATTTTGGAAAACGATAAAAACATGTTGGATTCCGCAGCATCGGTTTATGATACATTAGTTACACATTTCAAACGCTCGGAATACACACTTGCGGTCAATTCAAAACTAGAAGCCTACAAAAATGAACAGGCAAAAATTCAAGCCCATTTGGATTCGTTGAAAACAGCTCAGAGCGATTCTACAACTCTGCCGATCGGAGAAGAAGATGAGGTCGTTATTCAAGATTCCACCGGAGTTGATCTTTCTGAATTTATTCCGGAAGAATCTCAAGAAACTGATCCGAGATTGACACCGCCACCGCCGGATGACAATGAGGATCAAAAAAACTTAAAACCAAAAGAGGAAGCACTGCCTCCTCCCACGGTTAAAATTGAGCGACCGGATTCTTCGCTGAAAAAATCTATTCCACCTCCTGCTGAAAAGAGCGATACGCTGAAAGATAAACAGAAATCAAGAGTCGATTCGCTTTGGAACGCTTTAATGAACAAAAATGGTTCTACCGATACAACCTCAGTAAAACCCGATTCTTCATCATCCGGGGAAAATACAAACTAACTCATAAAAGAGTTATGACTAACAAAAAACTTATCAAACTTATAGACGGGGGTGAAAATCTCCGGGTCGAATTTAAACAGAGATTTTCCGAACACGATAAGATTGCTAAAGAAATAATTGCGTTTGCCAACACAAAAGGTGGTATAATTATTTTCGGTATTAACGATGACAAAACCCTTTGCGGAATTCACAGTGAAAAATCGATAACCGAACTTGTTAATCAAACCATGGATGAATACTGCACTCCACAGCCGAAATATAGATTTTATTTTTTTGAAATCAATGGTTTTGAACTTGTTGCCGTAGAAATAAGCGAATCCGATATTAAGCCGGTTAGAATTCAAGATTATAAAAAGAGACTTGACCTCAACACTGCTCAAGTTTATGTAAGGGTGAACGATAAGAGCGTCCCGGCAAGTAAAGAAATGATAAAGCTGCTGCAAAATCAAGTTGAAAGATCGGAACTGAAGAATTATCATATTGGCAAAAGCGAGAGGATTGCCTTTGAGTTGTTAGAAAAGAACGAAACTTTGACAGTGAAGGATTTGATGGAAAAAGCAAATATCTCAAAAAGAAGAGCCTCTAGGACTTTAATAAATCTAGTTCGTGCAAACATATTGCTCATTCATACAAAGGATAATGGAGAAGATTATTTTTCTTATTCCGGATAGCCGATTTGCCTCGTTTTAGTTAGTATGAAACATATTTGGATTTATTGCCCCCGTTTTATTTTCGATGGATCACAGTAAGTTTTGTCTTAATAAAACAAATAGTTTTACAAGCCTGCTCGTTTGATCATTTTATGAAGGTTAGTTCGATTAATACCCGCATATTCTGCAGCTCTGCTTACGTTTCCGTCAAATTTTTCCAATAATTTTTTTGCAAACTCGGCTTCGACTTTTCTGCTGGCTGCTTCTGCCGCAATTTTTCTTTGTTTGTTCATTTCGTTCCATTTTAATGATGTTTGTCCCACATCGGCGAAATCCATTTTGGGGCAATCGATAAGTGAGTGCGTTATCATATCGTTGGTTATTTCTTTCCCCGCACATAAGATGATCGATCTTGTTAAATAGTTAATTAGTTCTCTTATGTTGCCTGGCCAATCGTAAGATTTCAATAGTTCAAGTGTTTCAGAGGAAAATTTGGGCGGCGGCAATTTTAGTTCGATGCTTATATTAAATAGAAAGAAATGTATAAGTTCTGGAATATCTTCTCTTCTATCTCGAAGCGGCGGGACATCGATCGGGAAAACATCAAGCCGATAGAACAAATCTTCCCGGAAATTTCCTTGGTCAACTAATTTTTTAAGATTTTTATTTGTGGCAGCAATTACTCTTGTGTTCGTTTTGATAGTTTTGTTTCCGCCAACTCTTTCAAATTCTTTTTCTTGAAGAACTCGCATAATTTTTACTTGTGCATCCAAACTAAGTTCAGAGACTTCATCCAGAAACAAAGTTCCATTATCAGCAATCTCAAATTTTCCTAATTGTCTGTGAACCGCCCCTGTGAAAGAACCTCTCTCGTGTCCAAACAATTCGCTTTCAATTAAGTTGACCGGAATTGCTCCGCAGTTAACGGCAACAAATATTTCGTGGGATCTGTCGCTCTTGAGATGAATCTGCCTGGCAACTAATTCTTTTCCGGTTCCACTTTCACCCGTTATTAATACAGTACTTGGACTTTTTGCGACTAAGCTTATTTTTTCATTAATGTTCTTTAATGCATCGCTCGATCCTATAATATTGAGAAGAGGTTTTCCAATTTCATGCTTTAGTTCAAGGTTCTTCTGTCTATTCAGTTTTGTTTTAATTGTCCTTTCGATAAGAATCTTTATTTCATCCGGAGAAGATATTTTTGAAATGTAGTCTTCAGCGTCAAGTTTCATAGCTTCTACCGCTGTAGCTGCAGATCCATTGTCAGTCATAATAATCACCGGGGTATGATCATCAATCATCTTAATTTCCTTCAAAATATCAAGCCCGCTTTTTCCGTTATTCAACTTCAAGTCCAATAAGATCAAATCTGGAAATTTTTCACGCAGTAGTTTGAATCCTTCTTCTGCGCTTGCAGTTGAATAAAATTCGTAATCTTTATTTGAGATATCCTGAAGAACGTTCGAAAATTTTAAATTCTGATCAATAATTAAAATTCGATTTTTCATTTTATCAATTATCCGTTGGGCTTAATATTATCTTAGCGAGCAATTTTTTCGATAAAAAAACATTTTAAGTTCTGCACAGTCAATCTTTCTGGTAGTAGAATCAATTTATATTTGCGCCGCATTAAAAACGTTTTTCTAAAATCGGAGGCTATATCTTAGAAAAAGGATTTTAGTATCCTCTTTTACAAAATTAATATAGAGAAAAATATTTTTATAAGATATATAAAACGATAAAAAATGTTGCGTCGTAGAGCGACAGTGATTCCTATCAAAGCAACATTTTGAATATTACCAACTAAAAAATTGCTGAATTAAAACCAAATAAGGGTGTGAAAATAAATATTCTCGGTATAAAAATTGACATGTATATCCTGTAACAACCAAAAAGGGAGTAATTATGAAATCACTTAAAACAATCTTACTATTAATAATTTTCAGTCTGATCTTCATCAGTTGTGATAAGGAAGAGGAGAAAAATGATCCTGTAGCTCCGCCGCCGCCGCCAGCCACGACAGGCACAATTTCAGGTATTATTTCAGTTCCTCCGGGCTCTAGTTCAAGTCCAGCAAATACTCGTGTTGCAATCTATGCAAACTTTGATGATTGGAATGCAGATAGAACATTGCGTACGGTTGCAGCCGATGCAAATGGTAATTATATGATCGGGAATCTACCTCCGGGAACATACTATCTTGATGCTTGGAAGGATCAAAACGGGGATGGAAATATTTCGTTCGGCGATCTATATAATGTATATGGAAGCGGAACTTGGCCAAATTATCAACTGAGCCCCATTGCAGTTATTGCCGGGCAGACTTCACCCGTTAGTTTACAATTAGTATTACTTTAAGTAATGAAAATACCATGCAAAAAGAGAATACAAAACTTGATCATCGATACAAAATTTGTCCGGTTTGTTCCTTTTTCTGCAACATTAATGAGCAGGATAAATACTGCTCTTTTTGCGGTAGTGAATTAATTGATACTTGCCCAGAATGCGGAGAATATATTTCTAACCCATATGCGAAATTTTGTAAATATTGCGGGAAAAATTATCCCGGAAGAAAAATTAATAATCATAGTAATATTGCATAACAGCTGAGAAGGAATTCTGCAAATGGGAGTTTCTAAAATTATGAGGGGCGGACGCCCCTTTATTATTTGAATCAAATAATTAGGATGAAGTTAATCCTTTTTATAATAGTTCTTGTAAAATTGAACCTAAGGGGGCATTTATGAGACTTCAATTTATTCTTGTGTTATCAGTCATTTTTATCATTTCTGCATGCAGATCAAATGAGATTGAGCAAACTAAATCTGATGATCAGAGTATAGATAAACTTATTTCCACAGAAGAATATTTCAACGTGCCAGAAGAATGTGCGGACAAAATTCTTAGCAGTAAAATAATTGAACAGATGCGTACAAAGATATATCTATTTGAAAATGAAAAAGTTGATGATTCTGAACTTATTCAAAAAGTATATATTTATTTGAGTTCTGAACCCAATGCTGAGCAAAAAGACGAACTTGAAAATCTTATCATAAAGTGTGATTGGGATTCTTGGAGTCCACCAGCCGGAAACCATCCCCTCGGATTTCTAACTGCTCTAATAAAAATCGAATCGTTTGAGCAAGTTCTATGTTTAGAATGGATTAAAAAAATAGATACAGCCGAAATAGAGGTACAACCGGATTTATTGGAATAAGTCGAATTGCAGAAAAATTAGACCTAATAATTTTATTTTACGGAGGTTACAATGAAGATTAAAAATATCGCAATTTTATTATTCCTCCCGAACTTTTTTCTAATGGCGCAAAAAACCGATAGAATAGATTATAACTATTCAAATCAAGAAAGAATACTTTTGAGTGTGGATCAATATATTCAACTCCCTCCGAAATTACAAAGCAAGATACTTAGCGGAACTCTTCTTGAAAAAATCAGCACAAAAAATTTATTACTTGAGAGTAAATTAATTTCGGCAAGCGAAAGTTTTAGCAAAGTAATTCTATATTTTGAAAAAGAACCGACAGAAACTCAGAAATCAATTTTAGAAAGTGAAGGTATTGAGTGCTACTGGGAACTTTGGACACCGTCTTCGTACAATCATCCTCTCGGCTTTATCGTGGCAAACCTGCCTGTCGAAAAGTTTATTAAAACTCTTTCTCTGGAATTTATCAAAAAGATGGATACTGCAGAGCAGCAATCATATCCTCACAATAATAATGGAGTGCAAAGTATAAATGCACCCCAGGTTTGGAATATGGGTTATGATGGCTCGGGAGTAACTATAGGAATCCTTGATTCGGGATTAGATGATTATTATAAGGGTACTGATCTACCAAGCAATTACCAAGCAATGGATTATGGATTCTATCCATCAATTGACCCGGGTGTCAGCAATACTGTTTCTGGGCATGGTACTCATGTTACAGGATCTGCACTCGGTAGAGGAACACTTTCTAACGGACACTCTCATCCCAACAACGGCGAAGGTGCTTTTACCGGTACAGCCCCGGGTGCTGACCTCGTTTTTCTAAAAATTGGTAAAGATGAGACCTCAAGCGCATCAAGTGATGCTATGATTGCTGCAATGGATGCAGCAGTAGATATTTATAATGTTGATATTCTTTCTATGAGTTACGGCGGATGGGATGCATTTCATGACGGCAGCATTGCAAAGGATCAAAAAGCTGATTGGGTATATGATCAAGGTGTCCCTTTCTTCATTTCAGCAGGTAATTCGGCGGACGATAACCGTCATTATTCCGGAACAGTTGCGGCAAACAGTTCTTCAGGTTTTATACAAGTTAATGTATCAGATCCGGGAGATAACCAAGTAGCTCTGTGGTTTAATCTTGTTTGGTATGATGGTTTGAGCACTCGTAACGACCTTACTCTGGAATATTATGATGCCTCCTATAATCAAATGAGCAATATTATTATGGATCCATTTCCTACAGAGAGCCTAAGGGGAACCGAATCACTTTATTCACATTACAACTATTATATTACCGCTGCCGGATCTTATTATTTAAAAGTGGTAAACAACTCGCCGAACTCACAAAAATTTCATATTTACGATGATTGGGGAAGCTATGTAACTTTTCAAAGTCCGGATATGGATTATACAGTCGGAAGTCCGGGATGTGCTGATAATGCGTTTACGGTAGGGGCTTATGTTTCAAGAGAAACTTGGACAGACTCAAACGGGGATAGTTGGCATTATAATAACTATGTGCTCGACGATATTGCACCTTTCTCAAGCAGAGGTCCGAGAGTTGACGGCTATCAGAAACCAAGTTTCACTGCACCGGGACATGTTGTATTATCGCTTAGAGATACAGATGTATATACATCATTTTCAAACAGCTGGATCGATAATGACGGAATTCCTGGGGGAGCAGCAAATTACTACAGAATGCAGGGAACAAGTATGGCATGCCCAATTGCCGCGGGAGCCGGTGCACTTCTGCTTCAGAAAAATCCGTCGCTAACCCCGGGTCAAATTTATACTGCACTTATTTCTAACACTAACACAACGGGTTTAGGGCAGGTTCCAAACAGTATTTGGGGCTACGGCAAACTTGATATTTATCAAGCCGTATTAAATAGTGGAGCGTCAGCGTTGGTAGATGTTGATGTACAATATTTATCAATCGAAGATGGTCCGAATCATATCGGAACCGCATCTTTTGTCTTAAGTAATATTGGTGGTGCTTTACTGAACTTCGATATAACAGTAGAAGGAAATTTTTCCGGATATAAAATAATAAATGATTGTTACACAATTAGTGGAATAAGTAATCGTAATCAACAAAATAATCAAAAGAATTTTTTAAGCGAAATAATTACGAACAAGACTACTCCCAAATCTGTTGTGAACAATAGAATTAACCAATTAAGAACTCTTACTGGTGATAACCTTCTTGTACTTGATGATGGTACTGATTCTCCCGAAACTTTTATCGGTTGGGGAGATGCTACTGATTTTCAGTGGAGAAACGAATTCGACGTTCCCGGCACTGGTTTTGAATTAGATGCTTTGAACTTTTTTATGAGAACAGAAACTTATTCCACAAATAGTGTGTATGTTGAAATAACTGATGCTGCATTAAATGTTCTGGCTTCAGGAATACTGGATTTAAGTTTATCACAGAATGGAAAGTGGTATCGGGCTACAATAAATCCGCCCATAAATTTTGATTCGGGAGAAAAGTTTTTCATATCAATTGAAACTGTTGGATCGGGAATCAACTTCCCGGCTGGTGCGGACAAAAACGGTTTGATCCAAAATAAGAGTTACTATTTTAACGGTGCTACTTGGATAAATTTAAACACCCTCCCCGGTTATGAGAATGGTGCATTCTTAATACGGGCTGAAGGAGATATTGGAAGTACAGTCGATAGAATTACAGTTTCCCCCGAAAGTGGAAGTATAAATCCAGGTAGTTCAAGAGTGATTGAAATTACATTTAATTCGGAAGGATTGGACGATAATGTTTATGAAGGCGAAGTCCATATTACAACGAACGGAGGCAACTTAGACATACCGATAGATTTTATTGTGGATGTTGAAAATTTATCATTACTACCTAAAGAATATTCATTAGAACAAAACTATCCCAACCCATTTAATCCAAACACAACAATCGATTATTCAATACCGAAAAGCGGTGATGTAAAGTTAACGGTGTTCGACGTAATGGGAAGAGAGGTTAAGATACTCATAAATAGACATCAGAACGCAGGGATTTATTCGGTTCAATTTAATGCAAACGAACTGTCTTCTGGAATTTATCTTTACAGACTTACATCGGGTGAATTTTCTCTTGTTCGAAAATTGATTTTACTTAAGTAGAATTTTTATTATTAAATAGTATTGAGGGTCATGATGAAGATGAGAAAAGTATTTACATTTTGTTTGATTTTGATTTTTGGTGCAGCATTTAGTCATGCACAAGATAATTTCAGCGTTCAAGCTCGTTGGGCGGACGGATATTGTAGTGGAGCCTCAATTGTGGGAAACAATGCTTTCATCGGCAACGGATCATATTTAACAAGCCTTAATTTAAGTGATCCGGAAAACCCCGTATTTATTTCAAGTGTTTTGCTCGGGGGTAAAGTTCAAGATGTTTTTGTTGCAGGTAATTATGCATATGTATCTATCAATACTTTAGGTTTTTCAATAATTGATATAAGTGATCCATCAAGTATGATTTTGATGGGTACCGGTGAATCATACAATATGTACTCAACCAAAATCTTTTATAACGATGGATACATATATTTGGTTGACGGTGGAGGAATGATGGTTTATGATGTCTCTGATCCAGCAAATCCATTGTACATTTATCAATTTTTTTTGGATGGAATCAACGATGTTTTCGTGCAGGGCAATTTTGCATATCTCGCATCAAAACATTCCGGAATGATAATTTACGATGTTGAGGATCCGACGCAGCCCGTTCTGATTGGGTTTTTGGCTGGAAATTATTGGGGTAATTCTATTTGGGTAAACGGCACAACTGCATATTTAGGTGCTTCACAAGGAATAAAGATAATTGATATTACCGATAATTCTTCACCTCAGGAAATTTCTTCAATAAACGCCAATATTAAAAAATTACATTTTGATGATGAAAAAGTTTTTGCATTAGTGAATTACGGCGGTGTAATGATAGTTGATGTCTCAACCCCATCAAATCCGACAGTTGTAGGAGAAATAGGTGTGGATAATTTTAATCTCCCTTCTAATATTATTGCAGGCGGTAATTTGCTCTTCATTTGTGACGGGGGATTAAAGATTTTTGATGTATCTAATCCCTCAGTTGTAAACAAGCTTTCACAATATGTTACGGGAAGTTATACAAGTGACATAAAGGTTAGAGATAACTTTGTATTTTTAACAGATTGGGAATGTGGTGCATTTATACTGAATGTAACTGCTAAAACTGATGCCGTTAAAATTTCCGAAGTAGTACCCGGGTTATCGAATAATAACTATAGAGGTTCCGCTATATCGGAAAATTTATTGTGCCTTGGATCGTTTCTTGGAATTTATTTTGTGGATATTAGTGATATTTACAACCCGGAAATTATTGCTGAATTACCAACCGGCGGAATCAACGATCTGGAAATAATAGGAGACTACCTTTATGTATTGTTTAATAATAGTATCAGTGTGCTGGACATAAGCGATCCGATCAATCCTAATGAGGTTAAAGTTATCGAAGGCAATGCAACCGATATTTTTGTTAAAGATGAATACGCATATGTAATTACAAATTCTGAAGATAAAGTTTCTATTTTCGATGTTTCCGACCCTTCAAATCCACAGTTTGTTGCTGAGTGGAATATACAAGACATCAATTTTGCGCGTAACATTTTTGTTGAAGGTAACTACGCTTATACCTGCGGGCATGGATTGAACATAACCGATATAAGCGATCCTAATACTCCGGTAGTAGTTGGTGTTCTACTAGGGGATTTTTGGTATTCTGTAGTTGTGAACGGAGATGACGCTTACATTGGTTCGGATGACGGAGTTAAAAGAATTGATATAAGCGATAAGGAAAATCCCGTATTAACCGGTGAGTTCGAATCACCATATACTTACACCGGTGAAATTGCATTCGGAAGTGATTTAATTTACTTTGCTCAAGCATGGAATGGATTGTATATCTTGAAAGATAACTTTCCAACTAGCGTCAATGAAAATTATATACCGCAGAGTTTCTCGCTAGATCAAAATTATCCGAATCCATTTAATCCCACAACTATCATTCAGTTTTCTATCCCAGCAGTTGAGTTACATTCCAATGTGTCTCTGAGAGTTTTTGATTTACTCGGTCGTGAAGTGACTATACTCTTAAATAAAAACTTACTACCCGGGAAATATGAAATTGAGTTTAATGCCGAAGGATTAGCTTCGGGAGTTTACTTCTACCGACTTGATGCAGGCAGTTTCAGCCAAACAAAAAAGATGCTGCTGATGAGATAAGTTCAGCATTTTAACAGTTGTAAAGTACAGGGGACATTCAACGGATGTCCCTTATTTTTTTATGCTAAATATTCTTCTCATTTCAAAGATTGCAATTCCGTATGCCACCGCAACATTTAACGATTGCTTGATCCCATATTGTTGAATCTCGATCGAGAAATCACATAGATCAATAAATTTTTGAGACACGCCGGTTATCTCGTTTCCTAAAATCAAGCACAATGGAAATTCCGATTTTTCTAGTGAAGAATAATTTCTGCTTTTATCCGTTTGCTCAAGTGCACAGATTTTATATCCTTTGCTTCTTAATTCCTTTATTTTTGCAATCGGATCTTTAAGCCCCTCCCAATCGATACTATCTTGTGAACCTAAGGCAGTTTTCAGCACATCTTTCCTGGGAGGAAATGGAGTGTAACCGCTTGCATATAATTTTTCAATCATTGCTCCATCAGAAGTTCTAAAAATTGAACCGACGTTATAACTGCTTCGTATACTATCCAATATTACAACAACAGGAAGTTTTTCAACGAGATGCAAAGTCTCGAGCGTACTTCTGTTAGCAGATATTTCTTCGTGTTTAAGTTTACGCATCAGACATTTTCCTTAATAGCAAGCTGACCGCAAGCTGCAGCAATATCATCACCTTGAGTATCGCGCAGCATCACCGTTACATTATTTTTTCTTAGTTCATCTGCAAACTGATTAATCTTTTTCATGTCTGTTGGTACGAGCTCTGCCGAAATTCCATCCGGAGCCATATGTTTAATACTGTTAAAAGGAATTATATTAATCTTTGAAGGAATCGAACGGCACAGTTTTGTTATTGCACTAATATCTTCGTCTCGGTCATTGATATCTTTCAGCATCGTGTATTCAAAAGTGATTCGAGTTTTAGTATGTTCGGAATAATACCGGATGGTTTCTTTCAGTTCTTTGAGAGAATATTTTTCATTTATCGGCATAATCTGATTCCTGATATCGTCAAAACATGAATGAAGCGATAAAGCTAATTTCACTCTCAAACCGGAATCTGCAAGATCAACAATTCTATGCGGAATTCCTGCCGTTGATACAGTAATTTTCTGCCGGCTTACTCCGGTACTTTTCTCATCCGTAAAAATTTTCAATGAATTCAAAGTTCCTTGGTAATTTAAAAGTGGTTCGCCCATGCCCATATAAACTATGTTGGTTATTTTTTTAGGAGCAATCTCCAGAGAAGTAAGAATATACTGATCAACAATTTCTCCGGGGCTTAAGTTACGCTTATAACCCATAAGACCTGTTGCACAAAATTTGCAATCGAGAGGACAACCAACCTGAGTTGATATACAGAGCGTTATTCTATCACCGTCCGGAATGATCACCGACTCAATTTTTCTATTATCATAAGTTTCGAACAAGAATTTTTTGGTTTTTGTCGATTTTGATAGATTGACCGTTACATTCTTCAGAGTAATTAGCTTAAAATTATCTTTCAATTTTTGACGAAAATTTTTAGAAAGGTTGGACATTTGATCGAATTCGGTCGCATGCTGATTATACATCCAGTTGAAAATCTGTGATGCACGGAATTTCTTTTCCCCGATTTCAGTCAATGTTTCTTGAAGATCTTCAAGTGACTGCCCTTTTAGAATTATTTTCTTCGAATTCATCGGTGCAAATATACTAAATTGAGAACTGGTTTTAATCAAGGACTTTATGTCGACTTTATTTTCACATATTCTTTTTTTAGATCAAATTGATATTGAAATTTGCTTCACCTTTATTTAGATTCAAATACCTACATATCCGATGATAATGGATTTAATATCGTATTTGTCAACTCACAGAAAAACATAAAGGTATTTACATGAATTTTGAGTTTACTGAAGATCAGTTAATGATTCAGCAGACAGCAAGAGAGTTTGCCGAAGCAGAAATTGCCCCCACTGCAATCGAACGAGATAAGGAAGGAATCTTCCCGACGGAGATAGTTAAAAAATTGGGAGAACTTGGTTTTATGGGAATGATGGTTTCTCCTGAATATGATGGTGCCGGAATGGATACTGTTAGCTATGTTCTGGCTATGATCGAAATTTCCAAAATTGATGCGAGCGTTGGCGTGATCATGTCGGTTAATAATTCCTTGGTGAATTTCGGACTTGAAAAGTGGGGCTCCGAATTTATTAAAGACAAATTCCTTAAACCTCTTGCAAGAGGTGAAAAGTTGGGCGCATTTGCACTTAGCGAACCGGAAGCCGGAAGTGATGCGACACACCAGAAAACGAATGCATACAAAGACGGTGATTACTGGGTTCTTAATGGTATTAAAAATTGGATCACAAATGGGCAGAGTGCGGATTATTTTATTGTAATGGCTCAGACTGATCCGGATAAAAGGCATAAAGGTATAACAGCCTTTATAGTTGAGAAGGGAACCGAAGGATTTGATCATGGTGTAAAAGAAGATAAACTCGGAATCAGAAGTTCCGATACTTGTTCGCTTACTTTTACGAACTGCAGAGTGCCGGAGGAGAACGTAATTTGGGAAGTTGGAAAAGGATTCAACTTTGCAATGAATACTCTAAACGGCGGCAGATATGGAATTGCATCACAAGCAGTTGGTATAGCTCAAGGTTCATTTGATCTTGCGCTTAAATATTCAAAGGAAAGAAAGGCATTCGGAACCGAAATTGCTAACCATCAGGCAATACAATTTAAACTTGCCGAGATGGCTACAAAAATAGAAGCCGCAAAATTACTCACTCTTCAAGCAGCGGCGTTAAAGGATGAAGGAAGGAACTACATAAAGGAAGCCTCAATGGCAAAACTTTATTCATCTCAAATTGCGGTTGAATGTGCGCTTGAAGCAGTCCAGATTCATGGCGGCTACGGATATGTTAGAGAATATGTTGTTGAAAGATTGCTTCGTGATTCCAAGATAACCGAGATTTATGAAGGTACTTCCGAAATTCAAAAAATAGTTATTGCCAGAGAACTGCTGAGAGATTAGTGACTGATAAATTATTACTTCAAAAAGTGGAGCCTCTCGAAAATTTTTCGCTGAGGCTTTTCTATTCCAATGGTATCACAGGCGAGATAAACGTAAAGAATATTTTAATTGATGCTGAACAGGGAGAATTGCTTAACGAGGATAAATTTAAATCTGTATCGATTGACGATAAAACGAATGATATTTTATGGGGAAACGGTTTTAAGTTATGCAAAAATGCCTCCTATAAAATAATTGAGTTGAAAAATTTAGCTTCAGCATTCAAGTTAGATTTATAATGAGATTAATAGTTCTAATATCAATTTTGAGTTATTCAGCAATTACTGCACAGACGGATTGGGAAAGATGGAGTAAAAAAGAAATATCAATTGTTCCCGACTCAATTAAAAAATCAAGTATCGATAATTCGTTTATGAGTTTCCTTTACAAATCATATAATTATATGATTTCCGATTTGGACGGTGATAATTGTGCATTTGAACCGAGTTGTTCGCTCTTCTTTGTCGAAGCTGTAAAATCAACTAACTTTTTGGAAGGCGCTTTGCTGTTTGCAGATAGATTCGTTCGTGATCTGAACATTCTTAAAATGAATAATTATGAATTTAAGAACGGTAGATTTTATGATCCTATTGAGCATTATATTTTTCACCAAAATAAAGAAAAAGTTAATTCTCAGTGAAAATTATTTTTCTGATAATTGTATTTATTAGTGCAGAAGTTTTATTCTGTCAGAGCGACAGATCATTATTGCTTTCACCGGAAAACCGAATAAAATTCGGCGATGAACTATTTTGCGAGAGAGATTATCTGCGGGCTATTGATGAGTACAATGCATATCTAAATTTTTCCAGAAACGATACATTATTCGTCAAGATCGGGCTGGCGTATTATGAAATGAACCGCTTTGATGAAGCATCTAAAATATTATCCAAAGAAAATCTTCCTTTCGAAAATTTTAATACATCGATTATAAATGCAATCAATTTTAAAAATGAAATGTACACTGATATATATGATAAGTCGGCGGTAGATAACGGCAGCGAACTTCAGAGAATTGCATCGCTTAAAGAGTATGTAGAAATTAATGATAAAAAAAAATTCCTTGCACCTTTTGAGGAATCACTTCATCCGGAATTAGAAAAATTAATCAACCATAAAATTGATGCTCACTCAAAAAGTCCTTTTCTTGCCGGCGCGTTATCAGTCGTCATTCCGGGAACAGGTAAGGTCTATATTGGCGAAATAAGTGACGGGATAACTTCTTTGCTGCTAACGGGAATTCTTTCATACTTGGTTTACAATAATTTCGATGCAGGGCATAATACACGTGCTTGGATTTTTGCCGGACTAGCAGCGTACTTTTATGCCGGAAATATATATGGATCAGTAGCTTCCACTAAAAAATATAATGCGCGGATAAAAAATGATTTTGAAATTAGTATAAATCTATTTCTTGATGAAAATAATTATTTCATACCTCAATTAAATTTTTGTAAGTGAATGTGAGAATTAAATTAATCGTCATACTGCTTTTCTTTTGTGGAAATATTATTGCCCAGTCATTTTTAAAATCTCAAAAAATTTTTGCTGATTCTTTGTTTTTCGCGGAAAATTATTTCGATGCTGTTACCGAATATAAAAGACTTCTCTTTTTTGATAAATCGACTGTTATTCGATATGATGCTTATTCAAAAATAGCAGAAAGTTATAAAGGCGGAGGTTTTTTTGATGATGCAATAAAATATTTTGGACTTGCAAAAAAAAATACTTTAAATGATTCACTTAGATGTTATACATCGCTGCAAATTGTTAGATGCAACCTGCTTAGAGGAACAATTAACAGAGCATTTACACTTCTTGATGAATCTGAATTTGATGAGTGCAGATCTTGTTTAGATGATATAAATTATTGGAGGATATGGGGACACATATTAAATGACGACTGGGAAAACGCATTAGTCATTCTTCAAACAACTTATCAAAACGAAGAATTGAAAAATCTTGCAAAAAATGTGATAAATGAAAAATATTCCGTTACTTTTGCAAAGGTAATTTCTTATATTTTACCGGGTGCAGGTCAGTTTTATACTGGTAATTATTTATCAGGTACCATTTCGTTCGGTTGGAATTTTTTGTGGGGTTATCTCACGGTTAATGCATTCGCGGCTGATCGAATTTTTGATGGGCTTGCCGTTGGTTCTTTGCTTTGGTCAAGATTTTATAAAGGCAATGTTGAAAATGCTGAGAAGTTTGCCGTTGAAAAAAATTATGAGGTTCACAGAAAAGCTCTTATTTATCTACAGAACAAATTTGAAGGACAAAAACCTTGAGATTAACAGAAGAAGAAATCAGAAGAATCACTCTCTCCGCAATTGAAGAATTAGGAGAGAATGCTACACCACAAAAAGTAAAGGAAATAGTCGAAGAAAGTTTGAGCAAATTCAAGCAGAATGTTCCGCTGGATAAAACCGCTCATACGACCGGACGAGTTATATTAACATCGTTCGGATTGAACAACACAGGAATAGTTGCTGCAATCACAAAAGCACTCGGTGATGCTGAATGCGATATACAGGACATAAGCCAAAAACTTATGGGCGAGTTTTTCACAATGATAATGCTTGTTGATATTACTCAATCAAGTTATTCTCTTAAAGATCTTCAGGAAAAAATGAACGAAATTTCTAGCGAACTAAAAATAAAGATATTTCTTCAGCACGAAGATCTGTTTAGACAAATGCACAGAATTTAATTACTTAACGGAGTATCATCTTGCCATACGAATTTGAGGAGGTTCTTGAAACAATAAAAATGACGGAAATCGAACACTTCGATATCCGGACGGTTACTCTCGGTATTAGTCTCCGTGATTGTTTTGATAGAAACATCGAGATTACAAGACAAAAAATTTACGACAAGATTTTAAAGTACGGAAAAAACCACGTTGCCTATGCAAAAGAAGTGGAAGCACAATTCGGAGTTTCGATTGCAAACAAACGTGTTTCAATCACTCCGGTTTCAATTCCGTTCGATAGTTACAAGGCTGATGATTTTGTTGAGATAGCAAAAGTATTGGATAAAGCTGCTGAAGCAATCGGCATTGACTATATTGCGGGTTATTCGGCACTTGTCCAAAAAGGATTTACAAATGGGGAACTTGAGTTGATTAAATCAATCCCCCGCGCACTTTCCGAAACGAAGCGAGTCTGTTCAAGCATCAATGTTGCATCCACAAAAGCTGGTATAAATATGGACGCAATAAATTTGATGTCCGAGGTCATTAAAGAAACAGCAAGACTTACCGCTGAACAAGATTCAATCGGTTGTGCCAAGTTAGTTGTTTTCTGTAATGTTCCCGAAGATAATCCGTTTGTGGCGGGAGCTTTTCATGGTGTGACAGAACCGGAAGTTTTACTTAATGTGGGAATAAGCGGACCCGGTGTTGTGCTTGATGCAATTAAAAGTGCGGGCACAGTTGACCTCCAACAACTTTCAGAAATAATAAAGAAAACAGTTTTTAAAATTACGAGAGCAGGCGAACTTATAGGCAGAAAAGTCGCAGAGAAGCATGGGGTCCCATTTGGTATTGTAGATATTTCTCTCGCACCCACTCCCGCAATCGGAGACAGTATTGCAGACATTTTAAAAGCGATGGGAATAGAGGACGTTGGCGCACCAGGAACTACGGCAGCGCTGGCAATGTTGAACGATGCAGTAAAGAAAGCCGGTTTAATGGCAAGTTCCTCAGTCGGAGGAATGAGCGGAGCATTTATTCCTGTCAGTGAAGATCAAGGCATGATTGATGCTGCCGCAAAAGGTCACTTAACTCTCGAAAAATTAGAGGCTATGACTTCAGTCTGCTCCGTGGGTTTAGATATGATCGCTGTTCCGGGTGATACGCCGGCTTCGACACTTGCAGGGTTAATTGCAGACGAATGCGCAATTGGTGTAATAAATGATAAAACAACTTCTGTCCGAGTAATTCCCGCATTCGGAAAAAGTGTGGGAGATTCAATAGATTACGGTGGTTTGCTGGGTAAAGCTCCAATTATGCCGATAAGCGCTTTAAGCAGCAAACATTTCGTGGATAGAGGAGGTAGAGTTCCTGCTCCTATGAGAAGTTTAACAAATTAAAGGATAGAAATATGAAAAATAAAGGTTTGATGATAGGATGTGGTATCGGGATCCTTCTTGTTATCGTTGTTGTTGGTTTTGTAATGTGGGGTGTTGGTGTTTACAATAATTTAGTAGGCTTGGATGAGCAGGTTACTCAGTCTTGGAGTCAAGTTGAAAACCAATATCAACGACGAGCTGATTTGATCCCCAATCTTGTTAATACTGTTAAAGGAGTTGCCGGATTTGAAAGGGAAACCTACACGGCTGTGACAGAAGCAAGAGCAAAGGTAAATCAGATTAATTTTAACAGCGATATGTTGAATGATCCACAGGCATTTCAGCAGTTTCAAGCGGCGCAAGATAATCTCAGCAGTGCCTTATCAAGATTGTTATTAACTGTTGAAAATTATCCTCAACTGAAAGCAAACGAAAATTTCCTTCAGCTTCAATCACAGCTTGAAGGAACAGAAAATCGAATTTCAGTAGAAAGAATGAA
Organism: uncultured Melioribacteraceae bacterium; assembly: GCA_964499285.1. Classification (GTDB taxonomy): domain Bacteria; phylum Bacteroidota; class Ignavibacteria; order Ignavibacteriales; family Melioribacteraceae; genus JAGFIY01. The sequence goes on from CAZCLA010000007.1 coordinate 71,555, forward strand.
ATTTAATCAAGTTGTGCAGGAATACAATACAACCATTAGAAGATTTCCGGCAAATTTTGTAGCAGGTATAGCAGGATTTGAACAAAAACAATATTTCCAAGCAAAAGAAGGAGCTGATGAAGCACCTACAGTTCAATTTTAAATTTATTTGTGTAATTTTAATAATAACTTCGGCTGTAACTAACTCGCAGCCGAAGGTCCCTACGTTAACGCGGTATTGTACGGATCAAACGAATACGCTAACCACTTCAGAAATAGATTTGATCGACAGATCATTAAAAACTTTCGAAGATTCAACTTCAAACCAAATTGTCTTCCTTATGATTCCTTCGCTTGATGGTTATCCGATAGAGATGTTCGCTTACGAAGTTGCTACCGAAAACAAAGTTGGACAGCAAAATCGAAACAATGGTGTTTTGTTTCTTGTTTCTCTGAATGACCGCAAGATGAGAATTGAAGTAGGTTATGGACTTGAAGGCGCGCTAACAGATGCACTATCAAGCTCAATTATCAGGAACGAAGTCGCACCTTATTTCCGTAAAAGTGAATATTACAACGGAATTGTTGCAGGATTAAATTCAATTATTTTAGCTACTAAAGGAGAATACAAAGGCGAGAGAAGGGACGATGGTGAAGATCGTGAGGGCTTTGGCATTTTTGGATTTCTTTTTATGATAATTTTATTCTTTATTCTCTCTCGATTCAGAGGAGGCGGCGCGTTCCCAATTATTCTTGGAGGCGGTTTCGGTTCCGGTGGTTCCGGCGGAGGCTTCGGCGGGGGAGGCGGATTCAGCGGCGGCGGTGGAAGTTTCGGCGGCGGCGGTTCGAGCGGTGGATGGTGATTCTGCTCCAAATTCTTAATTGACTTGAAGTTCATATGCATCTTTATTATAATTGAGACATAGTTGTACGATATTAATTACGGAATAGTTCTTTTTAATGATTCGGATTTTTTTGCCGCTCACGATTTCTTTGAAGATATCTGGTTTGAGTGCAAAAGAAGCGAAAAATTGTTCTTTCAAGGAATGGTTCAGATTTCGGTTGGCTGTTATCATCTCATTTGTGGAAATGTATCAGGCGCAAAAAGTCAACTTCAGAAAGGATTAGAAAAATTGAAAAATTATCCTAACGGATATTACCAAATAGATCTAAAATCACTTATGACCAAGCTTTCTGAGCTGAGCATGGAAGCAGATGAGTTATCCGGTTCAGCCGAAAATCTTATGAAAAAGATCCCCACAATAGAATTAATAAATTAACTCAATAAGAGAAGGAATTATATTATGGCTATCATGATTACTGATGAATGCATTAACTGTGGCGCCTGCGAACCGGAATGCCCTAACACCGCTATTTATGAAGGCGGCGCAGAGTGGGAACTCGCAGGAAAAACATATGGAGAGGGTGATGAGTCGCCTGCTGGTCACAGTGGTTTTTATTCGGACGAATTTTTCTACATAGTTCCTGATAAATGCACGGAATGTAAAGGCTTCCACGATGAACCTCAATGTGCGGCGGTTTGCCCGGTCGATTGTTGCGTTCCGAATCCGGAGATTGTTGAGGATGAAGAAACTCTCCTCAAAAAGAAAGATTATCTGGACGAATTAGGTAGATAAAATTTCCAGATTTGTTTTTGTAAAGAAGGGCATCATTTGATGTCCTTTTTTTATTTTTGCCTGTTCACCATCTCCTTTATCCAAATAGGAGCAAATGGAGATGTGCATCCCTTGGAAACAGGATAATCGCGATATACTCCCAATTTTTCGCCGATTGAAATTGCTCTCTTTCTGAATTTGGGAAAGTGTATTCCGATTTGTGCCAAAGCGGTATTCATTGTCCATTGTACTTCAGGAGCAGCGTCCGCCATTTCAGATTCAATTCTATCCAGAAGTTCAGGAATATTTAATCCTTCAGGATTTTTTGCGACTCTTCCGCTGGTAAGACTCCAACCTGCTCTCGCTGCCATTAGGTCCTTGGTTGTCATCCATTCATCTCTCAGCTTTTCATTTTCGGGATGATTTTTAATAACATAGGAGTGAAACCAATCGGCAACGTGAGTGAATTTTTCAGATCTTACCATTTGATTAATTTCCTTAACAGATAGTTCTTCTGGATTTATGATCAATGTTGATAATAATCGTGCATCTGCATTTTTCGTCTTCCAAAGATCCAACGCAAGGTTATGATTCGTTTTTATCTTTTTAGCTAACGCTCTAATGTCGCCAAGTTTGACTCCAAATTGATTTTTGCCGGCACCATACTTAGAATTATGCTTCCTCACTTTTTCATTGCCGAGCGATTCAAGTTTGGAAAGGATCTCTTTTGCAGTCATTATTTACTCCCTTCAATGATATTTGTTGTTTAACATAAAACTCATCTATCTCTAATTAGCACAATAAGTTAGCATTTAGTAGGTTTAGCAATTAAATTAAATTTCCAAATATGAAAAAGCAAATAGAATAAAGTGATTTTCGTATATGACAATTGGTAAATATAAAATCTCGATAATTGATACGGCATCGTTTGCACTGGACGGCGGCGCCATGTTTGGAATTATCCCCAAACCGTTGTGGGAGAAAAACTACCCTTGCGATAATTTGAACAGAATTAGACTTACAGGAAGATGTCTTCTCGTTGAATCGGATAAAAAGAAGATTCTTGTTGATACGGGAATCGGAAATTTCTGGGATGAAAAATTCAGTAAAATATATGATGTAGAAAATTCTAAAAATGACATTGAGAAAAAACTAAAAGAAAAAAATATTCTTCCGGATAGTATAACCGATGTAATTCTCACACATCTTCATTTTGATCATACCGGAGGTTCGGTAAAATCGAAGGAGGGCAAATTTGTCCCCACTTTTCCTAAAGCAAAGTATTATGTTCAAAAGGAGCAATTTAATTGGGCTTTGCACCCGAGTAAGAAGGATGCTGGAAGTTTTATTAAGAATCGATTTCTTCCCTTGGCTGAAGAAGGATTACTTAATTTTATAGACGGCGAATATGAATTTGACAACGAAATAAAACTGCTGCCAGTTCATGGTCATACTATTGGTCAGCAACTCGTGAAAATTTTCGACGGTTCAGTTACGCTGCTTTTCGCTGCCGATCTCATTCCCACTTCGGCACACATACATCTTCCGTACATAATGGGATATGATATACAGCCTCTTAAAACTCTTGAGGAAAAATCGATTTTTCTTCCCGAGGCGGTTTCTGACGATTGGATATTGATTTTTGGCCACGATAATTATTTGATAGGCGGTAAAATCGAGAAGACCGAGAAAGGACATAAAATTAAGGAAAGGATTGAACAGTTTTGAAAGAACTAGTTCCGAAAGGATTTTATAAAGTATGTAATGTAAACTCCTTAAAAGAAAAACAAGGAAAAAGATTTATTATCAACGATATTGATATAGCTGTCTTCAAAGTCGATGGATCGATTTATGCGGTGCAGAACCAATGTCCTCACCAGCACTCTCAGACAATTTATGACGGCTTTGTAGAAGATTGCAAAGTTGCTTGCCCTGTACACGGTTGGGAATTTAATTTAAGAGACGGTAAAATGGAAACGGGTCGCAAAGGATTGGATACTTACGAAGTTGTCGTGCATAATAGTGAAGTTTATGTTAAAGCCGATAGAAAAGAATTGAATTGGTAATAATTTGAAAAATACAATCACAAATAAAATTATTACACAGATTGCGGAAGAATTGGAATTCGATCTTGTCGGCTTTGCTGAGGTTAAACCGCTAAAAGAAGAGATTAAACATCTCAAAGAATGGCTGCGGAACAATCGGCATGCGGGCATGAAATATATGGAGCGTAATCTTGAGAAAAGGGAGGACATCGAAGAAATTCTGCCGGGAGCGAGAAGCGTGATTTCCCTCGGACTAAATTATTATACGGATGTCGATTATTCTGAGGACAAAAAAAGTGGAAAGATTTCCAGATATGCCTTCGGGAAAGATTATCATCTTATTTTCTGGGATAAATTAAAGCACTTCGAAGCAAGGCTTAAAGAACTTGATCATGATTTAGAAACAATAAGTTATGTTGATACTGGTCCGGTTATGGATAAAGTATGGGCGGTAAAAAGCGGAATTGGCTGGATGGGAAAACATTCAAATATTATTAATAGAAATATCGGGAGCTGGTTTTTTATAGCCAATATTTTTGTGAATCGAAAACTGGATTATGATTTACCCATTGGTGATTTCTGTGGTTCCTGTACGGAATGTATTGACGCTTGCCCTACTGATGCCATTGTTGCAGATTATGTGGTTGATGCAAATCTGTGTATATCTTATCAAACAATAGAGAATAAGGGTGAAATTGACGAGGAGCTACATGGAAAATTTGAAGGTTGGCTTTTCGGGTGTGATATCTGCCAGGAGGTTTGTCCTTGGAATAATAAATTTTCTATTTTATCAAAAGTGCCAGAGTTCACAAATAATAAAAACACTCATCTTAAACTGGATGAAGTTTTAGTAATGGAAGAGCAGGAATTCAAATTACGCTTTGCTGATTCGCCAATAAGCAGAGCTAAACTTAAAGGATTGAAAAGAAACGCAATGTTTTTGATGAATGAATCGAATTGAAATTTTGTGAATCTAACATTGATAGAATTTAGGTAAATTTGAAAAATAAAATCAGAATTATGGAGTAATTATGGCTGATAATCATCATAAAGTTATTATCATAGGATCAGGTCCGGCTGGATTGACCGCAGCACTTTACACAGCAAGAGCTAACCTGGAACCTATAATTTTCGAAGGACTGCAACCAGGCGGACAATTGACTATTACAACAGAAGTTGAAAATTATCCGGGATTCGAACATGGAATCAACGGACCCGAACTAATGGATGTTATGCGCAAACAGGTCCTTCGGTTTGGAGCAAAAAGTGTTTTCAAAGAGATTACAGAAGTTGATTTTACAAAAAGACCTTTTACCGTTAAATCGGGAGAGGAAACTTTTACTGCAGATAGTGTGATTATTTCAACCGGTGCTTCTGCAAAGCTGCTTGGACTCGAAAGTGAAAAGAAATATATGGGTTACGGAGTTTCTGCCTGCGCAACTTGCGACGGTTTCTTCTACAAAGGATTGAAAGTGCTTGTCGTCGGCGGAGGAGATACAGCAATGGAAGAGGCAACTTATCTTACTAAATTTGCTTCGGAAGTAGTTGTTATTCATCGCCGTGAAGGCTTCCGAGCATCACCTATTATGCTTGAACGTGCGGAAAAAAACGAAAAGATCAAATTCAAATTGAACTACGTAATCAAAGAAGTCTTAGGCAAGGAGGAGAACGGTATCAAAAAAGTGACCGGAGCAATTCTTGAAAACACAAAAGATGGTTCCACCGAGGAAATTGAAACTGACGGAATATTTATGGCAATCGGTCACCAGCCAAACACTAAAATATTCCAAAACAAATTGGATATGGATGAAACCGGTTATCTGAAAGTAAAACCGGGTTCGACAAATACTTCGGTCGAAGGTGTTTTCGCTGCGGGTGATGTTGCAGATAAAATATATAGACAAGCAATCACTGCGGCAGGAACCGGCTGTATGGCGGCAATTGATGCACAACGCTGGCTTGAAGAAAAAGAATTAGCTTAAGATTATTTTGTTTAATAAGAGGACAGCTTGAAGCTGTCCTTTTTTTTATGATTTATTTTTCTCTTCAGCTTTCTTACCGAGGTAATAAGCGGCAACCATCGATAGACCGGTGCAGACAAATATCAGGAACGGAATCCACTCTTCAACATCGGTATAACGGTCGATTAACATTCCTATTCCCAAACCTAAACCAAATCCAACCACAACAATACCTAATTTAAGCATTAACGTGCCGTCCCGTTTCGATTTAAGGAATTCAATCATTTGTTCGTATGACATTCCCTTTTCTATCATCATTTGTTTTTCTTTGGATCTGAAATAAATCCAAGTTACTAATACCAATCCCGTAACAAGAAACAAAAATATTGGAACTAATATTCCAGTCATTTCCATTTTATCCTCCAGCTTTATTTGTTTTGACTAAAATTTTTCTATTTTGGTTACAGTTCATTTTCACTTCATTCTGATTTTCATCTCAACTTATTAGACCGGAGCGGTTGCATGAAAGGTTACACGTTTCTCCAGAAATTATTTGTAACCATTTCTCATCTTGATAAGTCAAAAATACTGTTATGAAAAAGTATTCCGAAAAAGATATTATCGAATCGGTTAAAAGAGGAAATCAATCCGATTTTTCACTTTTAATCGACATCTATAAGAACAAAGCTTTTTCAATGTTGAAACGAATGCTAAAAAATCAAATGGATGCCGAAGAGGCCCTTCAGGATAGTTTTCTTAAAGCATACGAAAATTTGGCGACATTCCGAGGTGATTCCAAATTTTCGACATGGTTTTATAGAATAGTTTATAATACTGCATTAACCAGACTTGCAAGCGCAAAGCGAAAAATTGAAAAGGAAATGAGCTCGATAGACGATCATTATGATTTATATGAAAACGATGATAAGATTTACTCGGAAAGTAAGGATGCAAAAACATACTTGTTTAATGTGATTGAAGAATTGCCGGTGAGGAATGCGGTTGTTCTAATATTATTTTATATTGACGATATGTCGTTAAACGAAATAAGTCAGGTTATGGATTTATCGCTTGTTAACGCAAAAGTGCTTCTTCATCGTTCAAGAAATTTATTGAGAGATCTGCTCTTGAAGCATAATTACCAGGAGGAAATGATATGAAAAAGATTACAGATGAAATATTAAATAAATATATCGACAACGAGTTGTCGGCAGCCGAGATTGAAGAGTTAAAAAATCTGCTTTCATCAAATCCGGATGAACTTGATAAATTAAAAGTACTCCGATTTGTCGATTCTTCATTAAGAACAATGGAACACGATAAAGCCCCGGATCATATTGCCGGCTCAATTCTGTCGCGAATAGAAGCATTATCGATCGTAAAAGGAAAGAGTTTTTATTTCTTCTATTGGATTGTTGGTGTTTTCTCAATTATGATTATTGGCTTATTTGGTTATATATTATCCTTGATTTCACCCGCTGAATCGGACGGCAGTTCGGTTCTTGATAATGTGGTGAATTATTTATCATCATTTTCTATTTCTTTTAATATAGGATTGAGTTCTAATTTAATTTTATTAATTGGTGCTTCACTATCAATTATTTTACTTATTGCTTTTTATTTTCTTGTGGTTTCACACAGGGAGTTTAAGAACTCCTTGAGCCATTAACCTCTTTTAACAAAAATTCCTTCTTATAACATTATTGCCTTTCGGACAGGCAATCGATATTTTTCTTTGTCTCAAAATCAAAATAAACTATGTCTGTTAAAAGCGGTTACGTTACGATAATCGGCAGGCCCAATGCCGGGAAATCCACCTTGATGAATGCCTTGTTGGGGGAGAAGCTTTCTATAGTTACTTCCAAACCGCAGACAACAAGGAAGCGGGTGCTCGGGATTTTATCAGATGATGATTTTCAAATCATTTTTCTTGATACTCCCGGATTGTTGAATCCAAATTACCTTATGCAGGAGAGGATGATTGGTTATATTAATCAATCAATTAAAGATGCGGATATTTTAGTATTTCTAGTGGATATGGGTTCTGATAAAGAATTGACGCAAAGTCTGAAAAATGAAAATTATCTTTCAATTGCCCGGTCGTTAAAAAAAACGAAGCTGCTGGTTTTAAATAAGATAGATCTTTCAAATCAAATTGAAGTTGATAAAGTATACAATGAAGCAGAAAAATTAAATTTGTTCGAGAAAATCATTCCGCTTTCAGCGGTTAATTTAAAGAATCCGCTTGAATTAATTTCAATGCTTAAGTCTTATCTTCCCGAACATCCTAAGTATTATCCAGACGATCAAATTTCAGATGAGAGCGAGAGATTTTTTGTTTCGGAAATTATTCGAGAGAAAATTTTTGAATATTACCGTGATGAAATCCCTTTCAGCGTAGAGGTTATTGTCGATGATTTTAAAGAAAGAGAAGGAAGAAAAGATTTTATTTCTGCTTCGATAATTGTGGAAAGAGAATCTCAGAAACCCATAATCATTGGTAACAAAGGAAATTCAATCAAAATGATCGGTAGCAAATCACGTGAAGAGATTGAACGATTTTTGGGAAGACCGGTTTACTTGGAACTACATGTTAAGGTAAAACCGAAATGGCGAAGCGATGAAAAGTTTTTAAGGAATTTTGGATACATTGACTGGAATGAAGAATAATTCTTCTACTGTAACTACAAAAAAGTGGGTTGCAGAATCTTTTCTGATAATTATTACGCTTCTTTGGGGAGCGACATTCGTAATAATTAAAGAATCGATTGAATCCGTATCTACATTATTGTTTGTTGGTTTTAGATTTTTATTGGCAGTGCTGCTTTTAAGTCCGCTTGTTCTTTTTAACAAAAAACATATTTCGAAAAAAGTAATAAAAGCGGGATTCTTGCTTGGCATTTTACTATTTCTCGGATTTGCATTTCAGACGATTGGGCTTAAATTTACTTCGGCGACAAAGTCGGCATTTATTACAGGTACATTTGTTGTATTGGTTCCAATATTCCAGACAATAATTGAAAAAAGAATTCCCACAAAAGGTGCAATGCTGGGATCGTTCTTGGTTTTTATAGGTTTAATATTTCTTTCCACCGGCGGCGAATCGATCTTGGGTTTTATAGAAATGTTGGGAAGTGAATTTAATCTTGGTGATTTTTTGACGCTTCTGTGTGCTGTTGTATTTGCTTTACAGATTGTTTATCTCGATGTACATTCACCTCATCATAATTTTTGGGTTCTTACATATTTTCAAATTTTAACAACCTCTGTCCTGGGTTTTATCGGTGCATTATTGTTCGATGTCTTTTATGTTGAGAATTTAAAATTCACAGTTAATGAAGATGTACTTTTCGGGATTTTTTATACTGGAGTATTTGCAACATTTATTGCACTTTCGCTGCAGACAAGATTTCAAAGAATGGTTAGTCCGACGAAAGCAGGAATTATTTATGCCTTTGAACCAATCTTTGCGGCAGTTTTTGCGTTCTTTTTATTGCAAGAGAAAATAAGTAATTTTGGTTTCATTGGCAGTATGCTAATATTCTTGGGCTTAATTACATCGGAAGTTTACGATAGATTTGTGGTAAAAAATGGCAGATAATAATAAACGAGCAGAAATAATTGTGAACGGAGTTGTTCAGGGAGTTGGATTTCGCTACTTCGTTCTCGGAAAAGCACGGAATCTCGGGCTTACCGGATTCACTCAAAATCTGTTTACGGGTGAAGTGCTTACTGTTGTTGAGGGTCCTGAACATCTGATACACGATTTGTATAAAAACATTAAGATAGGTCCGGGCAACGCTCATATCACGAAACATCAAATTAAATGGGATCCACCAAAAAATGAATTCAAAGAATTTAAAGTGAGATATTGATGATTCCTTTTAGAATAGGTTTCGGCTACGATGTGCATAAGCTTGTTGAAGGACGAAAAATGATAATTGGCGGAATTGAAATTCCATTCGAGAAGGGACCGATTGCACATTCTGACGGAGATGTTCTGCTTCATGCAATTTGCGATGCGCTGCTCGGTGCGGCAGCTTTGGGGGATATAGGTACCCATTTCCCCGATACAGATCCAAAGTACAAAGATATGGATAGTAAAAATTTTCTTTCAGAAATTTCCAAAATGATTTCTGCCGGAAATTACAAAATTGCAAATATTGATTCGACTGTAGTGTTGGAGAAACCCAAGCTTAAACCCTTCATTTCACAAATGAAAGAGATTATTGCTGAGTTATTAAATATTGATAAATATTCTATTTCTATAAAAGCAACTACATCGGAAGGAATGGGATTTGTGGGAACCGGCGAGGGAATAAAAGCTTATGCATCAGTGTTGATCTATGACAAAGAAATTAAATTTTAATCATCCCGAATAAATTGCATAATCCTTTTTCAAAGAAATATAGAGTCCAGAGAAGTGAAAGTGAAAAGAAATTTCACCGGAATGAATTGCTTCTTGGATTATTATCTGGAATATTAATTGGCTTATCATATCCCCCTGTTCCATTCCCGTATTTAATATTTGTTGGGATAGTTCCGTATTTAATTGTAATAGCCGGAAGAAACGGTCTTGCGGAAATTAACAGATTTACTTACTACACAGCATTTATCTTCAACTTAATAACGCTTTATTGGGTGGGCGGCTGGTCGGAAAATTCCGATACTTTTTTAATGATTGCCGGGGTGACTTTGTTGTTCTTTAATCCTGTTGTTTATTTGATCCCATCTACTTTGTACTATTTCACAAAAAAAATGCTCGGGGGAAAAGCTGCAATACTTCTGCTCCCATTTTTCTGGGTTTCATTTGAGTTTGCATACAGTTTGACGGATTTTAAATTTCCTTGGCTAACACTGGGAAACTCTCAGCCATATTTTAATACATTTATACAGATTGCAGATATAATTGGAGTTTATGGATTATCATTAATTATTTTGTTTGCCAATGTTTTCTTGTATTTAACTTTTCAAGGTTTTCCCAAGAGTAAATCCATCAATGTTGTATTTTTGGTTTTGTTTGTTGTAGTTATGGCTGTCCCATTAAACTACGGCTGGCTCGAAAAAAAATCATATACGGAGTCTGATCATATTAAAGTTGGACTGATTCAACCTAACCTTGATCCGAACGATAAATGGGCTGCGGGGAATCTTAACGAACAATTAAAACTCTATCTTGATTTGAGTGGACAAACGATTGATGAAGGAGCCGAATTGATATTATGGCCGGAGACTGCACTTCCGGTATATCTTCTGTCTGGTAACTATGATGGTTATGTGGATCAAATTATTAAGTTTATAAATACATATAAAATCTCGTTGATCACCGGTATGCCTGATGCTCAATTCTACTTTGATGAAAGTTCAAGACCAGAGGATGCTAAACCGACTAAAACAGAAAATGTTTGGTACACATCTTATAACTCTATTTTAGGATTTACTCCCGAAAGTAACGAAATTCAAAAATACGGTAAAATTAAACTTGTTCCTTTCGGGGAAAAGGTTCCGCTTGTTGAACATATTCCTTTTTTAGGGGATATAATAAAATGGAATGTGGGAATTTCAAGTTGGAACACCGGGAAAGATACAATAAATATCAAAGTGCCATTGCGAGATACCATAAATGTTGCCTCTGTTGTGTGCATTGAATCTATCTACCCCGAATTTAACGCACAGTTTGTGAGAAGAAATGCTGACTTTATTGCGGTCGTCACCAACGACAGTTGGTACGGAAATACGAGCGGACCTTATCAGCATAAGGAAATAAGTGTTTTGCGAGCAGTTGAAAACAGACGATCAGTTGTTCGAGCCGCAAACGGCGGAATAAGCTGTTTGATTGATCCAAGCGGAAAAACTATTTCCGAAACCAATATGTTTGAAAAGACTGTTCTACTTGTAGATGTTCCATTAAATAATTCAGCTACTTTTTATACACGAAATCCATATTTAGTACCAATAATTTGTTCTATAATTTCGTTATTCATGATAGCATTATACAGTATTAAAAGACTAAGTAAATTTTTATTCAAAGAAGGTTAGTAAATGAAGAAAATAATTGATCTGCGAAGCGATACTGTAACAAAACCATCTGATGGAATGAGAAAAGCAATGTACGAAGCCAAAGTGGGCGATGATGTTTACAAAGAAGACCCTACTGTAAATAAGTTGGAAGAAATTGCTGCGGAAATTCTTGGTAAAGAAGCTGCACTTTTTGTGCCCACAGGATTAATGGGAAATCAAATTTGTTTGAACGTATTAACAAATCCAGGAGATGAAGTAATTTGTGAGAGAACCTCACATATTTTTCAATATGAATCGGGAAGCCCGGCAGTACTGAGCGGTTTACAGTTGAATCTTGTAAATGGGATAAACGGAATTTTCACACCGGAACAAGTAGAACCGCTTATCAGACCCGAAAGCGCTTATTATATGCCTCGAACAAAATTGATTGAGGTTGAGAATACTCATAACGTTGCTGGAGGTACGATAAATCCAATATCAAATATTGCAGCACTTCAAGAACTGGCTGATAAGTATCAACTATATTTTCACCTCGATGGAGCCAGGGTGTGGAATGCAGCAGTGGCTTTAGGAATTGAAGTAAAAGAAATTACTCAGTACTTTGACACAGTATCTTGTTGTCTCTCGAAAGGACTCGGGGCACCGATTGGTTCACTTATTGCAAGCACGAAGGAAGTAATTAAAGAAGCTTATCGAGTCAGAAAAGCATGGGGAGGAGGTATGCGTCAAGTTGGTGTTATTGCAGCCGCAGGGATTTATGCGTTAGAAAACAACATCGAACGACTAGCAGAAGATCATCATAAGGCATTTACGTTAGCCGAGCATCTTGCAGATTCAGAGAAAATTGAGATAGATACAGCGAATATTGAGACTAATATTATTATGTTCAAAGTTAAAAATGATTCACCCGAAAATTTTATTCAAAAATGTAAAGAGAAAGGACTACTTTTAGGTCCCGGTGGCGTTGGCATTATCAGAGCTGTGACACATTTGGACATTTCTCAAAGCGATATCGATTCAGCAAAATCTATACTTTCAGAGGTCTTGGATGAAGGATAGAAACATACCGGACAAATCTTTATTCAATCATCGGATCGAACAGCAAGTTAAGTTTCATGAGGTTGATCTTCTCGGGGTATGCAATAATGCGGTTTATTTCAATTATTTCGAGGATGCAAGATTAGATTATATTACTTCTCTTATAGAAAAATATAGACTGCCGATGTTCGAAGATGAACTTTTTTTTATTATGGTTCATAATAACTGCGATTATTTTCAATCGGCTCATCTTAACGATAAACTATTAATTCACACGAGAATAAGCTTTGTAAAAAAATCAAGTTTTGGTTTTGAGCATCTTGTGGAATTAATAGATACCGAAGAAATAATTGCCCGGGGCGGAGGAGTAGTAGTTCATTATCATAAGAAGCAAAAGTCAGCAGTTCCTTTGCCCGAAGAATTTTATTCTGCTCTAAGAGATTTTGAAAAGGAAGTATCAATTCTTTTTTAGACGAAATTTTCTTATCTTAAACTTAATCCAGCACATCTTTCACTAATTAGGAGGGTAAAAATGGATATTGTTTTTGATATAGAAACAGTTGGCTGTGATATAACTGAATTAAGTGAATCGCAGCAGGAATTTATTCTTCGATTTGCAGAAAAAGAGCCCGACGAAATTCTCCGAATACAGAAACGTGAGGAAGCCGCAAGGTATCTTAGTCTTTACCCTTTGACTGCAAAAGTTGTTGCTATTGGAATGCTGAATACCATGACCGAGAATTCACTTGTTCTTTTCCAAGGTAGCGGGAGTGAAGATTGGAGTGTTGATGAGAAAAAGATTAGTTATAAAGCCGTTGATGAGAAGGAGATGCTTCAGCTCTTTTGGAAATATGTTAAAAAAGCAGAAACAGTTGTTACATTTAACGGTAGAAATTTCGATCTCCCATTTATGATGATACGCTCGGCGATGCTTGGTGTAAAACCAAGTGTTAATCTACTCAAGAAAAGATACGGTGCTTCTGATCATGTGGATCTGCTTGAGCAGTTTACGTTTTATGGCTTAACCAAGAAGTTTAATCTTGATTTCTACTGCCAGAGTTTTGGAATCGAATCTCCTAAAAGTAAAGGAGTTAGCGGGATGGATGTTAAAGAATTATTTAATGCTGGAAAAATAAAGGATGTTGCAATTTACTGCGGTGAGGATGTCAAGGCTACTTATGATCTTTATAAAATTTGGAAAGAATATTTGAATATTTAAGCAAATTTCTAAAACTCAATTAAAGTATTTTTCTTAAAACATCCTCACTACAGTGCCATTATTGTTAAACTTAAGACATCAATGATGGTTCGCGGATTAATCGTTAAATTCAATTGTCTTAATATATACTTTCCCCTCCTTCACAAACGGAAGCTTCTCAATAACACGGTCTTCTCCGGTCTTTGCATTTACAAAAGTTACATCCAGCAATGCATCAAGTTCACTTAATTCCAAATTATAAACTCCGCCATCCTTAAATAAAAATTCGACGATTATTTTTGGTTTACCTTCCGCTATCTTACCCTCTAAATCGTAAGCGCGGACATCTAAATATTGAATTTTGTGGAAAGCAATATCACGTAATGCCTTTTTGTGTTTGAATCGGAATTTATCGTTTTTCAGGAAGGATTTGACTGTTAAGGGTGTGCCGTCAAAATATTTTCCTTCCATTGCTCTCAAATTCTTAAATTGAAGTGTTGACCCATCCGTAAAAGTAATAACTCCACCCTCGTCACGATCTTTTTCTTCAAAAGGAAATTTTCTTTGTTGTGCATTAATACTCAACAGTGTTGTGAAAAACAAAATGAGAAAAAAATATTTACAGAGTTTTTGCATCGTTACCTCAAAGTTTTTTTACAAATTTGTAATTCTAAAAGCTATTAAATTCCCTAACTTGATCAAAGTTCCCAAATTAGATGAATAGTTAACAATGTCATAAGAATCATAGCAAATTTTCAGTAAAACTCAATTAAATGTTATATTTGAAATCCACACAAAACGAAATAGGAAAATATGAAAGAACCGGAAGTAACTCTTGATTTGGCACTTGAGCATGGATTAACCGAGGAGGAATATAATATTATATGCGAAAGACTTGGCAGAATACCTTCATTTACTGAGCTTGGTGTTTTTAGTGTAATGTGGTCCGAGCACTGTAGTTACAAAAATTCAATTGCCTTATTGAAGACTCTTCCTCGCGAAGGAGGTAAGTTGTTGGTCGGTGCAGGGGAAGAAAATGCTGGGTTGGTCGATATAGGAGATGGATTGGCTATCTGCTTTAAGATTGAAAGTCATAATCATCCTTCAGCGGTCGAACCTTATCAAGGTGCCGCAACGGGCGTAGGAGGGATTCTAAGAGATATTTTCACGATGGGGGCGAGACCAATCGCTGCACTGAATTCGTTGAGATTCGGTTCACTTGATGACCCGCGTACGCGATATTTGTTTGAAGGAGTGGTGAAAGGAATTGGTGATTACGGAAATTGTTTCGGTGTACCCACTGTTGCAGGCGAGGTTTATTTCGACGATTCCTATAAAGAAAATCCGTTGGTCAATGCAATGGCTGTGGGAATTGTCAGAACGGACAGAACTGCATCCGCTGTAGCTAAGGGAAATGGAAATCCGGTCATGATAGTTGGAAGTTCAACCGGCAGAGACGGAATTCATGGAGCAACTTTTGCGTCGGAAGAGATTTCCGAAAAATCAGAATCAAAAAGACCTTCCGTTCAGGTAGGGGATCCTTTTACTGAAAAACTCCTTCTTGAAGCTACTCTCGAAATTATTAAGAACGATTGGATAGTCGGAATTCAAGATATGGGAGCCGCTGGAATTTCTTGTTCGACATCCGAGATGAGTGAAAAAGGTAATTCGGGAATGTTAATCGATCTCGATAAAGTGCCGTTGCGGGAATCAGATATGTCAGCGTATGAAATTATGCTTTCCGAAAGTCAAGAAAGAATGCTGGTTGTGGTAAAAAAAGGTTTTGAGATGGAAGTAAAACAAGTTTTTGAAAAATGGGATTTGAACTGCGAGATAATCGGGGAAGTAACGGAAGACGGAATTTTAAGAGCGAAGAAAGATGGCGAAGTTAAAACTGAAATTCCCGCTTTCGACCTTGTTCTTGGCGGAGGAGCACCGGTTTATATTCGTGAGACTAGAAAACCAAAGTATCTTGAAGAAACATCTACGTTTGATTTTAAAACGATTTCCGAACCAAATAATTATGCTGAAGCGATAAAAAAAATAATTTCATCACCTAACATTGCATCGAAGAGGTGGGTTTATGAACAGTATGATTCGATGGTAAGGACAAATACGATTGTTGGTCCCGGCAGCGACAGTGCTGTTATTTATATCAAAGAAACAAACAAAGCGATTGCCGTTAAAACTGACTGCAACTCTCGATACGTTTATCTTAATCCTCGCGAGGGAGCAAAAATAGCAGTAGCTGAAAGTGCTAGAAATATTGTTTGTTCCGGAGGAACTCCACTTGCAATAACCAACTGTTTGAATTTCGGCAATCCATATAAACCTGAAATGTATTGGGTATTTAGCGAAGCAGTAAAAGGAATGGGTGAAGCATGCAGATTTTTCGAAACTCCGGTTACCGGCGGCAATGTCAGTTTTTACAACGAAAGTCCCGAACGTGCGGTTTACCCGACACCAGTAATTGGAATGGTAGGATTGATAGAAAACCTCGAAGACATCACAACTTCTTATTTCAAAAACGTTGGAGATTTGATTTATGTTCTGGGAGTTGACAAACAAGAATTAGGTGGTTCAGAATACTTAAAAGTAATTCAAAATAAAGTAGCGGGAAATTCGCCTCAGATTGATCTCGAAACAGAAAAGAAACTCCATCATTTTACGATAAAAGCAATAAGGCAAGGAATAATAAAATCTGCACACGATGTTTCCGAAGGAGGGTTGGTCACTGCGTTAATTGAGTGTTCAATATTAAATCAAATAAAACCTCTTGGTTGTGAAATAGAAATTGATGAAGGATTAAGATTCGACTTTGCCCTCTTTTCGGAATCACAATCAAGAATAGTCGTATCAATAGCTCCAGAAAATAAATATGCATTTGAAAATCTGGCGGAAGAAATGAATCAACCAATTTCACAAATCGGAAAAGTGGACGGAAATAAAATTTCTATCAACGGAAAAATAGAAATCGATCTTATTGAATTGAGCGATCTTTACTTCAATTCCATAAGCCGAATTATGAAGAATGCGTTATAAAATCTTTAAAAAATTAAGACAATATTTCACTGACACAACCTTAAGAAAGATTATAACTTTTTATAATCACTATTTTGTAGGTTTAGTAAAAAGGATAGACAAACATCATATCTTTCTTTCGGGCGCGGGAATTGCGTTCTCACTTATCCTCAGCATCATACCTTTTCTGCTGATCTTGTTTTCATCATTGGCTGATGTGATTGGTTCGGAATCAGTTGCTTACCAAGTAAATAGATTAATCGATACTGCAATTCCGTATCACGAGTCAGCTAACTATATTAAGAATTTTCTCAAATCAAGAATGACGGAGGTAGTTGAATACAGAACAATTTCTGGTTTGGTGGGAGCGTTTGCTCTATTCTTTACATCTACTTGGTTGTTTAGCAGCATGAGAACAATATTAAACAACATCTTTGGAGTGTCGAAAGATAAAAGTGCTCTGATAGGATTGCTCAGAGATTTCGGGATGGTCATCCTGCTCATCGTGTTTATCGCAATGGCAACTTTCATTCTTCCGGTTATGAATTTTGTTTTTGCAATTGCCGATGAAATAGAACCGCTTGCAAGATTTCGAATAAGTGATTTTCAGGATACGGTAATTTTGCTTATTTCACTTGTAGTTGTTTATACAATGTTCTATATATTTTACAACTTAATCCCTTACGAAAAATTGGGGAAGAGAGTTCCGGCTGTAGGAGCATTTTGGGCAACACTATTTTGGGAAATCGCAAGAGGTGTTTTTAACCTATACGTGAAAAAATTCCTTTCTGTAAGCGAGATTTATGGTGCATTCATCTTAATAATAGTGATTTTGTTTTGGCTTTTTTATTCATCATTAATTTTTATTATTGGAGCGGAAATTGCTCAGCTTTATAGAGAAAGGCGAGCTGAATATAAAAGTTCTATTCAAGGATCTGTAATAACCTAAATGGAGATATTGTTTTTATGAGTAATTTGAAATTTTTCATCATTTCTTTATTAGTTGCTGTTTTTTTAATTTCCTGTGGATCGGAAGAAACAGAAAAGGATAAATCAAAGGACTTTATTTACTTCGAGGAAGTTTTTCTTCCCCAAGAAGACCGTGAGGAAATAAAAGCCGCAGAGCTCGGAATAAAGAAACGAATAGTGACAAGTTTTTTCTATACTAAAAGCGGTCAGCTTGCAGATAAAGGATTTTTGGTTGAAACGCGTGATTACAAAAGAAATGGTCAACTCGATTACGTTGAAAGATATGCATCAAATGCAAGTATCGATCTAAAATGGACATACAATTATAATGGAAAAGATCAACTAATACATAAAGAAACTCAAACCGGTGCTGGTTTTATCCGGTATAAGGGAGATTATACTTATGATTCTGACGGTGACATTATTAAACTCACTGAATTAAACGTCAAAACAGGGGAATATGAAACTTCCGAAATTGAATATGCTGGTGTCGGTGCTCCAGAACTGATCGAAAAGTATAATTCAAATGGTGACTTAATTGAAGAAACTATTCTTATATATGACGAGATGCAAAGATTAGTTTCACTTGAACACAAGGACCGTAAAGGTAATCTTTTGCGTTCTGCCGAATATGAGTACGATTCACTTGACAGAGTTATTAAAGAAACCTCTGTGGATCCGATGAGGATGAAAAAGGAGATTTTTTACGAGTACGATGAAAATGGTTTTGTTAGTTTGAAAGAGGCAGGGTATTTCAAGCAAATTTTTGTAAATGATTCTAAAGGTAATATCCTCAAAGAAGAAGTGCTCGATGGGGAGGATTACCTTCAGCAGCGTTATGAATATGTTTATGACAACAAAGGTCTGCTTATAGAGAGATTGAGATACGACGGTATGGGAAATGCCGCTTTATACACCAAATACGAATATGAATTTTATTGATCTATAAGATTTTTGTTTATTATTGACTTTATTTTTTCTATCTTGTCATTAAACAAGGGTGAATAGAAAATGGAACACACACAAGTAATAACCTACGCGGGATTTTGGAAAAGATTTGTAGCCTACATTATCGATTCCATCGTTATGGGGGTTGTTCAGTCTATTTTCTTGCTTCCTCTTTGGATAATGTTCGGAGTTTCCCTTTTTCCATTCCATGATATGGAAAATTGGGAAAATTTTGATTCTGTCGCTCTGGCAAATTTTCAGTTGAGCGATGATGAATTTTCAGTTGCACTGTTTTCCGTTTTTTTCATCGGTATACTAATAGTAAGTCTCATCTCAATCGTAGTTCAGTGGCTATATTTTGCGCTAATGGAATCAAGTTCCAAGCAAGCAACGCTGGGGAAAATGGCGCTGGGAATTATTGTTACCGATCTTGACGGAAATAGAATTTCTTTCGGGAGAGCCTCGGGAAGATATTTTGGTAAAATTCTTTCCGGTCTGATTTTGTGCATTGGCTATATTATGGCTGGGTTCAGTGAAAAGAAACAAGCCCTGCATGATATGATTGCCAGTTGCCTTGTGATTAATCAAAGATAAATCAACACAAATCGGAGGTTCTCAATGCAAAAGCTGCATATCTTTCTAATACTGCTTTTAGCAGTTTCTTTTATTTCCTGCCGGACAGATTCAGATCCGGCAAGCCCTAATGCCATCGGCACCGACATCGAATACGTCAATTCGGTATTTAAAGTCGTTGCTCCCGCTATAGGTGAAACGTGGAAACCGGGCACAACTCACACAATTAAATGGAATAAATCGGAAGGGGTTGAGTTGGTAAACGTGTATCTCTACAAAAAAACGGAATTCAGAGAGGTTCTTGGTCGGAATATTGGTGGAACATCGATTACCTGGAATATTCCAGCAAATATTCTCCAATCACATCATTACAGAATTAAAGTTGAAGATGCCAAACAGGAAAACTTCAACACCGTAAGCGGAGATTTTTTCATACTTGAATAATTGCAAACCGGCTGTCCAAGTAAATACTGCTAAAACCATCAGAGGAAATTTTAATTAAATACTTGGACAGTCTCATTCTTTTTATCCGGTTTTAGAAAAATTAACATAAAGTTAATATTGAAGTTATTAACAATCGATAATTTTTGATTTATTTTTTCTTTATCATTAGTTAATAAATGGTGATTTCTTGGACTTCAATTCAATTATTCTAATTACTGGATTTCTTCTTGCCGGTTTTTCTGTAATCGGTAATGACGTAATTCAAACTCTCGGTACTTTTTTAACTTCAAATCATAAAAAACAATGGTTTACACTTTGGATTTTTGCCGCAGTAATATTGACGACTGTCATCATAGTCGGATGGTATGTAAATGATGGTGATGTAACATTCGGTCGTTTAAATATGATACCGTTTCCCGAAAATGTTAAGTGGTGGTTTATGCTTCCACCTTTGCTGCTGCTTATTCTTACTAAATTCGGCTTACCGGTAAGCACCACATTTATTATTCTCAGCACATTTTCAGGAAGCGTTCTTATCAATAAGATGATTACAAAATCCGTTATCGGCTACGGATCAGCATTTATTCTTGCCTTCGTTATCTATTTGATAATTACTGATATACTTGAAAGGAAATTCATCGAGCATTCGCCAAAAAATGTAAAAGTGTGGACTGTAGTGCAATGGGCATCTACCGCATTTTTATGGTCGCAGTGGTTGATTCAGGATTTTGCTAATATTTATGTATTTCTTCCCCGCAAGTTAATGTTTGTTGAACTGCTGCTTACTTTAATAGTGTTGCTTAGTTTTCTCGCTTTAATATTCTATAAAAAGGGCGGAAAAATTCAAAAGGTAGTGACATCCAAAACTAATACCAAAGATTTAAGAAGCGCAACTGTAATCGATGCAGTTTATGGAATTGCGCTTTTGATTTTTACAGTTGTAAATCCTATTCCCATGAGCACAACATTGGCATTTGTTGGAGTGCTTGCCGGAAGAGAAGTAGCGATAAAATATATCCTGACAAAACGGATTCCCAATAAAACAGCAAAGTTACTTTTCGCTGATTTAGGAAAAGTTTTTGTGGGATTCATCGTTAGTATTTTTCTCGTGACACTTCTTAAATATTTCGGCGAAATTTAATAATTAATTTCGTCCTTTATGTCGAATACCTCGACATTCTAATTATGACAGAAGGTTTCGTTTATAAAATTTAGGCGTTTTTGATCAATAATGGACAAATATTGTTTTGGCACGGAAATTTATGGTCCTTCAATAACAACATAACAAATTACATTAAAACCGTATTGGAGGATCAAATGAAATACTTACTTAATTCAGCACTCGCAATCTTGATTGCATTATTTTTCAGCACCTCACTTTTAGCTCAAACTAATACTTCGGGAGATCAGGTTCAGAATCAATACATGAAACAATATAAATTCAAATGGGTTGATGCGAACGGTGACGGAATATGTGATAATTTTGGTACGGAAAACCAAGGTCAAGGAAGAAAGTTTGGACGCATGAACAAAGGTGGAAACCCCGATGCTAGAGGTGGATATGGCGACGGTAGCGGAATTCGACCACAGGATGGAACAGGTTTTGGTCCGGGTCATGGCAACGGAACCGGAGTATGTGATGGAAGTGGACCCAAGGGGAAATCACGAAGAGGCGGTAGAAGATAATAACACAATAATCATTAAATCTAGGAAGCCCGAGTTTACTCGGGCTTTCGCCGTTTTGGGCGAGTAGTTTCGTCCAATTTGTCTTATATTGGTTAATTATAAAATACGTGTTTTATTATTTGATGTAATTTGAACTATTTAGAGCAAATTCTTTGGCATTGAGTTTGCTGCTTATCACTATACGATTAGGAAAAGAAATGAAAACTATACTTACTATTTTTCTGCTCTTACTTTCCGCGGGCACATATTTTGCTCAAGCAGACACGACAAAACAGAAAAATCCTGATGAGCACGGACAGAAAATGAAAAACATGCACGGAAGATTTTTTGTCGATTTAGACGGCGATGGTTTTAATGATAATGCCCCCGATCATGATGGAGACGGTATTCCCAATGGTTTAGATCCCGATTATAAACGAATGATGGAGAACGCTAAAAAAAGAAACATTAGATATATCGATCTGGATGGCGATGGCATTAACGACCATCTTCAAGGTTTGGGAAAAACTCAAAGAAAAGGAATTCAGAATCAGAATAGAAATATGGAACCTCAGAATGCAGGAACCGAAGGCAAGCAAAACCAAAACCAGAATAATGCGAAGAGAAAAGGAAGCAAGCGCGGAGGTGGAAATTGAAAAGTTTAATAAAGTATAGTTTTTTTTCTTTTGGATTGCTTTTCGCTGTTGTTGATGTAAACTATGCTCAATTTGGTTATTCAATTTCTACAGAACAAAGTTATAACAGCAATCCTTTCAGACTTCCTGATGAAAACGGAGAATTGATAAATTCATTTGATCTTGGAATTCGGTTTATGAAAGATGATTTTAACATTCTTTATTACGGCAGCTATTCATCGTTTACGGAATCTGCTGATAGAAATTATTACTGGCAGCAACTCGGATTCTTTATCGAAAACGAAAACTCTGTTTACGGCATCTATGGTGAGAATCGAATTAATAAAAATACATATGACCTTTATGACTATTCAGATTTAACAGCTTATTATCGTCATAGATTTCAATTAGATTTTGCAATACCGACAATTAATCTTTCTGCTGCTTATCGAAACTATTCCAATTTGAGGGAATACAATAATTATTTTTTAAGTGCAGGATTAAGTTTGAATAAAAGTTTCGAATCGAAAACAACATTCATTCTGACATCAGCATTAAATTATAAAAATTATGTAAACACCGGTGTAGATTATATTACGGAAACTTCCGGAGATACTACATATATGGGAGGCAGAGGACATGGCAGAATGATTAGAACAATCTCTCCCGGAGAACAATTCCTTACTCAATCAGGCAGCATAAAAAACGTCCAAATTTTTTCTAATTTTCGTGTAGCACAGTCATTATTCGAAAATACAGGTGCAGCTCTATATTACACAAACAGAAGTCTGTTAAGCAACAATGGTGCATTTAACGGGGACATTATGTACAATCAAGGTGATGAATCGGATTTATATGACGATCCGGTGAGCAGAAATGAAAATACATTGGGAATTAATCTTACTCAAATTCTCCCCTTAAATATTACGTTAAGGTTCGGGTATGAGTATAGCTGGCGCAATTATCCGAGTCAAGGATCATACTTAACTGATGTTGAATATTCGAATCTAGTGCAAAGAGATGATAAACAAAGTATTTTTTCTCTTTCAGCAAATAAATCCTTCTCATTAAATGCGGACGAAACAATTTTTCTAAAAACCAACCTTAACTATTATTATCTCAAAAATACTTCCAATAGCTATTGGTATAATTACAACAATCAGCAGATATCACTTGGAATAGGTCTGGAATTTTAATTGATTGGAATTAATAAAACCGGCAGCAATTGATGATTCGAAAAATTTTCATTCAGCCTAAAAGTCTTCTCTTTATTTTTATCACGGTATTGATCTTAGTATCACTATCCGTATTTAACGAACAACAGCAATCCCGGAAAGAGGTATTAGAAATACTCGAGAGTCAATCCAAATCATTGCTCGAGGCAATGATTGTTTCCTCGCAAGAAATTCTTTATGCTGGCAATGAAATTGAAGAGGAGATTAGAAACAGATTGCTGAACAACGCTTCACTAATTAAAATCCTGCTGAAAGAAAACGATCTGAACATTAGGATTTTACAAGAGATAGCTTCTATCAATAATATTAATAGAATAAATGTATTTGACAAAAATGCAAATTTAAAATTTTCGAACATTTTAGATGACAATCATGAGGAGATGAAAAGATTTGCCGAAGAACTTCTGGCACCAATTTTTGAAGGAGTTGAAGATACGCTTATTATTGGCGTGCGACAGTCAAGAATTGATGATGAGTTCCGATATATTGTTGCCCTTTCAACAGATAATTCCGGGGCGATTGTTCTAAATCTGGATGCAGACGAATTGCTTGAGTTTAGAAAAAGAATCGGATTTGGAATTCTTCTGAACAAATTAACTGAGAACGAGCAGGTAATTTATACAGCACTTCAAGATACATTCGGGATTATGGCTGCCTCGGGAAATATTTACGAGCTCGACCCGGTTCAGAATTCCGGATTCCTAGAGCCTATTTACAATGATAAAACTTTCGACTGGAGATTTTACTATTTCGGTGAAGAGGAAGTTTATGAAGCCGTGCATAGATTCGAGCTTGGCGGAGAAACTGTCGGCTTGTTTCGAATTGGTCTGTCTCTTGAACCACTCAATCAAGTTTACGCTCGGATAACAAACAGAGTAATAATATTCGGTATACTTCTCCTTGCTTTGGGTACTTTTCTTCTCACTTTGGTCTTCACAAGGCAGAACTTCAATCTGCTCAAAAAACAATACAGTTATATTGAAGATTTTGCGAGTAAACTCATTAGCAACGCAAATGATTTTATAATTGTATTGAATGCTCACAAGCAGATTATTGAGATCAACCCCGCGGCAGAAACTTATTTCAAAATAAGCGGAGAGAAAATTAGATTTGAAAATTTCTCCATTCTTTTACCCAATATTAATTTGGATGAAATTATTACATCAGATTCAAAAGTTGTGGAGTTATCTGTTTCGGTGAGAAATGAGATTAGAAATCTGTTCGTATCGATTAGCGAGTTTAAAGATTCTAAAGAGGAACTCCGTTATGTTTTAATTATGAGAGACGTTACAAAACTAAAAGAACTTGAAGACCAGATAACAAGAGGAAAACAGATCACTGCTATGGGTAATCTTGCTTCGGGAGTAGCGCACGAAATAAGAAATCCGCTTAATTCGATAAGCACGATAGTGCAGCAATTGAAAAAGGATTTTGAACCAAAAGAAGATAAAGAGGACTATCAAAAATTCGTTGACGTTGTTTATAATGAAGTTCAGAGGATAAATAAAACTATCGAAAGCTTTCTGAAACTGGCGAAACCAAAACCGGTTCAACGTTCAAAATTTAATCTCGAAAATTTTTTAAACGAACTTTTTATGCAGTTCGAAAAAGAAATGAAGAATAAATCCATCGATTTCAAAATAGAAAATGATTATGATGATTTCGTAAATTGGGATTATGATCAGATGCGGCAGGTTTTTATTAATCTGATTAAAAATGCATCGGATGCAATTGATGATGACGGTGAGATTAAAATTGTAAGTAAACTAGTTGAGAATAAAATTATTATTACCGTAAATGATAATGGAAAAGGAATATCACCGGATAAAATTGATAAAATATTTAATCTCTACTTTACTACAAAAGCTGAGGGTACCGGAATCGGGTTAGGAATTGTTCAGCGAATTATATATGAACATGGCGGCATTATCAAAGTTTCAAGCCAAGAACGCTTGGGCACCACATTTACTATCGAATTAAATATTGATTGACGGGATAAACATGAACAATCTATCAATTCTAATTATCGATGACGAACAAACACAGCTCGATTCCTTAAAACGGTTTTTGAGCAAAAGGGGGAATGAGATTTTTACTGCATTGGATGGGACATCCGGGATCGAGATTATACGCAAATATCATATAGACCTTGTCATAAGCGATTTTCGTATGCCCGGTATGAATGGCTTGGAAGTACTTAAAACAACAAAAGAGATAAATCCTAAAATTGATTTCGTAATGGTAACTGCTTTCGGAAACGTTGACGAAGCTGTTGAAATTATGAAGAGCGGAGCTTACGATTATTTAACTAAACCAATCGAGCTAGACGAACTTGAAAACCTCGTAAAAAGAATAGCAGAAAAGAAATTACTCGTAAATGAAAACGAGAGGCTTAAGAGTCAATTATCGGAAAAGTTTAAGTTCGAATCTATTATTTCTCAAAGCCGAAAAATGGAAGAGGTTCTCAATCTAGCCGGAAGAATTGCCGAAAGCAAAGCATCAGTTCTTATAAGAGGAGAAAGCGGAACCGGCAAAGAACTTGTTGCAAAGGCTATCCATTTTACCAGCACTAGAAAAGACAAACCATTTGTAATTGTTAACGTTGCGGCTCTTTCCGAAAACTTGGTTGAAAGCGAACTTTTCGGGCATATTAAAGGATCGTTTACCGGTGCAATTGAAACCAGAGTAGGAAGATTTCAAGAAGCCGACGGTGGAACACTTTTTATTGATGAAGTGGGGGATATTCCACTTAGTGTGCAAGTTAAACTTCTCCGGGCAATTCAGTTTGGCGAGATACAGAGTATCGGAAGCAACAACACAAAAAAAGTCAATGTAAGAATAATTGCTGCTACTCATCGGAATCTTGAGGAGATGATTGAACAGAAAAATTTTCGAGAAGATCTTTTTTATAGGCTAAATGTTGTTTGTTTGAAAATTCCGCCTTTACGTGAGAGGAAAGAAGACCTTCCGGTTCTTGTCGATCATTTTATAAGAAAATATGCTCGGATCAATGCTAAAGAAGTAAAAGGAATTGCTTCAGATGCGCTGGATATTTTAATGAAATACAATTTCCCCGGAAACGTCCGTGAACTTGAGAACATCATCGAACGAGGAGTTATTCTTACTCGGGGTGACTCGATTTCGATTGACGATATGCCACCTCAACTTGAACATTCACTTGGAAAAAATATTTATGATCCTCGAAATCTTGATAATACTTACGAAGAAAAAATGAAATTTTTTGAGTCAGAACTGATCAAAGAAGCCCTGAGTAGAAGCGAAGGAAACCAAAGCGCGGCAGCACGCGAGCTGGAGATAACCGAAAGGCATCTCCGCTCACGTATGGAAAGATTGGGATTAAAGAATGATTGGAAGTAATTATCTTCCTCTTCTATACTTTTTCCTGGGCGTTTCATTCATAATACTGTCGAACTGTTCTTGGGTTAAATACTGCGGCTCATACTGAATACCGTAAAAATCCAAAACTCTTACAAATGCTCTCAGATGATTCTTGCTTCCGTTCAAAAGATTTGAGTAAACACGTTCAATATCCATATTGCCTTCAAGAATTTCCAACTGGTTCCACAAGTCAATTATATCAGTCTCTTCAATTGCACCACCGACATTCAGCGCATCGTTTAAGGAGGTACTTCCTCGTTCAATAAATAAGTTGAACAATTCTTGAATCTCTGGGTTCACAAATTCACCTAATCCGTTCTCGCCGATTGGATTTGCAAGTCCATATTTTGTAATCTTAACTAAAAGCATTCTCATATGAGCAGCTTCTGCTTGTGCGATGTTCCCAAAGATAGGCTCATCGTAGATTTCGTTGAATGTGACATAAACATCGTGAGCAAGTTTTTCTTCTTCAACCATATAAAGCAGTCCGGCTGCTTCTTCCTCTGTAAGATCTTCTAAATCGAATCCTCCTCCTGGTGGATTTCCTTGCTTTTCAAATGATATTGCACTGTTTGAATCTTCCGGTTCGCTGCCAGATTCACATCCAAAAAGTAATATTGAAAGTATAATAACTGGTATTAACAGAAAATTATGTCTTCTCTTCTCCATATCAGATCTCCTAATATTGTTTGATAGTGAAGAAAATCAAATTCTATTCCATTCGAGGAATTGATTTATTGAGCAAAAAATGGACTCAATGTATCACAATCGACAAAGTTGTCGAAACGCTCGACCAATTTTGAATTAAGTAATCCACGAACTATATTAAAACTGTTCCTAATTGAATAACACACTTTCGGTCTTATTAGTTATTTTTATATATTAGTGCCATGCAAGTTATGAACATCATATTAGCTAGTATTTTATTTTTTAACATGATATATCCATGCGCGGATATGCATGAATTCGATAAGAATGATTCAACTGAATTAAACTCATTTGAAATGTCGGATTGTGATGAGCAAAATGAAGCGGATGAATGTTCACCGTTTTGTGTCTGCGAATGTTGTGCAATTTCTACAATTGTTGAAGATGTTAATTCGGTGAATATAATTTTAGAAAATATTCCGAACAAAATTTATTATCCCAAATGGAATCCCAATCTAGATCCTAACTTAGTTTTTCAACCTCCCCAAATTCTAATCTAGTTTTACCCGACTAAAAAATTAAATTCTAGAAACCAGCCGGAATAACCGGCCTGGTTATCTGCATTTTTAATAATACAAAGGAATTATAATGATCGAAAAAATTATAACCTTTTCGGTTAATAATAAATTATTTGTCGGTATACTAACAGGTTTGCTGATTATTTGGGGAACATATTCTTTAACACAACTGCCGGTTGATGCCGTTCCTGATATAACC
The DNA here is from genome assembly GCA_964499285.1 of uncultured Melioribacteraceae bacterium. GTDB lineage: Bacteria > Bacteroidota > Ignavibacteria > Ignavibacteriales > Melioribacteraceae > JAGFIY01. The sequence goes on from CAZCLA010000007.1 coordinate 99,727, forward strand.
AATAACCAAGTTCAGGTAATAACAGTTGCACCGAATCTGGCAACACAGGAGGTTGAACAGTTCATAACATTCCCGGTGGAAATTTCAATGTCGAATATTCCCGGTGTGACTGAAATCCGTTCCATATCGCGGTTCGGACTTTCCGTTGTTACGATTGTTTTTGAAGATAATATGGGAACGTATTTACCAAGACAATTAATTTCCGAAAAGTTGAATGAAATAGAAGAAGAAATTCCAAAAGAACTGGGCGAACCGTTTATGGGTCCGATTACAACCGGACTCGGGGAAATTTACCAATATACAATTGTTCCGGAAGAAGGATACGATTCGCTTTATACTCCGACCGAACTTCGCACAATCCAAGACTGGATAGTAAAGAGACAGCTTGCGATGATTCCCGGTGTTGTTGAAGTAAACAGTTACGGCGGATTCATTAAAAAATATGAAGTAGCTGTCGATCCCGAAAAGTTGAAATCAATGAATGTAAACATTACGGAAATTTTTGAGGCGATTGAAAAAAACAATGAAAATACCGGTGGTTCGTACATCGAGAAGGATCACAAAGCATATTTTATAAGAGGAGAAGGATTAACAAAATCAATTAATGAAATAGAAAACATTGTTGTAAAAAACATTAACGGAATTCCGGTTCTTGTCGGCGATGTAGCGAAAGTACAGATCGGCAAAAATGTTCGCTATGGTCTGTTCACAAGAAACGGCGAAGGCGAAGCTGTCGGCGGAATGATTATGATGCTGAAAGGCGCTAACTCAGCCGACGTTATTGAAGGAGTCAAGGAAAGAATTTCGCAAATACAAAAATCACTTCCCGATGGATTAACTATAAAACCCTTTCTCGACAGGTCGGAATTAATTGAAAGAACAACTTCGACAGTTTCTGAAAATTTAATTATCGGCGGATTGATAGTGATCTTCGTTCTCGTTCTGCTCCTCGGAAATTACAGAGCCGGATTTATCGTTGCATCAACAATTCCGCTTGCAATGTTATTTGCATTCGGTATGATGAACATCTTCGGCGTTTGGATAAACTTAATGAGTCTAGGAGCTATCGACTTCGGAATTCTGGTTGACGGTGCGGTCATTATCGTTGAAGGAATTGTCTTTTCTATGATGGCAAGAACCAAAGAACTGAACCGTTTCTTAAACCAAAATGAGATGGATGAAATAAGCAAGAGTAAATCTACGAGAATGATGAACTCAGCTTTCTTCGGACAGTTGATAATATTAATCGTCTACCTCCCGATACTCGCATTAACAGGAGTTGAAGGCAAAATGTTCAAACCGATGGCTTATGTTCTCATCTTCGCAATGATCGGTGTAATTATTTTGTGCTTTACATATGTACCGGCGATATCGGCATTGATTCTTAAACCGAATAAAAACGAAAAGAAAAATGTAAGCAGTAAAATTATGAAAGCGGTAAACCACGCTTACGAACCGGTGATCAAATTTGCAATGAAGCGTAAGATGCCGGTGCTTGTTTCAACTGTGATACTATTTTTCTTCTCACTTTTTCTTTTTACAAGAATGGGCGGCGAGTTTCTTCCACAGCTAGACGAAGGGACAATTGCGTTTCACATAATTCAAAAACCGGGAGCCAATCTTACTGAAGGCGAAAAGATATCAACCAAAATAGAAAAGAAATTGTTGGACACATTTCCCGAAATTGAAGAAATTGTAACGAGATATGGCGTATCAGAAGTCCCGACCGACCCGATGCCGATGGATATCGGGGATACATTCGTCATTCTTAAACCGCAGGATGAATGGGTATCTGCTGACAGTAAAGAAGAACTGATTGAAAAAATGAAGGAAACACTTTCGGTTTTTCCCGGAGTGAGTTACGAATTTACACAGCCGATTGAAATGCGTTTTAACGAACTTTTAACCGGCGTACGTGAAGATATAGCAATTAAAATTTACGGCGATGATTTAAATGTACTCGCACGAAAGGGTAAAGAAGTAGAAAACCTCGTCCGCAGAATTTCTGGTGTTGCAGATTTGAAAGCGGAAGCAGTACAGGGTCTTCCTCAAATTTCAATCACTTACGACAGAGCAACAATAGCCCGCTACGGAATTCACATTTCCGAAATTAACGATGTTGTTAATTCAGCTTTCGGCGGTAAGAAAGCCGGAATTGTTTTCGAAGGTGAAAAAAGATTCGATCTTGTCGTTCGTCTCCAAGAAGAATACCGGCAGAACATCGATCATATAAAGGACATTTATATTCCGCTGCCGGACGGAAACCAAATTCCACTCAGAGAAATTGCAAATATAGAATACAAGTCCGCACCGATGCAGATATCGCGTGAGAACACGAAACGAAGAACTTACGTAGGCGTTAATGTAAGCGGACGAGATGTAACCTCGCTTGTTGAAGAAATTAAAACCAACCTTGATAATAATCTTGAATTACCGCCCGGTTATTATATTCAATACGGTGGTGCATTTGAGAATTTTCAAGAAGCATCCGATCGACTGCAGGTTGTTGTACCGATAGCACTACTGCTGATATTTATATTGCTTTACGCATCACTACGGTCATTTAAACAGACAATGATGATTTACACCGCAATTCCTTTAGCCGGAATAGGCGGGGTTCTTTCGTTGTACTTAAGAGGAATGCCATTTAGTATATCCGCCGGAATCGGATTTATTGCGTTGTTCGGCGTTGCTGTTCTTAACGGACTTGTACTTATAAACAGATTCAACGAGTTAAAAGAAGAAGGAGTTGATAATTTGAACGATCGAATTCTTTTAGGAACGAAATCAAGACTCCGCCCCATTCTGCTGACCGCAAGTACAGATATACTCGGATTTCTTCCGATGGCGATTTCAACATCTGCCGGTGCGGAGGTGCAGCGACCTTTGGCAACCGTTGTTATCGGCGGACTCCTCACTTCAACTTTCTTAACATTAGTCGTATTACCGATACTTTATTACTTATTCGAATCCGGTATAAGAAAAAGAGCGTTCAATAAATTAGCAATAGGTAAAACAACAATTGTATTTCTCTTTTTGATTCTCTTCGCTGCTCAAACAGAGGCGCAGGTAAAGATGAAAAAAATCGATATCGATGAAGCGGTTAAAATTGGGCTGCAAAACTATCCCGCCGTCAAAGTCGCAGAAATGAGAAAGGATCGTGAAGAATCTTTACAAAAAACCGCTTGGGATTTTGGTGATACCGAGCTCTATTATTCTGTCGGAGAAACCGACGGTTCGGCAAACAGCGGTATTGAAAGCTACGGTATAAAACAAAGTATCGATTTTCCTCTGAAGTACATTTATCGCAGCAGTTATCTTTCAAGTAAAGCTGAGCAGCAAAAGAGAGAATACGATTACATCGTTACCGAACTGAAGAAAAATATCTACTCAGCTTATTACGATCTATTATACGCAAAGAGCACCTTGAATATAGTTCGTTCACTTGACAGCGTTTATACTGACTTTGAAAGAGCGGCAAGACTCAAATATGATAAAGGTGAGACCAATAAACTGGAAATGATAAACGCAATTAGTGAACATAAAAAAATAGAAGTGATGCTTAATGAAAAGGAAACCGATCTTAATATCGCACTTGAAAACTTTAACAAATGGCTGAACGATCAGGAATACTTTAGCAGTATAGATGATGAATTGACAATCTATGATTGCGAACAAATCAGTGGTGATATTTCAATTGACGGAAATCCCGTTTACAATTTTTATAAAGAAAATGTAAATGTAAAATCTGACGCTAAGTTAATTGAATATTTCGAACTTCTGCCGAAAATTAATCTCGGTTACGCTCGTCAAACAGTCGGTGGAGTTTCGGGTTTTCACTCTTACGAAATTGGTTTAAAAATGCCGCTTTGGTTTTTCCCGCAGCAAGGTCGAATTCAAGAAACACAATACGAATATTCAATAGCTGAAACAGAACTTCAGCAGAAACGACTTGAACTGGAAACCGAGCTATCCAACAGTCACGCGGAGCATCAAAAAATAAGTGAAAGTCTGGAATACTACGAACAACAAGCTCTGCCGCTTGCGGATGAGCAATTAGAGTTCGCAAACAAAAGTTATTTCGCTGGAGAAATAAATTACGTTGAGTATAGTCAGAATATAAAACAAGCTTACGAAATTAAACTCGATTATCTAGAACTGCTGAAAAGACATAACCGAAGCGTTATAGAAATTAAATTCTTAACCGGAAAATTTTAAGAAAAGTTTGAGAGGAATTAAATGAAAAATCTAGTATATAGTCTTCTTGTAATGTTGTTTGTTTTTGGGTGTGGAGACCATACACACGATGAACATACGGACGAACACCTTGAAGAATCAGAAACAGTTGAACTTACCGAGGTGCAAATGGAAACTGCTGGTATTTATCTCGGCAAGCTGGAAAAAAGAAATATGAGGGAAATGATCAAAGCAAATGGTGTGCTCGAATTACCGCCGCAGAATAAAGCTGAGATAAGTCCGTTGATAGGCGGAACCGTAAAAGACATTTTAGTTATCGAAGGTGATTTTGTTGAAGAGGGCCAGGCTTTGGTGCAAGTGCAGCATCCCGATCTTATTCAACTTCAGCAGGACTTTCTGGAAGCAACAAACAAACAAAACTTTTTGAAAGAAGAGTACGAACGGAAAAAATCATTGTACAGTGAAAACATTTCGAGCGGTAAAGAATTTCAAAAAGTTGAAATGGAATATAAGACGAATCTTTCGCAAATAAAATCACTCAAAGCAAAATTGGGAATGCTGAATCTTGATGTGGCGAAAATAGAGAACGGTGATATCGCATCTTACTTTATTTTAAAGGCACCTTTTCACGGATACATAAGAAATATAGAAACATCAATAGGTTCCTTCGTTGAACCGAACGAAAGAATTATTGAAATATTAGACAACCATCATATTCATATTGATCTTTTGGTTTACGAAAAAGATATAAACAAAGTAGAAGTTGGTCAGAAAGTCAAATTCAAAGTAGCAAGTGCAGAAGAGATCGAGTATCAAGCTGAAGTTTTTGCCGTCGGCAAGGCATTTGAAGATGAATTAAAAGCTGTTCGAGTTCACGCTGAAATTGAAAATCCGGATAATGAACTTCTGCCGGGAATGTATGTCGATGCAAGAATTATAACTGAAAACTCAGAATCGTACGTAGTTCCGGAAACCGCATTGCTTCGCGAAGGAGAAGCAAATTATATTTTTGTAAAAGATGAAGAAGAGCACTCTGAAGAAGAACATTCCGAAGAGGAACACTTTCGATTCAAAAAATTGCCGGTAAAGATCGGAGTTATCGACGGAGGTTATGCGGAAATTTTCGCGGGTACAAGTATAAGTGAAAATTCCGTTATTGTAGTAAAAGGAAGTTATTACATTGATGCCGAAATGAATAAAGGTGAAGGCGGGCATAGTCATTAGAAAGATAGTTGATTAAAGATTCCCGCAAATTCTAAAATTGCGGGAATCTTTCTCTTTCCAAAATTGCATGCACTTGATTTCTGCAATTCTCAAGATTTTGGGAAGCCCAATTGAAACACACGATAATGAAACGAATAACAAACAAATAATAAACGAAAGAATTTGTTAGATAATGGTGTTGACACGAAATTAAAAAGTTTGTATATTTATTCAACACGAAATAGAAAAAGAATTGACAAGGAGATAAAATGGAACTTGAATTTTGGAAGCCAATGAAAAATAGCAATCAAATGAAAGCAACTATCCATCTAAATGGAAATTTGGGTTTTTCATCTGGTGCTACTGAAAATCTCCATATAAGTGAAAAGAAATATGTGAAGATAGGTTTTAATAAAGTGGATAAGAAAGATAAAAACCTTTATATGCTAGTTATTGGGGAAAACAGCGATGAATGTTTTAGAGTTAATAAGGCGGGTAACTACTATTATTTAAATACAAAGATATTTTTTAATGAACTTGGAATTGAATATAAAAAACGGAAAATAATTTTTGATATTGTTGAAATAGATTCGAAGATAGGCAAACTATATAAGCTTGTGAAACGGGAAGTAGATAGAAAGAAAAAATAGCCCTTAATAATAACTGGAGATCTTGATGAATAGCGTTGATCTCTGTCTAGCTTTAGTAAAATCAGAATCTGAAGCAGAGGTTATCGAAGTGCTGAAGAGAAGTAGTTACTGGGATGATGAAACAGCCTGGCGATATTTTGGTGATC
>CAZCLA010000008.1:0-96116 GCA_964499285.1 uncultured Melioribacteraceae bacterium
CCAAAACCCGATTATTATTTGGGAGTAGGCGGGGGTTCTCACGCAGAACAGACCGCTAGAATTATGATCGAGTTTGAGAAAGTTCTCATTAAGGAATCTCCCGACGCGATAATTGTTGTTGGCGATGTAAATTCTACGATTGCCTGTGGGCTTACGGCAAAGAAAATGGGTGTGAGTTTAATTCATGTTGAAGCAGGATTGCGAAGTTTTGACATGGATATGCCAGAGGAGATTAACAGAATTTTGACGGATAGAATTTCTGATATGCTTTTTGTGACGGAAAAAAGCGGCATCGAAAATCTGCTGCGGGAGGGGACACCGAAGGAAAATATTCATTTTGTTGGTCACGTTATGATAGATAGTCTTGTGTATTATCTGCCCAAAATTAAAAATTCAAGTATCCTCGATGAGATGAATTTGCAGCCGAACGACTTCGTTCTTGTAACTTTGCACAGACCGAGCAATGTGGATGAAAAGGAACCTCTCGAAAAGTTGGTAAGATTCTTTAATAAGATTGCCGAAAAACGTAAAGTTGTGTTCCCGGTTCACCCCAGAACGAGAAATAATCTTAAGCGGTATAATTTGGATACTCTGATTAACGATGATGTCATTCTCTGCGATCCGATTGGATATCTTGATTTTCAGAATCTGCTTATGAATTGCGGAGTTGTAATTACAGATAGCGGCGGAATACAAGAAGAATCAACGTACTTAGGAGTGCAATGCATTACATTGAGGAACAGTACCGAAAGACCTATCACTGCAGAGGTTGGGACGAATCAAGTGGTCGGAACAGATCTGGAAAAAGCTTACAATGTTTTTGAAAAAATTGTCGCCGGAGAAATCAAACAAGGCAAAACCCCCGAACTCTGGGACGGTCACACCGCAGAAAGAATTGTTGAAACCATAATTAAGAAGTAAGAAGTAGGAATTAAGAAATAAAGGTAAAATAAGATTGAAAGAAACTGAAAAATTATCACCAAGATTATTAAAGTTTTCAGTTCAAGTTTTGAAATTTTTAGGAGGAATTAGAACTTTTCGAGAAACAGATGTTATAAAATATCAATTATCAAGATCGGCAACCTCAATCGGTGCAAATTATGAAGAATCTCAAAGCTCCTCTAAACCTGAATTCAAGCTTAGAATTAGAATTTGTATTAGAGAAGCGCTTGAAACAAAATATTGGTTGACAATCTGCAAGGAAATAAAAATTGGAGATGAAGTTTTGGTAAGTGAATTGATAGATGAAAATATTCAAATAATAAAGATTTTACGTGCTATATATAAGAAGACATCAACTTAGATGCATTTCGTTATATTAGTTCTTATTTCTTAATTCATATTTCTTAACTCTTATTTCTTTTTCAAAAATCAATAAAAATGAGAAATTTACATACATGAAAACATTCGCACTAACAGGAGCCGCCGGCTACATTGCCCCCCGGCACTTAAAAGCAATACACGAAACCGGTAACGAACTGATAGCAGTTCTCGATCCATTCGATTCTGTTGGAATTCTTGATTCATTTTTTGAAGATGTTAGTTACTTCAAGGAATTTGAGAGATTTGACCGGCATATCGAAAAATTGAAATTGGAAGGAAAACATTTGGACTTTCTTTCAATCTGTTCCCCGAATCATCTACACGATTCACATATTAGATTTGCTCTGCGTATTGGCGCAGATACTATATGCGAAAAGCCGCTTGTGCTGAATCCTTGGAATCTTGATGCCCTGGAGAAACTTGAAGAGGAGTACGGAAAAAATATCTATAATGTGCTTCAGCTTCGTGTTCATCCTGAACTGATTAAGATCAAAGAAAATCTTGAGAAAAATAAATCTAAGACCAAACACAAAATTGAGCTTACTTATATAACTTCACGTGGTCCTTGGTACGATTTCTCATGGAAAGGTGAAGCTAATAAATCCGGCGGGATTTGCACAAATATCGGGATTCATTTCTTTGATCTTCTGATATGGCTCTTTGGAAACGTACAGGACATACAAGTTCATCTTATGGAAGATAGGAGAGCGGGCGGTTTTATTGAACTTGAAAACGGTATTGTAACTTGGTTTCTCTCCATAAATAAATCGGATTTGCCTAATGAGATTACGGACAAGGGGCAGCGAACATACCGTTCTATCCGGGTTGATGATGGTTATTTGGAATTATCTGGTGGATTTACGGATCTCCACACTAAAATTTATCAATCAGCAATTGAAGGAAAAGGATTTAAGATAAAGGATGCACGACCGTCAATCGAACTTGTGCACAAGATAAGAAATCAAAAAATTGAATCGACTGACGAATTATTTCACCCGATGGTGAAGAAGATACTTGCTACTAAATAATTTGATGAAAGTTGTAAGATCACTTATGTATATTTAAGAATGACCAGATATAAATAATTAACATTGATTTCGTTGGACTTTTTCAAAGCAGAAAAGAGAAATATTATAATTAGTGATGATCCGAATCAAATTGAATTTCTAAAATTAAAATCCTTGTGCATCCAGAAGAGGGAAAAGAAACAAAGTGAGAAAATATGCTTGATGAAAAAGAAATAAATGTGGTTTTAGATGCTGCCGTAAATGCAGGCAAAGAGATTCTTGCAATCTATAATTCAAATGAATTTGAAACAGAAATTAAAAATGATGGCAGTCCGCTCACTAAAGCCGATAATGCTTCACATAAACTTATTTACGATTCACTCACTAAGCATTTTCCCGGTGTTCCGGTAGTTTCTGAGGAAGGAAAAGATATAGAATTTAAACTGAGGAAAAATTTCAAATCATTCTGGCTTGTAGATCCGCTTGATGGGACTAAAGAATTTATAAAGAAGAACGGTGAGTTCACTGTCAACATAGCGCTGATTGAAAATAATGTTCCAGTGTTCGGCGTCATCTATGCTCCGGCATTTAATGATAACGGCACACAAGGAAAATTATGGTTGGGTGGCAAAAGATATGGTGCATCTTTCCAAGTGGATGAAACTAAAATAGATTTAACAGATAACGCAGATTATCCCGATAAACTCACTGCTGTGATAAGCAGGTCACATGCTTCGGAAGGTGATCGGGAGATTCTTTCAAAATATAAGATAGAAAATTTTATTTCTGTGGGAAGCTCACTAAAATTTTGTATGATTGCTGAGGGGAAAGCTGATCTTTATCATCGATCGGGTCCAACTAACGAATGGGATGTCGCCGCTGGCTTTGCAATTGCTGAAGGAGCCGGCTGTAAAGTAGAAGGTTTGAAGTTCAACAAGGAATCGTTTTTGAATTCTTCTTTTACGGTTCTCGGAAAAAGATTATTATTGAATAACTAAATCGTTTATGGAGTTATAATGAAAGTACCATTATTGGATTTGAAATTACAGTATCAATCACTTAAAAATGAACTTGATACAAAAATGCTTGAGATTGCTGAGACTCAATATTTTATTCTCGGTCCTGAAGTCGAAGCTATGGAACGCGAGATGGCTGAATTTCTTCAGTCAAAAGTTGCTATAGGTGTCTCGTCCGGTACAGATGCGCTGTTGCTAGCGTTAATGGGATTGGATATCGGTCCTGGTGATGAAGTAATTGTTCCTACTTATTCATTTTTTGCAACTGCCGGCGTCGTTTCGAGATTAAATGCCATTCCGGTTTTTGTGGATGTGGATCCGGTCACATTTAACATCGATCCCTCAAAAATCGAGGAGAAAATAACTGAAAAAACTAAGGCAATTATTCCTGTTCATCTTTACGGACAAAGTGCTGATATGGAAAAGATCATGTCAATCGCTGAGAAACATAATTTATTTGTTATTGAAGATGCAGCTCAAGCAATTAGTACTCAGTATAAAGATGGACGATTTGTGGGTAACATCGGTCACATCGGCTGTTATTCGTTTTTCCCTAGTAAAAATCTAGGCTGTTTCGGAGACGGTGGATTGGTTGTGACAAACGATGAACAGCTTGGAGAGAAATTAAAGATAATGCGAGTTCACGGCGGTCATCCGAAATATTATCACAAAATGATCGGAGGAAATTTTAGACTGGATGCCCTGCAGGCTGGAATTCTTCGTGTAAAACTTCCTCATCTTGATGATTGGTCGCAACAGCGCAGACAAAACGCCGAGTTGTATAATAAATTATTCTTTGAAGCCGGCCTTGCTGATGAAATTGGTGCAGCAAATTTCGATGATAATAATAAAGTACTTTTACCAAAAGCAGTTTATAAAGATACGGCCCATAAGAACTACCACATTTACAATCAATATATAATTCGAGTTGAGAAAAGAGATCAGATGCGTGAGTTCTTATCCGGCAATGGAATCGGCACGGAAATTTATTATCCGGTTCCTTTCCATTATCAGGAGTGTTTTAAAAATCTTGAAACATCTAAAGATAAATATCCCGTTTCGGATTTTGCAGCACAGCATTCAATCGCACTGCCGATTTTCCCTGAACTATCAGAAGCACAAATAAGTTACGTCGTAGAAAAGATAGATGAATTTGTTAAAATAAATAAATAGTACGGAATCGGAATTTTATGCTTCAAAGCAAAGCAATTTACGGATTAAGAGCCCTCATGTTTTTGGGAAAAAGATATGAGGGTTCTCAGGTATTGATCTCGGAGATAGCCGAGAAGGAAGAAATCCCAAAAAAATTTCTTGAAGCGATACTTCTTGAATTAAAGAAAAAAGGTTACTTAAGATCGAAGAAGGGAAAAGGGGGAGGTTATTGGTTGATTAAAAATCCAAAAGATATTTTTATCGGTGATGTAATTCGTATATTAAGTGGTCCGCTTGCACCGACTTCTTGTTCAAGTAAAACTGCATTTGCGCCTTGTCCTGAATGTCCCGATGTAGAAACATGTAAAATTCGTCTCCTAATGGAAGATGTAAGACAGGGTATTGCGGAAATTCTTGATAATGAATCCCTCAAAAATCTTTTAGAAAGAAAATAATTTTTTAAATAATTAGTCTACTAATATGGTAGATTTAGTATGTTAAACAAACCGGAGACAAACATGCTTACCATCTACCTAATTCCGATTTTATTAGCAATATTTTTAGCAATTAATATGGGTGCTAGCGGAACTTCTCCTTCATTTTCTGCAGTTTACGGTGCAGATTTGCTCAAAAAGGAGAATATACCGGGTTTATTCGGAATATTCGTTTTTCTTGGAGTGATAATCGCTGGTGAGAAAGTAATTGCTACTATTCAGAAAGGAATCCTGCCGGGAACTTCAATGAATTTAACGATCACAATTATTATCCTTTTATCTGTTTCACTTTCACTTTTTATGGCTAACATGCTTAAAGTTCCTCAATCAACAAGTCAATCAACAGTTTTTGCGTTGATAGGACCGGCAATTTATTTCGATAATTTGGAGACTGATAAACTCTTCTTTCAAATTATTCCAACTTGGTTTATTACTCCGGTTCTGGCATTTATTCTTGCAGTTATACTAGGAAAAATTTTCTATAAAATCTTTAGAGAAAGATATAGTGAATTTATCTCAAGTATGAGTTCAAGTCTAACACTAAAATTATTAGTAATTGGCGGCGCATGCTATGTTGCATTTGCAATTGGTTCAAATAATGTTGCAAATGCTGTAGGACCAGTTGTCGCAATGGTATCAAATATTTTGAGCTTATCCGCTGAGGATCCCAGTTACCTGATGATTGTTACAATTGCGGCTTGTATGATCGCTCCGTTTTTCGGTATTGGCAGCTCAATTATGGGAACTAGAGTGATCGGTACAACCGGAAAGGAAATTGTAAATTTTGGTCCTCTCGGCGCAACTTTAATATCGATTATTACTGCTACGCTTTTACTGCTTGCATCAGTAACAAAAGGAATTCCCACTTCTTTGGTTCAGATGAACACCGGAGCAATACTTGGTTTAAGTGTCGTAAAAAAAGGATGGAATCAAACCGGCAGTAACACACCGCTAAAAAAGATATTAACTGTTTGGCTGGTAGCACCAATATTATCATTGTTTATTTCTGTAACGTTAACAATAGCCGCAGATTATTTTGATTTGCTGTAAAATGAAATGAAAAAACCTCGATGTTAATTTACGTCGAGATTTTTGTGGGCCTGCACGGACTCGAACCGCGGACCCTCTGATTATGAGTCAGATGCTCTAACCGACTGAGCTACAGGCCCCCTCAAAAATGAGATAACAAAAATAAATCTTAATTGATTCTTTTGCAACAATCCGACAATCCTAAAATAATTTGATGATTTTCGCCCTTCTATCTAAACATTTTACAAAGATTTGTTAAAGGATTTTGTTATTTATTCTATGGAATTATTGCAAAAATTTTTTCAAACTATTATATTTGTTTTTCGTTCTTTGCCGGGGTGGCGGAATTGGTAGACGCACAGGACTTAAAATCCTGTGGGAGTTATCTCCCGTGCCGGTTCGAGCCCGGCCCTCGGTACTTGTTTGGTTACAAGTTGCAAAGTTGCAGGTAAAATATTGATTTGATTTGTAACTTTATGCTTTTAACTGAGCATGGGTTCTTAGCTCAGTTGGTTAGAGCGTCTGCTTGACGTGCAGAAGGTCATAGGTTCGAATCCTATAGAACCCACAACACCGGAGTTTTCTCCGTTTTTTTTTAAATATTTTGATTATGGCAAACATTAAAATAACATTACCTGACGGTTCAATTAAAGAATTCGATAAACCGGTTTCAGCTTTTGACGTTGCGGAATCTATTTCGCCCAGACTAGCATCGGCTGCTCTTGTTGCTGAGATTGACGGTGTTGAACGTGATCTTGATTATCACATAAACAAAGATGCGCAATTAAAACTTTTTACTTTTGATGATCCCGAAGGCAAACACACTTATTGGCATTCAAGTTCTCATTTAATGGCTCATGCAATTAAGGAATTGTATCCTGAGGCGAAGTTCGGAGTTGGACCAGCCATCGAAAACGGATTTTATTACGATTTTGATATTGATACAAAATTAACTGATGAAGATCTTGAAAAGATCGAAAGTAAAATGAAAGAGATTACCGAACGGGATACTTCTTTTAACAGAAGAGTTCTTTCAAAAAATGAAGCTCTAAACTTTTTTAAAGATGATCAATACAAGATTGAACTAATAAGTGATTTCGACGATCAGAAAGACATAATAAGTATATACGGGGAAGGGGATTTTACGGACTTATGTACTGGTCCTCATCTTCCTTCAACTGGAAAAATAAAATATTTTAAGTTGTTAAGCGTCTCTGGTTCATATTGGCGAGGAGACGAAAAAAATAAGCAGCTTCAGAGAATTTACGGGATTTCTTTCCCAAAGAAAAAAATGCTCGATGATTATCTCGAACTTTTGGAAGAGGCTAAAAAGAGAGATCATCGCAAACTAGGAAAACAGCTCGATCTGTTCAGTGTGCAGGAGGAATCTGGTCCCGGTCTGATTTATTGGCATCCGAAAGGTGCAAGAATACGTCACGAGATAGAAAATTTCTGGCGTCAAGCACATTATGAAAACGGTTATGAACTTCTTTACTCGCCTCATATAGGAAAAAGCTGGCTTTGGAAGACTAGCGGTCATCTTGAAAACTACAATGAAAACATGTATTCGCCTATGGATATTGACGAACAGGAATATTTCATCAAACCGATGAACTGTCCGTTCCATATTATGATGTACAAAGATTCGCTTAAATCCTACAGAGATCTTCCACTCAGATGGGCTGAGCTTGGCACGGTATACCGTTATGAAAAAAGCGGTGTACTCCACGGATTGCTTAGAGTGAGGGGATTTACTCAGGATGATGCACATATTTTTTGTACTGAAGAGCAAATAGAATCCGAAATTATTGAAGTGATTAAGTTTTCGTTGTATATGTGGAAATCATTTGGTTTCGAAGACCTGAAATTTTATGTCTCAACCAAACCTGAAAAAGCAGTTGGCGAGGATCGACTTTGGGAGAAAGCTGTTCATGTTTTGAAGAAAGCACTAGATGTCCAAAATTTGAAATATGAGATGGATGAAGGCGGAGGTGCATTTTACGGACCTAAAATTGATATCAAAATTAAGGATGCCCTTAATCGTGAATGGCAGATGAGTACAATTCAGTTCGACTTTAATCTGCCAGAAAGATTCGGAATGACTTATGTCGGTGAAGATGGAAAAGAACATCGTCCGTTTATGGTTCATAGAGCTTTGTTAGGTTCGCTGGAAAGATTTATGGGTGTTCTTATCGAACATTACGGCGGATATTTCCCGCTTTGGCTTGCTCCGCAGCAGATAAGCGTGATCCCTGTTTCACAGAATTTTTATGAATACGGCGAAAAGGTAACCCAAGATCTAAAAAAACACGGTATTCGTGTCGAACTGGATAAACGTAGCGAAAAAGTTGGATATAAAATTCGCGAAGCTGAAACTAATAAAATTCCCTATATGATTATCGTAGGCGAGAAGGAGATGGGAAGTGGAGCGATTTCGGTTCGGCAGCATAAAAAAGGGGATATTGGCAGCTTTGAAATTCAAGATTTTATTGCTAAAATTAAAGATGAAATAAAAAGCAAATTTTATCACAATTAAGTGAGGGATATATCGCTCAGAAAAAACCAAGAGTCAACACAGAAATTACGGTTGAAAAATTAAGACTTATTGATGCAAACGGCGAGCAAGTTGGAGTTGTAAGCCGTAAAGAAGCTTTGAGGAGAGCAGAAGAAAGTGGAATGGATTTGGTCGAAATAGCACCTCAAGCTGAGCCACCTGTTTGTAAAGTTATCGATTTTGGAAAATATCAATACGAACAACAGAAAAAAGAAAAATTACAAAAGAAGAAACAACACGTAACTGTACTTAAGGAAATTAGACTTCATCCAAATACTGATACGCACGATTTTGATTTTAAAGTAAGACATGCAGAGAATTTTTTAGGAGACGGAAACAAAGTTAAAGTTTCTGTGATTTTTAAAGGAAGAGAATTAGCTTATACGGATTTGGGAAAAGAACTGTTAGAAAAATTTGTTGAAAGACTTTCAGAAGTTTCGACCGTTGAAGGCGAAATAAAGTTTGAGGGAAGAGCGATGCACGCAATATTAGCGCCGACAAAAACTAGAAAGAAAAAATAAATAAGAGGTTATTTGTTATGCCGAAAATGAAAAGTAATAGAGGAGCCGCCAAGACTTTCAGGAAAACAGGCTCGGGAAAGATTAAGAGGTCCAAAGCATATAAATCACATATTTTGACTTCTAAATCGACAAAAAGAAAAAGAAATTTAAGAAAAGCAACTCTTGTTTCGGATGCCGATCTGCACAGAGTTAAAACAATGATTCAATAAGGTAAGAGGAAAACTATGCCTAGAACAAAGAATAATGTTGCTTCCAGGAGAAGACGAAAAAAAATATTGAATATGGCCAAAGGCTATTGGGGCGCGCGTAGCAAAGTATATACCGTTGCCAAAAACCACGTAGAAAAAGGTCTTGTTCATTCATATAACGACAGAAAACTAAAGAAAAGAACTTTTAGAAGTTTATGGATTGTTAGAATCAATGCTGCAGTTAGAGAACATGGAATGTCATATTCTAAGTTCATTAATGCATTGAATAAAAAAGGCATTGAAATAAACAGAAAAGTTCTTGCAAGTCTTGCGGTAGAAAATCCCCAAGCTTTCGCAGAAATAGTTTCATCCGTTAAAAATTAATTTAACCCCCAAATAGCACGTAGCCGCTAAATGGGGGTAAATTTTAAATACTAGAGTCACGCAAATGGAAGATAAAATCAATTCCCTTTTAGAAAACTTTCCTACAGAACTCGAGCAAATTACCGGTAAAGATTCATTAGAAAATTTCAGAATTAAATATTTTGGTCGTAAAGGTATTTTAGCTGAACTTTTCGAGGATTTTAAGAATCTGTCAAAAGAAGAAAAACCTAAATACGGTAAACGCCTGAACGAGATCAAGAATGACCTTCAATCAAAATTTGATGAGAAAAAAGAAACTGTTGAATCTGAAGGCGAGGTAGCGGAAGAATCAATCGATTTCTCGCTTCCGGGAAGGAAGTACGGTCAAGGTACTAAACATATTCTCTCCCAAACGATGAATGAAATTATGGATGTGTTCATAAAAATTGGTTTTTCCGTATACGAAGGTCCGGAACTTGAATCAGATTATTATAATTTTGAAGCACTTAATTTTCCGGAAGATCATCCTGCTAGAGATATGCAGGATACATTCTTTCTCTCGAAGGATTTTGTGCTTAGAACTCACACCTCTCCGGTTCAAATTCGATTGATGGAAAACAAAAAGCCTCCTATTCGAGCGATTATGCCTGGTAAAGTTTACAGAAACGAAGCTATAAGTTTTAAGAGTTACTGTCTCTTTCATCAGGTTGAAGGTTTGGTCGTGGATAAAAATATTACTTTTGCGGAGTTGAAAGGAACGCTAGTTTATTTTTTAAAGGAATTCCTCGGTAAGGATGTAAAGTATAGATTCAGAGCAAGTTTCTTCCCTTTTACAGAACCCAGTGCAGAAGTTGATATCTGGTGGCAGCCCGAAGGAAAAGAGGGCAGATGGCTTGAGATCCTTGGTTGTGGGATGGTTGATCCGAATGTTTTGAAAAATGTGGGGATCGATCCTGAAGTTTATACAGGTTATGCCTTCGGAATCGGTGTTGAAAGAAATGCTCTCCGTAAATACGATATCGATGACATTAGAACATTTTTCGATAATGATAAAAGATTTCTTGTTCAATTTTAGTTGGAGCAGATAAGTTGAAAATTTCTTTAAAATGGCTGAACGATTACGTTGATATTATAAATATTCCGGTTGAAGAGATTGTTGAAAAACTGACATATGCGGGTTTGGAAATCGAAGAAATTATAGACAACCGCAAAGTTTATGAAAATATTGTGATCGGTTTTGTTGAGGAAAAATCTAAACATCCAAATGCTGATAAATTGACTGTTTGTAAAGTTAATGACGGCAAAGAAATATTAAATGTCGTATGTGGTGCTCCTAATGTTGAAGCCGGACAGAAAATTGTATTCGCAAAAGTTGGTTCTGTTATTCCGGAAAACGGTCTAGAGCTGAAAAAAGTAAAACTCCGTGGTGAGGTTTCACACGGAATGATTTGTTCGGAAAAAGAGTTATCCTTAAGTGATAATCACGAAGGGATAATGGTTCTTCCGAATGATGCCGAAATCGGAATCCCGATTGTTGTGTACCTCGAGATGGATGATGTTATGCTTGATATTGCGGTCACACCTAATCGGCAGGACGCGCTAAGCCACATTGGCGTCGCCAGAGATCTTGCAGCGTTATTCGACAAAGAATTAAAGCTGCCGGAAATTAAACTTGACGAAACAGAAAATACAGCGCATTCGGTTGCTAAAGTTGTGATTGAGAATGTTGTTGACTGTCCGCGTTACTCAGCAAAAGTGATTAAGAATGTCGATATAAAAGAATCTCCGGACTGGTTAAAGAAAAAGTTGATGAGTATCGGGGCTCGCCCGATTAATAATATTGTTGACATCACAAATTTCGTTCTCCACGAGATCGGTCAGCCGCTTCATGCTTTTGATCTCGACAAATTGGCTAAGAGTAAAATTATTGTAAAATCATCAGAAGAAGGTGCTTCATTTACAACTCTTGATTCCAAAGAACGGCAAATGAAAGCCACAGATTTGATGATATGCGACGGTGAGAAGCCTGTAGCTATAGCCGGTGTGATGGGCGGCGAAAACTCTGAAGTGACCTCGATAACGAAAAACATTCTTTTGGAAAGCGCATATTTTAGACCATCCGCAGTAAGAAAGACAGCTAAACATCTTGGATTAAGTACTGATGCATCTTACCGTTTCGAAAGAGGGACTGATCCCGAAATTACAATTTGGGCGGCAAATCGTGCCGCACAGTTGATGGTTGAATTAGGTGATGGAAAATTGCTGCGGGGTACGATCGATGAGTATCCAACGAAAGTTGAATTCCCCGAACTTGAACTGAGATTTGCGAGAATTGAAAAAATTCTCGGTTATTCCATAGAAAACGAAAATGTTAAAAATATTCTTGGTCGTCTTGGATTCGAAATTATTGACGAGAATGAAACAAGTGTAAAAGTTCAGGTCCCTTCCTATCGTAGAGATGTTGAACGTGAAATTGATTTGATAGAGGAGATCGCACGGATTTATGGATACGATAAAATTCCTGTGATCGATTCAATACAAATTTCACTCGATGAAAACGTGAATCAGATGGAATTTGTCGAGGATTTGAAAAACAACTTCATTGCATTTGGATTTAACGAGATTGTAACAAACTCGTTGTGGAATTTCGATCGAAGTTCAAAATTCGGTAGTCCAATAAGAATTCTTAATCCTCAAAACAATGATATGACTCATCTAAGAACTTCGATGATTCCGGGTTTGCTGAAGACTATTTCCAACAATATTAAGGTGCAGGAAAAAAATCTGATGTTGTTTGAAGCCGGCCATATTTTTATATCGAAGTCTGAAAATGAAATTAAAAGCTTTGATGATTTTGAAGAAAAAGAAGTTTTAAGTTTTGCTTTAACCGGCAATAAATTTTCGAAAGAATGGTATAATTCTTCCGATCAGAAATATGATTTATTCGATGTCAAAGGCGTTATTGCGGATTTTCTAGTGAATAATTTTTCGCTTCATTTTGATAAAATTCTCTTTGAGATGGGGAATGCTTCTAATTACGAATATTTCTTTGAAGTAAAAATAGATAATAATTCACTTGGAAACGGCGGAGAAATAGATAAGCACCTTCTCGAAATATACGATATCGAACAGAAAGTATATGTATTTACTTTTGCGGTAGATAAACTGAAATCTCTTGCACAAGTTGAGAAAAGATTTAATAAGTTATTGAAGTTTCCTAAAGTGCTTAGAGATTTTGCATTCGTAGTTGATAGAAATGTTTCAGCGGGCGAAATTGAAAAAGTTATAAGGAATAAAAGTTCTAAGTTATTGAAAAATATTAAGTTGTTTGATATTTTTGAAAGTAAAAGTGTAGGTGAGGGCAAAAAAAGCCTTGCTTTTGAATTAGAATATTTTGATGTTAGCAGAACACTCACGGAAGAAGAGGTCGATAAAGACTTCTGGAGCGTGATCGAAGTTATAAAAAAACAATTTAATGCCGAATTAAGAGGAAAAGTTGGCTGATAATTCAAAATATGATCTGTTTATGGATGAACTTAATTCCTTAGAAAAACAGATATATTTGTTTAAGCAGGAAACAGACGAAATTTCTGACGAAAATTTGGCGCTGAGAAAAAAAGTTGCTCAATTGGAGGAGGAACAAAGAGTTTTACGACAGAAGTACGAAGAAATTCAATCAGAACTTAATATCTATAAATCCGGTGATCTTGCATTCAGCAGCGAAAATGAGCTGCCTCCGGAGGAACGAAAAATTTTAAAGAATAGATTGGACGATTTGATATCTAAAATAGATTATCATTTACGTTCTTAATTATTTTGTTACTTGATGGAAGTGACAAGGAATGACAGAAAAAAAGAAGCTGAAAGTAAAAATATTTGATAAAGAGTATTCTCTATTAGTTGAAAATCAAGAGATAGCCGCAGAGTTGGCGAAGTATGTTAATGATGTGATGGAGGAAACGAGAAACGAACTACCCGGTCAATCAACCGAAACTATTTCTATCATAGCATCGTTGAACATAGCTTATGATCTATTTGTTGAAAAAAATAAATTTAGAGAATTTAGTATTCAGGCTACTGATAAAATCAAAAAAATAAAGCTTCTTCTTAACGAATCTGCTTCCGTGTCAGATCCATCCTAATTTTAATGCACTGATAACCCATTCTATTAATGAAGAACTATAGTTAATTAAATAGGGTTATTGACTTGCGGCGTGTATTAAAGGCCTCAATTTCGATTCGTCGGAATTCACCTTGGTGACGGAGGACTTAAAAAGCGTCGGGCAGTTTCCCACATTGTCAATTAAAGGTTCTTCCAGTTAGACTCGGGTTTCAGTGCATATTATATAGATTACTTTAGCGGAGGAAATATGGAAGTGGAAATGATGTATTATCTTATTCCCATTAGTGTTGTGCTCCTTGGTCTTATGTTTTATCTGGGATGGTTTATAAATTCCAAAATTGGTAAGAACACAATTGTGGCTGCCGAGGAAAGAGCCAAGCTTATTGTGCAGGATGCGGAAAAAGAAGCAAAAAATATTAAAAGGGAAAAATTATTAGAAGTTAAAGACGAGTGGTTTAAGAAGAAACAAGAATTTGATAACGAATCGAACACTAAACGTCAGAAACAGCAAGCCTACGAAAAGAAACTACAGACTAAAGAAGAAAGTATAACCAAGCAATACGACCTTATATCTCAGAAAGAAAAAGAAAATCAAAAACGTGAAAACGAACTGAAAGAAAAGCACGAGCTTCTGAATCATAAAAAAGAGGAACTCGAGAGACTTATACACGAACAAAATTTAAGACTCGAAAAAATAGCTCAACTCACCGCGGAAGAAGCTAAGAAAATGTTGATGGAAAATATAATTGAGAAAGCAAAAACAGACGCATCTCAATATATTAAGGAAATTCGGGACAAAGCTACGCTCGAAGCTAAAAAGGATGCCCAGAAAATTATTGTTCAAGCAATTCAAAGAACCGCAGTTGATCATTCTGTCGAAACTACTGTTTCGGTTGTTCAAATTCAAAACGATGAGATGAAAGGAAGAATTATCGGCAGAGAAGGTCGAAACATAAGAGCCTTTGAAGCTGCTACAGGTATTGATGTTATTGTCGATGATACACCCGAGGCTGTGATACTTTCTGGATTTGATCAATTTAGAAGAGAGGTTGCGAGAATTGCGCTCGAAAATCTAATTTCGGATGGACGAATACATCCTGCTCGGATTGAAGAAGTAGTGGCGAAGGTTCAAGCCGAACTTGAAGAGGAAATCATTAAAGAAGGCGAAAATGCACTTCTTCAGCTTGGAATTCACGGAGTTCATCCGGAACTAATCAAGCATATTGGCAGAATGAAATATCGATCGAGTTATGGACAAAATTTGCTGCAGCACAGTATTGAGGTTGCATATCTTGTCGGATTCATGGCGGCAGAATTGGGCTTTGACCCGATGATTGGCAAAAAAGCCGGTTTGATGCACGATATCGGTAAGACGGTGGATAAATCAATTGAGGGTCCTCATGCACTTTTAGGATATGATTTAGCGAAAAAATATAAAGAAAATCCAATTGTTGTAAACGCAATTGGTTCTCACCACGAAGATATTGAAATGGAACATCCAATCGCAGCTCTTGTGCAAGCCGCAGATGCTATTAGCGGAGCAAGACCGGGAGCAAGAAGGGAGCCTTTGGAAAGTTACGTAAAACGACTTGAAAATTTAGAAAACCTTGCAAAATCTTTTGAAGGTGTTGCTAAAACTTATGCAATCCAAGCAGGTAGGGAGATTCGAGTTGTTGTCGAACCGGATAAGGTTGATGATGATTTTTCGGATCGTCTCGCATTTGAAATTGCATCAAAGATACAGGAGGAAATGGAATATCCCGGACAAATTAAAGTAACAGTAATTAGAGAAGTTCGAAAAATATCCTACGCAAAATAATTTTTAGGAAGCTCGGTTTTACCGGGCTTTTTTATTTATGGGAAAACTAAAAGTTGGAATAACAGGCGGAATCGGTTCCGGAAAATCGAGTGTCGCAAAAATATTTATAAATTCCGGATATCAAGTTTTTTTTGCTGACGATATCTCCAAAAATCTGCTCGCTGACGATCCTTACATCCGAAAGAAAATAATAGCGCAATTCGGTGATCAATCATATGTTAACGATAAACCGAATAAAAGTTTCTTGCGAGAAAAAATATTTTCGGATCGTGAAAAACTCAAAAGGATTAATTCAATTCTTCATCCTCCCACAATAAAATTGCTTAAAAAGAAAATGGATGATGCATTAAATTATGCCGAATTAGTATTTGCTGAAGCAGCTTTAATTTATGAATCGAATATTGAAAGCCTTTTTGATTTTGTGATATTTGTCGAGTCACCTCAGGATGAAAAGATAAAAAGAATCCAGCAGCGAGATGGATTAGATAAAAAAAGTATTGAAGAAATTATTCGAAACCAAATTCCGGATGACGTGAAAAAATCTCATGCAGATTTTACGATAATCAACGATTCGAGTTTAGAACAATTGGAATTACGCACAAAATTTATTTTGACAATTCTCAAATCAATCTGTACGAATTAACAAAAAAGATAACTTAGTCTTGCTTAAAAATGTAAACTCACCTAATTTTGAATATACAAAAATATAGGTGACCTCAAGTGATTCTTAATAATCTTATTGTAACATTCGTAAAGCTACTTCCGAAATCAGTTGTTTATATTTTCGCTAAACCTTATATCGCAGGTATCAAATTAGAAGATGGACTTAATACAGTTAAGGAATTGAATAAGAAGGGTATATGTGCTACGATGGATGTACTGGGCGAATCAATTTCTAATCTTGATGAAGCTGAAACAGCAGCGAATGAAATATTAGAAGTTCTCGATGCAATCGACAGAGAAAAGTTAGACTCAAACGTTTCTGTAAAACCTACTCAAATTGGGTTGATGCTGGACGAAGATTTTTGTTATCAGAAAATGGTGTCCATTTTAGAGAGAGCAAAAAAATACAACAATTTTATCCGAATCGACATGGAAGATTCCGCCACGACCGATAGAATCATAAAGCTTTATAGAAGAACTAAAGAGAAGTACGAAAATGTCGGCATAGTAGTTCAAGCCTATTTAAAAAGAACCATCGATGATGTTCAAAAGTTAAACAAAGATGGTGCGCATTATAGGTTATGTAAAGGAATTTATATTGAACCGGAAAAAATTGCTTATAGAGATAGACAAAAAGTCCGCGACAATTTCATGGAGATTCTCGAACAAATGTTCGAAGATGGTACGTATGTAGGAATTGCAACTCATGATAAATATTTGATAGATAAGTCATATGAGTTGATCGAAAATAGAAGTATCGAAAAGGACAAATATGAATTTCAGATGCTTTATGGAGTAAGAAGCGATTTACGCGATAAAATTAATTCCGATGGACATAAAATTAGAATATATGTTCCTTTCGGTGAGCATTGGTATCATTATTCGGTCAGAAGACTGCAAGAAAATCCCGTGCTTGCATGGTATATTACGAAAAGTATTTTCCGCAAGAAATGAAGATCTTAGCTATAGAAACCTCTTGCGACGAAACATCGGTAGCTGTTCTTGATAATGATGAAGTTTTGGTAAATCTTATTTCCTCACAGGAAATCCATAAAAAGTTTGGAGGTGTAGTTCCAGAATTATCAAGCAGGGCTCACCTCCAAATGGTTTTGCCGCTTGTAAAATCCGCACTTAAAAAATCGCATTTAAAAAAAGAGGATATCGATTTAATTGCCGCTACAGCAGGTCCCGGTTTGATTGGTGCTCTTCTAGTTGGGCTGACATTTGGTAAAAGTTTTGCATATTCGCTGAAAAAAACATTCGTACCTATTAATCATATCGAAGGACATATTTTCAGCGGTTTTTTAATGGAAGAAAAACCCGAATATCCTTTTCTTTGTCTGGTCGTATCCGGTGGACACACATTATTGCTGAACGTTGAAAGTCCGCTAAGGATTATTCAACTCGGCTCTACGATTGATGATGCAGCCGGGGAAGCATTTGACAAGGTTTCAAAATTGGTTGGTTTAGGATATCCCGGAGGACCAAATATAGAAAGACATGCTCATTCTGGAAGAGAAGTGATTGATTTCCCTATCGCTAAACTTGATTCCAAATATGATTTTTCCTATAGTGGTATCAAGACAGCTGTACTGAGATATTACCAGGATTTTACAAGGAATCCAGAAAAATATAAAGATATCTCAATTAACGATATTGCTGCATCATTTCAAAAAGCAGCAGTCAACGCTCTTATTGAAAAAATACTTCTTGCAGTTTCGGAATATCATTTCAGATCGATTTCAATCGTGGGAGGAGTGGCAGCAAATTCTTTACTTCAACAAACAGTTCGTGATATAGGCGAGAAATTAAAAATCAAAACAGTGATTCCTGCTCTCGAATATTGTGGGGATAACGCTGCGATGATTGGACTAAGAGCACACCAGCTCTTTTTAGAAGGTCTGGAATTCGACTACGAGGCAAATGCTTTCCCATCACTGCATAACAATACATTTATCATCAAACAATAGTTCATTTTACTTTTCCTAATTATTATATTGCAATTCATTTATTACTAAAAGATACCATCCGATTTGAACAAAATAATTTTGACTAAAAATCAGATTTACATTTTATCGGCAGTATTTGGATTTCTTGTCGGTGTGTTTATTTACTCATTTTATGCCCCAAATTATTTTCCCGATTCTCACTCTAAAAAATTTAAAGTCGAAAAAGGTGAACTCTTTAAAAGCGTGGCTGAACGTCTTGAAGAATCAAAAATAATTCCCAGTGCATTTACATTAAAACTGATTGGATTCATTACCGGCAGCGACAGTAAAATTAAAGCCGGGGAGTATATTTTCAAGAACGGAATGACATATTTTGACGTGCTAAATAAACTTAAACGAGGCGGAAATGGTGAACAAAAATTGGTTACAATTCAAGAAGGAATTTGGCAGCATAAGCTAGCAAAACTCCTAAGCGAACAGCTGGACCTTGACGAAGGGAAAATTATGGAATTAAGTACCGATAAAATATTTCTATCGGATTTGGGAATAAATGCAAATAATATTGAAGGATATCTTCTTCCTGAAACTTATTATTTTCATCTTGGCAGCAATGAAGAGGATGTTTTAATTAAACTTCATTACGAGATGGAAAAACTTATTGATGATGAAGCTTTAGCTCAAATGGAAATTTTAGGAATGTCAAAACACGAAATTTTGACCATGGCTTCCATAATAGATGGTGAATCGAATCACGTGGATGAATTTAAAAGAATTTCCGGAGTTTATTACAACAGATTAAAAAAAAATATTCCTTTGCAAGCTGATCCAACTGTTCAATACTTGATAAGAAATAGGAAGAGAAATAACAGAATTCTTTACAAAGATTTGGAGATTGATTCTCCTTTCAATACTTATAAATATTCTGGTTTACCTCCAGGTCCGATAAATAATCCTGGTAAAGCCGCCGTAGAAGCAGCTCTTTATCCTGAAGAGCACGATTACTACTTTTTTGTGGCTTCCGGAAAAGGAGACCATGTTTTTGCAAAAACCAACAGCGAACATAACATAAACGTAAGTAAATACAGAAGATGGCGGGAGTCTCAAAGATGATAATTGAAAGATTGGTAAAATCTGCACTTTTAATATTATCACTATTTTTTGTGTACAAGTGTGCAAATCAGCTGCCGCCTCCAGGTGGTGAAATTGATTTGATTCCGCCCGAGGTCACAGCTTTTTATCCGCCTAATGAAACGACAAATTATGAAGAGAATTATATAGAAATTGAATTTTCGGAATATGTTGATAAGCGAAGTGTTCGCGAAGCTTTTTTTATTTCGCCTTCACTCGAAGGAAATGTAGATTTTAATTGGAGCGGTACAACCGTAGAAATTGAATTTGAGGATACTCTTAAAAAGGATATCACTTACACAATAACATTTGGCACCGATATTAAAGATCTGAACAACGGTAATAATATGGCTTCGGCATTTTCGCTGGTCTTCTCCACCGGAAACGAAATAGATAAGGGAAAAATATCCGGCAGAGTTTACGATCCTCAACCATTGGGAATTTTGATTTTTGCGTATGAAGATGACTCGACTTACAATCCAATAAAAACTAAGCCAAAGTATGTTTCTCAAGTTGGGACTAAGGGTGATTTTTATCTTCAAGGATTAGCTGACGGAATTTATAAGATTGCAGCGGTTCGTGATGACTTCCGCGATCAATTGTATAATATTGGCGATGATCATTTCGGAGTTCCGCACAAGGAGATTGTGCTTAGAGATTCTCAAAATGTAGTCACAAATATTTTAATTAGAACAACAGTTGAAGATACGTTAAAACCTTCGGTTACAAATGTAAGTATGACTGATAATAATCACTTCTTGATTGAGTTCAGCGAGTTTATAGACAGTTCAAAAATAAACTCGGATAATTTTTTTATTATTGATTCATCCTCGAATAATAAAATTAATATTGATTTTCTCTTTAAAGGAAGCGCAAACAAAAGACAGTTGTTTTTATCTGTGCTTGACTCAATACCGGAAGGGGAGAGTTACTATTTGATAAGCAGCGGAATTCCCGATAAGCATGATAATCTTTCAGATGAACAAGAAAATCAGATAGTATTTAATGCCGAAAAGGATACTCTCATACCAAAAGTGAAAAATATTGTTACATCTTTAGCTTCCGGTGTCATCAATTATAAGAAACCGGAAATGGTTATAAATTTTGATGACGCAATAAGAATGTTTGATTTTAAGAACACAATTCTTTTAAAAGATAAAAATGAAAATCTCATTCCAATTTATTTGGAGAAAATAGATGATGCTGCAATTCGACTATTTTCGGAAAAAAAGTTAAGCGAGAGAGAAGAATATTCTCTTGAAATTAATTTGGAAAATATAATTGATGCTGCTGGAAATATTGCGGATGATACAGTAAATATAAAAACATTTTCCAGCAACAGCTCTCTTGATTATTCGGGCATTTCGGGAAAAATATTAACGAATTTGGAACAGTTTAATTTCATTATTACCGCACGAAACCTCGATAAACAGATTGAGTATAACAAAATATTATCTGCTGACGAAGTTGAGTACAATCTCGAAGAGCTGCTTCCCGGTAAATATGTAATTGAAGTATTTGAAGACAGAAACGAAAATGGGATATATGATTATGGTTCGATTTATCCATATGAATTATCCGAATTATTTTCTGTTTATCCGGATACGCTGAACCTCAGAGCGAGATGGCCGATAACCGATGTCTTTATAAGAATTGAATATTAGCTTCTTCTAAAAATTACTTTCCCTTTTTTGATAGTCATTATATTCAAGTTCTTAGCAACACTGTAAACAATATCGGAATAATCGGAAGTATCAAATACAGAAAAATCTGCATTCTTCCCGGGTTCAATACTTCCAATCTTATCTGATAAAGAAAGCGCATTAGCCGCGTTTATTGTAACAGCTGAAATTGTTTCTTCTACTTTCATTTTCATTTTGATTGCAGCAAAACTCATAATTAAATTCAAATCGGCTATATGAGACGAACCCGGATTATAATCTGTAGCAAGAGCAACTATTGCGTTGTTGTCTATCAAATCTCTAGCTGGTGCAAAACCGTAATTGAGAAAAAATGAAACACCCGGAAGCAGCACCGCAGTCGTTTCGGAACCGGAAAGCATTTGAACAATTTTTGAATCCGCAACTTCAAGATGATCTACGCTTATCGCATTCATTTTCAATGCTGTTTCGACACCACCAATCCTGTTAAACTGATCTGTATGGAGTTTTAATTTTAATCCGTAATTTTGGGCTGCCCTAAAAATATTCTCAACTTCATTAGCTGAAAATGCCGTATTCTCACAAAATGCATCACAAAAAATCGCAAGTTTATTTTGTGCGACATAAGGAATCATCTCGTTTATTACAACATTTACGTAATCGGAATGGTCGTTTTTATATTCTGGAGGGAAAGTGTGTGCGCCAAGAAAGGTGGGAATAATATCGATTGAATAAATTTCATTTAACCTCTTTATCACTTGAAGAAGTTTTATTTCATCGTAGTGACTTAATCCATATCCGCTTTTTATCTCAAGAGTAGTTATTCCCTGCGCAATAAAGTAATCAATTCTTGGTATGCTGATTTGTAAAAGTTCTTCGAATGATGAACTTCGCACTGCTTGCACGGTAGCATTTATACCGCCGCCTTGTTTTGCTATTTCTTCATAACTTATGCCGGAAATCTTTTGCCTAAATTCATTAGAACGGTTTCCTGCAAACACTGTATGAGTGTGGCATTCTACCAACCCCGGAAGAATAATTTTATTTTTGCAGTCAATAACTTCATCGAACTTACTTGCAACAACTTTACTGCTTTTAATAATATCTTTTACTATTCCATTTTCACATACAATCGAAACATCATTCATTATTCCTATATCGGACATTTCGATTCCGCGCTTTTTATTTTTACCGTTTGTGTTTACGGTTATTACTTGTGACGGATAGGCAATTATAGTTTTCATTTGAGTTAGACTTAGTGTGAAAAAACGTTGATGTTGCTGCTGATGACAAATTTATGTAAAAGTAATCATTTTGTCACTGAGGCAATAATTTAGTAAATTACAACATTGAATAACAAAGGACAAGTAAAAAATGGCTGCTGCTAAAAAACTAAAGATTTTGTTTGTTACTTCAGAAGTAGTCCCATTTATTAAGACAGGCGGCTTGGCAGATGTTTCATCCGCACTTCCCCAAAAATTACAGGAATTAGGGCACCAAGTCCGTATAGTTGTACCAAAATACGGTGCAATTGATGAAAGAAAATACAAAATTCATGAAGTTGTTCGACTTAAAGATCTAACAACGAAGATTGGTGAAAAAGAAGTAGTTTTTTCATTAAGATCATCGTTTTTGGTGGGACAAAAAGCGCGTGTACAAATCTATTTTCTTGATAACGAAGAATATTTCGGTAAACGCCATAGTCTTTATGCTGATCCTTTAACCGGCAAAGATTTTCCCGATAATGATGAAAGATTCATTTTACTTGGTAAATCTGTATTTGAACTGATAAAAAAATTAGGTTGGGTGCCTGATGTTATTCATTGCAACGATTGGCAATGTGGTTTGATTCCGGCTTATTTGAAAACAATTTACAGTGATGATACGACATTCTCGCAAGTAAAAACTTTGTTCACAATTCACAATCTTGAGTTTCAAGGTGTTTTCCCTAAAACAAGTTTCGAAAAAACCGGACTGCCGGACGAGTTGAACAAGGAAACTGGTATTATTCACAAAAGTAAACTAAACTTCATGAAAAGCGGGTTGCTTTTTGCCGATACAATCAATACAGTTTCGGAAACATATTCTAAAGAGATATGTTCCAAAGAACTAGGTGCCGGGTTGGATAAGGTTCTATGCAAACGTAAAAAAGATATTTTTGGAATCATCAACGGTATCGATTCAACAACCTGGAATCCCGAAAAAGATAAAAAAATTGCAAAAAAATATTCTGCAAAAAATTTAGAAGACAAGGCACACAACAAAAAATCTTTAGCAGAAAAATTTGGTTATGAACACAAAGCAGAAACTCCGGTGATAGGAATGATTTCAAGACTATACGATGGTAAAGGTTTTGATTTGATAAAAAAGGCTTTTCGCGAATTAATGAAAATGGATGTACGTTTTATTTTACTCGGAACCGGTGATAAAAAATATCATAAGTTTTTTGAAGAAGCACAAAGCAAATATCCCAAAAAATTTTCCAGCTATCTCGGTTTTGATGATGAACTTGCGCATTTGATCGAAGCAGGAGCTGATATGTTTTTGATGCCCTCGAAATATGAACCGTGCGGACTTAATCAAATGTACAGTCTTGTTTATGGCACTGTTCCGATCGTAAGAGAAACCGGAGGATTAGCAGATACTGTTCAGAATTTTGATGAAAAGTCGGGAATTGGAAACGGTTTTGTATTCAAGAAATATGACACAGCCGATATGATGAAGGAGATAAAAAGAGCTGTTAAAATTTTCACTTCTGATCCGGAATCATGGCAAAAAATCATGAAAGCGGGGATGAAATCAAATTTCACTTGGATGAATTCCGCTAAGAATTATGTTGAACTTTATAAAACAGTTATAAAATAATTTGTAATGCTTCAAAGCGCCGTTTTTTTGGACCGCGATGATACTATAAATAAAGATCCCGGCTATCTAAGTGATGTAGATAAGGTGGAACTTCTTCCAGGTGTGGGCGAAGGAATTTCAATTCTAAAAAACAAACTCAAACTGAAGATAATTGTTATATCGAACCAATCCGGAATTACTCGCGGACTTATGACTGAATCCGATGTCGATGCTGTAAATTCAAAGATACAAGAATTGCTTAAAGCGTTTGATGTTGAGATCGATGATTTTTTTTACTGTCCCTACCATCCCAACTTTGATCCACCGGAAAAAGTAGAATGTAGAAAACCATCGCCAAAAATGATATTAGACGCAGCAGAGAAACATTCAATAGACTTAAAAAGCTCGTTTACAATCGGCGATAAAGAAACTGATATTCTATGCGGAAAAAATGCCGGCACTGAAACTATTCTTGTTCTTAACGGTAAAAAAGCGGAAGAAATTATTAACTTGAAAAACGGTGAATTTTACCCCAATTTTGTGGCTGATAATTTTTTGCAAGCTTGTGAGTATATATCCAGTAAAATCGGAGATTTTAATTGAAATTACTTTTGCAGATTACATTTCTTTTTTCCGCCATATTGATTTTTTCATCTTGTGAAAATGATCCTATCTCTCTCGGAAAAGATATTCTTCCGGACAGTGATTTTTTAAACTTGATAGAAGTGAACAGTTTGGATGGTGAATGGGGACAATCCTCTTCTAACTTTCAAGCTGATTCCATAAATCTCGGCAGATCTCAGAGACTTCTTTTAGGAAATCTAGATGGTGGAATGGAAGCATCATTCTTACTGAAATTTTTTATTTTTCTACCGGAATCAATTTATACACCACTCCAAGAAGGAAATATAAATGTTCTTAAGTCTTGGGTCGAACTCGATCCTTCCTATAAGATTGGCAATACAAACAATTCTTTTGATTATTCCGTACACGAGGTTTTCGATTACTGGCAGTTTAATAATTTTGATTCGGATTCGCTGAACAATCTTAGTATCGGAATTGAAGATATGAAAGTTGACCAGATTGAAAATAGCGATAGTTTGTTTGCTTTTGAATTGAATAAAGATTTGGTTCAAGCCTGGATGGACTTAAGAATCGATTCTTCACTTACGAGGAAAAATTACGGTTTATATTTTAAGAGTAATGCCGGATATGTTATTGGATTTCCTGCTTCAAATGGTTCTATTTATGGATTTACTCCCAGATTATATATCGAACTTGAAAATCCTGGAGTGTTCGTTGACACACTGTTGACTGAAATTGTCAGCGACGATGTCCATATTGTAGAAGGTGAAATAATTGATTCCCCGCAAAATGAAGTTGTCCTGCAAGCGGGAATAGGGCAGCGTGGTTCATTAAAGTTCGATCTTTCGAATCTTCCGCAAAATGTTGTTTTGAATAAAGCTGTTCTTGAGATAAGCGTTGATTCATCCAAATCGATGTTCGGGAGTCCTTCAACTGATTCATTAGCGATATATTTTTATAGTGATGAAGAATTGAAAACCATTGATAGTCAAATCAGGGCAAAGTATTTAACAAGAGATGGTTACAAATACTCGGGTCAAGTCGAAACTATTATCCAAAATTGGATAAATGGAAAAACAAATTACGGAATAGAAATAAGATTGTCTGATGAGATCAGGGGGTTGACAAGATCTGTAATCTATGGAAGTGATTATAATAATCCATCGCTGAGACCAAAATTAATTCTTGTATATGCGGAGCAAAGATAATGAGACGAACACTAAACTTTTTTGTTTTGATATCTTTATTTGCTCTTGAACTATCTGCTTCTGGTGGTTCTTTATATTCAAGATTCGGTAAAGGAGATGTTTATTTATATAATTTTGGCAGAGAAATGGGTTTAGCCGGCGGCGGTTACAGTTTGGGTTCTGCGTCAAATATCTCGTTAAATAATCCTGCTGGATTATACAAACTAGAACTCACTCGATTCGAAACTGGTTTTACTTTCGACGGAGTTAACCTTTCCGGTGGTGAAAGTATTTTCTATTCAAACACAGCCTTTTCGGGCTTTGCATTTGCATTCCCGATAGATAAAGATTTAGGATTTTCTGCAGCATTGGGCATAACTCCTGTAACTCGTGTTGAGTTTGAAGTATTTGAGCAAGTGACTGATTCTCCATTTGATCCCCACAAAATTTCATACTCCGGAAAGGGGGGAATCTCTAAAGTATTTTTAAGCACATCTATTGTAACACCAATAGATTTCGTGATAGGGGCGTCGTTCGAATATTATACTGGGAAAATTGATAACGAAGCATCAATAGATTTTGATCCAGGATCCTTTTATGATTCAAGATATACAACACGTCAAGGACATTATGGTGTAGGATTAAATTTAGGTTTGATTACTCCAGATCTTTCTAATTGGTTTGGTTTAGAATCGTTATCAAATCTTAGAATAGGTGCTTCATATAATTTTATTCCAAACTTAAAAACAGATACAAGTTTTATTTCTTTTTCATCTCTCGGCACTTCGGAATTGGTTTCGGACGTTGTGGAAACTAAAATTCCGGGAAAACTTGGAGTGGGCGTTAGTTTTGAAATGAACAAAGCTTATCTTTTTACTCTTGATTTTGTTACGCAACCATGGAGTAAATATGAATTCAACGGACAAAAAGTAAATCAG
This sequence comes from uncultured Melioribacteraceae bacterium, assembly GCA_964499285.1. Classification (GTDB taxonomy): domain Bacteria; phylum Bacteroidota; class Ignavibacteria; order Ignavibacteriales; family Melioribacteraceae; genus JAGFIY01. The sequence goes on from CAZCLA010000008.1 coordinate 26,545, forward strand.
CTGCGTGATTTAAATCATTTCAATATTGGGGTAGAGTACAAAAATCCGGAGTCTCGGGATGAAACTCTTTGGGAACAGTTAACTTATAGAGGTGGTCTAAGTTACGAACAGACTCAGTACGAAATAAACGGAAAGGGTATTGATCAACTGGGGATTCACGCAGGATTTAGTTATCCGTTTACAAAAACAAGTTCAATTGATGTCGGTTTGATGTTTGGAATGCGCGGTACTAAAGAATCGAATCTAATAAAAGAATATATTTACCAAATTGCCGTTAGTATTAGTTTTGGTGAGTTATGGTTTCAAAGACAAGAAAGATAATAATTTAGGGGATATTAAATTGAAAACAATAACTAAATTAATCGTGATGTTTATGCTATCTGCATTAACGATTTCCGCAGCCGAGTTAAGCTTAAAACCAACTCCGGAAATTAATGACAGTACAAAACTTAATCTGCAAGCAGAATTTAGTTTGTTTTATGAATTCTACAAAAATAAGGATTATCTCAGCGCATATAATCATGGCTGGAATGTTATTAATACAGATCCATCTGCGTTTATGAGATTTAAACCATTTAGAAAAATGGAAGATGTTCTTTGGTTTATGCACGATAGTGTTGATACTTTCACTGAGGAAGAGAAACAGACTTTAGCCGATACAACATTGTATCTTTATGATAAAGCATTGGAATATAATGAGGATAAAGCCGCATACTTCTTATCAAAAAAAGCTTACGTATTGGAAACTTGGACTGATGCTGAACCGGAAATCCTCATAGGCGCTTATAAAGCAGCATTTAATGAAGATAACGGAGTTTCATCTGGTTACAAGGACAGATTAGGGTTGATATTATCAAAAAATGCTTCTGAAGACAATGATTATAAGATGCAGGCACTTGAATTATATTCTGCTCTCAGTGAAGCAGAACCTGATAACGCTCTATGGATTCAAAGAATTGAAGCTCTTGCCGAAGATCCGAATGAACTTGTAGAAATTACTGGGAAAGCCTGGCAGCTTGATCCAGAAAATCCGGAAAAAGCTTGGAAGTATGCATCTATGGCACTTAGAAATCAAGATTTTGCAACAGCTCTTGAACCTCTTAAATTCTTGATCAACAAATCTCCCGAAGTTGTAAATTATCACAAGCAAATTGCAAGAGCATACGAAAAATTGGACGAAACGGACGCTGCAATTCAATCGTATAAAACATTGATTGAACTTGAACCTGAGAACAGAGATAACTATTTCAATTTGGCTGTTATATATCAGAAGCTTGGCCAGTTATCTGTAGCCAGAAGTTTTCTGCAGAAAGCAAACAAAGTAAGTCCGGATTGGGATTATCCAATTTTTATAGAAGCTCAATTGTACGAATCAGCTGCACGTAATTGCGGATTTGAATATGAGGATAAATTAGTTTATCTGCTGGCTGTTCAAACTTATCAAAGAGTTGTATCGATGGGCGCTCAATATGCAGGTGCTGCAAAAGATAGAATTAATGCTCTAGCTAACTCGATTCCGCAAAAGGAAGATTACTTTTTTAGAAAAGTATCTCCCGGCACAGTAATAAAGATTGAAGGCAAATGCTATGATTGGATAAATAAAAGCGTCGTGATACCAGAATAGTTTATTATAAAATTTTAGGTGAATAAAAATGTTCGAGCATTTAAAAAGTGATCCGGAAATTTTTGAAATCTTAAATAAAGAAACAGAAAGACAATCTGATTATTTAGAATTAATTGCTAGCGAAAATTTTGTTAGTCTTCCTGTACTTGAAGCTGCTGGTTCGGTTCTTACAAATAAGTATGCCGAGGGTTATCCCGGGAAAAGATATTACGGTGGTTGCGAATATGTTGACATGGCAGAAGATCTGGCACGAGATAGATTAAAGAGAATTTTCAATGCAGAGTATGTTAACGTTCAGCCGCACAGCGGTTCACAAGCAAATATGGCTGTTTATATGGCGCTTTTAAATCCGGGCGATAAGATTTTGGGTTTAAGTCTTGATCACGGCGGGCATCTGACACATGGTTCTTTCGTTAATTTTTCGGGAAAAATTTATCAAGCAATTGGGTATACGCTCAACAAGGATAGTGAACTTTTAGATTATCAACTTATCGAAGACTTGGCAATAAAGGAAAAACCTAAATTAATCATTACCGGTGCTTCAGCCTATTCACACGATTGGGATTATAAAAAATTCAGAGAAATTGCAGACTCAGTTGGAGCATTTTTAATGGCTGATATGGCTCATCCGGCTGGTTTAATTGCTAAGGGTTTGCTATCTAATCCACTTGAACACTGTGATGTAGTAACCTCAACAACACACAAGACTTTAAGAGGTCCGCGTGGTGGTGTTATTTTAATTGGCAAGGATAAAGAAAATTCTTTGGGAATAAAAACACCAAAAGGCGATAGACTTAAATTAATGTCCGAATTGATTGACGGTGTTGTTATGCCTGGTATTCAAGGTGGACCTTTGATGCATGTAATTATGGCGAAAGCTGTTGCTTTCGGTGAAGTTCTTCAGGATAGTTTTACCGAGTACGCAAAACAAGTAATTGCAAATGCAAAAACATTAGCAGCATCACTTACAGATTACCATTATAAAATTGTCTCCGGTGGTACAAAAAATCACTTAATGCTTATAAACCTAACTAATAAAGAAATTAGCGGTAAAAAAGCAGAGAAAGCTCTTGAACTAGCCGGAATTACCGTTAATAAAAATATGATTCCATTTGACGCAAAAAGTCCGTTTGTAACAAGCGGTATTCGTGTCGGAACGGCAGCGGCAACAACACGGGGAATGAAAGAAAACGAAATGAAAATTATTGCTTCTTTAATCAATGATGCAATTACAAATCACGAAGATGAAAATAAACTCGCATCGATAAAAAATGAAGTAAAAGTACTTTGTAAGAGATTTCCCTTATATCCGGAGTTAAGATAATATATCCGTGAGTGCTCAAGAATCTGAAAGCTTCGACACATTTTCGGAAACTGAAGAAAATGAAATGTCGTTCCTCGATCATCTCGAAGAACTGAGATGGAGAATTTTATATGCGGCAATCGGAATTTTTGTAGGCACGATTCTCTGCTGGATATTTATAGATTTTCTCGTTGAACAAATTCTTCTACTGCCTGCAAGAACCGCCAATCTTAAACTTCAGAATCTTAGACCATTTGGACAACTTTTTCTGTTTCTTCAAATTGCATTCATCGGCGGACTTATTGTAAGCATTCCAAATGTGTTCTATCAAATGTGGAAATTCATTGCCCCAGCATTAAGACACCAGGAAAAAAAATATATCTCATTGATCGTTTTTTTCTCCTCGCTTTGTTTTTTAAGCGGTATTGTTTTTGCCTATTATGTTATGCTTCCGCTTACATTGAAATTTGCAGTTCAATTTGGAACTGAACAAATAGAAAACAATTTTGCAATTAATGAATATTTCTCGATTATCATAAGTGTTATGCTTGCAGCCGGATTAGTATTTGAGCTTCCCGTTTTATCATTTCTGCTTTCAAAATTAGGAATTCTTACACCTCAAATAATGAAGAAATATAGACGGCATTCGATTATAACTATTTTGATTGCTGCTGCTCTGCTTACTCCGGGAACGGATCCTGTTGCTCAGATACTGCTTGCTGTTCCATTGGTTTTATTATACGAAATAAGTATATTCGTCTCAAAAATGTCCCAGAGAAAATCGATTGATCAAGAATAACCTATCCGATATCTCTAATCCGGTTACAACCGAATTAAATCATTTCCAAAAACTTTTTTCAAAGTCGATTAAATCAGATATATTTTTGGTCGATCTAATTGCCAAATATGTCCTCAAGCAGAAAGGAAAAAAAATAAGACCTACCTTGGTATTCTTATCCAGTAAAGTTGTTGGAGAAGTTACTGATAAATCATACCGGGGAGCAATAATGGTAGAACTTCTGCACACTGCTACTTTGATTCATGATGATGTGGTTGATGCAGCCGAAAAAAGAAGAGGACTTCCTTCAATAAACGCTGTTTGGAAAAATAAAATTGCAGTGTTGATGGGAGATTATCTGCTTTCAAAAGGACTGACCGCGGCTGTGAACGGTGAGGATTTCGATTTTTTAAAAATAGTTACGAATACTGTTCAGAGAATGAGTGAGGGTGAACTTCTTCAAATAAATAAAACCAGAAAACTTGATATTGACGAACCGACATATTTCAGAATTATTTCCGATAAAACAGCATCACTCTTATCAACTTGCTGTGAGTTCGGCGCAATTGGAGCAACTTCAGATACTACGGTTCATAAAGCTTTTAGAGATTATGGCGAGTATCTTGGAATAGCATTTCAGATACGTGATGATATTCTCGACTATATTGGTAAATCAAGTATTATAGGCAAACCCCGTGGAGGTGATATTAGGGAAAAAAAGATAACTCTTCCATTAATTTACTCTCTCTCAAAAAATAAAAATAGTGCAAACGAAATAATTAAAAAATTAAAAAGCCGTGGTAAGAATAATAGTGTTGAGGATATTATAAAATTTGTTGAAGAGTCCGGCGGGATAGAATATGCGGATAAGGTTGCAAAAGAGTATGCTGAGAAAGCTAAAAATTGTCTATCCGGATTTGATGATTCCGAAAGCAAAGATGCATTATTGAGGTTAGTAGATTTTGTAATCTCAAGAAAAAATTAATTTAAATCTACTTAGTTTTGATTTACTGATTAGATAATTGAGTCTTCTTTTACTTATTTAGGATAAAATATCGTAAAAAAATCGTTTTGATTTTTTTTTATTATTATTATTTTTCGTAATCTTATTTCATAACTTTTTCATCAATTCATTTAACATTTTTTTATTCCGGATAGGGGAATTATGGGGCTTCTCTTTTATTCGGTTTATTGAGCTACGGATATAGAATGAAAAAAACGGTACTTGATTATTTACTCAAAGTTAGATTACCATTAGTTCTATTTGTTGCCGCAATATCTTTTCTTGTAACCTTCTATGTAAGCAGACCCGAGCGCGACGGTGTTGGATATGCACCTGAACAGCCAATAGCTTATTCGCATAAACTTCATGCCGGAGATTTAGGAATTGATTGTCAGTATTGTCACGTAGGGGTAACAAAACAAAGACAAGCTCTCGTTCCATCAGTTAATATTTGTATGAATTGTCACGCAGTCGCTAGGAAAGATAGACCAGAAATAATCAAACTTAGAGAGTATTATGAAAGTGGTAGACCATTGCCTTGGAAACGAGTTCACAAAGTTCCGGAATATGCATATTTTAATCATAGTGTTCACGTCAATAAAGGAATAGACTGTGAAACTTGTCATGGTAATGTAAGGGAGATGGAAGTAATTCAACAGGTTAAATCGTTCACAATGACTGCTTGCTTAGACTGTCACCGTGAACCTGAAAAATTTGTTCCTTATGTAGAAAATGTTAAGCAAGGTCCGCGTTATTGCGCGGCTTGTCATAGATAAATTTGGTGGACAAATGAATACATCATCAAGAAGAAAATTTTTTAAGAACATTACAATAGGTGGATTGGGGATAGCTTTATTTGCCAAATCTCCATTAAAAGCTTTTTCTTCGGATAAGAAAAATAAAAAGCTCAAAAAAGTTTTTATTCATCCAAATTCAGTTAAAAGGACAAAATAGGTTTTCTAAATGCCTGAAAACAAGATGCAAAATGAAAAAATAGAAAAATCATTCTGGAAAAGTATTGAATCATACAAGAATGAATCCCAATTAAATTTAAAAAATGAATTTGAAGATGGTGTAACGGATGATTTTAATCCTTCCCATTTAAGTGGTATATCGAGAAGAAAATTTTTAGCTCTGCTTTCAGCTTCTGCAGCTTTTACGGCAGCAGGATGTTCCGATTATCATAAACAAGGGGAAATTGTACCGTACACAAACAGACCGGAGGGAACGCTGCCGGGTTCTTCCAATTTCTATGCTTCCACTTGCAATGGTTGCAGCGTAAACTGCGGAATATTAATAAAAACGAATTTGGGAAGACCCATCAAAATTGATGGAAATACAGAAAATCCGATTAATAACGGAAAGATATGCGCTAAGGGCCAAGCTTCGATTTTAGACCTCTATGATCCATCAAGACTAAAAAAACCTATGTTAAATGGACGTGAAACGGGTTGGTTGGAAGCAGATAATTCAATCGTTTCAGAACTTAAAAAAGTTTCGGAGTCGGGTAAAAAAATTGTGTTGCTTACGCACTCGGTTCACTCACCGACATTCAAATCGGTAATAGATAAATTTGTTGAGAAATATCCCACTGCCGAAGTTTATTCATATGAAATATTTAACAATCATAATCGTCTTGACGGTTGGGAAAGATTGTACGGAAATCGAAATTTTCCAAAGATCAGATTTGATAAAGCAGACGTAATTCTTGCACTTGAATCTGATTTTCTAGGAAAAGATGATAATTTTATTGAAAACACTAGACTTTTTGCGAAAAAGCGTGATGTGAATAAACCTGATGAGTTCAGCAGACTTTATGCCGCGGAAGGGTCAATGTCGCTGACAGGTATGAATTCTGATTACCGATTCAGAATAAACCCATCGAACCAAATAGAATTTGTCCTTTCACTTTTAAACGAACTAAGAAAAAATGCAAGAATAAATATTAGTCTCCCATCTGATTTGGAATCTTTGGTCTCAAATTATTCTTTATCAAATTTTGCGAAAGAAAACGGTATTGATCAGATTAAACTGAATTATTTACTTGAAGATTTATTGAAACCCGGGAAAAATGCTTTAGTATATGCGGGCAATTCGCTTCCGCTTGAGGTTCATTATGTCGTGAATATCATTAACGAAATATTGAATTCGACAAATTTATATGAACATACTGCTGCTGCTGTTGAAGTTCTTAAATTAAACAGGCATTCGGATTTTCAAGCACTCGGTCTTGAATTATCAAGCGGAAATGTTGGTGCGTTTATAAATTTAGGAAGCAATCCCGTCTATCATTTTCAAGATGCCGGGGATTGGAAGCAGCTTTTAAGCAACGTTGCTTTATCTGTTTCTGTTGTAGTAAATGAAAACGAAACATCTGCACAATGTAAATATGTTCTTCCCGCACATCATTATTTAGAATCTTGGGGTGACTCGCAGACAACAACAGATGTTTATTCGTTGAGACAGCCTGTTATTGCACCGCTTTATAATTCACGTCAAAGTGAAGGTATTTTACTTGCTTGGGCAACAGAACAAAAGTATAATGAAGAATTGTATCATTCTTATCTGATGGAAAATTTCAAATCATCAGTCTTTGCTGAAAGTAAATCTCCTTTAGCGTTTAAGAATTATTGGCTTCTTGCACTACATGACGGATTTGTTAAAATCAGTTCCGAGGATAGAACACTAACACCGGAGTTCACAACTCCCCTCCAAATACCGAATAACTCAAAATCAAACGGATTCACTTTATCACTAACAGAAAATTATTTTTTAGGTGACGGAAGATTTGCTAACAACGGTTGGCTTCAGGAAATACCGCATCCTGTTTCTAAAGTTACTTGGGACAATTATCTTAATATTTCACCAAAGCGTGCGAACGAACTTTCTCTAAAAATGGGTGATATGGTTGAAGTCGCTTCGGGAGATAAAAAACTTGAAGTTCCCGTTTTGATTCAACCGGGAATGGCTGATGATGTCGTTTCGATCGAACTTGGTTACGGGAGGACAAATGTTGGTGAAGTTGGGAAGAATGTGGGTTTTAATTCTAATTTATTTCTCACATCGAACCATACAAATACTGCATACTTTTATGATAATGTTTCAATCAAAAAAACTGGAAACTTTCACAAATTGATGTCAACCCAAGAGCATCACGCTGTTGATGATTCTTTCGTGAAAGATTTTCATAAGATTAGGAATATTATTCAAGAGGGAACGGTAGAACAATACAAAAATGATCCCGAATTTCTGCAGCACCATAAACATAAAATATTTAGTATAACTGAAGAACATAAATACGAAGGTAATAAATGGGCGATGGCAATCGATATGAACAAATGCACAAGTTGTTCAGTTTGCGTTGCTTCGTGTAATGTTGAAAACAATGTTCCGGTTGTCGGTAAAGATCAAGTTGAAAATGGAAGGGAAATGCAATGGATGAGGCTGGACAGATATTACTCCGGAACTCCGGAAGATCCCGAAGTAAGCAATCAGCCGATGTTATGCCAGCACTGTGACAACGCCCCATGCGAAAATGTATGTCCTGTAAACGCTACGAATCACAGCACCGACGGACTTAACCAAATGGTTTATAACAGATGCGTCGGAACGAGATATTGTGCAAACAACTGTCCTTATAAAGTAAGGCGATTTAACTTCTTTAATTTCCGTGATTATTTTGCGGATGCATATTACGATAACGAGGTAACGCCACTGGTTAATAATCCTGAAGTTACCGTTAGATCCCGCGGAGTGATGGAAAAATGCTCGTTCTGTATTCAGAGAATTATGGAGGCTAGAAGCACTGCTATAAAAGAGAACAGAGAATTAAGAACAGATGAAGTTACAACTGCCTGTCAGCAGGCTTGCCCGGCGGATGCAATCGTTTTTGGGGATATGAACGATGAAGATTCGGCGGTAAGTAAATTGCGAAAACACAATTTAGCTTATCACGTACTTGAAGAAACCAATGTTAAACCCAATGTTACATATATCGCAAAACTGCGAAATATCCATTCGGAGGATGCATAGTGAGCAGTATTGATTATTCAAGAGAGTTATCAGTAATTGAAGGGAAACCTGCTCTTCGCGAAATAGATGACCTTATTGCTAAACCTCTCGAAACAAAACCAAATATAAAATTTTTTATTGGTCTCGGAATTACTCTGACAATGCTTGCAATAGGAGTAATTGCAATCGGGTTATCATTTTATTACGGTACTGGACTTTGGGGAAATAATAATCCTGTCGGCTGGGGTTTACCGATCGTTAATTTTGTCTTCTGGGTTGGTATTGGTCATGCCGGGACTCTTATATCGGCTATACTTTTTTTACTCCGCCAGAAATGGAGAAATGGTATTGCACGGTTCGCTGAAGGTATGACAATTTTTGCGGTTATGACCGCACTTATTTTTCCGCTTATCCATGTCGGACGCCCTTGGCTAGCAGGTTATTTAATGCCTTATCCAAATCAACATTCGCTTTGGGTTAATTTTACTTCACCTTTGTTATGGGATGTTTTTGCAGTTTCGACATATTTTACTGTGTCATTTATATTTTGGTACGTAGGTTTAATTCCCGATTTTGCAGTACTAAGAGATAGAACAAAGACAAAAATTAAAAAAGCTATTTATTCAGTATTCAGTCTTGGTTGGAGGAATTCAAATCGTCACTGGCAGCATTATGAGATGGTTTATTTGGTACTGGCAGGATTTGCAACGCCTTTGGTTTTATCTGTTCATACCATTGTAAGTTTCGACTTTGCTGTTTCAATTTTGCCCGGATGGCATACTACTATTTTCCCTCCGTACTTTGTTGCCGGTGCTGTATTTTCAGGTTTTGCAATGGTTCAAAATGTGCTTATAGTTATCCGAAAAGTTTTTAACTATGAACATATTATTACAATTGACACGCTCGAAAAAATGAATAAAATCATCGTCCTTACTGGTACACTTGTCGGTTATGCTTATGCGATGGAGTTTTTTATTGCTTGGTACTCAGGAGTACAAGCGGAACAATTTACATTTGTGAACAGGGCATTCGGACCCTATGCTTGGGCATACTGGATTATGATTACATGTAATGTTGTTTTTCCTCAATTGTTCTGGAGTAAAAGGATTAGGAGATCGATACCGGTTATGTTTGTAATTGCTGTTTTTGTAAATGTAGGAATGTGGTTCGAAAGATTTGTTATTACCGTAACTTCTTTATCCCGCGATTTTTTGCCTTCGAGTTGGGCTTATTTCACACCTACTCTTACTGACTTCGGGATTTTAATTGGCAGTTTCGGCTTCTTTTTCACATTTGTTTTACTATTTTCAAAAACGCTTCCGGTTGTTTCAATTGCAGAAGTTAAAGCGGTTGTGGATGGTTCGCAACCTTCGCACGAGGGACATTAATTTATGAACGAGAAGTATCTTTTCGGTGGTGTCGGGCTATTTGATTCTCCCGATGATATTATTAAAGCAGCATCTGAAACATCTGAAAAAGGATTTAAGATGTTCGATGTTCACACGCCTTATCCGGTTCATGGTATGGATTCGGCAATGAAACTAAAACCATCCAAACTTGCTTATTTTTCATTAGTGTTCGGTTTAGCAGGTACTTTTTCTGCACTTGCTTTAATGTATTGGACTTCATCAGTAGATTATCCTGTAATCATTGGCGGTAAACCTTTCTTTTCATTCCCTGCTTATGTTCCGATTATGTTTGAGCTTACTGTACTTTTAGCTGCAGTAATGACAGTAGTGACACTGATTTCAATATTTTTCAAATTTCCTAATATTAGTCATCCGCTTCACGATACTCACTATATGCAAGCAGTTTCTTCTGATCGTTACGGCATCTGTATTGAACCGGATGAAAATTATTCTATCGACGAAATTGTAGAATTCCTTAAAAGTTTGGGCGCTAAAGATGTAACGAAAATCTATTATGATAATGAAGAATTAAAATATAAAAATGTAATCCTTCAACCAAAGTTTTTACTGTTCCTTGCTTTGATAGCTGTTGTAGTGTCCGGAGCAACATATTTTTCATTGAATAAACTAATGTTTATGCAGCCATTCAACTGGATGCGGGAGCAAGCAAAAGTGATACCGCAAGAGTCTTCAACTTTTTTTGCCGATGGTTTTGGCATGAGAATGCCGGTAGAGGGGACTGTTGCGAGAGAAAATTTACCTTATCTCTTTAAGGATCAACCGGAAGAAGCCGGTAAGTTTTTAATAAACCCGCTCGAAATAAATGAAGAAAATTTAAATCTGGGTAAAAAGAAATATGATATTTACTGCAGCCCTTGTCACGGTTATTACGGTGAGGGGGATAGTAGACTTAGAGGACAGTTCCCTAATCCACCCAGTATTCACTCAGAAAAAGTCAGAAATTGGAGTGACGGCAGAATATTTCACGTAATTACCGAAGGACAGAATATAATGCCTTCTTATTCAACTCAGTTAACGAATAACGAAAGGTGGGCAACAATATTGTATTTGAGAGTCCTTCAGAGATCATTTAATGCTAAGGAGTCGGATTTAAGATGAGTGAACATAACACGAATATAGAATATTCTCATAGAGGAATTCCACCTGTTTTAAGCAAAGTTGCTTCGGCATTGCTGTTAATCGGATTGGTTGTTGCTGTAATTTCATATCTGACGGATCCGGTGCGAAGCGCTTTTAACAATATTGTTCTCTTGATGCTTCTTACAAGTGTTGGAGTCGGATCTCTGTTTTTAATCGGCATTGAATACCTTGCGGGGGCTGTCTGGAGTACTCCCTTCAGAAGAGTTTTTGAATTCCTAGCTTCAATTGTGCTAGTGATACCGGTAATCGCGATTCCGGTTTATTTGAATGTTCATTCTGTTTACCATTGGTCTCATACTGATGCTGTTGCCGCGGATAAAATTCTATCCGGAAAGGAACCTTATCTTAATGAAACATTTTTTCTAATAAGATTAATCGCATATTTTGTTATTTGGATTCTATTTTATTTCATATTCACTTCTAACTCAAAAAAACAGGATACAACTAAAGATCAAAAATTAACGAAACGCAACATAAGATTTTCTGCTTTATTTATGCCACTGTTTGCCTTGACGTTGACTTTTTCGGCAATAGATTTTATGATGAGTTTAGAACCTCATTGGTTCTCAACGATATTCGGCGTATATTTTTTCGCTGGTACTGTTTTAGCATCTTTGGCTGCAGGCACTTTCCTTGTGATAATATTCGTTCAAAAAGGATATTTTATTAAAGGAATCATCAAGGATCATTATTATAGTTTTGGTGCACTGCTTTTTGCGTTCATAAATTTTTGGGCTTATATAGCATTTTCACAGTATATGCTAATTTGGTATGCAAATCTTCCCGAAGAAACTTTTTGGTTTATCAATAAGTGGGAAGGAAGTTGGATGTATTTTAGTATCTTTTTGATGATCACGCATTTTCTGGTGCCATATTTTGCATTGCTTTCTCAACCTTCAAAAATGGACGAGAAACGTTTGAAATTCATGTCTATCTGGATATTGTTTGCGCACATTATTGATCTCTATTGGTTAGTTCTTCCGACTTTTAACCCTGACGGATTTGTGTTCACTTGGAACGAAATAGGTTTTATTATCTTGGGACTTGGATTGATCTTGACTATGTTTAATTGGAAGGCAAAAAAAGAAAACATTATCCCGATTGGGGATCCAAAACTTAAACGTGGTTTGGATTTTAGATTATAATTTTCGGTGATTGAATGGAAGAGATGAACAAAAAAATTGAAAGCGAAATAAATTTTGCAGATGCACTTAAATCTCCACTGAGATTGTTTGGACTTGTGTATTTTTATTTCTTTGCAGTCGCTTTGATAATAGGAATATATTTTGTAAAAAATCTTGATGAGGTTTCATTTAATCAGATACCCGGAACAGCATTGGATACTTTGAATATTGAAAGAGATATACCTTTGAAAGTTGGCGGTATCCGTCCAGCAATGGATCTTACATTAATCTCAAATCCATCTCCGGATTTTATTGCTAAAGGGAAGGACCTCTATCAAACTAATTGCGCATCCTGTCATGGCACAGAAGGGAGAGGGGACGGACCAGCAGGATCAGCATTAAATCCCCCGCCCAGAAGTTTTTATGAAACTGCCGGTTGGAAAAACGGTAGAGAATTTTCTCAGCTTTATAAAACTCTTCAAGAAGGAATTGCCGGAAGCGGTATGACAGCGTATGAATTTCTTGCTCCTGAAGATCGAGTGGCAATAATACAGTTTATTCGTTCACTAACAGATTATCCAGAAGCAACGGATGAGGAGATAGCCTCACTCGATTCGCAGTACAAGCTTACCGAAGGTGTTATTGAACCAAATAATATTCCAATTAAATCGGCTAAAAAAATTATTGCATCTGAATTTAAGAAATCAACTGAAGAGATTATGGCATCTTCCATTTCAGAAAACAAAAATGAAATATTAGTAAAGTATTCTTCAAACCCGTATAAAACAATGCAAAATTTTAAACTACGATTTAATGAAGCATCCAGTTATAATGATTTTATTGTTACTGTTTCATCCGATCCGAAAATGCTTGCATTGAAACCTGAAATAGTAAATTTAACTGATAATGAGTGGGAGCAGCTTTATCAGTATTTAAGTTCGCTCTAATATTATGTTTAAGAAAATACATATTACGTTCTTTATCTTTTTGATCGGGATCTTGCTTTATGGTCAAGATAATCAAATTGAAGTTGGAATTGATGAAAAGCTCGGAGATTATCTGCCTGTTGAGGCACAATTTCTTACAAGCCAAGGGGATACAATTAAGCTGAAGGAAATAATCAATAAACCTACCTTGCTTGCTTTGGTTTATTACGAGTGCCCCGGAATTTGTAATCCATTGTTGACTGAACTTGCTTGGGTTGTTAACAAAGTTGATCTTGTAGCTCAAGAAGATTTTCAAGTAATAAGTTTAAGTTTTGATCCCGATGAAACAGTTGAAACAGCAAGAAGATGGAAACAGAATTACTTTGCGGGAATGAAAAATCCGTTTCCTGACTCTGCCTGGTATTTTTTAGTTGGCGATAGTGCTAACATTAAGAAAGTTACCGATGCCGTCGGATTTTATTATAAGGAAAATGAGGGCGAATATTTACATCCCGGTGCTGTTGTTACAATTTCGCCAAAAGGTTTGATATCAAGATATTTATTTGGAATTACGTTTAATCCTTTTGATGTAAAGATGGCATTGCTTGATGCTGAGGCAGGAAAAACGAATCCAACAATTGCAAAAGTTCTTCAGTTTTGTTTTAGCTATGATCCCGAAGGAAGAAATTATACGTTAAACATAACTAGAATAATGGGATCGATAATTTTACTTAGTGTTGGAATATTTTTATCGATCTTGATTTTTAAGAAAAAGAAAAAAAGTTAAGGAGTATACATAAAATGGCAAACGGTAATTCCGCAGCCATAACTGCTAAAAGTTTTTATGAAGAAGGTACAACTAAAGCAACTACCGGCATTAGGTCATGGATTTTTAGTACCGATCATAAAAGAATAGGAATACTATATCTAATTAGCATCGCTGCATTCTTTTTTGTCGGACTTCTTGTCGGAATATTGATGAGACTTGAACTGATTGCTCCAGGACAGACGATAGTCGATGCTCAAACTTATAATCAGTTGTTTACACTTCACGGAGTGATAATGATTTTCTTGTTTATCATTCCGGGCATACCTGCAGTTTTCGGCAACTTCTTTCTACCTATTCAATTGGGTGCGCAAGATGTGGCATTCCCTCGGTTAAATCTCCTTTCTTGGTGGGTTTATATAATTGGAGCGACATTGGCTCTTATTTCAATTGTATTACCTGGCGGACCGATGGATACAGGTTGGACTTTTTATATTCCTTACGCAGTGAGGACAGGAACAAATGTTTCGCTCGCAATTTTTGCAGCATTCATACTTGGATTTTCTTCGATGCTGACAGGTCTGAATTTTGTTACAACAGTCCACCGAATGAGGGCACCGGGTATGGGTTGGTTCAAGATGCCTTTGTTTATTTGGTCAACGTATGCAACAGCTTGGATCCAGATAATTGCTACTCCGGTTGTTGCAATTACAATTTTGTTGGTAATTATAGAAAGATATTTTGGTGTTGGAATCTTTGATCCCGCACTTGGCGGTGATCCGATTTTATATCAGCATTTATTTTGGATATACTCACATCCAGCGGTATATATTATGATACTCCCTGCTATGGGAGTTGTGTCTGAAATTATCCCAACTTTCTCGAGAAGAACAATATTCGGTTATAAAGCCGTCGCGATGTCAAGTTTGGCAATTGCTTTCGTGGGTTATCTCGTATGGGCGCATCATATGTTTACTTCCGGGATGAGTGAAACAGCACAATGGATATTTTCGCTATTGACTTATCTAGTTGCTCTTCCAAGTGGAGTTAAGGTCTTTAACTGGGTTGCCACTATGTATAAAGGATCGATTGATCCGAAACCACCGTTTCTGTGGGTAATGGCATTTATATTTTTGTTTTCAATTGGCGGCTTAACTGGTTTGGTACTGGGTTCCCTTGCTACCGATATTCATCTTCACGATACATATTTTGTTGTAGCCCATTTCCATTATACAATGTTCGGTGGAACCGGAACAATATTTTTTGCCGCATTATTTTATTGGTTCCCTAAAATGTTCGGACGGATGTATAACATTAAACTTGCTTCGATATCTGCCGGTTTATTTTTTATAGCTTTTAACACCCTTTATTTCCCGAAATTTATTATGGGTTATGAAGGTATGCCGAGAAGATATTTCGACTATCTTCCGGAATTTGCAAATCTTCAAGTTATTTCAACATTAGGTTCGTGGCTGATGTTCATTACGGTTGTTCTAGTTTTCGGCAATCTGATTTATTCTGCTTTTAAGGGTAAAAAGGCAAGCCAGAATCCATGGGGAGGGGTGACTCTCGAATGGCACATCTCAACTCCGCCGCCATTACATAATTTTCACGAGATCCCTACAGTGAAACACGAACCATATGATTTCAGTCAGTTGAAGGAATTAGAACATGACTCATAATGATCAAGCAGCTGCTCACGCTCCGGTGCATAGGGATGACGTCGGTTCAAAAATGGGAATGTGGCTCTTTCTATTTACAGAATTGCTATTATTCGGTGGTATGTTCCTTATTTATGCCGTCTATAGGTTTCAGTTTCACGATCAGTTTAAAGTAGCCGCAATGGAATTGAACGTGACGGTTGGAGCTTTGAATACTATTATTTTGTTGACTTCCAGCTTGACCGTTGCATTGGCAATCGGAGCGATTCAGAAAAAAAATAAATTTCTTTCGATTATATTTTTAACGGTAACCATTGTTTTTGCTCTTGCCTTCATGGTAAATAAGTTTTTTGAATGGAGTGCAAAAATCGAACATGGAATATATCCCGGTTCAGAGTACTTACTTGGAAAATCAAACGGTGAAATTTTATTCTATGGACTTTATTATGTTATGACTGGGCTTCACGGCCTGCACGTTATTATTGGTGTTGTTATTCTTTCTGTTATTCTTGTCATGATTGTTAAAGGATCTATAAATCACAAAAATTACATAAAACTAGAAAATTCGGGTCTTTACTGGCATCTAGTCGACTTAATATGGATTTTCTTGTTTCCATTATTTTATCTGTTACAATAAGGGATTTTACTTATGTCTGAATCAAAACATCATATAACAGGTTATGGCACTTATGTTTTAGTGTGGCTGGGTT
This sequence comes from uncultured Melioribacteraceae bacterium, assembly GCA_964499285.1. Taxonomy (GTDB): domain Bacteria; phylum Bacteroidota; class Ignavibacteria; order Ignavibacteriales; family Melioribacteraceae; genus JAGFIY01. The sequence goes on from CAZCLA010000008.1 coordinate 43,021, forward strand.
TACTTGCACTTACCTCGCTTACTGTTACTGTCGCTGGAATTGATTTGGGACAATTTACGCTTTTCGTTGCGTTAACAATTGCTGCAATAAAATCGGCATTGGTAATAAATATATTTATGCACATAAAATTTGACGAACCAATTTTCAAGTTTTTTCTACTTGTAAGCGGAGCAACATTGTTTGTAATATTTGCACTCACGTTCGTCGATTATTCCTTTAGGTAGAGGTTAAGGATGCTTCAAACGAGCAACTATGTTGAAACTGTCGATTCGGTAATGATTTATATCGTTGCTATTTCCGTGTTCCTTCTTCTGGGAATTACGGCTGTGATGATCTATTTTGTTATTAAGTATAACCGGAAAAAAGGACATAAACCTGTTGATATTCATGGAAGTGTTGCCCTCGAAACCATTTGGATTGTTATACCAACTATTTTGGTTCTGAGCATGTTTTATTTTGGTTATCATGGTTTTAAAGAAGGAAAATATATACCTGAAGATGCGCTTAGACTTTCTGGCGTCGGAAGAATGTGGGAATGGGAATTTAAGTATGATGGTTTCTCAACGAAAGAATTGTATGTCCCGGTCAATAAGCCGATTCTACTTGAACTTGAATCCGCTGATGTGAACCATGCTTTATGGATTCCAGCATTAAGAGTGAAAACCGATGTGATAGCCGGAAAACTTAACTATCTTGTTTTTACAGCGGATGAAATTGGTGCGTACGATATTGCTTGTGCAGAATATTGTGGATTGAATCACTCACAGATGTATTCAAAATTGATAGTCATGGATGAGTCAGGTTATGAGAAATGGCTGAAATTAAAATCTCCACAGGATGAAGCACTGCCGGTTGAAGAAGAAAGTATAGTGACAGATTCAACAGCGGTTCAACCATAAAATGAAAGATTTGAAACAAATATCGACGACTCATACTATTCTTGGCTCAAGTGTTAACTCTATCCTTGAGTCAATATCGAAGTATGCTGAGTTAGGAAAAATTAGAATTACGTTTTTTGTTGGAATTACGACTTTATTGGGTTCTGTTTTATACTCGGGTAATTTCAGTGTTTCTTCTTCATTAGTGTCACTCGGTGTTTTTTTCTTAGCAGTCGGTTCATCATCAATCAATCAAATTCAAGAATGGAAATTAGACCTAAAGATGAAACGTACACAAAACCGTCCACTTCCAAGCGGGAATATTACTTTCATGAATGCAGTACTGTTTGCAGCTATATCTTCGCTTATTGGGTCATTTATTATATTTTCATTTGGAAATTTAACTTCTTTGATATTAGCTCTAACGGCTATGTTTTGGTATAATCTAATTTATACTCCTTTGAAAAGAAGGACTTCACTTGCTGTTTTTCCCGGAGCAGTAATCGGTGCAATTCCTCCGGTAGTCGGATGGACTGCAATGGGAGGTAATGTAGCCGATCAGATAATAATTGTAATTGCGTTGTTTTTGTTTATCTGGCAGATACCTCATTTTTGGCTGCTTTATTTAATATTTGCAGATGATTATACTTCTGCCGGTTTTCCGATATTAAGAAATTATTTTTCTGATTTCACTGTTTCAAAACTTACATTTTTTTGGACGGGAGCATTAGCTGGTGGAGGACTTTCGATCGCTTTTTTTACTTCAACTGATGCATTTTTCTCATCGGCAATTTTACTGCTTCTTGGTATTTGGTTGGTTATTAAGAGTAAAGGACTTTTAATTGAAGAAAACCGGAATAAAAGTGAATATCGAAAAGCTTTTATGAATATAAACTCTTATGTCTTAATAGTTACAATTTTACTGTTTGTGGATAAATTAGTATTCTAAGGGAAGTAACAAATGAACTTTTTAGATCAATTTGCATTACCTCAATCGTCTGGTCATATTCAACTTTTAGAATATGTTATGATACTTACGATGCTTCTGCTTATTCCATATTTAGCATTGCTGCTCGGTTCGGCATTTTTCTCCGTAATTTATCATAAAAAGGGTAGGAAAGAAGAAAACACCACTTACATAAAATTTTCAAAAGATGTAATTGATTTAGTAACTGTAAATAAAAGTTCGGCACTAGCACTTGGTGCAATCCCAATGTTAAGCATGATGTTCTGTTATTCACAACTTATGCAAAGCTCTGGCGGCAGTGTTTCAGGAAATATCTTCTTCGCGATACTTCTTTATTTAGTCTCTGTTATTGCGATTTATACATTTAAGTATAGTTTTCATTTATCAGATATTTTTAGTTTAACAAAATTAAATGAAGAGCGTGACGATTCGGTGCAAAGCGAATTTGAAGCTTTGAAAAAAACTACAAATAAAGTTCTAATTAAAGCGGGCTCTTACGGATTAGTTTTTCTTTTTATCTCAGTTTTTGTATTTATTGGTTCAGTGCAATTTGCATCTGATTCAACCAGATGGGCAGAAGGTGAATCAATTCTATCCATATTATTTTCCATCCAGACAATAACCGGTTTTCTACATTTCATCGCGATCTCATTTTCAATTACTGCAATTGGAATATTGTATATTTTCTTCAAACCTGGTGGAAAGTATTCGGGTAAGGAAAATGATTACACAAGTTTCGTGCGAAACTTTGCCTTAAAAACGGCTATGTTATTTATTCTTGTTCAACCGATTTTGTATGCAGTGAAAATTCTCTTACTTCCAAAGAATGCATTGAACTGGTCATATTTCGGTATAGCAATTTTTGTTTTATTTATACTTCTAGTACTGGCTAACCTTCTCTATTTTATGCTAAAAGAATCTCACGTAAAATACCGAAGTTCAACAATGTTCTTGACAATGATCTTAATAACACTCTTTGTTGTTAAAGACCAAACGGCTTTCAACACGACATCGCAGCTGCACACTAAAATGTTAGCAAGCGAATACGAAGTTTTTGCTCAAAATTACAAGGAAGAATTAGGTCTATTCAAAGTTGAAGTAAACGGAGAAGAAATTTATAACGGTCGCTGTATTGCTTGTCATACTTTTGATACAAAATTAGTAGGACCTCCTTATAACAGTGTTCTGCCAAAATATGAGAATAATTTAGATGGCTTAACGGAATTTATACTTAATCCACAAAAAATTGACCCTGCTTATCCGGCTATGCCTAATCAAGGGTTGAAGCCAAACGAGGCGAGAGCTGTTGCAGAATACATTATGACAACTTATCAGTCGAGATAATTAGACAAAGCTTTTGACTTCATAATCCTTGCTTTTTTCGTTAAATTCCAAATTAATTATTTATAAATTGGAATATGTTGACGATCCTTGATGCAATAAAATTATCCACGGAATTTCTGCAGAAGCATAATATTCCCGAACCTCGAATTAATGCCGAATATTTACTTGCCGATATTCTCAATTGCAAGCGTCTTGAACTGTATCTTTCGTACAATAAACCTTTGAATGAAAGAGAAAAAGAGCAGTATAGGACTAATATAAAAAAACGATCGAACTCAGAACCACTTCAATATATCCTCGGTTATACAGAGTTTTTTAATCTAAAATTTCAAGTGAATAATAATGTTTTAATCCCGCGTCAAGAGACTGAACTTCTTGTTGAGGAAGTCATAAAATTTGCAAATGATGGAAATAAAGTTTTAGATATCGGCACAGGAAGCGGTGCGATTGCAATTGCGTTAAAGCATTCAATACCGGGGCTGGAAATTGCTGCCACTGATTGTAGTAGAGAAGCACTAAAAGTTGCTTATTCAAATACGATAAACATTTTACAAGATAAGAACGCAATAAAATTCTTCAACCACGATATTATCAAAAATGAGATGAATGTTTTGGGCAAATTTGATTTTATTGTTTCAAATCCTCCTTATGTTACTTTGGAACAATATAACTCAATACAACCGGAAGTTAAGTTTGAACCAAAATATGCTGTGACAGATGATAAAGACGGTTTGACTTTTTACGATTCGATAATCCAAAAATCACCAATGCTCCTAAACAAAAACGGAAGAATATTCTTTGAGATCGGCGAAGGGATGCATGAAATAATAGTGGATAAAATGAGAAAGAATTTTACAGATATTTCAGTTATAAATGATTATTCAAATATACCGAGAATTATTTCCGGAACATTAAAATGAGAGCTGTTGTTCAGCGCGTAAAACGAGGAAGCGTAGAAATAAGTGAAAGAAATTACATTCAATCTATCGGCAAAGGTTTCGTGATACTGCTGGGAATTTCCGAAAATGATTCAGAGAAAGATGTTGTGTTCACCGCCGATAAGTGTACAAACTTGAGAATATTCAATGATGAAGATGATAAAATGAACCTTTCGCTAAGAGATGTAACTGGAGAGGTTTTAATAATATCCCAGTTTACTTTATACGGGGATGCCAGAAAGGGAAATAGACCTAGTTTTATTCAATCCGCAAAACCAGAAAAGGCAATTCCTCTCTACGAAAGTTTTATTCAAAGGATGAAAGCAAATTTGGGTGAAGAAAATGTTAAATCAGGTATTTTTGGAGAGATGATGATTGTTGAGATAATTAATGACGGCCCAGTTACAATTATTGTTGAATCAATAAAATGAAAAACACATTAATGATATTTGTTGACGGTATCGGTATCGGGGAAAATAATCCTGAGATCAATCCCTTCTTCAAACATGGTTTTAAAACATTTTCCTCAATTTTTGGAGAACTACCACATATCGGAAATATCTCTCTCAGGTCCGACGATAAAATTTTAAGCGGTATAGATGCTGCGTTAGGAGTTGAAGGATTACCACAAAGCGGTACGGGTCAAACTTCAATTTTTGCCGGAATAAATGCTCAAAAAATAATAGGTCGACATTTTGGACCATATCCATATTCAACTCTGGTACCAATTTTACAAAAGGAAAATATTTTTCATTCATTCATTGAAAGAGGCTTAAAAGCAGGCTTTGTTAATGCTTACCCAAAGGTTTTTTTCGATTATATTAATTCAGGTAAAAAGCGGTTAAGCGTAACTTCATTAAGTTGTCTTATGAGTGGAGTTAAATTACGAAAAGCTAAAGAGCTGCATGCCGGAAAAGCATTGAGTGCCGAGATTGATAATTCAAGGTGGATTTCAAAGCTGAATTATAAAGTACCAATTATTAAACCAAGAACTGCTGCTAAAAGATTGATTAAACTTGCACAGGAAAATCATTTTACCTTGTTCGAATATTTTTTATCTGATCATATTGGTCATGGTAGAATCAAAGATGAATTTGTAAAAATATTTAAAACCTTTGATGATTTTTTATTTCATTTATTCGATCTGATTCCTTATCAAATGAATCTAATTATTTGTTCCGATCACGGAAACTTAGAAGATATCTCGATTAAAACTCATACAAGAAATCCGGCATTAGTTATTTTTGCCGGACCAAATTCTGAATATTTTTTCAATAAAATAAAACGCATTGATCAAATTAAAAGAACAATTATGAGTCTTTACGAATGAGAAATTTCCCGTTAATAAAATTCACGATTTTATTTGCCATAGGAATTTTATTGACGCGTTTTATTAACATAGATGAAACTGCCCTTATTTACATCAGTGTATCACTATTATTTTTATCTTCATTAGTGTTTGTCAGGAGAATCCACGCAGTAATTTCTGGGTTATCTATTATTCTTTTAATTATTTGCTTAGGATTTGTTTCAGCAAGATATATAACTTTTTCTGAAGGAAAGTATCCGTTCAAAAAAATGAAGATCACTAAATCCACAATGTGGGGAAAAGTGCGTTCCATTGAACTAAGTAGAGAAAATCACATTGCTTTCTTGGTTGAAAGCGATTCGGTGAGGAAAAATTCTATAACTCATCCGACAAAAGGAATTTATTTAGCCAAAGTATATGATCAAAATACTTTAAGACTCAAAAATAAATATGAACTTCTCGCAGTAGGAAATTCAGTTCAAATTGATGGAACAATTTCGAAAGGAAGAGAACAACGAAATCCTGGAGAATTTGATTACAATAAGTACTTAAAATCAATTAGTGTCTCGGGTTTGATAAATGCATATAAAAACAGCGATCTAAAGATAATAGATGAAAATGAGGAATTAATTCCGAATATAATATTTTCCATTAGAAAATCGATTGACGCAAAATTTAAGGAATTATATTCCGAAGAGGCAGCATTGCTGCTGCGAGGACTTCTGCTTGCTGATAGAAGCGAAATAGATTATGAAACGCGGGAAAAATTTGTAAACAGCGGGGTTATCCATGTACTGGCAGTTTCCGGACTTCACGTTGGATATATAATTCTTATATTTCTGTTTGTTTTTGGTAGAATGAATATTTATTTGAAGTACATTCTTACGATTACCGGCTTATTGTTCTTTGTTATACTCACTGGTTCACCCCCGTCTGTTTTCCGGGCATCTGTTATGGCTATCATTTTAATTATTTCTGAATGGTCTAATAGAAATTATAATGTATTCAATTCGCTAGCTATTGCAGCTTTAATTTTACTCGTACTTAATCCAAACGAACTATTCAATCCCGGATTTCAATTATCTTTCTCCGCAGTACTGTCTATTCTAATTATTTATCCGAGGTTTAAAAATTTTATAGATAAGTCCAATGTAAAAAATAATTTTGTTAAAAATGTACTCTTGTTCGGCAGCGTTTCTTTGGCTGCACAGTTAGGTACGCTTCCTTTTACTTTGATGTATTTTCACAAACTTTCGATAATTTCTTTGTTAGCCAATTTGATTGTAATTCCTTTAATTGGTTTTATAGTCGGTTTAGGGATTGCAACAACAATTCTAGCATATTTATCCTTCTGGACAGCATCGGTATTTGCTGCTTCAAATCAATTGATTATTGATATACTTTATAGACTAATCAATTTCTCCGGAAACTTGAGTTTTAGTTATCTCTATATTCCTCAATTTTCTTATTTAGATATGATCATTTTTTATTTGTTCATTTCCATTCTTTTTTTAATAAAATCACAAAAATTATTTCCGAAATTTCTGATGCTTATTTTAGCAGTTTTCAATATTGTAATTTTTGTATCCTTGGATGATATAAAGTTATTGAAGGATAACGAATTAACGGTATGTATGATAGATGTAGGGCAAGGGGATGGAATTTTAGTGAAATTTCCGGACGGGACAACCGGACTTATTGATGCGGGAGATGCATCACAAAATTTCGATAATGGAATGCGCACGATTTATCCACTGATGAAAACCTTATCTATTGAAAAAATTGATATTGGATTTGTATCGCACTTAGACTCTGATCATTATAAAGGATTTGAATCACTCATAAAAAACGATTTAGTTGAGAAAATTATAAAGCCTGAAATAGACTCTTCTTTGCAAAAAGATATTGATTTTGAGGATTTGATAAAACGACATAATATTCCATTTGAATATTATTCCCACTCATCTTTTATTGTGGGTACTGCAAAAATATATTTTTTGAATGATACCTCGGATGTAGAATATGACTTACTGGATTCAAATAACAAAAGCGGTATTATTAAAATCGTGCACGGTGATAATACATTCTTGTTTGTTGGAGATGCGGAAAGGAAAGCTGAGAAATTACTGGTCCAAAATTATTCGGAATTTTTAAAATCCGATGTCTTGAAAGTCGGGCATCATGGGAGCAGAACAAGCTCAACACTTGAGTTTGTGAAAAAAGTTAATCCAAAGCTCGCTCTTATAAGCGCTGGTGTTGAAAATAAATTTAATCATCCTGCTTCCGATGTAATTTCTCGATATGATATGATTGGTGCTAATTTGCTCCGAACCGATCAATCTGGAGCAATAATTCTTCGATCTGACGGAATTGAATTAGATGTAATTGATTGGAGAAATTAATGAGAATTTTAGAAAATTTTTCACTGAGACATCTAAATTCGTTTGGTGTCGACGTTAATGCTAGATATTTTATAGAAATAGCAGATTTTAATGATCTAAATAAGGTCTATAATTTTATTCATAACAATGGACTTAAGTGCATTATTTTAGGCGAAGGTAGTAACAGTCTTTTCATCAATAACATTAACGAAATTGTCCTTCATATTAGCAAAAAAGGCTTCGAAATTGAAGAAACTAGTGCAAATTGGAAAATTACGGCTTTTGGCGGGCAAAATTGGGATAACCTTATCAAAGCATCAGTGGAGCATGGCATAATAGGACTGGAAAATTTATCATACATTCCTGGAAGTGTTGGTGCTGCTCCCGTCCAAAATATTGGAGCATACGGAGCAGAGTTAAGTGAGTTTTTTGTTGAATGTACTATTTTCGATCTTACAACTGGGGATATTCGAAAAATGAATAAATCCGATTGTAAATTTTCATATAGAGATAGTATTTTCAAAAATGAATTAAAAAATCGAATTATAATTCTTTCTGCGAAATTGGAGGTTGGGAAAAACAGAAAATTAAACTTTGCATATGAAACGATCGAAAAATTTATTAAAGCCAACAATCTTACAGTTTCAAACTCTACACAATTGAGAGAAATCATAATTTCTATTAGAAACTCCAAAATACCAATGCCGTTAAAAATTAAAAATGCCGGTAGTTTTTTTAAGAATCCTGCAGCAGATGAAAGGACTATCGAGAAAATTAAGTCTAAACACAAAGATGCTCCAATTTATAGGCTACCAAATGAGAAGTTCAAAATTTCTGCCGGATGGTTAATAGAAAAATGCGGATTGAAAGGGATTCGTAAAGGGGACGTAGGTACATATGAAAAACAGGCACTTGTTATTGTTAATTACGGAAATGCATCTGGTCAGGAAATTTATAATTTTGCAATGGATATACAAAAAAATGTTTATAAAGAATTTGGTATTTTTCTCGAACCGGAAGTAAATATTATCAAATAAAATAAATGAAGGTAATTTAATGGCTGAAAATAATGAAAATGGGAAATCGTTTTTTGGTAACATTATTAAAGAACTGACTCAACCGTTTATTGATCTTGCTCATACTTCCAGAGCACTTTTTGGGTTGAATCTTTCATATGTGCTTGAAGGGATGACATATTTCGGTGTAGTAGGCTTACTTGCTATATTTTTCAACGAGTATGTCGGCTTAGATGACATAGATGCTGGAAGAATGGTCGGCGTTCTAACGGCGGGAATTACTATTGCAATGTTGTTTCTTGGAGCAACTGTTGATTGGATCGGTCTGAGAAAATCTTTACTAATTTCTCTTACACTTATGCTTGTTGGACGAGCACTGCTGACTCTTTCGCCAGAAATTGGTGTTCCGGGTCTTTGGCAGTCAGCACATATTTTAGCAATGCTCGGAATACTTGGAATCATATTAGGCTATGGAATTTATCAACCAGCTGCATATGCAGGAGTTAAAAAACTTACAACTCCAAAAACTGCTGCAATGGGATATGCAATGCTTTATGCTCTTATGAATCTTGGAGGATTCTTACCTGGATTGATTTCACCTCCAATCAGAAAATCGTTTGAGATCACCGGGGTTTTTTGGTTCATGACAATTTTTACAGTTATTGGAATCGGTGTAGTCTATTTTATCATCACCAAAAAAGCGATGAAGAATGCAGTTGAGCAGATAAAAGCCGAAGCCGGAACGACTGCTGAGGAAGCTGAAAAAGATGAAGAAGATGAAATGGCAAAGATGTCAACAAAAGAAAAATTTGCTTACTATATCAAGAATTTTCCGTTGAGAGATCTACGATTTTTATTTTTTATTTTCATCTTGATTCCGGTTCAAACCTTGTTTGCTCACAATTGGCTCACGATTCCGCTTTACACAAGCAGGGCATTCGAAGGATTCATCCAAGATAACTTTGAGTTCTTCGTTAACTTAAACCCAATATTAATTTTTATTCTTACTCCTATGGTTACCGCATTAACTTCAAAGAAGAATACATATACTATGATGATCATTGGAACTTTTGTAATGGCTGTTCCTACTTTTATTTTAGCTACGGGGCCAACATTCTTTAACCTAATGGCGTATCTAATCATTATGACTATAGGTGAAGCAATGTGGCAGCCAAGATTTTTACAATGGGTTGCTGAAATTGCTCCGAAAAATATGACCGGAATTTATATGGGTATCGGACAGTTTCCTTGGTTTTTAACGAAAATTGTTACAAGCCTTTACTCTGGATGGTTTTTAATGAAATACGTTCCAGCTGATACACCTCCTTCTTTAATGGATTCGGAAATGATGTGGCTTATTTATGGCTTTATTGCGGTAATTACTCCTTTAGGATTGTTCCTTGCAAGAGGGTGGATGCAAAAAGGATTCAAAACAAAACATGAGGGATAAAATTGATTAAGAAAATTGATGAATGCGAAGTAATACGAAATAGAGATGGTATTAAATCAAGAAAAATTTTTTCGAATGAAAAATTAGAAATTATTCACATTATTCTTGAACCTGAAGCCGAATTGGAGAAACATATATCCCATTTTGAAGTTCAATTTTATGTCATATTCGGTGAGGGAATCTATACCATCGGAGAAGAAACTCATGTGTTGAAACGCGATACTATTGTCGATTGCCCAAAACAAGTAGAACGAAGTTGGAAAAACTTATCGGAAAACAATCTCGAGCTTCTAGTCGTAAAAAGCATAATGATATGAAAGTGACGAAATTAAATCAAATATTGAGTAAAATTGATTCGGAGGATGAACTCTTAAAAGATGATTTAGGTTTTTTGCTTCAATTGACAGTACGTGAAGATCTCGATAAACTTTTTCGCAAAGCGTATGAAATAAAACAAAAGTATGTCGGAAACAAAACTTTTTTCAGAGGAATTGTCGAACTCAGTAATATCTGTAGTAAAGACTGTTTCTACTGTGGAATCAGACGAAGCAATAAAAATGTGAAGAGATTTTCATTAGTGGAAGAGCAGATTCTGACTGCAGCAAAATGGGCTTATGAAAACAATTACGGATCAGTTGTTCTTCAAAGCGGTGAAAGAAATGATAAAGCTTTTATCGATTTTATTGAAAGAACTTTAAACGAAATTAAAATACTCTCCAACGGTGAATTGGGAATTACGATCTCCTTTGGCGAACAGACTTACGAAACTTACAAACGATGGTTCGACGCGGGTGCGCACAGATATTTACTACGAATTGAAACTTCAAATCCTGAACTTTACAGAAAACTTCATCCTCCCGATCACATATTTGAAGAAAGATTAAATTGCCTCCGAATGATAAAAGAAATCGGTTATCAGACTGGGACAGGTGTGATGATCGGTCTTCCGTTTCAAACAATCGATGATCTTGTTAATGATCTCCTCTTTTTCAGAGACTTCGACATCGATATGCTAGGTATGGGACCTTATTTAGTAAATGAAGATACACCACTTGCAAAAGAATTTTTGGATTTTGAAGAAAAGAAAGATGATCAGTACTTTCTTGGATTAAAAATGATTGCCTGTGCAAGAATTTTATTGAAGGATGTGAACATTGCATCAACAACAGCACTTCAAGCATTGAAATACAGCGGAAGAGAAATGGGACTTCTTGCCGGTGCAAATATTATTATGCCGAACATTACACCAATGGAATATCGGGAAGCATATCAGCTTTATGACAATAAACCGTGCATTGACGATGATTCCGAACTCTGTCTGGATTGTCTTAAACAACGCATCTATGGAATCGAGAGTGAGATTGGTTATGGTGAGTGGGGAGATTCTCCTCATTTCAAGAAAAAACATTAAATAAAACTAGGGAATATGATGAAATGGTTACTATTGCCTCTGCTTTTGACAATAAGCAATCCGGATACATCTATGGAAGATGAAATGCTCAGGAAAAAAGCAGCTGAAATTGCCAAGAAAATTATAATTGTTGATACACATATCGATCTTCACTACAGATTAATATCTAAAAGAGATGACATTGCAGACAGATCAAACGAAGGAAATTTTGATCTCGCTCGGGCAGTCGAAGGTGGACTTAATGCTCCCTTCATTTCAATTTTTACATCACCGAGATATGAAGCAGAAGGTACAAGCAAGTCAAAAGCTGATGAACTTATTGATTTCATCGAAGAAGTTGTAAGAGTTCATCCCGATAAAACAGCTATCCCGAAGTCTGTTAACGATATCTATGATAATTTTGCTATGGGGAAAATTTCACTTCCTCTCGGAATGGAAAATGGATCTCCGATTGAAGGTGATCTTAAAAATCTGGAATATTTCTACGATAGAGGAATTCGCTACATAACTTTGACTCATGGTTCTAACAACCATATTGGTGACTCGTCATATGATGATGAAGAAAAGTGGGGAGGACTTTCACCGTTTGGTAAAGAAGTTGTAAAGAATATGAATGAACTAGGTATAATGGTTGATATTTCTCACGTGTCGGATAAAACTTTTTGGGATGTTCTTAAAATAACAAAAGTTCCCGTCATTGCATCTCACTCATCTTGTCGTGAATTTACACCCGGTTTTGAACGAAATATGAGTGATGAAATGATTAAAGCTCTGGCAGAAAACGGTGGTACTATCCAGATTACCTTCGGCTCTTCATTTTTAAGGAAAGATATCCGTGATAAGATACAAGCAAGAAATGATAATATAAATAATTATGTCCGTGAACATGGTTGGACGATGAGTGATGATAAAGCTCGCGAGTATAGTCGAAAATACAGGAACGAAAATCCGGTTGGCTATGCCGATGTGAAAGATGTGGCCGCTCATATTGATCATGCAGTAAAAATTGCAGGTATAGATCATGTTGGAATCGGTTCCGATTTTGATGGAGTAGGAGATAGTCTTCCAACAGGTTTGAAAGATGTTTCCCAATATCCAAACTTAATCTATGAACTTCTCAAACTTGGTTACAACGAAGAGGAGATTGAAAAAATAATGTCTGGCAATCTCCTTCGTGTTTGGCGCGAAGTTGAAGAATATGGAAAAAAATAGAATAAAATTTATAGTATAAACAGCCCTATTTAATCTTCCAAAACGACTGCTGTCCCGCTGGCCGTTACCATAAGCATTCCACCACCTTGACCGAGAGTTTCATAATCCAAATCCACCGCAATAACAGCATTTCCTCCCATTCTTGAAGCTTGGTCTTCCATCTCTTTTAGGGCTATTTCTTTCGCTTGCCTCAATTCTTTTTCGTAAGCAGCAGATCTACCGCCGACTATATCTCTAATTCCGGCAAAAAAATCACGGAAAATGTTTGCGCCCAAAATTGCCTCTCCCGAAACAATTCCTAAGTATTTTGTGATTTTTTTACCGTCGATGGAATTTGTTGTAGTTAGTAGCATATCGTCTCCTAAAATTATTGTCTTAATGAAATTATAATTGTTAAATTATTACATCAAAAATAATAATACATTTTTCGTTAAATTACATATTCATTTAATACAAATAAATAATTTATTCGTCTACTCTTAACTTGATGAAGCTAGAAAAACAGTATATCATACAAGCGGTCACAATTGCGGCAAATAATCTTCGATTAAGTTCCGAAAAAATTGAAGTTGTTTCATTATTTAAAAAGCATCTTACCAACTGCGAAGATATTGAAAATGAGATAAGCCGGATGAAAAAGATAACCGAGTTATCGAAATTAGCCGTAAAGCTCGGGAGATTGATTGAATACATTAAATCCGATCATATCGATTTTTTAAGATTGACAGAAACATTCAAGGAGCAGAGTCACACTTTAACTATCGAACTAAGTAATATGCTCGATTTTGTCACTCCAATAAAATTTAAAGAGATTACGAGCAAACTTTCTGAACAAGAGATCGCCGTTCAATTAAAACAAAATGTACAAAGAGAAGAAGCACTTGATAAAATTCAAGAAAAAGTAGAGGTGAACGAAACCTCAGAATCGAATAAAGAGGATAAAAAAACAAAAATTACGAAGGAAGATATCGATCAAATAGAAAAGAATAAACAAGAATTTTTGTTCGAAGATCTAGACAAAGAAGAAGAGTTTGATTTTGAAAATTATGAAAAAACTATTCTTGCTCCCGTAAAAAAGCTTGAAGATTTGTTGAAACGATTTCCAAAAAAAGAATTTCTTGAGGAAGAAGTCGATGATTTTATGGAAAAGATGTTATTCAACAGCAAGTTTTCTTACAAGGTTGGCTTCGATATAATCGGTAAAATGCACAAGACTATCGCTTCAGCATTACTTGCAATAAAAAACGATGAAATAGAAACAACTGAAGATACAACTGAAGGAATTCGTGCTTGTCTCATAGTAATTGTTGCCGTCGTGCGGGGAAAAGAAGTTGATATATCAAGTTATCTTAAAAAAGCGGAAAAATTCAGTAAGATTGTTTTAAAAGAAAATTAGGTAGGATATGAATTTATATGCAGTAATAATGGCCGGAGGAGTTGGTTCAAGATTTTGGCCCCGCAGCAGAAAAGCTACACCAAAGCAACTATTAAAAATTTTTGGCAATCAGACAATGATTCAGGAAACCGTTGGGAGATTAGATGGTTTGGTTCCTGATAAAAATATCTTCGTCATTACAAATGAAGAACAGTCAGCAAAAATCAAAGAACAATTGAGTAATATACCAGAAGAAAATATTATCGCTGAACCATTTGGGAAAAATACTGCTCCTTGCATTGGATTGGCTGCAACATTGATAAAACATAAAGATCCAGAAGGCGTTCTTATAATTCTTCCGGCTGATCATCTTATACCAGATGTCAAAAAATTTCAGAAGGTAGTTAAAACTGCGGTAAAATTCGCTCAATCATCAAACGGACTGGTTACTATAGGGATCGAACCGACAAGACCAGAAACCGGTTACGGTTATATTCAATACCTCGAAAATGGAGTTGACAAGGATGTTTTTGCGGTTAAATCATTTGCAGAAAAACCAAATGTGAATACTGCTCAAAGGTTTATTGAATCCGGAGATTTTCTTTGGAATTCCGGTATGTTTATCTGGCGTGCAGAATCTATTTTGAATGAAATGAAAACATTAATGTCTGATCTTTATGATGGATTAGTTCGATTAAGTAGAAGTATAGATTCGGATAATTTTTATTCTGAGTTGAGAAAGGTTTATGGACAAGTAAGAAGCATTTCTATCGATTACGGAATTATGGAAAAATCCAAACACGTATTCTTGGTTAAAGGTGATTTCGGTTGGAGTGATGTAGGTAGCTGGGAAACCGTTTATCAATTGAGCAATAAAAACCATGACGAAAATTCTATTTCCGGAGATGTGTTTGAATCATCAACAAAGAACTCATATATTTTCTCTGACAAAAAGTTTACTGCTGTAATTGGAGTTGATAATTTAATTATTATAAATACAGAAGATTCATTATTGATTTGCGATAGAAAAAACGCACAGGATGTTAAACTTGTTGTTGATTACCTTAAAATGAATAACCGCGATGATCTTTTGTAATATAAAATGAAAAAATTAATAACAGAACAAAATATTATTGATTTAATCAAGAAAGGTCTAACATCTATTACTTTACCTAAAGAATCCATCTTAACGCCGCTTGCAAAGGATAGAATAAACAGTTCGAAAATTCAAGTGATATTTTCGGATGCAACACCAAAGAATGACGTGGTGAAAAAATCCGGCGATAAATTAGTAATTGCAATTGGATCGGATCATACCGGATTTGACTTAAAGGAAGTAATTAAAAAAGAATTAACGAAATTAAATCATTCAATTATTGATGTAGGAACAAATTCAAAAGATGCCTGCGATTATCCGGATTTTGCAATTGAGGTTGGGAAGCTGACAGCACTTAAAAATGTAGATTTTGGAATAATGATCGATGCAACAGGAATTCCTTCTTCAATAACGGCGAATAAGATACCTGGTATTCGTGCAGCAACTTGTTATAATGAATTTTCCGCAAAGTCAGCTCGTGAACACAACAATGCAAATATTCTGGTTATGGGTGCAAAAGCAATTGGCGAAGAAACAGCAAAATCGGTTTTATCAACTTGGTTAAAATCCAGCTTTTTGGGGGATAGACATCAGCGTAGATTGGATAAGATAACTCAATTGGAAAATAAATTTCTAAAAAGAGAAAACCTTTCTTGAGTAAATCTTATAGTATCCATAGATTTCAAATTACAATTCAAAAAATTACGAAAGCAGAATCTTGATTATTAGTCGCGCTCAGATTGATAGTGTCTCGAACATTCAATCTAACATATTCTTATTAAAAGCATACTCCCCAGATCTTGTCAGTAAAAGTTATCCCGGACAATTTGTCAATATTAAGGTGACCGATGGTTATTATCCGCTGCTCAGGAGACCATTCAGCATTTGTGATGTTGAAGGGGATTATGTTTACTTTATGTTCAACATACATGGACAGGGTACAAAGTTTCTTTCCGCTAAAGCTAAAGGTGAACCTATCGATCTTCTCGGTCCGTTAGGTCATGGATTTGAAATGGATGGAAATTATGATAACGCAATTATTATTGGGGGTGGACTTGGAGCAGCTCCGTTTCCTTTTCTTACAAAAAGTCTTTACAACAGAAATATTTTGACATTGATCGGCGGAAGAAATAAAAACGATGTTATTACTTATGGAATGAAAAATGTTCATACTTGTACGGATGACGGATCTCTAGGATTAAAAGGGAATGTGCTTGATCTCCTCAAATCAATTTTACCTGATGTAAAAGGAAAATCGAGAATTTTTGCTTGCGGACCAACTCCAATGTTGAAAGCTCTTCAATCCTTTGTAATAGAAAATAACATCGAGTGCCAAATGGCAACTGAGTGTGCAATGGCTTGTGGTTTTGGTATTTGCCAAGGATGCCCAATAGAATCTGCACATGATCATGAAACATATAAACTTGTTTGTAAAGACGGGCCTGTCTTTAATGCCGGGGATATTATTTTATGATGATAGATTTAAGTGTTTCAATCGGTAAATTAAAATTGAAAAACCCTATTATTCTTGCTTCCGGCACTGTCGGTTATGGTAATGAGATTTCCGAGTTTACAGATTTGAGCAAGATAGGCGCAATAGTTACAAAATCAGTTTCTCTTAAACCAAGAAAAGGAAATCCACCGCAAAGAATAGTTGAAACCCCTGCTGGACTGCTGAATGCTATCGGACTTGCTAATGTCGGCGTTGAAAAATTTATTGAGGAAAAAATTCCATTTCTTGAAAAAGTGAACTCGACGGTGATTTGCAATATCGCTGCCGGATCGATTGAAGAATATGTTGAATGTGTCGAAATATTAGATTCTCAGAAAGTGATAAAAGGATTTGAAATTAATGTATCTTGCCCAAACGTAAAAGAAGGTGGATTAATTTTCGGAAATGATATCGAGGCAGTTCGTATAATAACAGAGCAAACCCGAAACGCGACAGAAAAACCTCTTATTATAAAATTATCTCCTAATACCTCAGATATAAAGTTATTTGCTCAAGCCGCTAAATCCGCAGGTGCTGATGCAGTTTCGGCAATTAACACATTAGTCGGAACTTCGTTTAATATTAACACAAGAAGACCAAAATTACAGAATATTACAGGCGGACTGTCTGGACCAGCCATTAAACCGGTTGCACTTGCTAAAGTTTTGGAAATAAGCAGAAATGTTGAAATTCCAATTATAGGAATTGGTGGGATTATGAATTGGGAGGACGCTGTTGAATTTATTATTGCTGGTGCATCTGCTATTCAAATTGGAACTGTTAACTTTATTAATCCAAATGCGGGAATGGAAATCTTGGATGGACTGACAGAATACTGTAAAAATTCGAATATCTCAAAAGTTGCATCTCTTACCGCAAGTTATCAACTCTAAGATGAACATTGAAACTACTCTTGAACGCATCTATTCGATGCATCAGTTTCACATCAAACTTGGACTGGAACGAATTGAAAAACTACTTGCCTATTTGGGAAATCCCGAAAGAGATTTTCAATCAGTCCATATTGCAGGTTCAAATGGAAAGGGTAGTACTGCTTCATTTATTTCAAGCATTCTAATTGAAGCCGGATATAAAACAGGACTATATACATCTCCCCATCTTCAAAAATTCAATGAAAGAATTAGAATAAACGGCAACACAATAAACGATGAATTTATAATTGAATTCATCAAGGGAATTGATGATTTCATTAGAAAAGAAGAACCATCATTTTTTGAGATAACTACCGCACTCGCGTTTAAGTACTTCTCTGAGATGAATATTGATGTCGGTGTAATTGAAACAGGTCTTGGCGGCAGACTCGATGCAACGAACACCTTAACTCCTCTATGTTCTATCATAACAACTATAAGTGATGAACATTCTAACATTCTCGGCAAAGATATTAAAAAGATTGCGGCAGAAAAGGCAGGTATAATCAAAAGTGGCGGTAAAACTTTTGTCGGTCTACTAGGTGATGAAGCCTTAGAGGTAATAAGAAATACTTGTATTGAAATTAACTCTGATCTGTATGAGTTGTCGAATTATTTAATTAGAAGAAACGGATTAATCTCATTTACTATTGAAGAGGAACAGTTCAATATTTATAAAACTCCTCTAGCAGGTAATCACCAATTTATTAATGCAGCCTTAGCAATTCTGACGGTTCGAAAAATATTTCCTAAAATTAATAACCAACAAATATTTGATGGAATTAACTATGTTCTCGAAAACTCCGGTTTAAGGTGCCGGTTTGAATATTTATCAA
The DNA here is from genome assembly GCA_964499285.1 of uncultured Melioribacteraceae bacterium. Lineage (GTDB taxonomy): Bacteria > Bacteroidota > Ignavibacteria > Ignavibacteriales > Melioribacteraceae > JAGFIY01. The sequence continues at coordinate 61,658 of CAZCLA010000008.1, forward strand.
AAAATCCGAAAATAATTCTCGATGCAGCCCATAATGTTGAAAGTGTGCAGGCATTTGCAGAATCTTTTGATGAGGTTACGGAAAAATGCCAGAAAAAAGTACTAATATTTGGTGCGATGCAAGACAAGGATGTGGCAAAAATGCTTGGAATCATCACAAATTATTTTGATGAAATTTATTTGACGGCTTCGCATTACGAAAGAGCAATGCCGGTGGCTGAACTTCAGAAAATTGCTGACGAAATTAAACTTAAATCCCGTGTTCATCAAAATCCGATAGATCTAATTAAAAAATTTGCAAATAAAAAATCTGATGACTGTCTCGTTGTTTTGGGCAGTATTTATTTGTTGGGTGAAATTCTCAATGGTCTTGAAGGAAAAATATCTTGACATTTTTAACATTTTAGACTAAGTTTTCAATGAACCTCTTGTTCCTTTCGCAAGATCTATTTTACAAAACAGTTAACATAATCTTATAGTATTTCCCAAAAAAAATAAGTTGAATATAAACCAAATTTTTACAAACTAATTTCCAGGACTCACCTATGCCGATGGATATATCAGAACTACAGAAGAAAAAAATTGTCGATTTGCACAAAATCGCGAAGGATCTCAGCCTTCAAAACTATAGTGATCTAAGAAAGCAGGAATTGATATTTAAAATTCTTGAAGCCCAGACTAAAAAAGACGGACTAACCTTTTCAAAAGGCGTATTAGAAGTCCTTCAGGATGGTTATGGATTCTTGCGATCTTCCGATTACAATTATCTCCCGTCACCGGATGACATTTATGTATCGCCGTCGCAGATTAAGCGATTTAGTTTAAGAACCGGCGATTTTGTAAGCGGGCAGGTTCGTCCGCCTAAAGAAGGAGAAAGATTTTTTGCTCTTTTACGGGTTGAGGCTGTAAATAATAATGATCCAGAGGGAATAAGAGAACGTACGCTATTCGATAATCTAACTCCTTTATATCCGACAAAAAGAATCAAATTAGAATCTTCGCCAGGCGAATACTCGATGAGAATTATGGATCTTCTTTCTCCAATCGGAAAAGGGCAGAGAGGGCTGATCGTATCACCTCCGAAAAGCGGAAAAACTATTCTTTTACAGAAAATTGCAAATTCCATAACACGTAACCATCCCGAAATCAAAATGATACTTCTTCTAATCGATGAGAGACCCGAAGAAGTTACCGATATGCAGCGGTCTGTTCAAGCAGAAGTAATAAGTTCCACATTCGACGAACCAGCAGAACGACACGTCCAGGTTGCAAATATGGTTATAGAAAAAGCAAAAAGGATGGTTGAAGCTGGCGATGATGTCGTAATTCTTCTGGATAGTATTACAAGGTTGGCTAGAGCCCATAACACAGTCATTCCGCACAGTGGAAGAATTCTTTCTGGCGGTGTCGATTCTAATGCACTCCACAAACCAAAAAGATTTTTTGGTTCGGCAAGAAATACCGAAGACGGCGGAAGTCTGACAATCATAGCAACTGCATTGATTGAAACCGGAAGCAGAATGGACGAAGTGATCTTTGAAGAATTTAAAGGTACGGGAAACATGGAACTGCTTCTTGATAGAGATTTGTCGGATAGAAGAATTTTCCCGGCAATCGATGTCAATAAATCAGGTACAAGAAAAGAAGAACTTCTCCTTACAGAAGAAGAACTTAATAAAGTCTGGATATTAAGAAAAATCTTAAGTGATTTTGATTCAATTGAAGCTATGGAATTTCTTCTTGATAAGATCCGTGGAACAAAAAACAATAAAGAGTTTTTAATGAGCATGAATAGTTAACTAAAAATTTTCGCACTCAAATTAACTTATCCATTCAAAATATCGTTTCAAGAATGCTGCGATTATTTATTATCCTAATTCTTCTAGGATTTATCTATAATATCTCTGCTCAACCAAGACAGAAAGGGAATTTTGCAACAGAAAGACCGCGTGAAATTTTATTTTATGATACAATAGTAATCCCATCTCAAAAATCATTTACAGTTTATTTTACATACAAAATTAGTTATAACAATTTGTTTTTCGTTAAGTCTAACGGTTATTTTAATTCCGGTTTAACATTCAGTATTGAAGTATTGAAGGAAGACAAAGTAATTTTCAGAGGCAGCGATAAGAAAAATATTAATGTTTCTGATTATGGCTTAACGGAATCGAAAGAAAAGTTCATAAACGGCTATGTTGAATTTGAACTTGAAAAAGGAAATTACAGTCTAAGACCATTCATAAAACTTGAAAATACAAACCAAGAGTTCAGGCTGAGGCATTTGCCGATTAATTTGTTGTCAGAGGATTCATTGATAGTTCCAATCGTGATTGAATCAGAAGATTTGATTTGTAATTCAGATACATTGCCGAAACTTTTAAACTTTAGAAATACTTTACTGTTTGGCGAGGCTGATTACAAAATTATGTTCACCGTTCCAAAAAATTATGATGAAGTATCGATTGAATTTATCCAGGAAGGTAAATCGATAAGCAATAAGTATTATAAAAGTTCCAAAAAAGGTAATTTAATTCTGGAGAGTTGTAATGACGACATTGCGGTGAGAATTGATTCTTCCGAGTTGAATTATAATTTTGTTTTTGTCGATAGAATCAGTAAATATCTTGATGAAGGCATCACTGACGTGGTATTATCTTTTGAAGATGAAAAACATAATTATAAATTAGAAACAATCTGGCTCGAAAAGCCTCGATCACTCGAAAATCTTGAAATAGCAGTAAATGCCCTCGAGTTGATTGCTGATGATGAATCTGTTTCAAAGATCACATCACTTGGAGAGCGGGATATGTACAGAGGGATAAAGGATTATTTTAAGGAATATGATCCCGACGGTACTACACCGTTCAATCAAATAATGTATGAGTTTTTCCAGCGAGTAGATTATGCTTTTTCGGAGTTCTCAAACATAGATGAACCGAATGGAATGAAAACGGATTTTGGTAAGATTTATATTCTTTACGGCTCTCCGGATAATAAGCAGCGAACTTATTCCGAATCCAACGAAATAATCGAAGTATGGAGTTATAACGAAATTGATCTTAAATTTTATTTTAAAGATAAAACTGGATTAGGAAACTTTAAACTGATCAAGCAATAATGAAAACTGCAATAACTTGTGGTGATGTAAACGGAATTGGACCCGAACTTATTATAAAAGTTCTCAACAAAATTGATTCGACCAGACACGCTATCTATGTTATAATCCCGAAAAATGTTTTACACCTTTTTAGTGAAATCATCAGACCAGAATTTTCACATCAAATTCTAAAATCGAATATCACTGCAAAAGAAAGTGGAATCTATATAGTGCCGCTTGAAAATACGAGTCTTGAATTAGGCAAGCCGACTGCGGAAAGTGGCAGAACATCATTTCAATCGATAATAAAAGCACTTGACCTCTTCGATAATGGAATTGTAGAATCGATAGTAACTGCTCCGATTTCAAAAAAAGCTTTTGAAGCGGCTGATATTAAATTCCCGGGACATACAGAACTTCTCGCCGATCATTTTAGTGAGAAAAATTTCGGAATGTTCTTTGCAGGAGAAGAGTTTAATTCTGCTCTCTTAACTATTCATGTCCCATTAAAAAAAGTAGCAGAACTAATCACCCAAGAAAAGTTGGAAAAATATATTCTGCTTTCTCTCAAAACGCTTGAAGTAGATTTTGGAATAACTGGGCCAAAAATCGCGGTACTCGGATTGAATCCGCACGCGGGTGAAAATGGTGTGATCTCGGATGAAGAAGAAAAAATTTTTAAACCTATAATTGAAAAATTTACTTCAAAAGACGTAAAAGGTCCGTTCGTACCCGATGCTTTCTTCGGCTTGAAACTTTTCAAAAAGTACGATCTTATTATTGGTTGTTATCACGATCAAGTTTTGATCCCGTTTAAAATGCTGAATTTTTCAACTGGAGTTAATTTTACGGCCGGTCTTCCGGTGGTTAGAACTTCGCCAGATCATGGAACTGCTTTTGATATAGCAGGGAAGGGGATTGCCGATGAAAGTAGTTTTATAGCTGCATTTAATCTTGCAAATAAAATTGTTTCCAATCGAAAGCTAAATTCTGTATGAATCCAAATTATCAAGTAGTTGCTTCAATTTATAACCATTTGATGAGATCAATCGATTATGAAGAATGGTCTGAATATTTGTATGATATACTGCTTGAGAGAGATTGTCGATTAACTACGGCATTGGAGTTTGGAGCAGGGACATGTAAGATAAGTGAACATCTCTCAAAGAAATTTGATCTTTATATAGCATCGGACTTAAGTTATGAAATGCTTTCGGAGTGTGAACCACAAAATGATTTTTTAAAAGTATGCATTGATATGAAGAAAAATTCTTTTATCAAGAAATTTGAAGTTCTAATAGCAGTATTTGATACAGTAAACTACATTCTCAATGAAAATGAATTGAAAGATTTTTTTGTGAATGTGAAATCTCACATGGGGAGTAATTCATTATTCCTATTTGATGCCTCTCTTGAAAAAAATAGCTTAAAGAACACGAAAAGACTTAACAGGAAAGGCAAGGTCGATGGCCTTGCTTATACCCAGAAAAGTTTCTATGATAAAGAGAACAAAATTCATTATAATAATTTCGAAATTATTTCTTCTAATTCAGTTTTTATAGAAAATCATGTACAAAAAATATTTCCGATTGAGCAATATTTTAAATCACTTGATGATGCAGGACTAATTGTCTTGGACTGCTTCGATTGTTTTTCGTTTGAGAACGTTAATCATAAATCTGAAAGAGCACAATTTGTGGTGGGAAATTAAAATATCATGTTAACATTCAGACACGTAGAATTTTCGTATATAAATCAAGTTGTTTTTACTGACTTAAATTTGCATCTAGGTCAGGGCGAATTTGTATTCTTGATAGGTAAAAGCGGGTCAGGCAAAACCACGCTGCTTCAAATGATTTATATGAATTTATTCCCATCATCGGGTAGTGTTCAAATTGGAGATTACTCGAGCGAGACTGTAAAAGAAAAAGATCTTCCTTTTCTTAGAAGAAAACTTGGTGTGATTTTTCAAGATTTTAAGTTAATTGAAGGAAGAACCGTATTTGAAAATCTTGCGTTTGTTCTGCAAGTAACCGGAACACCAAAAAAAATTATTAAGAAAAAGGTCATTTCAGCACTTTCTGATGTCGGTCTTTCACACAAACAAAATGTTTATCCAAATCAACTTTCCGGGGGAGAACAGCAGAGGGTTTCGATTGCAAGAGCAATCATCAATGAACCCATGCTTGTATTGGCTGATGAACCTACTGGTAACCTTGATCCGGAAACTTCAGCTGAGATTCTTGAAATAATTAAGAAGATAAATAGAAGAGGAACTTCCGTGATTTTTGCAACCCACAACTATGAGCTGGTTAAAAAAACTGAAGCAAAGATTTTTAAACTTTCGGATGGAAAAGCCGTTAATGTCAAACTCAAAAAACGTACTGAAAAATCCTAGATCGTTTCCATTTTAAATTTGCTTTAAAATAGCATTTGTTACTTCTTCAACGCTTTGTGAACCGTCTATATGTATTACCTTTGAATTTCTTTCTTTATAAAATTCTAATACGGGAGCTGTAGTTTTCTCATAAATTTCCAAACGATTTTTTATAACGCTCTCATCATCGTCTTTACGCTTGAAAAGTGTTCCGACGGCACCGCATTTGGGACATTTATTTTCTTCTATTAGGTCTGCAAGATTTACGATAGCTCCACAGTTCGAACAACCGCGTCTGCTCGAAAGTCTGTTAATTATCACGGAGTCTTTTGCGTCTAATTTCAATACAATCAATTTATTTTTGTTAATCTTAGTCAAAATATCATCAAGCACTTCTGCTTGGTTTAAAGTTCTTGGAAAACCGTCAAGAATAAATCCATTTTTACAATCGTCATCCATTATTCTATCACTTATAATCCCGCCCATAATATTGTCGGGAACTAATTCACCTTTTTCGACTATTTCTTTAGCTTTAACTCCGAGAGGTGTAGCATCTTTTATTGCCTTACGAAGAATATCTCCCGTAGAGATGTGCGGAATGTTTAATTTTTCTGATATAATTTTTGCTTGAGTGCCTTTGCCTACCCCAGGTGAACCAAAAATTATGAATTGCATCGAATTTTCTCATTAGTTTTAGAATATATTTCCAACATATAAATAAAATACCTAATTATCTATTATTCATTTAGTTTGCGATTTCTCAAGGATTCGAAAAAATCCAAAAGCATTTTTTTACTCTCTTCTTCGTAAATTCCTGAATACACTTCTACTTTATGATTAACCGCATTTGATTCAACAATGTTAAAAATCGATCCGCAAGCACCATACTTTGGCTCGAAAGTAGAAAAAAACAAAATGGAAATTTTAGCGTTTATCAAAGCTCCAGCGCACATTGAGCATGGTTCCAAAGAAACATAAAGCTCACACCCAATTAAATTTGAGGATTGTAAATGATTTGAAGCTGCAGTAATTGCAAGCATTTCTGCATGCGCAGTCGGATCGTTTAGCAATTGAACCTGGTTATAACCTTTCCCGATTATTTTATCATCTTTTACAACAACTGCTCCCACCGGGATATCATCATTATCAAGTGCTTTTTCGGCTTCAGAAAGTGCCGCGAACATAAATTTGTAATTGTTCTCGGTAAAAATCATAAATGGGGAAAATGTTTTTTAAAATGAAAAAATTCTCATCGAAGGTTTGTTCTCGAGAATCCAAGTCTTTGCTTAAAATAACTAGTTAGTCTAAAAATCAACTAAAAGGGTCAAAAAAAGCAATATTGGTACGCCCGGAAGGACTCGAACCCTCAACCCTCTGATCCGAAGTCAGATGCTCTATCCAATTGAGCTACGGGCGCAGACAAAAAAGAAAGAACAAAATTGTACGCCCGGGAGGATTCGAACCCCCAACCTTTTGATCCGTAGTCAAACGCTCTATCCAATTGAGCTACGGGCGCAAATTTTAGAGGAGTAAATTTAAGTCTTTAGTTCAATATTTCCAAAGCGGTATAATTTTTATATTTTCTTATTCCTTTATAATTAATAGTGTTCAAGTGAACTTTATTTTAGAGTTTTTTAAGAAATTTCCCAAGAGTTTTTCGACTATTCTTGGCGCAACAATTTTACTTACCTCGCTGAGCTTACTTAGTAAAGGTTTGGGATTTTTTCGTGAGATAATAATCGCAAATAATTTCGGAATTTCGGAAAAGTATGACATCTTTCTTGTAAGCTCTACAATTCCTTTAATTCTGAACACAACAGCTTTATATTTGGGACAAAATTATTTTATTCCGGCTTACTCAAGTCTGATAAATGAGACTCAAGAAAGTAAAAAAATATTTTTCACTTCAACATTTTTGTTTTTTTCGTTGTTAGGAATATTCATTACGGCTGTACTTCACTTTACAGCACCGATATTAATGAAATTTTACATAAATAAAACAGATTCGGAATTGATTTCACTTGCGGCAAGGTTGTTAAGAATTTACTTGTTTACGGTTCCTTCATCTTTCGGATTAGCAATAATTTCAGCCTATCATCAAGTAAAATATAATTATAAAATTCCAGGTTATGTTCAATTGGGGGCAAATTTACTTATTCTTTTAATAATAATTTTATTTTCCGAATTACTTTCGATCTATGTGATTCCATTTGCCTTCTTAACGGGGGTCACTGTTCAGTTTATTCTGCTGGTTCTGTCTGTGAGGAGTGAAATTAGTTTTAAACTTAATTTTAGGATTCTTAAAGCCCACTGGAGCATTAATTTTTTGATAATATCTTTGATAGAAATAATAACCATTTCATTTGTTCTTGTTGATAGGTATTTTTACGGTGATGTCAATACGGGCGGTATCGCATCTCTTAATTACGCTCAAACATTTTATTTGCTTCCTATCAGCATTATTGTTTTATCTTTTTCGACAGTTCTTTTACCGAAGTTTTCAAATAGTTTTGCGGAAGGGGATTTTGAGCTCCTCCAGAAAAGATTCACATATTCTATTTATTTTATAATGCTTGTGTTTATTCCTTTGACTTTGTTATTCGGAGCACATTCTGAAATTATAATTAAATTAGTTTTTCAAAGAGGGGAATTTACAAGTTCTGCTACAAAACAAACCTCAAGTTTGCTAAGTATTCTTTCACTTAGTTTATTTTTTTATGCGGTCTATGGAATCTTAAACAAACTAATGTTGAGCATGAAACTTGCTAAGCAACTACTTATAATTGTGTTGGTAAGTCTTGCAGCAAAGTTTACCTTAAATAAAATTCTTGTCCCAATTTACTTTGAAGAGGCATTAGCAATGACAACCGTTGCTGTCTTTATTATTATTTCGATTGCGGCAGCAGCAATAATCTCATTTAAGAGTAAAATTAAGTTACCGTTAAAATATATGTTGAGGTTCTTATTGATATTTGGTTTTGCCGCACTTTCATCATTACTTGTTGCAGATCTCGTAAAGTTTATGATTTATGAACCAACTATTAAGTCGATTATCCAAATAATATTCTTTATTATGTTTTATTCGATTCTTTCTTTCACGGCACTTCCTGACCCAATAAGAAAACAGACTTTAAGTTTATTAGCATTCAATAACAAATAATTATTTACTGAAACAAATGAAAAGCAAGCGAAAGATATTTTTTATTATATCTACAGTAATGTTGATTCTTGGGATTTGTTTTATACCGTTTGTGCTATTATTTATTGTTAATAATGATGTTCAGCTTGATTTGGGTGAAGAAATATTTCTTTGGTCAACTTCATTGTTTTTTATCATATCAAGCATATTAACAATCATTTATATGCAAAAATATTTTGCAAAACTGATGATGGTGACAATTTCGATATTTATTGTCTTAGTCGTAATTGAAATTGGATTAAGATTAGGACTTGGTGATTTGATTGCAAAACAGAAAATCTGGGCACCTTTGGATGTTCAATTAGCAGATTACGAATTAAATAAGAAAAACGATAAAACAGCTTCAAAAAACGTTTATGGATTCAATGATAAAAATCACGAGGTTGAAAAACCAGATAATACATTTAGGATCGCAATTATTGGAGATTCTTTTGTCTGGGGTCATGGTGTTGAGGATTCGGTTAGGTGGACGAGAAAATTTGAAAATCTGCTTCACGAAAATTATGACCAAATAGAAGTATTACATTGGGGAAGAAATGCTTGGTCAACCTATGATCAATTTAATTTTATCAAAACAGAAGGTTACAAGTATCGACCGGATTTACTGATCAATTCTTTCGTTATCAACGATCCTATTGACCAAAATGTTTATAAATATTATTTTTTTAGAAGAGGCGGCTTTGTATATAGAAATTTAGTTTATAAATATCCGGGCAGATTAATTGGGAATGCCCTGTCATTGGTATTCTCCTATTTATCTAAAGTAGGGGCTGAAATTTTCGCAATATCATATAATGAATGGCTCGATAATATTTATAAAGCGGAAAATCTTAATAATTATAATAATCTATTGAAAGCTTACACAGAATTTCTATATTCAAAGAATATTGAATATTTCTTTCTTTTTACTCCGGAAAATAATTCACCTAACATCGGTTATTATTTTAATAAAATAACTGCCGTTATGAACGATCTTAATATTCCGCACTATAATCTTTTCCCGGAAATTGAAAGCTCCTTTTTAGATTACGAACCATATGAATTATGGGCAAATCCGGTTAATAATCATCCTGGATATATGGTAACAAAAAAAATAGCTGAGTTGACTTATCAATATGTTGAAAATAATTATCTGAGTGTCGATGATTCTTTATAGAATAGGTCAAAATCGATTTCTTGAAGCAGTGATAAGAAGAACTGTCAATGCTGTACTTTTCTTGATGAGAATCATTAATAGAAGTATTTATTCCCGTAAAAAACATAATAGTTCATTAACGATAATATCGCTTCACAAGTTAGGTGACTCAATACTTACCTTCCCGACTATTAATTATTTTATCCAAACTCATAAAGAATCTGTTACTCTGATCTGCTGGGATTCAACTGAGGCATTGTACAAATTTGCATTTCCTAATTTGAAAATTAGTTCCCTCAAAAAAAGTGAATTTCGATTGGGGAGCAGAATCGCTTCAAACAAATCACGAAAAGTTATAAAATCAAATTTGAGTGCTAAAATAATTGATTTAACGGGTTCAATAATTTCGATCTCATTGGTGTGGCTTACCGGTTATAAGAAATTAATTGGTTTTTCAAATCAATATCTTAAAACCATTTACGATGAGTGGGCTCAGGAAAGATCCATTCCTCATTTAATGGAAAAGTACTTTGATGTTGCAAGATTAATTGAACCAACTGCCAAGATAGAAAATTTTATGATAAAGAAAGAAATAACAAAATTCAGCGGGAAAATACTTATTCATCCTTTTGGCGGGTGGGAGGCAAAAGAGTGGAGAGTAAATAACTTCATAGAACTCGCAGAAAGGTTAAAACAAAAATATGAAGTAAAACTTATCGCAGAAAGCAGTGAAAGAATAAATGATGATAGAATTGATAAACTCGAAACACTGGATGATTTATTTCACATAATTTGTGAGCACGATTTACTAATTGGAAATGACAGCGGGCCGATCCATGTTGCGGACATGTTTGGTAAATTTACGATTGCAATATATGGTCCTACAAATCCGAGTTATTGCAAACCATTCGGTGAAAATAATTATGTAATTTTCGGTGATGCTGATTGTCGCCCGACCACAGAAAATTATTGTTACCTAATGGGCGGATTACTTTGTAATGATTATAGGTGTATGAATCAGCTAAGTGTTGAAATGGTCTACAATAAAATTTGTTCAATAATTGAGAAAATAAATGCGTCTGGATAATATACCAAAAGATTGGCCACTGCCTGATGATAATTATCGGCAGTCAACCGCTGAAAAGATCACCGAGGAATTGATTAAGTATGACAAAAGTATCAAAAAGGTATTGGACCTTGGGTGTGGGGAAGGAAATTCAATAATATTTTTTCAAGAAATTTCGAGTGAATTAGAATGGTTTGGGTTAGATATTGAAGATTCCCCAGAGGTTAAAAGACGTAAAACTAATAATGATAGAATTTTCAACTTTGATGGAATCAATATTCCGTTTGATAATGATACATTTGATTTTATTTATTGTCGACAGGTATTTGAACATGTAAATTTTCCATTAGAATTGATGAAAGAGTTGAACAGAGTATTAAAAGATGGTGGCTATCTCGTGGGTTCAACTTCACATTTGGAGCCATATCATTCTTATAGTCATTTTAATTTTACACCATATGGTTTTGATTTTTTGTGCCGAGAAGCCGGATTGAAAGTGGAATTATTTAGGCCCGGAATTGATGGTATAACTCTCATTTTGAGAAGGCTGTTAAATTATCCCAAATATTTTAACAGATGGTTTATTAAAGAATCACCATTAAATAAACTCATTAATCTCGCAGCAAAATTTAAAAAAATAAAAGTGCGGGATGTAAACTTTATAAAACTGCTTTTTTGCGGTCACTACTGTTTTGTGGTTAGAAAAAATAAAAGAAAATATGAGTAAGTGAACTTGAATAAAACTCCGGATATAATATTAGGTAATCGCAGTAATTATTTATTGCATTCCATTGTAATATCCATGGCCCTTATCGGAGCTCTACTTAGTGAATATGCGATTGCCTTTGTTTTAATTGGGGCATATTTATTCATTTTTTCTGTATATGGTAAAAATGTATTAATTGCCGGATCAATAATCACATTTCTCGCAGTGCCGTCCTCAATCAGCGTTGAGATTAGAACTGTAATTCAACTGTTTAATTATCTTTTGCTTTTTTATTTGTTCATTGAAAAATACGGGTTGGAATTTAATAAATACCCTAAAATTCCTTTAGCCGTATCAGCATTCATTGGAATTTTCATTTCAATTATTTTTTTATCGAGCGTATTTTCTGAATATATAACAGAAGGCTTTATACAATTATTCAGGACAATTACTTTCTTCACGCTTGTATATTTTTATTACTCTGTGGTTGACTCAAAACAGTTCAAACAAATATTCAGTGTTTCGTTTTTGTTTGTCGGGTTTGTCTATCTCATTTTTTTGCTCTATCAATTATATCTCTTTAATTATGATCTAATTGAAATGACAATTATTGGATTGGCTGTAGAGGAAAACATTTACATAAATAAAAATGCCATCGGAATTGTTTTCTTAATTGCAATATGTCTTTCTCTGATTGAATATCTATATCGAAAAAATAACATTCGTTACATTTATCTCTTATTTTTTATTGTATTTTTCATTGGAATTATTCTGACAACTTCTCGAGCGGCAATTCTTTCGAATCTTGTGGCAATAAGCGTTATCTTTTTTTATAAGTATCGATGGAAATTTGTTTATACTTTATTGATAGTCATTACTGCATCTTTATTGATAATATTCTTTTCGCCTCTGTACGAATCACTTTCTCTGTTATTTAGATTTGAAAATTTATTGTCAGGACGTGATTTCATCTGGAACGTTACATCAGAATTAATATCGGATAATTCATTTTTGGGATATGGACCAGCCGCAACAAAATTTTATGTTTACAAATCTCTGCCATATCTTATCGGTACTCCTCAAGAGATGTGGATTGCAGCAAGATTTGATCTAGTGGATTATGGATTCGCACATAATTTTTATCTGTTTATGTTTACTGACCTTGGTTATCCCGGACTAGCAATTGCAATTTTACTGCCAGTTGTATATTTCAAAACCTTATTCAACCGGAATAAAGTTAAATCTTCAAAAAATAATTATACGAATCAATTATTGTTGTTATCATTGGGAACTGCATTTTTTTTAAGAGGTTTCTTCGAGTGGGCAAATATGTTAAGTTACGGTCAAATATTATATGATCTTCCTTTTTGGTTGATTATGGTATTGATGCTTCATCATAAATTTAATTACAAAACCGATGCAGATGATATTTTCTAAAAAGGAGCTTAAGGATATATTCGAGTGGGATGTCGATAACTGGTCAAAAGCACTTGACTTTTGGAAACTTGACGAACTACAAATCACGGATATGAAAGTATTGACAATCGGCGAGCGGAACGGAGGACTAACATTGCTTTTCTCTTTGATGAATGGAAAAGTTACATCGACCGATTTAAATGGAATTACAAACAAAGGCAAGGAACTGCATAAATCATACAAAGTAGATAATAAAGTTGAATATAAAAATGCTGATATTTTGAAACTTCCGTACGAGAACGATTATTTTGATATCGTGAGCTTCAAATCTGTCCTTGGTGGATTGCGAGATAGAAATAAGCAAACAATCGCTGTGGATGAAATCTATCGTGTTCTTAAACCTGGAGGGATATTGTATTTTGCGGAAAACCTAAAAGCATCAAAGCTGCATCAATTGTTGAGAAAGAAATTTGTTAATTGGGGAGATTCTTGGTTGTATTTGGATTATGACGAAAAGGAAATTCTTTTTTCGAAATTTAAGACAAAGGACTTTTCAAGCTACGGCTTTCTTGCAATTTTTGGATACTTTAAGATTATCAAAAGTATTTTAAGTTATATCGATCAATTTATTAATCCAATTATCTCCTCAAATAAACGGTACATATTGTTTGGAAAATGCATCAAATAAGAAAATGAGATGACTAAATTATTAATCTGTGCGGATCCTGCTGCACCTCATACTCAAAAATGGGTTAATGGTTTAGCAGAAATGAATTTTGAAATACTTTTATTTGGTTTTTCTCAACCCAAAAAAGAATGGTATAATCCATCGGTTAGAATTGAGTCAGCAGACTTCTCAGAGAATCTCCAAAAGAAGGACGATGGAGCAATTTCAAAAGTTGTGTATATCAAAGCATTGGGTAAATTAAAAAAACTGCTTAGAGAGTATAGGCCTGAAATTTTACATGCTCATTATGCAACGAGTTATGCTTTGTTGTGTGCTTTGACTAATTATCATCCAATGTGCATTTCAGTATGGGGAAACGACGTCTTTGTGTTTCCTAATCTTTCAATTCTTCATAAAAAAATTCTTCAGTTTAATTTGAACCGTGCTGATAAATTATTTTCGACAAGCAATGTTATGGCGAAGGAGATAATTAAATATACTAATAAGAATATTATCGTTATTCCTTTCGGCATCGATACAGAAAAATTTTCGCCCGGACTGAAAAAGAAATATTTCTCGGAAAATGATATAGTTATCGGAACTGTAAAAACAATGGAAGAAAAATACGGTATCGAATATTTGATCCGAGCTTTCTCTGTTGTAAAGCAAAAACTGAAAAATACTTCCCTTAAATTATTGATTGTTGGTGGTGGGCGTTTGCTAGAGAAATATAAAGCATTAGCTGCCGATCTCGGTCTGCAGGAAGATTCTGTGTTTACAGGCAGAGTTGATTATATGACAGTTCCGGATTATCATAAAAATTTATCCATAGCTGTTTACCCCTCTACAGAAAGAGGTGAAAGCTTCGGTGTATCCATACTGGAATCATCAGCATGCGGGAAACCGGTGATCGCATCAGACATAGGCGGATTACCCGAGGTGGTTGTAGATCAAAAAACCGGCTACCTAATTGAGCCTAAAAATATTTCCAAATTAGCTGATAAAATCGAGCAACTTGTACTCGATGATAAACTAAGGAAAACAATGGGAGACCAAGGTAGAAAATTTGTGCTAGATACTTATAGTTTTGAAAAAAACTTGAATCAACAAATTCAGCAGTACAACATTCTTTTGAAAAGTGTTTAATCAAAAATGGAGATTGATAAAATTAAACTTTCAGTTCTAATAATCTGTCGAAACGAAGAAAAGTATATCTCACATTGTCTTGATTCTTTATTAAATCAAGAAAACTTTAACCACGATTATGAGATTATTGTGGCTGATGGCATGAGTGATGACGGCACATACAAAATTGCCGATGATTATTCTAAAATACATGAAAATATAATTCTTATAAAAAACGAAAAAAAAATCGTTCCACCAGGTTTGAATAAGGCAATTAAAATTTCGCGAGGAGAAATAATTGTAAGATGCGATGCACATACTATTTATGATAAAAGATTTTTATCTAACGGATTGAAACTGTTCGAAGAACATCCTGAGTGCGAATGCGTCGGAGGACCCATCACTAGTGTTGGAGATACAGCATTTGGGAATGCGGCAGCCGAAGCGATGTCTTCAATTATCGGAATAGGAAATGCTTATCATAGAAAACCGGATTACGAAGGTTATGCCGAAGGTGCATTTTGGCCTTTCTTCAAAAGAACGGTTTTTGAAAAGGTTGGTCTTTTTGACGAATATTTTGTCCGCAATCAAGATGATGAATTCAACTATCGGATGAAACAGAAGGGGATTAAAGTTTATCTTTCTCCAAAAATTAAAAGCTTTTATCACGTTAGAGGAAATCCCAAAAAACTCTTTAGTCAGTATTATCAATATGGATATTGGAGAATCGCCACAATAAGAAAACATAAAAAAACTGCCACCCTAAGACATTTGATACCGGCAGGATTTTATTCGCTCATGCTTGTAATCGCTGTCATTACAATTCTCGCTCCATTGAATGCGATAACAGCATTAATTCTTCCTGCAATTTATTTAAGTGCAATTATTATCTTCAGCATCCCGGTTTTGATAAAAAAAGGTGTTGGGAAAGCATTATATTTTGTTGGCGCAGTTATAATTCTGCATTCCGCCTATGCGTTCGGATTTATAAAAGGTGTGGTTGATCTATTATTAAAGCGAAACATTTTTTCGAAAAAATATTTACGAGAATTTTATGTCCTCTGAATTTATTCAATTTCATAAGCCTTATTTGAATCAAGAAACAATAGATAGTGTTGTAGAAACTCTTAAGTCAGGTTGGTGGACGACAGGTCCAAAGGTTCTAAAATTTGAGGAAGAGTTTAGAAAATTTATCGGAGCAAAATATGCGGTTGCAGTGAGCTCTTGGACGGCGGCTGCACATCTCATGCTTGAAGCAATAAATTTAAAGGAAGGTGATGAAGTTATAATTCCTTCGATAACCTTCACTGCTACGGCGGAAATAATTTGTTACTTTAATGCGATTCCAGTTATCGTAGATGTTGATCCGGTTACGTTAAATATTGATCCCGAAGCAGTTGAAAGAGCAATAACTTCAAAAACAAAAGCAATAATCCCCGTTCATTACGGTGGAATTCCTTGTGATATGGATAAGCTTATTACCCTGGCAAAGAAGCATAATTTAAAGATTATCGAGGATGCTGCTCATGCTTTTCCATCTTATTATAAAGAAAAAATGATTGGAACATGGGGAGATGCTACAGGTTTCAGTTTCTATGTAACAAAACCCTTAGCATCGGGCGAAGGTGGGATGATAACTACCGATGACGAGAATATAGCAAAAAGAGCCTCAGTAATGAGGCTGCATGGAATAGACAAAGATGGATGGAAGCGTTATACGAAAGAAGGTAGTTGGTATTATGAAGTAATTGCTCCGGGATTCAAATATAATTTTACAGATATTCAAGCTGCTATTGCACTAAATCAATTGAAGGATGCTGATAAACTTCTTAAGTCACGCAAACACGTCTCGGATTATTATGATTCCGTTTTTACGAATAATGAATTAATTGAAATTATTTCCATTCCCAATGACAGAAGAACATCCTATCATCTTTATGTTATTAAATTGAATCTCAATGCTCTAAAATTAGAAAGAGCTGAATTTATTGAATTGATGAAGGAGAGAGGAGTCGGGTGCAGCGTTCATTTTATCCCGCTTTATAGACATCCCTACTACCGGGATAAATTTAAGGTAGCTACGAAAAATTTTCCGGTTTCGGAAACTCAATTCCCAAGATTGGTTTCTCTACCAATTTACCCAGATCTTTCGGATAGAGAGATGCATCATATTTCAAATTCAGTATTAAAAATCTTGGAGAAAAACAGACGTTGATCTTGATAAATAATACTGTTTTTTTCTGTTATATTTACTATGTTTATCCTTTATTTTAGAACTTTAGGATTATCCTCCTTGATCAAACGGTTTTTAGATATTTTCTTATCGATCTTGTTTATAGTGTTACTTTCACCATTAATTCTAATCATTTCGTTTATAATCTGGATCGACAGCGGCAGTCCAATATTCTATCTGCAAGAACGGATGGGTAAAAATTGGAAAATATTTAATATTATAAAATTCCGGACAATGAAAAAGGGATCCGATGAAAATGGTCCGGCAATTTCTTCAGAATTGGATGATAGAGTTACAAAAGTCGGTGCATTTTTGAGGATGTGGAAACTTGATGAAATTCCACAACTTATTAACGTGTTAAAAGGCGATATGAGTTTTGTTGGTCCGAGACCCGAGGTGAAAAAATTTGCAGAGTTTTACCGCGATGAGTATAATTTACTTTTACAGGTCAAACCTGGAATATCAGATTTTGCGTCTATCAATTTTAGACACGAAGGAAAAATTTTAAACAACGTACAAAACATTGAGGATGTGTATATTCGAGAGATTTTACCTCAGAAAATCGAACTCTCCAAAAAATATGTTTCAAATCATAGCCTTATATTGGATTTAAAAATTCTTTTTCTTACAATCATTACACTTCTGAAATGAATCACAAAATAGAAAGATTTCTCTATCCAACAAGATTAAAGCGTAAACTTGCATTTGGATTATTCGATTTAATTTCCTTCTTTATCTCACTCTATCTTTCCTTTTCAATTCGCTCGGATTTTAAATCGATAATTCCCACATATAATGAATTTTTTGTAATCTTTTTGATATTCAGTGGAGTAAAGCTTGTCGTTTTCCACTACTATAAGCTGTATGATGTTTCTTGGAAGTTAATTTCAATTCATGATCTCGTCACATTAATTAAAGCAAGCGTTATCAGCAACGTTATATTGTTCATTTTTATTTATGGCACAAACTATCACTTGTTTGACGGTTTCCCGAGAAGTTTGCTGTTGACGGATATGGTTTTTACTTTTTTGCTTACTGCCGGTTTTAAATTTTCTAAAAGAATTTACCTTGAAGTGATGCGCCGAAATATTTCCCAAGCAAATAAAAAGCGTGCACTGATTGTGGGTGCAGGACATAGTGCTGAACAACTAATGCGTGATATTAACAGAAGTTCGGCAACTTCGATTAACCCGATTTGTTTTGTTGATGATGACCAAAGCAAGCAAGCACTAAGAATATTTGGTATTCCTGTCCTTGGTTCTATTTATGACATACCTGAAATCGTGAAGAAATATAAAATCGAAACAATAGTAATTTCGATACTGACCGCAGATCGGGACTTCCATAGAAAAATATTAAAGATAGCTCATGAAAGCAACATTTACGATGTTAAGGTTATCTCAACAATTAATGATATCTCAAACCTCCAAAAGGTGAAAGTTGAAGATATTCGTGATATTAGCGTAAGTGATTTAATCGGAAGACAAGCTGTTGCGATTAACACAAAAGATATTATTAAATATATAAAAGGAAAACGCGTTCTAGTGACAGGTGCTGCCGGTTCAATCGGATATGAAATCTGCAGGCAAATCTCGCTTTATCATCCTTCCGAAATTTGCATTTTGGATATTAATGAAAGCGATCTTGTGAATCTCGAATTGGATTTAAACGGAATGCCTAATCCTTGTTCGATTTCAATGGTTTTGTGTGATATCTCTGATAGAAAACGATTGAATTCAATTTTCGATGATTTCAAACCGGAAGTTGTTTTCCATGCAGCGGCATACAAACATGTTCCGGTTATGGAAAAATTTCCGGAAGAAGCCGTTCGAGTAAATATTGTTGGGACATATAACCTAGCTATGGCTGCACTCAAGAATGAATGTAAAAACTTTGTTCTAATCTCGACTGATAAAGCAGTAAATCCCACTAGTATTATGGGTGTGACAAAAAGAATTGCTGAAATTATCGTAACGAGCATCGGACAAAAATCCACAGCAAATTTTGTATCGGTTAGGTTTGGAAATGTTATTGGAAGCAGGGGAAGTGTCCTTCCGATATTTTTGGATCAGATAAGAAAAGGCGGACCTATAACAATTACTCATCCGGATATGAAAAGATATTTTATGTCTATTCCTGAATCTGTGGCATTGGTCCTGCAAGCAACAACCGCGGGAAAGAGCGGCGATATTTTTATTCTTGATATGGGGGCACCGGTTAAAATTTTAGATATTGCAAGAGATTTGATTCTACTGAATAATTTGATTCCTGATAAAGATATAAAAATAGAATTTACGGGAATTAGAGACGGCGAAAAGTTGTTTGAAGAAATTTTAACCGAGGACGAAGGAATTCTGGCAACTTCGCATAAAAAGATATTTAAAACAAGCATCGATTCTGAAAAAACAATAAACGATCTTGAGACATTTATGAATGATATATTTGTGATGCTCGAGGTTTCAGACAAAACTGGATGGATCAATTTCTTTAGAAAAATTGTTCCGGGATTCACTTCAGGTTATTTAAAATCCCATGAGCCAGATTCATATACTTCAAAAATACTTCCTATAAAATAATTTGGTGCTATTCGATTTCGAATGGTTGACGTTTTTGACTTGAATTCCAGTTATCCGCTAAATATCTTCAATAATAATTTAATCTAGGACTTCATGCGAGCTTGGCAAATATTACTTTTTTTTGTTTCGCTTAATTTTATTATTGCTCAGAAATATGAAATTCTCGAGCAGACGCAAAATTCTCTTACAATTAAATATACTCCAAATGATTATTCGATGAACTTTTATGAAGATAGTCATCTTAGAGGATATAAAATTGAACCACTAAGTCCTTGGGTAAATATCGGGCAGCCAAATATACCGTACGAAAGTATATCAATCGGAATTCCTCATAATTCGGACCCGGAATTAAAAATAATTTCAAACCAATCGGAAACCATAAACGGTAAATTCATTTTACCTTACGAAGAAATAGGTCTGGATGAATACTTAGATAAAATTCCACTGTTCGATGAAGAAACATATGGGTCAAATAATCTCTTTCCACAGCAACAAATTAAATTGGAGAGACCATTCACAGCTAGATTTACACGTATTCAAAACGTAATTATTTATCCATATCAGTTTAATCCGGTCCAAAGGAATTTAGTTCGATTAAAAGAAATCGTTTTCAAAGTGAGTTTTAATACTAATACTTTTGGATCTCCGGTTTCTGCAATTAACGATAGGTTGAATGACAAACTAATTGAAAGTAGAGTAGTGAATGAAGAACAATCGAAGCAATTTTCTGCTATTATAAAAAATTATACCAACAAAAGTTCAGTGGATGACTGGTATAAACCCGGAAGGAAATATTTCAAGATCGGAGTGGAGAACAAAGGGGTTTACAGAATTACCTATGATGAATTAAAAGAAATTTATCAACAACTCGAAACGATTTCAATTGATCAGCTTGCAATGTTTAATATGGGTGAGAGAATCCCGATTGAAATTATAGAAAATAATAACAACAACAATATTTTTGAATCAGGTGAATATCTTCAATTCGTTGGTTTTCCTCCGCCACCTTCAAAATACACAACGCTAAATTTATATAACAAAGAAAATATTTATTGGCTTTCAATTGAAAACGACGGTGAGCTTTGTTTCTATCGCGATAAAGATGGAACTCCAAGCAATTATGATCTAACCATCGAATCCTCATTTGAGTCAGTCCATTTGGAAAGAGATACACTTTACGAACGCCTTGGTTATGCTCCCGACGGAAAAAGAGACTATTGGTTTTGGGGAACGGCAAGCGGAACTGAAGGAAATTATAATAAAATATTTGTTCATGAGTTTATATTCCCGCAAAATATTTATGAGAATCAAGACTCAATTATAATATCTGGTCTTTTGCATGGAATGACAACAGGCGAGCATAATGTTGAGATTAAACTTTCTTCACAGACTGTTGGTCAACTAAATTGGTGGGGTCAGGATACTGCTTCGTTCAGTTTTGCAATCAATCGAAACGATTTCACGCTTTATCCTACCAATACCTTCGAAGTGTTTGTCCCGGGAAACCAGAACAACAATCGTTCCGATGAGATCAGAATAAATTGGTTCAGCTTCGGATATACAAAAATTCATAACATTAATGGCGAGAGTTTTATTTTCGAAGCCAAGAAGACAAATCGTAAGACGAGATTAGCTCTTTACCGCTGGAAAGGATCAGACATAAAAATTTATAATCCGGCTTCCGGTGAATTAATTCGTAACGCGGATATCACAAATGATTTTTATGAATCGGTATATTTTGCTGATACATTAACTGAATCAAGTGAGTATTTTTGCGTTTCTTCAAACAGTTTTAACAGACCTAGTTCAATAAATTATTTTACAGATGAAACTGATCTCATAAATTTTCCATCCGGTGCTGATTATATTATTATTACTCATCCGAATTTTTTAGAAGCAGCTAATCGGCTTTCTCAATATCGACGTGATAATCTTGAGGGATATTCCTCACCTAGAGTCGCAGTTATAGATATGTTTGATATTTACAACCAATTTTCTTTTGGACTTACTGACCCTTATGCGATCAAAGATTTTATAAGTTATGCTTTTGAAAATTGGATGGGAACTCCGCCTGCTTATGTTGCCTTGCTTGGGGATATGAGTTGGGACTACAGAGAATTGCTGTCTGAGAGCAGGCCAAATTTTATTCCGTCGATCGATTATCATTCATATCTATATGGAAATGCTGTCAGCGACAATATGTTTGTTTCCATAGCAGGTGATGATGTTATTCCCGACTTAGTGATAGGTCGAATAAGTTGTGAAACTTTGGAAGAAGCAAACACGCTGGTTGATAAGATTGTTGACTATCCAGATGATAATTCGAAAGAGTGGAAGCAGAATATTTTTATGATTGGCGCCGGCGAAGATTTTGAGGACGAAGCACGTTTTGGATTCAACGATAAAAATCTCTCAATCAGTAATATTTATATCAAACCTGATGGATATACTACCGATTTTGTCTTCAACTATCCTAATAAACCAGAACATGAACCGTATCTTGGATCAACACCGGAGATCAGAAATATGTTCAATAAAGGTGCGGTTATTGCTAATTTTTACGGACACGGTGGGGGTTATCAATGGGACCAAGTTTTCTTGACTGATGATATTTTCTTATTGGAAAACGATAACCGGCTTCCTTTTATAAGCAGTATTACTTGTTATACTGCACATTACGATAATCAAAATGTTTTCGGTGAACAGTTTAATAAAATTCCCGGAAAAGGAAGCATTGGTTTCTGGGGACATACAGGACTTACATTTTTTACTCACGGTGTTACGCTTAATAACAAATTATTTAAGCAGATTTTCACTTATAAACACCATGTTATTGGGGATGCTTTATTCGCCGCGAAAAATGAATACGCCGGTTCACTAAGTAAATTAACAGAGGATCATATTGCACTGTTAAGCTATTTAGGTGATCCCGCATTGAAACTTGCATTGCCTGAAAAACCGGATTTCTCGCTTGTACCAGATTACATCTCAATTTCACCTTTATCCCCAACAATCAATGACTCAATATTTGTTACTGTGAAGATTAGAAATTTGGGATCAAACTTTTATACTGATTCAGTAACAGTTGAACTTTTTGAAATGAACAGACAAACCTTGATTGGGTCAAAAAAAATGAGTGGATTCGGCGAAATTGATTCCGTGAAATTTTTATGGTTAACCGAAAATGCCGGAGTGTTTAATCTGGAAGCTAGAGTAAACGAGGACGGAATGATTGATGAGATGGATTTCTCAGATAATAAAGCCTCTAGAAACTTTTCTGTTTTCAATCTATCTGAACCGAATTTATTATATCCCGAAAACGGATTTGTAGGAATTAGTGATTCACTGACTTTCGCAATTGCTGATATTGGTGAATATATCGGCAAGGAATTAAGTTACACAATTGAGATAGACACAAGTATAACTTTTGATCAACCGATTCAACGATTTTCAGACTTGGCAGCTCATAAAGGTATTGTCACAATAAAAATATCGAATTTGATAAATGACATCTATTTCTGGCGTGCAAAAATAAATGATGATGAACAGCTTGAAAATTGGTCTGACATACAAACATTTAGTATTCGTCCTGAATCCTCTCTGAAAAGCAATTTTGAGAAAGATCAACTGAAATTATTCACATTAGAAAACATGGTATTTGATGACTATTCTAAAACACTTGTATTGAATACAAAAAATCTACCACCGAAACCTAATGAAAAAAGACTTATCGATTCACTGAATATTCAACTGCCTGATGGACTTAACAGTCTTTCTTCGATAACAACTGACGGGAACTTTATTTTTGCAGCTCACATGGCTTATTTTGGTGGAAAATCAAAAATATTCAAGTTTGATGCTTCGACTGGACAATTTGTCGGGACAGTAGGTGACTACGAATTTAATGTTTGGCATCAGATCGCATATCATCAAGGGAAGATTTATGTGCCCGAAGGGGATAAGAACTATCTGAAATTTGTTGAGTTAGCATCAGGTGATACGGGTTCGGTATTTATACCGGAAGGTTTGATAGAAAGCCAAACCGGAGCAGTTAGAGATGGAGCATTCTATATCTCAAGTGATGGTGATAAAATTTATAATTTGGCATATAAAGATGCGCTTGGTGATTTGGTTTACACACTTCGAATTTTTGATCCAGAAAATGATTGGTCAAAAGTGGGGGATGATATTGTATTCTCAGGACAAGCTTATCAGAACTTTCAAAGCTTCTTTGTCGATGGGAAATATATCTACCCATTCGAAGGAAATATTTCGGGCTATATGAGAAGATTGAATATTGAAACTTCTCTCTTTGAAGAAGAGTGGATTACATTTGATCCTTATAAAGGATTTTACTCTTGGACTTACGATCCTATAAATGACAGAGTATTTGCGGCTGTGTTCAAATCAGGATTTGACCCGAAAATATTCAAATTTTTTGGTTCATATAATGACACAGAAGGAAAAATTATAACGCCGATTATTGGACCAGGCGTAAATTTCGACTCGGTCACATTTTCTTTAAATACTGAAAAATCAGAAACTTCAGAATATTCGGTTAATATATTGGGCAGAAGAAGTCAAAGTAAAACTTGGGAAGTCCTAGATAGTAATTATACTTCAGCAGCAATATTAGATCTGCAAGCAGGTCAATATGATTACTTACAGACTGAATTCAATTTCATTGATACATCATTTGGGGCACAGAATCTAGCTGAATTAATAAAGGTGGGATTTGATTACACAAATCCACCGGAGTTTATTTTAAGTAATGAAGATTTAACTACCGAAACGGATTCGGTTCTACAAGGGGTTGACTTCATTTTTAATATCGCAGTTAATAACTTCGGGACGGAAGTTGACAGCACCACAGCAGAAATTAACGTGTTAAATTCAGAACTACCGGTGGAAAAATCAAAGTTATTCTTTAATAATTCTCGAATTGCTGAAACTGAAGTAACAATCCCAACGAAATCGCTTATTGGTAGAAACGCATTAGAAATAAAGATTCAAGATGGAATTAATGAAAAATTCACGTACAACAACTCTTTGATGAAATCTTTTTATGTTTTAGCTGATTCAACACGACCCGAACTGAATGTTAAGTTTGACGATGTTGAAATAATTAGCGGTGATGTTGTATCGACTACTCCGAAGGTTCGGATCGAACTGAAGGATAACAGTCCGTTGGAAATGGATACCACAAATTTTTCAATTTACTTTGACGGAATTAGATTGTCGTTCAAAAATGATTCTTTAACTTTCAGTAGTTCAATTCAGGCAGATCAAAAAGCGACAGTTATTTGGCATCCACAACTTGAGGACGGAACTCATATTTTAGAGATTCTCGCAAAAGATGCTACTGGAAATTATCATGATTCCTCTTCTTACCGCGTTTCTTTTAAGGTAGATTCAAGGAATGATATTCTAAATGTTTTTAATTATCCTAATCCATTTGCGGATGACACTCATTTTACTTTCACGCTTCAGGGCGCAAATATTCCTGAATCAGCAAAAATTAATATATATACTATTGCAGGACGAAAAATTAGGACAATTGAATTGAATCGTTCTAATCTTCAGTTCGGCTTTAACAGAATTTACTGGAACGGTCTAGACCAGGACGGCGACAGAATAGCAAACGGAACTTATTTATACAAAGTGATCGTTGAACATGAAGGAGAAACTAAATCGGTAACAAAGAAAATGGCAAAAATAAAATAAAAAGACTCACTAAACTTTTTTATTGGAGATTCGTACATTTTTTGTAAATTTTGAACAGTTTTTAAATCTTTTTATATAATGTTTATGCCAAAAGTTGTGACAATTTCATTTTCTCGCTTCAATTATTTACTGCTTAGACCCTGTCCGGATCATTAAGTTTTTCCGTTCCGATTTATTTAATTTATTTTCAAAAAGGAGCTGCGTAATGTGCGGTATAGTAGGTTACATTGGGAACAACAACTGTGTGCCGATTCTAATTGAAGGACTTAAAAGATTAGAATACAGAGGATACGATTCTGCCGGAATCGGGATAATCGATAAAAATATTTCAATCATTGAAAAATATAAAGGAAAAGTTTCGATTCTGGAAGAAAATGTTTATAAAAAGAAACTAAGTGCAACGCTTGGTATCGGCCACACTCGTTGGGCTACACATGGCGAACCGAATAAAACTAATGCCCATCCACATCAAAATAATGATAAAGATCTTTTTCTAATACATAACGGTATAATAGAAAATTATCAGATTCTTAAAGAACTTCTTGCGAAGAAGGGTTATAAATTTTATAGTGAAACAGATACTGAAATTCTAGCCAATCTTATTGATCTTCATTTCAAAAATACAAAAGATCTTTTTGAAGGTGTAAGGATCGCATTGAATGAGGTTGAGGGAGCATACGGAATTGCCGTTATCTCTCAAAAAGAACCGGATAAAATAGTTGTTGCAAAAAAAGGTTCGCCGCTGGTAATTGGTGTAGGAAGAAATGAAAACTATATTGCATCGGATGTTAACGCTTTGATAGCTCATACCAGCAGAGTTGTCTATCTTGAAGATGACGAGGTAGCTCTCATAACTAAAGACGGTTTCAAAGCGAGAACAATTGCAAATCATAAACTAGAAAAATCTATTGAAGAAATCACTGTAAGTGCCGATGAAATAACAAAAGGCGGATATGCTCATTTTATGCTCAAAGAAATTATGGAGCAGCCGGAATCGGTTAGAAATTCTTTGCGGGGAAGACTTCTCGAGAAAGAAGGTATTTCAAAACTTGGCGGGCTTCATGGTTACGAGGACCGAATTGCTCAATCTGATCGAATTATTATTTCCGCTTGTGGAACATCATGGCATGCTGCTTTAGTAGGTGAGTACATGATTGAAGAATATGCCGGAATTCCGGTAGAGGTGGAATATGCAAGTGAATTTCGCTACAGAAATCCGATTATTAATCCGAATGATACGATATTTTTTATATCTCAATCCGGCGAAACCGCGGATACTCTTGCTGCGTTGAAGGAAGCAAAGAAAAAAGGGGCATTGGTTTTGGGAATTTGCAATGTTGTTGGTAGTTCAATTGCAAGGGCAAGCGAGGCAGGAGTTTATATTCATGCCGGGCCAGAAATTGGCGTTGCATCTACAAAAGCATTTACAGCACAGTTATCCGTTCTTGCTTTGATAACAATTCTACTCGCACGTAAAAGGCGAATGAGTCATTTGGACGGAAGAAAATTAGTCAAGGAAATGGATCTAATTCCGGACAAAATCGCAAAGATTCTTGAACTTAATAAAAAGATCGAGAAACTTGCCGAAAAATTTGTTAACGCGACAAACTTTCTTTATCTGGGAAGAGGATATAATTTCCCAGTAGCGCTTGAAGGAGCGCTGAAACTTAAAGAAATTTCATACATCCATGCCGAAGGTTATCCTGCAGCAGAAATGAAACATGGACCTATTGCTCTCATTGACGAAAATATGCCGGTCGTTTTTATTGCCCCGTTAGATGCAGTCCACGAAAAAGTTTTAAGCAACATTCAGGAAGTAAAAGCAAGAAAAGGAAAAGTAATTGTCATAGCAAACGAAATGGATAAGAAAGTAGATAAAATGGCAGATCATGTTATAAAGATACCAAGCACTTGTCCGCTGCTTGCACCAATATTGAACGTGATTCCGCTTCAACTGCTTGCTTATCATATCGCGGTTAAGAAAGGCTTAAACGTAGATCAACCGCGTAATTTAGCAAAAAGCGTAACCGTAGAATAAAAACAAGGAAAACTTATGTCAAAGAAAAATGTATTAATTATGGGCGCCGCTGGGCGAGATTTTCACAATTTTAATGTGTACTTCAGAGATAACGAAGATTACAATGTTGTGGCTTTCACGGCAACTCAAATTCCGAACATTGATGGAAGAGAATACCCTACTAAGCTAGCCGGCAAATTGTATCCAAACGGTATCAAAATTTATGAAGAATCAAAATTGATCGATCTTATAAAAGAATTCGACGTTCACGAAGTTGTATTCTCTTATTCAGATGTTCCCTTCGATTATGTTATGACAAAAGCATCAATGGTAAATGCTGCAGGTGTTTCGTTTAGACTTTTAGGTGGTGATGAAACCCAAATTAAAAGCACCAAACCTGTAATCTCTGTACTAGCGGTAAGAACAGGCTGCGGAAAAAGTCAAACTTCAAGAAAACTGGTAAAAATTCTTCGCGAAGCCGGGAAAAAAGTTGTTGCTATTCGACACCCAATGCCTTACGGTGACTTAGTAAAACAAAAAGTTCAGCGTTTTGCAACACTCGAGGATCTTAAAACTCACGAATGCACTATTGAAGAAATTGAAGAATATGAACCACACATTGCTTTAGGTGGAATAATTTATGCTGGAGTTGATTATGAAGCCATTTTAAGAGAAGCAGAAAAAGAGGCAGATATTATCGTATGGGACGGCGGTAACAATGATATGTCATTCTATAAATCTGATTTGACGTTCACAGTAGTCGATCCGCATAGACCTGGACATGAACTTTATTATTATCCCGGAAACACAAGTTTACGAATGGCTGATGTTGCAGTTGTTAACAAGATTGATTCAGCCGATGCCGAAGATATTCTTGAGGTTATACACAATATCCGTGAAGTAAATCCGGAAGCACAAATTATTGAAGGTGCATCACCGTTGAACGTTGACGATCTTTCAGTTATCAAAGGAAAGAGAGTTTTGGTTGTTGAAGATGGTCCTACCTTGACTCACGGTGAAATGACTTACGGAGCAGGAACCGTTGCAGCAGAAAAATACGGTGCAACTGAGATTATTGACCCTAGACCATATACGGTAAAATCAATAACAGAAACTTTTGAAAAATATCCTAATATTGGAATTCTTCTTCCGGCAATGGGTTATGGTGAGCAGCAGATGAAGGATCTTGAAGAAACAATAAACAAAGTAGATTGTGATTCTGTTGTTATCGGAACACCTATTGATCTAGGGCGGATTTTAAAAATTAACAAACCGAACACAAGAGTTCAGTATGAACTTCAGGAAATCGGCAGCGTGACATTGGAATCCGTTCTGAAAGAAAAAGGAATTATATGAGCAAGATAGCTGTTGTTGCATTCGGCGGAAATGCATTGCTGCGAGGTAATGAGACCGGTACAATCGAACAGCAGGAAAAGAATACTTACGATACTTGTATTAAGTTGATTGGACTTCTGAAAAATGGTTACAATATTGTAATTACACACGGGAACGGACCTCAAGTCGGCAATATTCTTCTTCGTAATGAAGCGGGTTATAAGGAATATAAAATTCCTAAAATGCCTTTGGATATTTGTGTAGCCGATTCACAAGGCGGCATCGGTTACATGATAGAGAGAATGATGCGCAATGTTCTGAATGATGTTGGAATTGAAAAGAATGTTGTAACTTTAGTAACCCAAGTTTTGGTGGATAGAGATGATCCTGCATTCAAAGATCCAACCAAACCGGTCGGCGCATTCTTTTTGAAGGAAGAAGCTGATCTCTTAGCAAAAACTAATAACTTTGTCTTCAAGGAAGATGCAAGAAAAAGAGGCTGGCGTCGCGTTGTTGCTTCTCCTAAACCGATCGATATTTTTAATAAAGATATTGTTAAAAATCTTGTAGGCAAGGGCAATATTGTTATCGCTGCAGGCGGTGGTGGAATTCCAGTTTTCCGTCATCCCAATAATTACCTTGAAGCAATTGAAGCGGTTATCGATAAGGATCTTGC
The DNA here is from genome assembly GCA_964499285.1 of uncultured Melioribacteraceae bacterium. Taxonomy (GTDB): domain Bacteria; phylum Bacteroidota; class Ignavibacteria; order Ignavibacteriales; family Melioribacteraceae; genus JAGFIY01. The sequence goes on from CAZCLA010000008.1 coordinate 91,009, forward strand.
TTCATCACTTCTCGCAAGGGAAATAAACGCCGATAATTTTTTTATCATTACAGACGTTCCCAAAGCGTACATTAATTTCAATAAACCTGATCAAAAAGCGTTAGATAGAATTACGGTTGCGGAAGCTAAGGAATATTATGAAAAAGGGGAATTCGGTTCAGGAAGTATGGGACCCAAAATTCTAGCTGCTATCGACTTTGCGCAACACTGCGGTAATGAATCTATTATTACAAACGAAGAACAAATTGATCAAGAAAATTGTGGAACAAGAATTTTAAATGAAAATGTGGAGGTTAATTAGATAATGGCAGTAAATATGAAAGGTAAGAGTTTAGTTTCTATAAACGATCTTACGTTGGAAGAGATGTATCAAATATTTGATACGGCAGAGGACCTTAAACGCAGACAGTTGATAGGAGAACCTCATAAAATTTTGGAAGGCAAAACGTTGGGTATGATATTTTCTAAGCCTTCTACACGTACAAGAATCTCTTTTGAGGCGGGAATTTATCAACTCGGCGGAATTGGTATGTACTTTGGTCCTAACGATCTTCAATTGGGAAAGAGTGAAAACATTCACGATACAGCAAAAGTAATTTCCCGTTATCTAGATGGAATTATGATCAGAACTTTTTCTCATAAGGATGTGGTTGACCTTGCACATTATGCAACAATTCCTGTAATAAATGGATTGACTGATCTGCTCCATCCTTGCCAGGTTCTCACTGATTTGTTTACGGTCCTCGAAAAGAAAAGAAAACTTCAAGGACTTAAATGGGCTTATATCGGTGACGGAAACAACATGGCTCATTCAATGCTTTATGGTTGTTCAAAGGTTGGAATGGATCTTACAATAGCTTCACCGTCCGGATACACACCAAATGAGGATATTGTCAAAACTGCCAAGGAGTACGCCAAATATATGGGAAGCAAGATCGAGATAACCGATGATCCTATTTCTGCAGTTAAAGATGCAGATATTGTTTACACGGACGTTTGGGCATCCATGGGTCAAGAATCCGAGGCGGCAGAAAGAAAAGCCAAATTTGCAAAATATCAAGTTAATCCGGAACTTGTTAAACACGCAAAAGATGATTACTTGTTTATGCATTGTCTTCCGGCACATAGGGGAGATGAGGTTGTAGACGAAGTGGCGGATTCTGTGAATTCAGTAATTTTTGATGAAGCCGAAAACAGACTTCACGTGCAAAAAGCCGTTATGGCTTTAGTAATGTAAAAAATAAATTCAGATTTTTTGAGAAATATAAAAAACGGGACTTCACACTGTGTGAACGTCCCGTTTTTTTTTTAATATTGTTATATAAACTTTAATAATTATTTATTTTCCCAGGGGAGTTCAATTATAAATCTTGTTCCAACATCAGGCTGACTTTCTACTCTAATTGTACCATTATTTTTCACGATAAAATCTTTACAAATAACCAATCCCAAACCGGTTCCTTGTTCGTTATTTGTTCCAGCAGTCGTGTGGTGTGTGTCTAGCTTAAATAATTTTTGAATATTTTCTTTGGAAATTCCAACACCTGTATCTTCAACGATAATATTTACATTTTCTTTCAACTCGGAGTAAATGCTTACCTTGCCACCGGATTTTGTGAATTTAATTGCGTTGGCAGTCAAATTTCTTAATACAGTGTCCATCATATTTTTATCTGCAAAAACAGGTAAATTATCACTTACTGCATTTATTAATTCGATGCCCTTATTTTTTGCAGAAATTTTATATAATTCGAAAATATCGTTTACCAGAAATTTTATATCGATATTTTCCGGTTTAAAATCAATTTTGCCTCTCTGGAATCTCGACCATTGAAGTAAGTTTTCAAGCAGTCTTAAAACACCGGTTGCCGAGTTATGAATGCTCGAAGAATATTCCTTTATTTCTTCGATTGAAAGATTATCCAATTCATGGACGAGAAATTCGGAAAATCCTACAAGTGATGTAAATGGACTTTTCAGATCGTGAGAAATAATTGAGAAAAATTTATCTTTGCTTTCGTTGAGTTCTTTTAATTTTGCTTCATTTTTTCTCAACGCTTCTTCTGCTTGTTTTCTTAGTGTTATATCGCGTACAATCGCAGTAAAGAATATTTCATTATCTGCGACCCAGCTAGAGAAAGAAACACCTAAATCAAGCTGAGTTCCGTTCGATGATAGTCCTATTAATTCCTTAACTGATCTATCAAATTCGTTTTTGAGTAGTTTTTGAATATCAAAACTCTCACCGTGAATTTTTGCATTCTGGTCGGGAATAAATCTTGAAAAATTGCTTCCGATAGCCTGACGCTTTGAATAACCGAAAATATCCTCGGCACTATTATTCCAAAAAAACACTTTAGCGTTTTTATCAAATCCAATAATTGCGTCACTTGCTGATTCGGCAACTGATCTAAATCTTTCTTCCGCCTGAGCTAGATTGTCTTTTTCTTTTTGAAGCTCTTTAGTTCTTTCTTCAACTTTTTGTGCAAGGATTTTTGTTTGACGTTTATATGTATTCACCTTGTATCTGTATCCTGCAAAAACTATCAACAGAATAAAAGCCGCTGCACTTCCGTAGAACCAATAAGTTTCGTGAAAATACGGTTCAATGCTAAAACTGATTGATGCTCCTTCGTAATTCCAAACCCCATCACTATTTGCCGCAATAACAGTAAATTTGTAATCGCCCGGTTGAAGGTTCGTAAAATATGCTTGCCGCCTTGTCCCCACACTTCGCCATTCCGGACTGTAGCCTTCCAACTTATACTTAAACTGAATCTTTTGGGGTGCATTAAAGCTTACTGCAGTATAATCAATTTCGATCTCTCTTTCCGATGCGGAAAAATTTAACTTCGGAGTGGAGATTAAATAAGTTGAATCGTTTGAAATAACGTGTTCGAGGATTACGGGAGGAGGATTCTCGTTATAAATCAAATTTTCAGGATTGATTGCTGCAACTCCGGCAATTGTAGGAAACCATAATTCTCCGTTTGTCAATTTCCATGAAGAGGGTTGAAATGCACCGTTGCACTCATTTGAATTCATTCCATCGGCGTGTGTAAATTCAGTCGAACTTACTGAATTGCTTCGTCCATCGGCAAATGCGTTTAGTTCGTCAATTGAGACTTTGAAAATCCCGTAATTACAACTCATCCAGAAATTTCCTATTCCATCGTTAAGGATCGTAAAAATTGAATCGTCAAACAATCCATTCTGAGAATTTATCTCAACAAATTTTCCTTCTTTGAATCGTATAATACCGTTTCCGGATGTACCGATCCAAATTGAACCATCGTTTAGCGTATTAAGTGAGAGTATAAAATCACTGCTAAGTCCGCTATTTATTGAATATGATGTAAATGATCCGTTAGATAATTTAGCCAGCCCGCCGCCGTAAGTTCCGAACCAAATAGCGCCGGAACTATCTTCACAAATTGCATAGACTCTGTCGTAGGGAAGATCGGAGTTCGATCTATCGTAGGTTGTGAATTTGTTCCCGTCAAACATCATCACTCCGCCTCCGTTTGTACCAATCCAAAGATTTCCATTTTTATCAGTCAGCATGGAGCGAATTTGATTGCTCGAAAGTCCGTTACGTGTATTGTATATTGTAATTGTCTCACTGTCTATCCTATTCAATCCACCGCCATTTGTCCCTAACCAGATCGACCCATCTCGAGTTTCGGCAATCGAAAGGATGTGACTATTTCTTAAACCAAATTCAGTCGAAAAGCAAGAAAATTCATCGTTGGAATATTTTGCAACCCCAACTGCATCGCTTCCAATCCAGACATTTCCTTTTGAGTCTTGGAAAACAGCTTGTATGTTGTCGGAGCATAATCCGTTAATAGATGTATAAGACCTTACTTTTCCTTGGCTGCATTTAGATAACCCGCCGCCATTTGTTCCAATCCAAACTGAGCCTTCGCTATCCTGGTAAATTGATCGAATTCTGCCGTTTGTGAGTCCGAAATTTTTATAAAGATGTTTAATAACCTTTCCGTTATGAATAATATTTACTCCACCGCGGTTAGTTCCAATCCAGATAAATCCATCAGCATCTTCGTAAATTGCTGTAATAATATCGTCAGCCAATCCGGAAGCTTCATCAATTATGGTAATCTTCTCATCTTTAATCCTGGCTAAACCGCCTCCGTTTGTTCCAATCCAAATTGAACCATCAGATGCATTAAAAATTTTATTGATTGAAGTTTGCGGCAGACCATCCAAAAAAGTGTATCTCTTTACGATTGTGGTGTCAAATACAAAGAGTCCAATACCTTCAATATCTAACCACATTTGATTATTCTTATCTTTGATAATCGAATGTATATTTGCTTCCTTAAATACTTGAGTTTGCGGTTCAATTAATTTTCCTTCATAAAACAGTATCAGCCCATTATCAGTTCCGATCCAAATTGCTCCGAAACTGTCTTCAGCAATCGAACGGATAAAATTACTTGGGAGCCCATCTTCAACTGTGTAAGAGGTAAACTCAAATCCATTATAATTAACTAATCCGCCGCCTATTGTACCAAGCCAAATATTACCTTGAGAATCCTCAAAGATTGTGGAGAAATAATTATGCTTAATTGCCTTAGTATTTTTTTTATTAAATACCTGAAACTGGTAACCATCGAATTTTGCAATACCTTCCTGCGTTCCCAACCATAAATAGTAGTCTGAAGATTGTAGAATTGCCTCGACAGAATTTTGGGGGAGTCCATCGGATGTCGTAAAAGTTTCAAGATTGTATTGTGGAAATAAATTATTTTGGGAAAATAATGGAAACGAAAAAAATAATAGTAAGAAAATAGATCCTGCTAAACGAGAGAATATAGGATTTTTATTTGTCTGCATGAATATCGATTAAAAATTGCTCAAAGTTGACCATCACTATTTAATATAACTATTTATAATATACAATATCTTTTTAAGATAAGCGAATCTTATTTCCAAATATTTATTAAAGCAGAAAAGAGCTCAAGAAAAATTATTTTGATAATATTCTATTAAAAATTATATTTGGACTTGTTTTTTGGGCAGATAGCTCAGTCGGTAGAGCAAAGGACTGAAAATCCTTGTGTCGGCGGTTCGATTCCGTCTCT
>CAZCLA010000009.1:0-3987 GCA_964499285.1 uncultured Melioribacteraceae bacterium
TTCCTCAATATTTTATTGATCTATAATTGGAAGTACATTACATTTTTTCATTAACCGAACAAATTAATTTCTCTCAGCGGCCGGATCATTATTTTTTAATCCGTACAAAACTATACAGCTCACAGCGACCATCGCAACCGAAAGTGTTATCAAACCAATTTTAATCAGAAGTTCTTCAAATTGATTCCCCGACAAATTTTCTCCGGCAATAGGCATCATTTCACTACCGGCTCCCACAATTGCTGCGAACAAAGTAGTGAGCCAATTGACGAAAGTACCAAACAATGCTAAAAAAAAGGTGATTTTTAACAGCATCTCGCTGAGACTTAATTTTTCCCATATCAGCCCTAGCAATACCAAGAACATTCCATTCATCACTCCTTCGAGATGGCTTGAAAGTCCCATTCTTGAGTTCTCAAATACAGGCATTGCAAAACCGGTCAATAATCCCAAAAGAAATAAGAGGATGCCGTATCTTATTATTTTGCGTGAAACTGCTGCTTTATTATTCATCTCACTCCTCTGAAAAATTGTGTATGTTATTGAATATTTATTAGAAGGAAATCGGTCGCAAGTTACAAAAATATTGCGGAAATTATGTGCGTTAAGAGTATGTTTTTCTCGGTGTCAGTTATTCTTAAAGGTAACCCTAAAAACAGTTCCTCTATTAAATTCAGAATCAACCTCAATTTCGGCATTATTTATTTCACAGAACTTTTTAACTAAAGCAAGACCGAGCCCAGTTCCTTCATACTTTCGCGAATACCCATGTTGTTCTTGCGAGAACGGTTCAAAAAGTCTGGGAATAAAATCTTTACTGATTCCAATTCCGGTATCGTTCACTTCAACGACTGTCTTTTCCCCTTTGTCAATTAGTTTTATCTCAACCTTTCCTTGATCTGTATATTTAATACCGTTATCGACTAAGTGAGATAATATCTGATAAACTGCGTATCTATCTGCATTCACCACTACGCTTTTCTTTTCCGTATTAAGAATCAGATCTATTTTTTTTGCTTTGGCACTAATGCTGAACTCGCTTTCCAATCTTAAAAGAATTTCTTTTACCAAATCAACTTTTTGAAAATTTGCGTGATATGTCCCGAGCTGAAGGTCGGACATATTTAGGACCGAATCGATTGTTCTTGTAATTCTTTGTTGAGAAGATTTTAGAATGTGAAATATATCCTCCATACTGTTTTTTTGTTCATCGGATAGTTCATCAAATATGAATTGATTTGAATTAACAATGATGTTCAACGGTGTTCTGACTTCGTGGGACATCTGTGCAAGAAATTCGCTTTTCAATTGATCCGCTTTTTCAGCCGCCTCTTTTGCTTCAAGAAGTTCTTTTTCATACATCTTCCTAAAACTAATATCTCTCATACCTCCGACGATTTTCTTATCGCCGTTTTCAGTAATGAGCTTTGCCGAGACAGAGCAGTAAATTATTGAATTGTCTTTATTCTTAAGCCTAACTTCGTAATCATCCACAGAGCCATTCTGCATTAGTTTTTGAATGAACTCATCTCTTTCTGAAAAATCATAATAAAAGTTTAAGAGCGATTTCCCCAACAGATCTTCTCGACTATATATTCCTTTAGAGAAATTCTTTATTGAAGGACTTACTTCTCTAATTTCACCATTCAGATCTGTTTCGTAGTAAACATCCACTATCTGTTCAAAAATTCTCCTAAATCTTTTTTCACTCTCCCTAAGCTCCTGCTCCTTCTGAAAAACTTCCGTTACATCATTGACAAGTACAAGTCTCGCTTTTTTCCCTTCAAGATCGATTCCATGTGAAAGAATTTTTACAAAAATGATTTTTCCATCTTTAAGTTTATGCTGCCAAATCATAGACTCATCGCTTGGTCTCATTGCGTTTGGATTAGCAGAAATAAATTCCTCAAGTTTTTCTACTTCTTCGTCGGGTCTGATATCGCGGATAGTCATACTTAAAAATTCTTTCTTCGAATAGCCGTATTTTTCGACTGCAGCATGGTTTACATCAATAAATCGTAGAGTGTTGTTATCGAAAACCCACATTGGCTGGGGATTGTTTTCAAACAAAAGACGATATTTTTTTTCGTTATGCTGAAGTTCTTCTTCAATTTCTTTGCTTTTTGTTATATCCCTAATCACCACAACAACACCGATTAATGAATCATCCTTCTTGTCAATTAGAGGCGATACATTTACTGTGATATATTTTTTAATATAATTATCAGATTGAATTAAACATCTTATATCAAAAAAAGATTGCTTCGTTTCCAAAACTTTTTTGTATGGGAATTCATAAAACGGCATGTTGCTGCCGTCAATGGTTTTGATATTAAATCTTGTTTGGTCGCTTATTTTTAAATTTGTTTCTGATGAAGAAATGTTGAAAAGTTCTTCGGCTCTTTTGTTTAAAAACGTCACGTTTCCTTGCAAATCGAGCAATGCAATCCCAACGGGACTTGTGTCTGTAAGATTGAAAAATAAATCTTCACTTTTCGAAAGCTTATTTTCAACCGCTTTTCGATTAACAATTTCGTCTTCAACTTGTTTAAGATATCTTTTTAAGAGAATGTAAAGAATTAATGAAGTGATAAGTACAAAACCCAATCCTTTAAGAATATTCAAATTCAGCACAGTAACTTCAACATCATAAATAAAATTTACCGCTTGATCGGAAATAATTATCCAAAGACTTCCAATAAGAAAATAGACTTTAGATATTCTGAAGGCGGGATTTTTGCTGTTTATCATATCTGTCCTTTCTCGGACCAATTTTATATTTCAAGAAAAAAATAATCTCACAGAAATGCAAATAAATTATTTGTTCTAAATCAAAGATTGAACTAATAATTTTTTAACACTTTTTTGATTTCTCGATTAGAGGTTCTATATTTCGGCATAGAACGAAATGAATAATATAAAGCAATTACTTATGGCAGGCAGTAAAATATTTAAAGCATTATCAGATAAGAACAGAATAAAGATCTTGCAAGCGCTTAAGATAAAAATGCTTTGCGTTTGTGAGATCCGGGCACTGTTAAATCTTGCAAATTCAACTGTTTCGCAACACTTAAAAATATTAAAGGAAGCCGGATTTATTATTGAATATAAGGATGGGAAATGGGTTAATTATTTAATCAACCCTCATCCTGCGGATGAAAGAGTTTCAGAGATAATAAATAACTTGGATTTTTGGTTTACAGCTGAGTTTACAGATAGAATTACTGTAAAAAAAATTGAGGCTTTGGACAGAAATATAATCTGCTGCATTTAATATTTTTTTGTTTAATATTTCGTCAATTTACGAAATGGGAATTACTCAATGAAGAATATTACGAATAGACTATCATTCCTAGATAGATATTTAACATTATGGATATTTCTTGCAATGTTTGTTGGTGTTTTATCGGGACATTTATTTCCACCGGTCGCTTCCTTTTGGGATTCATTCAGTATTGGTACTACAAATATTCCTATTGCAGTTGGATTGATTTTAATGATGTATCCTCCGCTTGCAAAAGTAAAATATGAAGAATTGCCTGATGTTTTCAGAAACATAAAAGTTCTTGGACTGTCATTGGTTCAAAATTGGATTGTCGGACCGATAATAATGTTCACACTCGCTGTTTTGTTTCTACAAGATTATCCCGAATATATGGCCGGATTAATTCTAATTGGATTGGCTAGATGTATTGCAATGGTTATTGTTTGGAATCAGCTTGCGAAAGGTGACACCGAATATGCAGCGGGGCTTGTTGCATTCAACTCAATTTTTCAAGTACTGTTTTTCTCTGTTTATGCTTATGTGTTCTTAACAATTTTACCTGAATGGCTTGGTCTTCAAACTTTTGCGGTAGATATTACTATTGGACAAATTGCCGAAAGTGTTTTCATCTATTTGGGTATTCCTTTCATTGCAGGAATGCTCACAAGATTTTTTGCACTGAAGTATAAATCGAAAAAATGGTACGAAGAAAAATTTATTCC
>CAZCLA010000009.1:4087-5560 GCA_964499285.1 uncultured Melioribacteraceae bacterium
CAAAAGGTGATGTAGAAGCCCCAGATGTATGTCCATAGATTAAAGTTGTAAATAGAAGTAAAGGTAAAATAATAATGAGGAGATTAGATGAACTGGATAACAAATCTAGAACTTGCAAAAGAAGAATCACAAAAATCTCGCAAACCTATTTTTCTGCAGTTTGAAATGGATAATTGTGGTGGATGTAAAAAACTTTATGAAGAAACCTATCTTGATTCAAAAGTTCAGGAAGAATTGAACGAATGGTTCATTCTACTGAAACTTGATTTGAAGAAAGACAGAGAAATAAGACGAGTACTTTCCGGTTATTGGACACCGTCGTTTTATTTTTTGGATCACAACGGAAAATCATATTACAATTTTAACGGATACTTACCTTCGGATGAATTTCGCCTAATGCTGAGAATCGGTTTTTCTGAATCAATGATTCCAAAAGGTAAATATGATGAAGTAATAGAAGTAACCGAAAAAGAAATTGAAACGTTTACAGATTCAGCTTTATTGCCCGAAGTCTTAGTTCAGAGAGGTATTGCAGAATACATAAAGACCAAAGACAACCCGACGTTTCGAAAGAAGATGAAAGAAATTCAGGAAAAGTATCCCAACTCGCTTGAAGCGAAGATGTATTTCTGGGATGAATAAATTGATTTTAAAATCAAAAAAAATAATTCAATGAAAGAAAAATATGGCGCTAAATAATAAACTCGCAGAAAAAATCGAGGCGTCGAAAAATTCTTTTAATTCCATTCCAGCCGAACGAAAAGAACTTCTTAACGAATTTTCAGATTACATTTCAAATAAATTAAAAGATGGAAAAGAAGTAAATCTGACTTTCATATGTACACACAATTCACGCCGAAGTCACATTAGTCAAATTTGGGCGCAGACTGCAGCAGAGTATTACGGTATTCCCAACATTAAATGTTACTCTGGCGGAACCGAAGCGACCGCATTCAATCCTCGTGCAGTAAAAGCCTTGCAGAAAGCCGGATTCAAAATTGACAAACAAGACGATTCCAATAATCCGGTTTACCTTGTTTATTATTCTGACGATAAAGAACCGCTTGAATGTTTTTCAAAAGTTTATTCGGATAAGTTCAACCCGCAAAATGATTTTGCTGCAATAATGACTTGCTCGGATGCTGATGAAAACTGTCCAATTGTATTTGGTGCCGAAGTAAAATTTCCAATCCGTTATGACGATCCAAAAGATTATGATGACACTGAATTAGAAGAAATCAATTATGATGAACGTGTCGAACAGATTGGACGGGAAATTGCATTTGTTTTTGCTAACGTGTCGTTATAGATTCGCCCTGCTCTATTTGTTTTACTCCCAAATCATTTCTTTATTAGTTAAATTTAAGTGCTTTGTAAAAAGCAGCAACTACTTTTATCGAATTATGGAGTTAATATGAGTTTATGGAATTGGGATATTCAAAACAAAGACTTTTTAGAAAGAACCATCAAGCG
>CAZCLA010000009.1:5660-7508 GCA_964499285.1 uncultured Melioribacteraceae bacterium
GGCGATAAACACGTTCCGTGGATTCATAACGCCAAAAACACAGATGCAGTTTGTGCAATTGACGATGAAGATCCGATGAGAATTCTGAGACTCTTTAACGAAAAAGAGGGACATAAATTTTTACAATCTATTGGTGTTAATGAAGAAATTACTTTAAGATTGCCTGAACTTGGTATAAGTTCAATCAGCAATTTGATAAGTGCAATTAAACTTGCCAAGTATTACGAGATGAATGAAAACGATGTGATCTTCACTATCTTTACTGATTCTGCAGATCTTTACCAATCGCGGTTGCAAGAAATGAACACAGCTTTGGGAGAATACAATGAGACCCAAGCAGCAATTGATTGGAACTCTGCAATGAAACATCAAGGAATTGATTACTTTAAAGAATTGAATTATTATGATAAGAAGAGCATTCATAATCTAAAATACTTTACCTGGGTTGAACAGCAAGGTAAAGAGGTAGAAGAACTTAATGCTCAATGGTATGATGAAAATTACTGGGATGAAAGATTTTCAATCGTTCCCGAATGGGATAAATTAATTGATGAGTTTAACAAAAAAGTAGGGTTGTAAAAATGGAACATAGATGATCACGCCAGAGTCTGGCAGGCGCTGAAAAAACCGATTACCGCTGATATGTGTGTCGATCCGCTTTTTATGTGTTATCTGTGTTCTATTGTTTTAAGAGATGAAAAAAATTACAAACATATTCATCAACACAAAAGGAAATAAACTTCGATTAGCCGAAGTTGTTTTCACTGATAAAATAAAAGAAATTAATTTTCTTTCAGATGAATTTGATTGGAAAGATGTAAAAGATAAAAACTCACTCGATGAATTTAAGTCGCAAAGCAAAAATGAAAGCGAAGCAAAAAATGTAATCGATGGTAATTTTTGTGTACTAATGCCCGGCGCAATTGATCCACACGTACATTTTGATACTCCCGGATTTGAATTTAGAGAAGATTTTGAACACGCATCGACCGCGGCAGCTTACGGTGGTGTAACTACTATAATCGATATGCCGTGTACTTCCCTTCCACCCGTTACAGACATTAAAAATTTTACAACAAAATTAAATGTGGTAAAAAACCGAAGCTTAATTGATTTTGCATTTTGGGGTGGAGTTCGTTGTCAAGATTTTAGTGATTTACAAAAACTAGAAAAACAAGTTATTGAATTATCGGAAGCCGGAGTTGCCGGATATAAAGTCTATGTCATTTCAGGAATGGAAGAGTTTTCCGATTTAACTTATGAGCAAATTGAACAAGCCGCAAATATTATTAAGCAAACCGGCAAACCGATGGCTGTTCACGCTGAAGATAAATCGTTGGTTATATCACGAAGAGAGTCATTTCAAAAAGAAAACAAAAACAGTTGGAAAGAATACTGTACTGCTAGAGATATTGAATCGGAACGAAAAGCTATTGAGCAGATAAAGAACATTTCCGAAAAAACCGGATGCAGAATTCACGTTGTTCATCTAAGTTCTAAAGCGGGGATGGAAATAATTAGATCTGCGGCTAAAGAAAATATCAAACTTTCATCCGAAACTTGTCCGCATTATTTGTATTTCACCCAAAGTGATTTTGAAAACAATAAAATTAGGAATTACCTAAAAACTGCTCCACCGGTAAAATTCGATAAAGATAAAAATGAATTGTGGAAAGCTCTAAAAAAGAATGAATTAGAATTTGTAACAACCGATCACGCTGGCTGCAATCCAGATGAAGAAAAAACATCAGATAATTTTTGGCAAGTTTACGGTGGCATTCCGGGAGTTGAACATCGCGTTCCATTTTTGTTCAGTGAAGGATTTTTGAAAAACAGATTAACACTTGA
>CAZCLA010000009.1:7608-9807 GCA_964499285.1 uncultured Melioribacteraceae bacterium
AAAAGAATTCAATCTCCCCGGTTTTCGGTGATTTAATTTTATCTGACGGTAAAATCAAAGAGATTAAAAAGAAAAACTGGAACGATTACTTAAGTGGTAAAACTAAGAGTGAAGTAAATTCTTACAATGCTAAGGGAAAAGTAATTACTGTTCCAAACGTAAATTTTCACGAACACATTTATTCTCGTTTATCAAAAGGTTTACCGATAAGCGGAGCAACAAACGACTTTATCAACATACTAAAAAATCTCTGGTGGAAACTCGATTACGCACTCGATCACGAAATGACACAAGCATCCGCAGAAATGGCGGCGCTTGAATCAATTAAAAATGGCGTTACTTATATTTTTGATCATCACGCATCACCAAGAAACACAATCGGGAGTTTGGATGTAATCGGAGATGTACTTCGTGAAAGAAAATTAAAAGGTGTTCTTGCTTTCGAAACTTCGGATAGAAATGGAGAATTACTAAAAGCAGAAGGTATTATTGAGAACAGTTCAAGAATAGATTTTGACGATCCTAATATAAAATACTTATTCGGACTTCACGCTTCCTTCACATTGAATAATGATACGCTCAAAACTGTTTCCGATTTCATTAATGAAAATAATTTAGGCATTCATATTCACCTTTGTGAAGATCCGGTAGATCGAAAAATAAGTAAAGATAAATTCGGTAATCTTCCTTTAACACGATTAATAAAATACAATTTGCTTAACGATAAATGCATCGTATCGCACACTATTCATTTAAATAAATCTGAGTACAATAAGATTTACGATCACGGAAGCGCAATTGCATTTAATCCGGATTCAAATCTGAATAACTCAGTTGGAGTTCCGGTATTCAAAAACATTCCGAAAGATCAAACAATGCTTTGCGGAACTGACGGAATGCACGCCAATCCGGCTAAGACTTTAAAGACATTTTTCTTGTTAATGCGACATTCCGGATTATCTTCGGAAGAAGCATTTGAGCGTGTTATAACAACTTATTTCAATCAAATAAAATTTGTTAAAAAGTTCTTCCCCGATTTTTCAACACTAAACAAAAATGACAAAGCAGATTTTATTATTTGGGATTACGTTCCTCCCACTCCTTTTAATAAAAACAACTTTTGGGGACATTTCATTTACGGAATTCTTGAAAGTCAGGTTTCATCAACAATAAAAGATGGTAAGTTTTTAATGAAGGATAAAAAACTAATTGGTGTTAACGAATCAGAAATTCAAAAAGAAGTATATAAACAAGGTGAAAGATTATTCAAAGAATTCAAAAAGTTGTGAGATGATTTATGGAAAACATTGCAAAAGAAGTAAACAAGTTAGCCGAGAAGTATCAAGATTATACTGCTGAAAATTTATCGAAGATGATTCAAAAAAAATCTTTAAGCACGCAGGAAAAAGATGCGGCGGATGAATTACAGAAACAAATGAAAGAAGCCGGTTTTGATGAAGTTAGAATTGACAAACTTGGAAATGTTATAGGCAGAATAGGAAACGGTAAAAAAGTAATTGCAATTGACGGACATATTGATACCGTTGATATGGGAAATTTAGATAACTGGGATTTCGATCCCCTTGGTGGTGAAGTAAAAGATGGATTTGTTCACGGTCGTGGAAGCGTTGATCAGAAAGGTGGTCCCGTTGCAGCGGTAACTGCAGGTAAGATAATTAAAGAACTTGGTCTTACAAATGACATAACATTATACGTAACCGGAACCGTTATGGAAGAAGACTGCGACGGTCTATGCTGGAAATATCTCGTTGAAGAAGAAAATCTAAAACCGGATGCAGTAATTATAACAGAGCCGACAAACTTAAACATCTATCGCGGACATCGCGGAAGAATGGAAATGAATGCCGAGTTCTTCGGTGTTTCATCTCACGGTTCTGCACCGGAACGTGGAAAGAATGCAATTTATATGGCATCCAAAGCAGCACTCGAAATTGAAAAACTCCACGAACGATTAGATTCCGATGAATTCCTTGGCAAAGGAAGTATAACTGTAACAGAGTTTATCTCAAATAGTCCTTCACTTTGTGCTGTTTCCGATCACGCTAAAATTCATATGGATCGCAGATTAACTTGGGGCGAAGACCGCGAACTTGCGCTTTGGCAAGTAAATGATATTATAAAAAATATGAAAGCAAAAGCATTTTTGCTCGATTATAAAACTAAAGCTTACACCGGATT
>CAZCLA010000009.1:9907-28812 GCA_964499285.1 uncultured Melioribacteraceae bacterium
ATATGAAAGCAAAAGCATTTTTGCTCGATTATAAAACTAAAGCTTACACCGGATTTGAATACGGAATGGAAAAGTATTATCCCACTTGGAAACTTGAAGAAGATCATCCGTTAGTTCAAAAAGGTGTTAAAGTTTATAAACAATTATTTGAAGCCGAACCAAAAGTAGATAAGTGGACGTTCTCAACAAACGGTGTTACGATTAACGGTTACTATAAAATTCCGGTAATCGGATTTGGTCCCGGCAATGAAGTATTAGCGCACGCACCAAACGAGAAAGTCCCAGTTGAACATCTCGTAAAAGCATCAGCGTTTTATGCATTGTTTGCTTTAACATATTAATGGAAGTAAAGATTAATCTTGCCGTCGGTTTCAACCGACGGAATATAAATACCCGTAAAAATGATTGGGCTTTAGCCCCATTATGCAGCCTTGAATGGGACTAAAGTCCATACAGATTGAAAAGATTTTCTCCGTTCACTGAAGTGGACGGCAATTGACGAAATTTTGAATTAAGGAGCAGTTATGAATCTAAAAGGAAAACACTTTCTAACTTGTGATGATTGGACAAACGATGAACTTGACGTTGTCTTCAAACGAGCCGCCGAATTGAAAAAAGAATTTTACGAAGAAAAACCACATCTCTATCTTCCACACAAAACTTTGTTTATGATTTTCTTTGAGCAGTCAACTCGTACAAGAAACTCAATGGAAGCGGGAATGACACAGCTTGGCGGACACGCACACGATTTAACAGTAGATAAAATGCAGCTCTCTCACGGTGAATCCGCGAAAGATACCGCGATTATTCTTTCACGAATGGGACACGGAATTGCATCACGCAATTGCTTTTACGGTATTGGCGCCGATTATCTTGCCGAGATGGCAAAGCATTCTACAAAACCTATAATGTCATTACAAGATGATATTTATCACCCGTTTCAAGGACTTGCAGATTTGATGACAATATTTGAAAAATTCGGAAATGACCCGCGCGGATTAAAAGTAACTGTTTCTTGGGCTTATGCTGATACACATTCGAAACCGTTATCGGTTCCGCAGACACAAGCATTACTCTTTCCGCGATTCGGGATTGATTTGACAATTGCACATCCGAAAGAATTTCCATTAAGCAAAGACATTGTTGAACGAGCAAACAAACGTGCCGGAGAGAACGGAACTAAAATAAACTTCACAAATGATATGGATGAAGCTTTTGAAGGCGCGCATGTTGTGATTCCCAAAAACTGGGGCGGCTTCGGCGCTTATGGTGTTCAAGAATATCTTGATAACGAAGATGAATGTAAAAAAGAAATGAAAGTTAACTTAGAAAAGTATCACGATTGGATTTGCGATGAACGCAGAATTAAACTTGCTGATAAAAATGTTAAGTTAATGCATGCACTGCCGGCTGATAGAAATCACGAAGTCACAGACGAAATTTTGGATGATCCAAATATTTCCGTGGTTTTTGACGAAGCTGAAAATAGACTGCACACTGCAAAAGCTATTATGTCTTTAACGATGTGATGCCTGTTTGCCTAAAATGATTGAGAGGATTAGAACAGTCTCGGCTATGCGCAGTGCGGGATTTCAAGGCTCTGCACTTTCCGATTATCAATTTATTTAGTGTATTTACACCCATATTAGCACTTTTGCCCACATTAAGTATAAACAATGTTACCAATCGTTTTTATTTTCTCTTGCTTAATTCTTCTATTTTAATACTGGCGCGTTCATTACTTGGGTTTAGTTCAAGAGATTTTTTATAGTTTTCGATTGCTTTTTGAGTATCACCTAATTTCTCATAAGCTTCTCCCAAGCTATCATAGGAATTAGATGATCTAGGATAATTTTCTACATTCAAGATGAAGAATTCTAATGCATTGGATATGTCTTTATCCTTTCCACTTTGTAGCATTCTATGACCTAATTGGTTTACAAGATTCTCGGGAGGTCGAAAATCCCATGAAAGTCGTTCAGAAAGTGCATGAAAATGTCGAATTAGTTGCTCTTTATCTTCCACATCACGATAGGAAATTCCATAGCCTTCAAAAATTGCGGAGATTCCGTTATGAAAAGCAATAATTGGAACTGAGCTATGGTCTTCATTATCGAAGTATTCTAATTTTGCAGGTAATTCACCTTTGCATTTACTATTCAATGCCTCATATAACCGTACGTGGCGATCACGATTTCTGATATTCCTTTTGCCCCAATTGGCAGTGGCTATGTAAATGAATCTTTCAAATGATTGTTCGGTGAGAGAACCTAACTTTTTGTCCATGGTCTCTGAATCCCATGTTCCAAAACTTGGGTCAACCGCAATGAATGAATTGAAAAGTGTTTTTTCTTTCATATACGCATGAGTGGCCAACAAACCTCCTAAAGAATGCCCAAAAAGTATTCGATAGGGTGCAGTCTTATACTTTTGATCTAACTCAGGTAAAAGTTCATCTTCCAAAAAACTAAGAAAACTATCTCCCCCACCTGTATTATTCTCTCTAACTGTAATGATTTTGTCTGGTGTGTAGTCTCTTCTTCTATCAATATTTTGAATGGCAACCACAATCATCTCTGGAATTTTCCAACTTCTATAGACATCAGAACTCATGTAGTTTACGATTCCTGCTATGGACTTAAAGTGCAAATTTCCATCAAGTACAACTAGCACCGGATATCTCTTGTAGGATGATTCTTTATCATTGTATGAATCAGGAAGACTAATCCAATATTCTCTGTCTTCATTCAAGATATTAGATCTAAGTGAATGTTTTGTGCCGATTACAATTTGTCCAACATCTTGTGATTTTGCCTGATTTATCCCTATTAGCAAAAGTAATACTACAATAATATTTTTATTCATTCTGTTTTTTTTGTATATGGTTGGTAACGTTTAAATACACGCATTATGCGTATTAGGACTATATGTCATATTAACATTCGTTTAACACTAAATTAAACCATCTTACATGAAGAAGCAAGATTTGATTGAGCAATTCTGAAAGTAACTTGAAGCTAATAAAAGAGTGCACACTGCCAAAGCGATAATGATTTTAACGATGTGAATATTATTTACTAAAAATCCTAATGAAATAGCAAACATGTGATGCTTACAGCCAAAGTTGTTAAATCACTTTCTGACTTGGTGCAATTTTTCCCTCAAGCGAGCGAAAAAATTTATTTAATCTCTTGAATCCTTCTTTTCACTCCTGCATCGAATATAATACTAATAACTCCTAATATATTTTTATATGTTTGTACAGCTATTTAAATGCAGAAAATACTGAAAAAAGTTAAGCCAAAATTTAAAAACTATTAACTGTCCGTTTTCAAAAAATTAATCAGAAAAGATGAACAGATGAAAAAAATTATTCTTACAATCACATTCCTCGTACTCATAGTAATTTCATTCATTATTGTCATTAGATCTTCGACATACAATCCACCGAAAACTAAGGATATCCTTGAGAAATATTCTGATAAGGATTATTCAAAAACCGATCACGGCCAATTTGCGATATTAAACAAAGAGTTCACAAATCCGCAAAATGTAACTGCAGCTTGTATTACTTGTCATACGGAGCGGCATAAAG
The DNA here is from genome assembly GCA_964499285.1 of uncultured Melioribacteraceae bacterium. Classification (GTDB taxonomy): domain Bacteria; phylum Bacteroidota; class Ignavibacteria; order Ignavibacteriales; family Melioribacteraceae; genus JAGFIY01. The sequence goes on from CAZCLA010000009.1 coordinate 13,503, forward strand.
AGGTAATGAATTCCTCGCATTGGAATTGGGAACGCCCGGAATACATTGAAGGTAAGGGGATAGTTTATCTCGGCAAAAAAAATGCAGTAAACAACTTTTGCATCGGAACTCAGACAAACGAAGAAGCTTGTGCCAAATGTCATATTGGCTACGGTATGAATGAAAGTGGATTTGCTTTTACTGACCCGGAAAACATTGACTGCATGATTTGTCATGATAACTCCGGAACTTACGTTAAAGGTAATAATCTAGGAGGTTATCCGGATCCGGCACTTAACTTAAACGAGATTGCACAGCACATCGGAAGACCAACAAGAGATAACTGCGGCGTCTGTCATTTCTTCGGCGGAGGCGGAAATAATGTAAAACATGGAGATCTGGATATGGCAATGTTTCAGCCAGATAGAGAACTCGATGTACATATGGCTGTTGAAGGGGCAGATTTGGTTTGTGTTGACTGCCATACGACGGAAAATCATCAAATAAGCGGAAAAATTTATTCACTGGCTTCAATGAACATGAACAGAAGCAGCTGCGAACAATGTCACACGGATAGACCACATGAAAATGAAATTATTAATGAGCACTCTCTCAAAGTTGCTTGTCAAACTTGTCATATCCCGACCTATGCAAAGGGGAACTCGACAAAAATGTATTGGGATTGGTCAACTGCAGGAAAACTTAAAGATGGTAAGCCTTATTCTGAAGAGGATTCACTTGGTAATCATACCTATCTTTCAATAAAAGGCTCTTTCGAATGGGGAAATGATATTGAGCCTGATTATATCTGGTTCAACGGAACTGCCGATCATTATCTGTTAGGCGACAAAATTAAAGATACAACTCAAGCTTTGGTGCTTAATCAATTATATGGTTCTTATCAGGATAGAATGGCGAAAATCATCCCTGTAAAAATTCACATGGCAAAACAAATTTATGATCCGGTTAATATGTACTTGATTCAGCCGCATCTTTATTCTTCTTACGAAGGTGAAGGCGCATTTTGGAAAGATTTCGACTGGGATCGAGCTAATAAAATCGGTATGGGAAAAATAGGTCTTCCTTACAGCGGACAATATTCGTTCATTGAAACAATGATGTACTGGCCCGTAAACCATCAAGTTTCACCTAAAGATCAATCACTTCAATGTACTGACTGCCACACACGTGAAAACGGAAGGTTGGCGAACTTAACGGACTTTTATATGCCCGGAAGGGATTACAGTACTATCGTAGATAGTTTAGGCAAGCTTTTAATTTTACTTTCGTTTGTAGGAATATTGATCCATTCTTCTATTAGAATTTTCGTAAGAGTGAATAAGGAAGGAAAATAAAATGAAAAAAGTACTCATCTATAAAAGTTTTGAAAGATTTTGGCATTGGACTCAAGCAATTTTAATATTCTTCTTAATGCTTTCCGGTTTTGAAATTCACGGCTCAATTTCTTTTTTCGGTTTTGAAAATGCAGTAATGTATCATAACGTGGCAGCTTATGCTTTTATGATTTTGATAGTCTTTGCAATTTTTTGGCACTTCACTACAGGTGAATGGAGACAATATATTCCGACATTCAAAAGTTTAAAATCACAATTGGATTTTTATCTTTTCGGAATCTTTAGAAATGCACCTCACCCAACAAAGAAAACCGTACTTAGCAAGCTCAATCCATTGCAGCGGCTAACCTATTTTGGATTGAAAATTATTGTTATTCCGGTGATGGTTCTTTCGGGAATTCTCTATATGCTTTACAGATATCCGCAGAAAGAAGGAATTAAGGCTTTAAATATTGAGAGCTTAGAAATAATAGCCGTACTTCATACTATCGGAGCATTTTTATTGGTTGCATTCGTTATAGTTCATCTTTATTTGATAACTACCGGAACCAAAGTTCTAACTAATCTTCAAGCAATGCTTACGGGTTATGAAGAACTTGAAGATGAAGGAAATACAGAGAAAAAAAGTATGGATGATTTTGAAAAACAACAGGGTTAATTGAAATGGAAAACAATCAGTATATGAATCCTTTCATAGCGGGAATACTTTTAGGACTTCTGCTGCTGCTTACAATTTTTATTACCGGGCGAGGACTTGGTGCAAGCGGAGCAGTTAAAAGTGCAGTTATCGGAATCGAAAAAACAGTTGCACCGTCTCATACCGAAAACATGCGGTTTTACGAAGAGTATGACGAAACGCATGCCGAAAATCCTTTGAAATCATTTTTGGTTTTTGAAGTAATCGGCGTGTTAATCGGAGCGTTCGCCTCGGGCATGATTTCTAACAGGCTGAAATTCACGCTTGAAAAAGGAGACATGATTACATCAAAAACTAGAATTGCAATGGCAATACTTGGCGGCGCTTTGTTCGGATTCGGAGCACAGTTCGGAAGAGGCTGTACCAGCGGAGCGGCACTTTCAGGAATGGGTGTTTTTTCGACTGGTGGCATTTTAACGATGTTTGCAATTTTCGGCGGGGCTTATGCCTTCGCATATTTTTTTAGAAAACTTTGGCTTAATTAAAATTTTATTGAGAGATCATTATGGGCCCATTAGTACCTGATTTAATAAGCACCGAACTTAGTTTAATTGTAGCACTATTGATTGGAATCGCTTTCGGATTTATTCTTGAGCAAGCAGGATTTTCATCATCAAAAAAATTAGTCGGTTTGTTTTATGGTTATGATTTTACGGTTCTGCGTGTTTTTATGACAGCCGGAATCACCGCAATGGTCGGGGTAATTGTTCTTAACCATTATCATTTAATTGATATGAATATTATTTACATCAATCCGTTATTCCTTTGGTCGGCAATTGTAGGCGGAGTAATTATGGGTTTAGGATTTGTTATTGGAGGCTATTGTCCGGGTACAAGTATTTGCGCCGCTGCAATTGGGAAGAAGGATGCAATGTATTTCGTTTTAGGCTCAGCAATTGGAGTATGGATATTTATCGAAGGCTACCCGATGTTCGAAGGATTGTATAAAGCAGCAAATCTAGGAAATCCTCAGCTTGAAACAACTTTTGATATTCCAAATCCTATCTTTGCATTTTTATTTGTAGTAATTGCAATCGTAGCTTTTACATTAGTAACAAGAATTGAAAGGAGTAAAAACGAAGCGCCGGTATGCAGAACTTCAAATAGATATCTTGCAGCATTAGCGGCTGTAGCATTTTTTATCGGCAGTTCGCAATTATTCGTGTCTTCTCATTCCGATCATCTAAATGAGATTGAAGGAATTACGGAATTTAGCGGCTTTGAATTCAAAGAAATTACAAGCGATGAGATTGCAATACGAATGATGAGAAAAGACAGATCTCTGCAGTTTATTGACGTTCGTTCCCAAGAAGAGTTTAAAAATTTTGCTCTCCCTAACGCAATATTGGCGGATTATAAAAACTTTATTGCAAGGGATTGGGAAAAAATATTTAGAGTGGACGGACAGATAACTGTAATTTATGCCGAAGACGAAACTACTGAAAAGCGAGCAGTACTTGCTGCACGCGATGTCGGATTTGATGACGTTTATCTTCTTAAAGGTGGATTGTCGGAATTCCGGAAAAATATTCTTGAATTCAATAAGCCCGATGGACCGATCGAAGATTCAATGAAAGACACTTATCGATTTCGAGAATTAGCATCCAAGGAACTTCCTCGGATAATTGAAGAGGCAAAACCGAAAATAATCAAGCCTGAAAAACCAAAACGAGTTTTAGGAGGCTGTTAGCTTATTTCTTTTGGAGAATAATGGCTTATTAAAAATACTTCAATATGTAAATATTACTTATTAAATTTTCACGAACGTACGTTGAAAAATTTTGTGTTGCTTTACTAACAAAAGCGTTCCCACCGTATAGATTTAATTAATATGTTTTCACCCAACGATTAATCAACCAATTCTTTTCTTATTATCTTTCACTTTATAAGAAGACAAGGGGTTTGTTGAACACCATTAAATTTTGTTTTAATTTATATTTATCCCCTTTTGAGAGAGACACTTTGGCTAAGTGTTGTGCTTTCTTTTTCCACGTTGCCTTCTCCCAAGGAATAGTTTTCTCTTGAGTATTTTGTTTCATACGATCACAATTTCTTTTCCTCTTCTATAAATAACCAAAAGGTGATGGAATGAAAAAGAAAGTGTTATTAATTATCCTTATTACGTTATACTACTTTGCTCCAATATATCCGCAAAACTATCAGTGGCGAAACAACGGTCCGTTTATCGATTTAATAGCGAGTGCTATAACTTATTATTTTTCCGATCCCAATATGATGCTCGTTGGAGCAAACGGAGTTCTTTACAAATCGACAAATGGGGGTGAAACTTGGTCATACTACTCTTTCTATGACGGAACACTAAAATGTATCCAAATCGATCCTAACAATAATAATATAGTCTACCTAGGGTTGGAGACCGGAATTATTAAAAGTGAAGACGACGGAAAAACCTGGCAGCAAACCGGACAGAACTCAGGTTATATCAACTCCATAGCGATCGATAAAAATAATTCTAATATAATATTCATCGGCGCAGGGAAAAACGGTACAGTCTACACAGGTGAATTGACTGGAATTTTAAAAAGTACCGATGCCGGTCAAACTTGGAATCACGTATTTTCCAAACCAACCGATGGTGTAAATAATATTATTATTGATCATAACAACTCTTCGATAATACTTGCGGGAATGTCAACCCAAGTTGGAACAGATTACCGGATGGATAAAACATTTTTGAAGAGCACTGATGCCGGAAATACTTGGAACGAGTATGATGTAACCACAAGTTGGTATTCAAGTTGTTATTCTCTTACTCAGTCTCCGGTAAACACAAATGACTTATATTGTATCTCCGTTAGTCCAGGAAATCATAAAGATGTCTACAGAAGCACAAACAAGGGGAATACATGGGAATCAATCTTCATCTATTATTTTGACGGACCGGTTCAGACTGTCATTACAGATCCGGAAAATGAAAATATTATTTACGCATACGGTGCCGACTTAGAAGACGAATTACGAGGCTTATATAAGAGCACGAACAAAGGAAATAGTTGGACAAAGTTACAGGGAAACATCCCTTCAAGTTTGCTCCATCTTATTCTCAATCCGGATCAAAAATTTACAATGACAAGCTATAAGGGAATTTTTAAATCAAATTTCGGATCTAATTGGATCAAAAGTATCTGTAATGCTTATATCACCGATATTACCGTTCATCCACAAGATGACAACATAGCTTTCGCCGCAGCCTGGGGAGAAAAAATATTCAAAACACTTGACGGGAACGGTACTTGGGAGTTGGAAAGCAGCGTATCAATAAACGATAAAATTATTGCCATCTCTCCTTCTGATCCGAATTATGTTTCAGCCTCAAGCGGCAGATATGTTCACAAAAGTACTGACGGCGGAAATACTTTTTCCAACCAATTTTATTCATTTATGAGCTGCGGAACATCACAATGCGATTCTTATCCGGAAGAAATGTTATACCATCCAAATAACTCAAACAATATAATAATAGGGACTTCAGGTACTGACGGAGTATTGGCAATGTCGAGCAACGGCGGCAGTGAATGGGGATTTATAAACTTCGCGGTATCATCTTTTGTCTTCAACCCGAACGATTATAATATGATTTTTGCAGGCTCAAAAAATAATGGTGGAGTGTATCGTATTGAAAATATTTGGACCACGACTTTAAATATTGTTGATCTCACAGGGCAAACACCATTGGGAAATGTTAACGATATTGCAGCTACTGAAGGATTAATTCTTTTTTCTGCAACCGATAATGGACTCTGGAAATTTGATCAAAGTACGTGGTCAAAATTAACTGGTTTGCCGGATGATAATTTTACGTCAGTTGAGCTGGATAAGTTTAATAATTTTCTTTATGCTGGAACAGAAAACAATGGTGTTTTTTTATCGACAAATCTTGGAAATACATGGAACGATTTTAACAATGGGCTAACAGATTTTTCTATTACAAAACTTGAGATGAGTAATTCAGATCCTAATTTGCTTTACGCCGGGACTAAATATAGCGGAGTTTGGACTGTTGACCACTTTGTCGGCATCGAAAGTGATTACGAACAGCAGTTAAGTGAATATAAACTGAATCAAAACTACCCTAATCCCTTTAACCCATCAACTATTATAAGTTATCAAATTCCTGCAAATAGTTTTGTAAGACTCAAAGTGTTTGATCTGCTCGGAAGGGAAATTACTACACTGGTCGAAGAGTACCAAAGATCGGGCAGACATGAGATTACGTTTAATGCATCGCGTTTATCGAGCGGAGTTTATATTTATAGATTAGAAGCAGGATGTTTTAGCGAAGAGCAGAAAATGGTTCTCTTAAAATAGCCTGTGCAAGTTCAGCAAATATTTATTTAACAATAGTATTTAATCTTTTTTATCATTAGATCAATCTAAGTGAATCAAAACAAAAAAGCCTCTGAGATATTTCTCAAAGGCTTTTTTCCATTACATCATATCGGAATTATTCTGAATCGATTTGTTTTAATAATTCATCAACTGCTGTCTTTAATTGAGGATCTTCATTTTTTACTTTTGAATCGGGATTGTTATCCACAATTATATCTGGAACCGCCGGCTGAAAATCCATGTTTGAATCATCAGCTTTTACGAACCAGCCGCGGAAAGGAAGCCGGATATAGGAACCATCAACCAATCCCTGACCACCGGTTGAAATAACTGCACCGAAAGTAGGTGTACCAACAAGTGTTCCGATTCCCAAATTCTTATATGCATGTGAAAATATTTCCGCATTTGAATAACTGTTCTGATTGCAGAGTGTAATCGAAGGCTTAGTCCATGCCGCAAATGGAAGTCTTTCTCCAAGGGGATAGTAATCTCGGAATTTATCTTTTTCTTTTTCGAGATTTTCTGCAGATCCGCGCGGGATGGTATAAGCGTGCTGTTTATAATTTAGAATAGTCATTAAGTAATCCGTAGTCCATCCTCCGCCGTTAAACCGAACGTCTATAACTAATCCATCTTTTCCGAGACCACTTGCTGTAAGTTCCCGTTCGAATTCCTCGAAACTAGGCATACTCATACCGCGAATATGAATATAACCAAGCTTTCCGTTTGAGTACTTATCAGTAAGCTGTCTTCTTTGCTCAACCCACTCATCATAAAGTTCGTTTCCTATGGAGGATGACGGACGAATAACAACTTCTCTTTCTTTACCGTCTGCTCCAGATACTCCAAGCAGCACTTGATCTTCACTCCTGCCTGTAAAGAGAGAATAGAAATTAGTTTTATTGTCAACGTTTATTCCGTTCACGGAATTTATTACATCCCCGACAAATAATTTGCTGTTAGATTTATCAGCCGGTGTATTCGGAACAACTCTAGTTACTTTGACACCATCCGACACAGGTTCAACTTCAATCCCAAGCAATCCGGTTCTTTCCTTCTGAGTTTCCGCTCTGTCGGGAACGTTATAGAGACCCATATGGCTTGCATTTATCTGTCCGAGCATTTCGTTGTAAACTATCTGAAAATCCTGTTTTGTCGATGCTGCCATAGCCCATGGTTTATATTTCGACTTCAGTGCTTTGAAATCTCTTCCATGAAAATTGGGATCATAAAACATGAGGTCAAGAGCACGCCAAGCTTCTTCGAAAATCTGATTTTGTTCCGCAAAATAATCGATCGTCAGTTCGGCTTTGTAGGGCAGCTTTTCATCCTTTGATGATTTGATATCCAATCTGCTCAATGAACCGCGTGACTGCATGAAATAAAGATATTTTCCTTCCGGAGCAAGATAAAATGCACGCGGACTTTTACCTCCGCCAATTACTTCTTTAAGTTCCGTGCCGTCCCATTTTATGCTGTACAGATCACTTCCTCTGTTGGTTTTGCTGTCACCGGTAAACAAAAATGTTTCCCCGTCGTTTGTAATCGCAAAACTTCCTTCGTCACCGGTCATTGAAGTAACTTGAGTCAATCTTCTATGAATGTTTTCAAAATCAATTTGAATTGGTTTTACTTCGTCCTTTTTATCTCCCTCCTTATCGTCTTTCTTCTTATCTTTTTTATCCTCCTTTTTATCATCGTCCTTCAGTTTCCAATCTTCTTTTGTTTTTTCCCAATCCTCTTTTTTCAACCATACGAACCATATATCGTAGTTGCTGTTGTTGCGTGCGGATCGGAATCCGAGTTTTGAACCGTCCTTGCTCCAAAATGGAGAATAATCGCCTCGCGGATGCATTGAAACATTAACCGGATCCTTGCTTCCATCAACAGCATGAATATAAATTTCTGAATTGAAATAAAGATCGGATAGTTGATAGGCTAACCATTTACTGTCCGGACTCCATGCAACACTGCCGGGGGTATCCCATCCGTCAAGAAGAGTAGTTTGATTGCCAAGTTTTCCTTCATCCGAAATATCTGCAACGATAAACGTTCCCCTTCCTTTTACGTATGCAATTTTTTTAAGATCGGGAGAGACTATCGGGTTGCTTTCCTCGTCATTCGTTTCAGTAATTCTAACCGTTTTATATTTGAATGTTTTGAACAAGTCGGGTTGATTAGAATCAGCAGAACGAATTAAGAACAAATCTTTCTGACCATACTTATCCGAGACAAATAGCAAAGTAGAATCATTCAGAAAGGTTACCATCTGATCCCGCGAACCGGAATCATTCGTTAAGTTTTTGCTGCGGCTTTCGTCTTTATCAACTTCTTTAATGAAAACATCACCGCGAAGAATGAATGCAAGAAGTTTACCGTTTGGAGAAACTGCATATTCTTCCGCACCCGAAGTTTCCGATTTATGTTCAAAGGGATCAAATCTGTAATCTGCCGATATTTTTATATCGACTTTTTTCGGCGCTCCCCCATTTGTATTCATCATGTAAACATCTGTTTGTCTTGAGAAGGCAGCAGTCGATCCGTCCCGGCTGATTGAAAGATATCTTAATCCATCTTCTTTAAAGTCAGTAAGTTTTTCACTGTTCCCGATAAGATTACCGTTATCATCAATCTTCAACCTGTGAACATTGTATATTCCGCTTTCTGCAGATATATAATAAATAGTTCTTGAATCGCCCCATTGCGGAAACCAATCGTGTCCGTTAAAATCCGTTACTTTTGAATATGTGTTATTTTGAGAATCGAAAATCCAAATATCATAATTTGCCGAACCTCGATATGCCTCTCTCGTGGTTCTGTAGCCTCTTACGTAAGCAGTGAACCTACCATCGGGACTAACTGATGCCATATCTCCGATTGCATCCAAAAATCTTTGCTCTGTGCCACCCGAAGCAGGCACAGAATAAACTTCACCGTTCCATTCGACTTGTCTGAACTCTCTATTAGTATCAAATATCAACAAATTATCGGAAGTAAAATCTGTTAGATTATCCGATGCCGAATTGAAAGTTATCCTGGTTGATGCTCCTCCGGCGGCGGGTATCGTAAAAATGTCGCCGTTGCCGTAACGGTCGCTTGAAAAAGCTATTGTCGAATTATCCGGGCTCCATTTCGGAAACCCTTCGTAGGCTTCGTGAATTGTTAAGCGCTGAGCACCGCTCCCATCTGAGTTCGAAACCCAAATATCCCCTTGAAACGAAAAAGCCAATTTTGTTCCGTCAGAATTTAAGGCGGGATGTAAAACAAAAGGTGATTTGACTTGAGCTAAGAGAAAAGCAGAACTGAAGAGAAATGCGGTTATAAAAATTATTACTCTCTGCGTAGCTTTCATAAAACTCCTCTAATTATGAATTGAAATTATGTCCGGTAGTTTTTTTAGACGATTCGATGCGATGGAAGTTATCTAAATATTGAATTTTTTCAAAATATTTGAGGTAAGGTCAGTAGAATATTTTTCAAAAAAACTTTTCTATAAATTGATATTCAGTCCGATCAAGAAGTTAAACGCGTTAAAATTCGTCTTCGAAGTGTAATTTTCAATAGGCGCACTTATGTATGGGTTTCTTAATTCTGCAGTTAGTTTAGTTTGATATATAGAGTACCTAATTTCAATTTTTAAACTTACAATTCGGTCAAGATATGTGTGCATCCCTAATAAAAAATCGATGCCAAACCTATTTTCGAAATCAAAATTTTCCGGTTTCATATCATTAATTAATTCCGGATTTCCATTATTCAAAATATCGGTTGCAAGATAATATGATATCCCGCTGCCGATATAAGGACGAACTTTCATCATCGACAAGAAGTAAATTCCCTGGATAAAAATTACTGAGGAAGTAGAGCTGAGATCCCGTAAGTTCTCGGTAGTCGGAGCATTTCCACAATGTTGAATTCTATAACCTGAGTGAAAGCCAAAATTTGATGTATCGAAATAAATTAGTCCGGATATCTCCGCTCCCACATTTGCTGTTGATCCTTTAACGCCGAATGCAAGCGATGGAGTGACTGTCAGATGTTGAGAGAAAAGCGATGATCCCGCAAAAATCATAAAAAACAAACAGCAACAAAACTTATGATCCATCTCTTAGTGTCTCTTTATAGTTTCAAAATTACTTCGCCGTTATAAGTTAAAAACTAGTTTTACACCCGCAACTATATTGACCTTTGATTCATGTGTGCTTCCCTCAATGCGATCGTTTATTTTTCTGAATGTATTTTTCACCGGGAATTCAAGATCAACTTGAACCCTTACTGCGCGGTAAAAATTATAATTTGCCGCAAGATTTATCATTATTGTAGAAAAATTTTCATATGATCCCCACATCCCTCCCGAAAATTCAATTACAATGTTTTTGTGAAAATTGACACCGCCTAGAATCTGTATTTTTTCTTCAAGATCGGTGAACACTAGAATTGCCGCTTCCGGACCGTTATAATTATTACTGTTCCAGCTGAATCCACCGTTTAACTGAATTCCAGATTTTTGAAACAAATAAATGTTCCAGCCGGCTTTTACCAAAGGTCCGATGGAAAATCCGTTTATCCACGTATTCATATTAGTTGAGCTGGAATTAAATCCAAAGTGAAGGTTGATATTGTTTTGGGTATGAAGGGTTCCTGCTGAGACAAAAAATATTATCAGTAATATTTTTTTCATCGAATTACTCGATAGTAAAAAATCAAGATAAAGTTAAATATTAAACAGATAAAAATCAATTTATATAATGCAGAAAACCGGAGACTCAATTTCGGCTTCTTGAGAATCCGGTTTCGCTTATAGGATAGTTGAGATGTTATGGATTTTAATTTACTGCAAGTATATGACCGTTCAATCGTTCGGATATCAACTTAAAAGCTGAAGCGGTATTTTCTCTATCGTCGAACTTAATATCATTAAACCAATTATAGTGCTTATAATAAATGCTTGCGAGATAGGCTTTATATCTTATATTCGGCGAATCTCCGTTTATTATAAGCTTGTCGATTTGCTTTTCGATCTCGGATAAATTCCGTTCAGGAAAAGCATTCTTCAAAGTCAGCATAATAAAAAGTGCGGATTCTACCACTCCATCAATATTGTGGTTTAAAGCGGCTATACTTTTATTTATAAGTTGAGTATCCAATTCATTTTTCCCCTTCGGTTTTTGTGAAAAGATTACCGAGTTCATTGTTAATAATAACATCATTGCAACGATTAATAAATTTTTTAAGCGTTTCATTTCATCACCTTTCGATTGTGAAATCATTTGAAATAAACAATTACAATGCCAAAACAGATTAAACCACATAAGTTGTTTGCTTCTAACAAGATAAAATTGAAGAACGTTCTCAAATGATTAGATTATGGGTGCAACAAAAAGGTTACACCGCAAGTGTTTTGTTTGATAAGTCGTTTGGATAAAACAGATTAACTAAAAAAAATCACGGTGTGGCGAAGGGAATAAATGTGGCACCCTTTTAATCATCGTCCTCTGAATTTTCTGAACGGCGAAGTCTATTGTTTAGTGCACGCCTCGTCAATCCAAGCAATACAGCGGCTTGTGTTTGATTCCCCTTAGTTCTTATAAGCGCTTCCTCTATGAGCATAGATTCTAATTCCTTCAAAGTAGGAAGAGTTTCCGGGAATTCAATTTCAGAAAGTTCAGACGAGGTTTCTTTACTGATTTCAATTCCTTCCATAATTTTTTCTTTGATAGATGCAAGCGAAAGGATTCCAGCTTCGTGAATGCTTACTGCATCGTAAATTATTCCTTCAAGCTCTCTCACATTTCCCGGAAAAGTGTAACTCGAAAGCAATGTATATAGTTCTTTTGGCGGAGTTGGCTTTTTCTTTTTCAATTCTTCGGAGGCAGAGTTAAGGAAGTAATCGATCAATAACGGTATATCCTCTCTTCGTTCTTTAAGGGATGGAATATGAACGTGATGTGCTTTCAGTCGAAAGTAGAGATCCTTCCTGAACTTTCCTTCCTTTTGAAGCAGATCCAAGTTTTGATGTGTTGCCGCAATAATTCTTGCATCAGTAAGTTTAGGTAAATCCGAACCGAGAGGATAGTACTTCCCCTCCTGAAGCAGACGGAGCATCTTAACTTGAGATTCAATGCTGAGATCACCAATCTCATCCAAAAACAATGTCCCGGATTGTGCATGTTCAAGCAGACCTTTTCTTTCCTTATCCGCACCGGTAAACGCACCTTTTTGATGACCGAACAAAGCGTCGGCAAAAAGATTATCATCAACACCTGCAGCATTAAGCGCAACAAGATTGCCCTCCCGTTTACTTATTTTGTGAATTGCTTCGGCAATTAGCTCTTTACCCACGCCGGTTTCTCCTGTAATCAAAATAGGCAGATTGGTTTTTGAAACTGCTTCTATGTATTTAAAAATCCTCCTCATAGATTTACTGCGTGTCATAATTTTTTCGAATGCTTCGGGAAATTCGAGTTGATCGTTCAGAATATAATTTCGCAACGTTGAATTTTCATTTCGCATTGATTCAATATCAAGTCCTCGTTTTATAGTTGTTAGAAGACGAGTATCGCTAATCGGCTTAACAATATAATCGAATGCACCTTCTTTCATACAAGTTACAGCTTGCTCAACCTCGTTCACGGCGGTTACAATTATCACGGGAACTTCCGGATATCTCTCGACAATTTTTGGAAGTAATTCTCTGCCGGAAATGTACGGCATGTTTATATCGAGCAGGATCAAGGAATTTCTTTTTGTCTCCATCTGTTTTAACACCATTCTGCTGTCACTTAAGGTTTCAACATTATTTACTCCATTCGAAAGCAGTGTTACTTCGGCGCTGTGAAGAAAATTTTCTTCGTCATCAACGATTAGTATCGGAAACTCAGGCTTTTTTGTTTTACTCATTGCTGTCCCATTAATTGTTTGTTGTAAACAGGAAGAATAATTTCGGCTTTTGTTCCGTAGCCGGAGCGGCTGCTTAGTTTCAATTCGCCGCCATGTGCTTTTATAATTTTATATGAAATTGACAAACCCAATCCTGTCCCACCTGATTCGCGTTTTGTCGTAAAGAAAGGGTCGAGTATATACTTTAAATCTTCTTCTTCTATTCCTATTCCTTCGTCAATTACTTCACACAAAATTAATTCACCTTTTTGCATGACATTTAAAGTAATAGAATTACTTTTTTCTTTTAATGATTGACATGCGTTTGTTATCAAATTAATAAACACCTGTTCTAACTGCTGAGAATTACCTTTTAATTTTGGAAGATCATCATCGATATTTAACATAAAATGTTCTGTCGAGTTACGAATTAAATTGTCAACAATTTTTATTGCAAACTCAACAACTTTTTTAATATCAACTTCGTATGAAAGCACACCTGAATCTTTTCTCGCATATTCGGTCAGATTCTGTACAATATTTTGAATCCGTTTGCTCCCTTTTCCAATATCTATAATTGAACGAATTATCTTTTCATCCGCCTCGCTGAACATCATTCCGGATACGACAAAATCTCCATTCTCATTAAAATATTTTTGCAGAATTGGATAGATATCTTCCCATACTTTTTCAAGAAACCTGCCGTTGAGAAGAATAAAATTATTTGGATTGTTTATTTCATGTGCAACCCCTGAAACCAAAATTCCAAGTGAAGCCATTTTATCAGCTTGAATCAACTGTTGTTGTTTAATCGCGGCAAGATGTTCTGCTTCCCTCCTTTGAGTTATATCATTTATAATTCCATCATAATATTTCACTCTTCCATCTGAGTCCTTTGAAAGAACAATGCTGTTCTTCACCCATCTTATCGATCCGTTGCGATGAATTATTCTATGTTCTAATTGCTGTTGTTCAATGCCTTTAAGAGCTTGTTCGGCTTGATCGATGACCATTTGCTTATCGTCCTCGTGAACCATTCTAAGCCAAAGATCAGGATCTTCAAAATAATCTTCGGAAGAATAACCGGTAACAGCAAAACAACCTGGACCGTGATTTGTACCGACAACTTTACCGTTATCAATTTTTACTGTATAAATGTAGTCGGTTAGATGTGTTAATAGCCGTTCATATCTAGCTTCGTTAAAATTGAGTCTGCTTTTTTCTTTAGCTGCCATTTCGAAATTCCTAAAACTGAATAATTAGGAATTATCAGGTAAGATTCAAATTGAGTTTTGTTCTGATTTTTTTTTAATCGATAAAGTTTTTACTTCACATACCTTGAAATAAACTCCTCGACTTCCGGAAGACCCCCTTGATAAATCAAATATCCGTTGCTGGGTTCTCTTTCTGTTATTTCTCCGGCGATTGGCATAAGCATTATTTCTTTCACCTTTTCGAGATCGTCGGTTTGTCCAAGCGCCCAGCATAGTTTTACATAAGCAACTTCAGGAAGCATATTTGCACAAGGCACAACTCCAAGCTGCATCATCTCTCTGCCCGTTTCGTAAACATACATTTGAACATAACCCCAGAGTGTCTGCACGGTCATATACACAGCAACACCTTTTTCTTGAGCACGTTTCAGGGCGGGATAAACAGGTTTGTTTACGTGCCCCAACCCTGTGCCTGCAATTATGATTCCTCTATAACCATTATCGACTAAGGAATCAATTACATCGGGTTTCATATTCGGGTAATAATAAACGATGCTTACTTTTTCTTCGAATGTGGGGATGATCTTTACTTCTTTATCATTTCTTCTTCTTTTATAATCTTGTCTTAACGGAACAATTTCATCGCGGCTTACTTTTGCTATCGGGATATCACCGATAGTTCTAAAAGTTGAGCGGTAACTTGAGTGCATTTTTCTAACACGAGTGCCTCGATGGAGAAGTCCGTAAACATCCGAAGTAGGACCGAACATACATACCATAATTTCAGCTATATCACTTTCCGCAGCAGTTTTTACCGCATGAATTAAATTCAAAGC
>CAZCLA010000009.1:28912-36308 GCA_964499285.1 uncultured Melioribacteraceae bacterium
GTTCCGCCGGTTCCAAGAAGTTTAACATTCGGTTTTGAGGGATCCTTTGGAAATTCCTTTTCGGGAATTTGATAGTGTGCTTCCTTGTAACCAAAAATATTTATATTTGTAATCGATTCGGCTTTTATTCCTATGTTATAACCTATGGGCATTTTCAGAACGACGTGAAGCTCGTCGGCTGTTTCTGATCTGGGAAGGATAATTCCCTTGTAGTTTCCCTTTGATGTTATAAGTTCAACATCACTCCAAACAGGTGCGTTAAATTTTTGCAGTACTGAGAGAGCTTTTCCGCGGTAACCTTTAAATGATTTTTCACCCATATTAATTTCCTCCGTTCAGCATTGATTCAACAACTTCTCTCACGGTTTTCCCTTCCGCTTTTAGTGCTATTTTTTTCATTACCATTCCGATAGCTATTTCATTTTTCCTATCGGCGTTATGAAGTTTGGCATTATCGATAGATGCAATTATTTCGGTTGCCGTTTTTTTAATCTCGGCCAGCGGAAGAAGTTTTGAATTTTCATCAAAGTTAAATTCATCATTCTTCATTTTATTCTGCAAGTAATAAAAAATTCCGCTGCGGGATAATTTTCCGTCACTTACCAATTTAAAGGCTTTATCTAAATTCTCTTCGTCAACTTGTTCGATTCGTGTAAGTTTCTTAAGTCTGTTCAATTCGCTGGTCAAAATTCTTGAAACAAACTTGGGATCGAGCTTATATTTTTCTACCGATTTTCTAAACAACTTCGTAAATGGTGAAACCGATAGATTTAAAATTACATTCTCCGGAACACCGATTTCTTTATACCATTTTATTCTTTCAAAATATGGGCGGTCAAGATTTTGCCTGATGTTATCCAAAACTTCCGACGTTATCTCTTTTGGTGGAAGATCTGTATCCGGATACATTCTATCGGCACCGGGAAGAATTCTTTCAAATCCGTTCGTCCCATCGCGCAAAGCCTGTCTTGTTTCGGAAGGAATGCCTGCGGTTGCTTCTTTTGCTCGGATAATAATTTCCTTAACGGCAGTATTAGTATCCTCATCGCTTCCCCAGACAATTACGACTGTATCCTTTTCCGATGCACCGCATGTTCTGATTACATCGAACCATTCCGAGGATGTAAGATTATCCCCTTTCGAATCCGAATGAATTATGTTTGGAATAGTTGTTAAGCATGCAATTACTCGTACTCGATCCGAGATTTCCTTTGAGAAATATGTGTTGGTTTGTGTCTGCCAATTCAGAAGTCCGGAAAACCCTTTAAGCACAACTGCTTTTATAAGCTCGCCGTTTTCAACCGCATTTTTAATTGGAAGATAGTGCGGTTTCTTCATAAGTTTTGTTATATCGTGATGAGAAGATCTGAATGATTCTTCTATAATATTTCTCTTTTTCAATTCTTCTCTTAACCTAAGGAGATTCCATTGACGCATTGCTTCGTTGTAGGTTAATCTTGGAATACGTGATATTTTCGGAACTCCTTTAATTTCAATTCTTGTCCCCCCCTTAACACTTACGTTTACATCTTCTCTTGCGGCTCCGGCACCTCGTCTAACTTTATTTGTGCTTCTTACGATATTTGCACAAAGCAAAGCAACTTCAGCAACCTCTTGAGGAGTTCTCATATCGGGACCAGTTACGGTTTCTATCAAAGGCATTCCGAGTCTGTCCGTAATATAAACTCTTCTATGTCCTTCATCGCTTACTTCGCGGCATGAATCTTCTTCGATCGACATTTGTACAATTTCAATTTCCCGATCTTTGTAAGGTATTTTTCCATCCAAAGCAAAAATTGCTGTCCTTTGAAATCCAGTTGGAATAGAACCATCCAGATATTGCTTTCGAGCAATGTGCAGTTCGTCAACAATGTTGCATCCGTAAAGAAGTCCCGTCTCTAATGCTATTTCCAACGCTTGTTCGTTGATCAAAAACGGAGGTGTGTCATCCATTTCATAAGTGCATACAGATTGACGGTTAATTCTGTAAATTATTTCTTTCTTAGTTTTAAATTCCATCAGTGCTGTGCCGTCGTATTCACCAAGTTCAGAAAGTGTAGGACGCATATGACGAAGAATTTCCGCATCATAGCTTTTATTGAACATTCCTGCGGGACATCTGCAGAACAGCTTTTTTTCGGTCAACAACTGCTGATGAATTTCGAGTCCGGACTTAAAGCCGACTTTTGCATAATCTTCATCGGTCATTTCTTCGAAAGGTTTAAAATGAAAATCGTACATAATTTTTTTTCTCGTAAGTTGGGAAAATGCAAATGATTAAAAATAGAGGGGCAATATTGGTCATTGAAAATAAGTTCTCATAAAATAGGATAAATTCGTATGAAAACTTACTCACATCAAGGATATTAATCAAACTGAATGATTTAGTGAAATCATGAATTATAATTCTTATACTGAATTATCGTTTATAAACAACGAGGTGCAGTTCTATTTTTGAAATAATGTGGTCAAATTAACTTATGAATCACCCCAAAAAAATTTGCATCTAATTAAATACAATAAAATCTTCAGGTCGAAATGGAACAAAACAAAAATCACTGGTACGATGGATTTTTCTACGATGTTTTTATCGCACCCAATCAGGATAAATCATTTAAGATTGCAAAGGAAATTATAGAAGAAAATTCAAATGTAATTGATGCTGGCTGCGGAACAGGAAGATTTGCTTTCAGTGTTGTAGATAAAGTAAACAAAGTTGACGGTGTTGATTTATCCGATCGTAATATAAAAGTTGCATTGAATAAACTTACAAAGAACGATTCACCCAAGATTAAATTTTATCACTCTGATATTTTCCGTTTTTTTGAAAACGGCGACAGGCATTACGATTATGCGGTTATGTCTTACGTCATTCACGAAGTAGATGAACACTCACGAAATGATATTTTAAAAACTCTATCACAAAATGCAGACAAATTAATTATAATCGATTACTTACATCCGCGCCCGAAGCATTATTGGAGCTGGCTAAATGAAGCTGTTGAGTTTGCTGCGGGAAAAGAGCATTACACAAATTTTAAGTCATACTTAAAGAACAGCGGCTTAAGAGGGTTGGCGGAACGAAACGGATTGAAAATTATCAAAGAAATTAAAAATACACCTTCGACAAGTCACATCGTCGTATTACAAAAATAAAAACAAATAAAATAGAACTTATAAATGTATAATCAATGAATAACTTTTCTGTGAGCTATGTTCAAACCGACGGCTGATTAATTTATTAAGTTTCAAAAAAGAGTATTAGCGATTGGATGACCGCAGAAATAAATTATGATGCCGCACTATAGCTGTATTTATTTTTATACTCGATCGGAGTTAATCCTGTTATTTTTTTGAACGTATTTCTGAATGCTTTCGGATCGGAATAACCTACTTTATACATTGCCTCAGTTACACTTTCCCGTGAAGATTCTAAGCTCATTTTAGCTGCTTCAATTTTTACACGTTTGATATATTCCGAAATTGTATTTGATGTTGCCTTCTTAAATCTGCGCTCCAAATTCCTTCGGCTTAATGCAAATGTAGAGGCAAGTTCCTCCACGGTAATTTTTTTCTCAAAATTATCTTCTATAAACTCCTGAGTTTTCTTTATTTGTATGTCGTCGTGGTCTTTCTGTCCTCTAAACATAATAAATGGAGATTGGCTGAACTTGTCCAAATCAATCATAAAAGATTTAGCTGTCATCAAGGCAACTTCTCTTCCGGCATTTTTATCTATTAAGTAAAGAATCAAATTTAAATATGAATATGCGCCACCGCTTGTGTAAAGCCCCTTTTCTTCCGTCATAATTTTATCGTCAAGCAATTTTACATCAGGATACATTTTTCTAAACTCGGTTGAAAAGCGCCAGTGAGTTGTTGCACGTTTACCATTCAATAATCCTGTAGCAGCTAAAAAGAATGAACCCAAACAGAAACTTGCAACCTCAGCACCTTTCTCGTATTGTTTTACTATCCAAGGAATAAACTCTTTGTTGTGTTCTGCGGCTTGGTACTGATCACCGTGAATTGCAGGTATGATAATTAAATCTGTTTTATTGACTTCGTCAATTAGAAGATTAGGATTAACAGTAAACAATCCTGTGCTTTGCCTTGTTGCTTTCGACAGACCAACAAGATCAACAATAAAGATATGGTCTTTCCCCAAATCAGAAAGTATTTCATTAACATTAGAAAATATTTGATGAGCGCCTTCAATATTTACAAGACTTGTGTGCCCGCGAGGAATTAAAATCGAGATATGTTTCATTTTGTTTCTCCACCCCTATCACATAAAAATAAAAAGACAAAATGTCGGAATCAACCCTAAAGATTGCCGTATTCACCCCTCACATTAAGGGATATATAAAATTAAATTTAGCTTGTTATTATTTAGATCAACACATAACCTAAAAGGAGAAGTAATTATGAAATCAATAAATCCTTACCTCAATTTTCAAGGAAACACGGAAGATGCTTTTAACTTTTATAGAAGCATCTTTGGAGGAGATTTTCAAGGAGGAATATTCCGCTTCAAGGATACTGAAATGGGTGGTAACTTAAGTGATGCCGAACAACAGATGGTAATGCATATAGGTTTACCGATAGGTAATCAAAATTTCTTAATGGCAACCGATGCTCTTGATTCGATGGGACAAAAAGTAATTTTTGGAAATAACTTTTATATTTCAATAGATGCCGAAAGCAAAGAAGAAGCAGATAAATTATTTGCCGGACTTTCGGAGGGCGGCAAGGTTGAAATGCCGATGGCTGATCAATTTTGGGGAGATTACTTCGGATCGCTCAAAGATAAATTTGGGATTCAGTGGATGGTTATTTATTCACCGCCTCAGTCTGATAACTAATAAAAAAATAAGTGCTTATTTTTTTATAAAAGATATTAGGAATGTCCGTGTCAAAGAAAATTTTAAAGATTTGCGATCATGGTCATAAATTTTATAAAAGCAGTGATTGCCAAACTTGTCCTGTTTGTGAAAAAGAACGAAAACCGAAGCAAGGTTTTTTCTCTAAACTGAGCTCTCCTGCAAGAAATGCTCTTCGGCAAAATGGAATAACATCATTAAATAATCTTTCCACTTATACTGAGAAAGAAATATTGAACTTACACGGTATTGGACCGACTTCAATCCCGATATTAAAAAGTGAACTGCAAAAAAATGGACTTTCATTTAAGAGACATCGAGAAAATTAATAATGGGTAAATTAAGAGTAGCAAGTTTCGCAATATCAGTTGACGGCTTCGGTGCCGGTACAAACCAAAGTTTAGAAAATCCTTTGGGCATTAATGGTACTGAATTACATAAATGGTTTTTCCCAACTCAAACATTTCAGAAAGAACACGGTGATGGTGAGGGTACGACCGGAATTGATAATGATTTTGCGAAAAAGGGGTTTGAAAATATCGGCGCTTGGATTTTAGGTAGAAATATGTTTGCTCCAAGTCGCGGACCTTGGAAAGATGAAAATTGGAAAGGGTGGTGGGGTGATAATCCGCCATATCATACTTCGGTTTTTATTCTAACCAATTTCAAACGAGATCCAATTGAAATGGAAGGCGGCACAACTTTTCACTTTGTTACCGATGGAATTCGCGCGGCACTTGAACGTGCATTTGATTCCGCAGACGGCAAAGATGTGAGACTCGGCGGCGGTGTGAATGTTATTCGTCAATATCTTAATGAAAAGTTAATTGATGAAATGCATTTGGTAATCTCTCCCACATTGTTAGGTTCGGGAGAAAACCTTTTTACTCATATTGATTTGCGTTCACTTGGTTATACTTGCACCAAACACACCCGATCAGAAAATGCAACTCACTTGATAATCGAAAAAAGAAATTAATAAATGAAGGGAAACATTATGCACAATGAAAAACAAATGCGCTGCAGATTAAAAAGTTATAATTCTTTCTTGCTTTTAATTATTCTCCTGTTCTCACTTAAAACAAATGTGATATCGGGACCCATCAAACAAAGTAATGACTTAAATATAATCGAAGGAACAGAAAATATGAATGAACAAAAAATTATACCGTGCTTATGGTTTAATGATACTGCGGAGGATGCAGTGAATTTTTATATGTCAGTTTTTGAGAACTCAAAAATCGGCAGAACATCTAGATATGATGAAACATCTGCGAAGTTATCGGGACAACCGGAGGGGAGTGTGTTAACTATGGAGTTCGAAATAGAAGATTATAAATTTCTTGCTCTCAACGGCGGTCCGCATTTCCAAATTAATCCGTCCATTTCATTCTTCTTAAACTATGACCCTTCTCGAGATAAAAATGCTGAAGCAAAATTAGATTCGACGTGGGCAAAATTATCTGAAGGCGGTATCGTTTTAATGCCGTTGGACAAATATCCGTTTGGTGAAAAATACGGTTGGGTGCAGGATAAGTTTGGTGTTTCCTGGCAGTTGATTTTATCTAATCCTGAAGGGGATGAAAGACCGTTCATCATTCCGTCCTTTTTATTTGTCGGCGATGTAAACGGCAAAGCGGAAGAAGCAACCGATTTTTATATGTCTCTTTTTGATGATTCTGAAAGAGGACAAATGGCAAAATACTCCGCTGAAATGCAGCCTGATATGGAAGGACTAACAATGTACACAGATTTCAAAATCAACGATCAATGGTTCGTTGCAATGGATGGCGGTACAATTCATAATTTTAATTTTAATGAAGCTGTTTCGTTAATGGTAAATTGCTCTGATCAAGAGGAGATAGATAAATATTGGAATCAGCTTACTGCTGTACCTGAAGCCGAACAATGCGGCTGGTTAAAAGATAAATATGGAGTTTCTTGGCAAATCATTCCTGAAAATTTATCGGATTTACTTTCCGATCCTGATCCGGAAATTGCTCAAAAAGCAACAGCCGCAATGCTTCAAATGAAAAAAATAATCATTGAAGTTTTGGAGAAAGCACGCAGCGGCAATTAATTTATTAAACAAGGAGTATAAGGAGTATTATGAATAACACAAAAATAAAAATAGAAGCTTTGGTTTCCGCTGACGTTAATAAAGTTTGGAATTATTACAATTCTCCCGAACATATTACGAAGTGGAATTTTGCATCGGATGATTGGCATTGTCCGAATGCGGAAAATGATTTGAGAGTCGGCGGTAAACTTAAAAGTAGGATGGAAGCAAAAGACGGCAGCTTTGGTTTTGATTTTGAAGCTGTTTATGATGACGTAATTGAACACGAAAAAATTGCATATAAATTAAACGACGGAAGAGAGGTCGAAACTCTTTTTGAAAATCTTGACGATAAAATCAAAATAACGACAACATTCGATGCCGAAACTCAAAATCCGGTTGAAATGCAGAAAACGGGCTGGCAAGCAATTCTTGATAATTTCAAAAAGTATGT
>CAZCLA010000009.1:36408-55379 GCA_964499285.1 uncultured Melioribacteraceae bacterium
TTGAAATGCAGAAAACGGGCTGGCAAGCAATTCTTGATAATTTCAAAAAGTATGTGGAAACAAACTAAAGTTTTTGGGGAAAATATATATAAACATTTTGTTTAAAATTAGAAGAGGACTGGATGAACAAATTCAATTTTTCAATCGTCATTAATGCACCAAAAGAAAAAGTTTGGGATTCAATGTTAGGTGATGAAACTTATAGAATATGGACAGAACCGTTTTCTAAAGGGTCTCACTTTGTTGGTGAGTGGAAAGAAGGCAGTAAAATGTATTTTCTTGGCCCTAATCAGGAAGGCAATATGTCTGGTATGGTAAGCCGAATTAAAGAAATCCGAGAATTTGAATATGTATCAATCGAGCATATTGGATTTATAAATAATGGAGTAGAAGATACTTCAAGTGATGACGTTAAAGATTGGGTAGGAGTGATGGAAAATTATTCAT
This sequence comes from uncultured Melioribacteraceae bacterium, assembly GCA_964499285.1. Taxonomy (GTDB): domain Bacteria; phylum Bacteroidota; class Ignavibacteria; order Ignavibacteriales; family Melioribacteraceae; genus JAGFIY01. Next base: position 36,856 of record CAZCLA010000009.1, read on the forward strand.
TTAAGGAAAATGATGGAAATACTGAGGTCTTCGTTGAACTTATTGGTAACATCCCGGATGAGTACAGCGAAATGTTTAAGGATATGTGGCCAAAAGCACTCAACAAACTTAAAGAGATTGCAGAGGAATAAATTGTTCAGACGTATAAAATCTATTAAAAAAAATGAAGGGTAAGTTTTTAATGATCAGTAAATATAGATTATCAAATAAACAACGCGATGAATTACTTACTAATTTAAAAATTCGATTCGAGAAAAATATGAATCGACATAAAGGAATTGATTGGAAAAAAGTTCAAGCGAGAATTGAATCAAATCCCGAAAAAATGTTGTCTCTTTTTGAAATGGAAAGAACCGGCGGCGAACCTGATGTAGTCGGCATAGATAAAAAATCCGGCCAGTACATTTTTTATGATTGTTCTCCCGAAAGTCCAAAAGAAAGAAGAAGTCTTTGTTACGATCGTGAAGCCTTAGAATCCCGAAAACAGAATAAACCAAAGGATAATGCACTCGATGTAGCATCCTCGATCGGTATAGAAATCTTAACTGAGACACAATACCGTGAGCTTCAAACACTTGGCGAATTTGACTTGAAAACTTCAAGCTGGATCCGGACATCCATTGAAATCAGAAAACTTGGCGGCGCTCTCTTTTGCGATCGTCGTTATAATACTGTTTTTGTATATCACAATGGAGCCGAATCTTATTATGCGGCAAGAGGTTTCAGAGGCTCATTAAAAGTATAAATGTTGAGACAAAATGCCCGCTATTTATTTATCTTCACAAGGAAAATTTTTGAATTTAATCACTGCTAAAATATTTGCTTACCGAAAATGAAAGAAGAAACCAACGTTAAAGAAGAATCTTTAAACGAGAAGATTTTTGAACACGATTCAAATTCTATCTGGCAGCAATTAAAAGACGCTATCCAAGGAAGTGAAGCCGATTATACTCAGATAGGCATTGGCAAAGCTATATTCTTACTCGCCGTTCCGATGATCCTCGAGTTAATAATGGAATCAACCTTTGCCGTAGTTGATATCTATTTTGTAGGTACTCTTGGTGCATCGGCAGTTGCAACAGTAGGATTAACCGAAACATACTTGTTCCTTTTGTATTCAATTGCTATGGGTCTGGCAATGGCGGTTACAGCTATTGTTGCAAGAAGGGTAGGAGAAAAAGAGAAAGAAAAAGCCGGCATTGCGTCGGTCCAATCAATATTTATTGGTTTATTGGCATCTCTTCCTTTTGCCTTAGCCGGTATTTTCTTCTCAAAAGAATTACTCGGACTGATGGGCGCCGATCAATGGGTGCTGGATTATGGTTACAGATATACTCAATGGATGCTTGGCAGCAATGTCGTAATTATTCTTCTTTTTGTTATCAACGCAATATTTCGAGGTGCCGGCGATGCTGCTATTGCTATGCGGGTACTTTGGATTGCAAATGGGTTTAATATTTTATTGGATCCGATTTTAATTTTCGGGTTAGGTCCCGTTCCGGCTTTTGGTGTAGAAGGAGCCGCGATCGCAACAACGATAGGAAGAGGTATAGGTGTTCTTGTACAGATTTATCTTCTCTTTAAGGGTGGAAAGCATATCAAAATTCTGGTTTCCTATATTAGAATAAACTTTGAGATCCTAAAAATAATTATTCGTACTTCGTTAGGCGGAATCGGTCAAATGATTATCGCTATGGTTTCTTGGATATTTATTATTAGAATTGTTGCAGAGTTTGGAAGCGAAGCTGTTGCCGGAACAACAATTGCGCTTCGCATTATGATGTTCACTATGATGCCCGCAATGGGATTGGCGAATGCGGCTACAACTCTCGTCGGACAAAATCTCGGTGCTAAAATGCCCGACCGTGCTGAACGTTCCGTTTGGATTACAGGCTTTTGCAATATGTTCTACTTAATTGCTGTCTCCTTTATCTTCTTCTTTTATAATGAAGAGTTGATTGCAATTTTCACAAATGATTTAAGGGTAATTTCAATTGGCGGTGAATGGATGAGAATAATATCATTTTCATTCTTCGTTTACGGCTGGTGGATGGTTGCCGTTCAAGCTTTTAATGGTGCAGGCGATACGGTAACCCCGACTAAAATAAACTTTTTCTTTTTCTGGCTGCTCGAAATCCCACTCGCATTTTTGATGGCAAAAACACTTGGGATGGAACACACTGGAATATTTTGGGCAATTTTCATTGCTGAAACCTCAGTCGGACTTTTTACACTCTGGCTTTTCACAAAAGGAAAATGGAAAGAGGTTGTAGTATGACATTTCAATCTGAGATTCCCTTATTGCCGTTTTCAACTCAAAAAAAATGGAGAAGTTGGCTTACGAAAAATTATGATAAAGTTGACGGCATTTGGATGCTTCTATATAAAAAAGATTCCGGAGTTAAAAGCATAACTTACGATGAAGCTTTGGAAGAAGCACTTTGCTTTGGATGGATTGACGGTTTAAGAAAAAAATATGATGATAAATCTTACATACAAAAATTTACTCCCCGCCGGAAAAGGAGCATTTGGTCAAAACGTAACAGAGCAAAAGCTGAGAAGCTAATCAAAGAAGGTAAAATTCATAAAGCCGGTTTGGTTGAAATTAAAAAAGCTAAGCAAGACGGCCGATGGGAAAAAGCATACGATTCGCATACAACTATGAAAATACCGAATGATTTTTTGGAAGAACTTTCCAAATATCCAAAAGCGTTGGCTTTCTTCAAATCACTTAATAAAACTAATCTCTATTCAATCGGATTTAGACTTCAAACCGCAAGGAAACCGGAAACACGACGAAAAAGAATGCAGTTAATAATTGAGATGATGAAACAAGGAAAGAAATTTCATTGACACTTTTTAGAAAGTGAAATTATCATAGTCATTAAGCTACAATAATCATCAAAGGGTTTTATGCTTTTATCAGTTCTATAATGGTTATTTCAGGAGGCATTCCAACGCGTCCGGGGAATCCGATAAATCCAAGACCTGTATTAACATTCAACTTCTGTTTCCCTTCATCGTAAAGTCCACCCCATCTTTTGTATCGCATGTTGACTGGACTCCATCTCCATCCCGGAATTTCGATTCCGAACTGTGCTCCATGGGTGTGCCCAGAGAGTGTTAGATCAATATCTGTAAAATTTAAAACTTGTTCATCCCAATGTGTCGGATCGTGAGAAAGAAGAATTTTAAAAGATTTTTCTTCGGTTTCACTTAATGCTTTTTCAAGATTGCCATATTGAGGAAAAGGTGGTAGTCCCCAATTTTCAACTCCTATCACTTCAATAAAATCTAGTCCGTTAAATATTTTGACCGAGTTGTTTAGAAGCAAATTAAATCCGCATTCCCTTTGAATGTCCAGAAGATATTTAAAATTATTGTTTTTCTCATGGATGGAGTTCCATTCGACATAATCGCCATAATCATGATTTCCTAAAATGGAATACATCCCTTTCGGTGCTTGCAGATCCATAAGAATGTCAGCAAATCCGGAAAGTTCATCTGCCATGTTATTAACAAAATCCCCCGTGAAAAGAATTATGTCTGCATTTTGTTTGTTCATCAACTCCACGGCATATTTTATTTTATCTTTGTTGTTGATAAAACTTCCTGCGTGAAAATCAGAAAACTGAAGCAGTTTAAATCCATCAAATGAATCTGGTAAATTATTGTATATCAGCGTTAAGTTTCTAACCGTAAAATTGAATCTTCCCCAAAGAATTCCGTAAGCGATTGATGCAAAAGGAACAGCAGCGGTTACGATTCCAGCCTTTCTCAAAAACTGAGAGCGGGAAATTTTAATTCCTTCGGGATCAATTTTCTGCCACTTGTGAGATATGATTTTTTCATATGCTCGTTTTGCATATTCATAAATCCACTGAAGAATTTCAAAAAATATGAATATCAATTTTGGAATATAGATCAAAAAGAACAGTCCGCTTATAGTATGAAAATATGTGAAAAAAAATACCGGACTTAAGATTTGCTGAATTAAAGGAATCAGTAAAAGCATTATTAGAATAAGCACCGGTGAAGACCAGTAGAGAAATTTTATATACTTTCTTCTTTTTACGGCGGGATAAAGATTTTTAATGCCTGAAAATGTTATATAATCGATTGTAAATAAAATCAATGCGAAAATTGCAAAGATAAAAAACGGGTTGCTCCTCATTGCTCCATATCATTTTCTTGAAAGTTGTTTTTAAAAATAGAAATAATTATTCGGGAATAAAGACTAATAATTTTTGACTAAGGATAGTTTTGTAAGTTAATGTGTGACTTGAATAGTAATTATCTCAGAGTCCGATTCCATCAAAGCTTATAGTAATTATTGATTTATTTTATTAAACTATACTTAAACTTGAATAATCCGTCATCGCTTGTTGCAACCCAAGCATTCCCATTTGAATCGAATGCTACACCTCGAATTATATTTCTTTCCATTACTGTGTTAAACTGATTATACCTTTCAAAATTCGGGTATTCTTCAAATATATATAAACCTTTAGAAGAACAAATCCACTTTTCGTTCTGCTTTATTGTAATATCAAAAACATCTGCGTTTGTAAATTCATCATAAACTATTCTTCGTCTATGATCACCATATCTAACACTTGTCAAACCGTAGGTTGCGTCCAAGTTATTTACTTCTTGACGGTGACCGAACCAAATATAGTCGTCTCCAAAAGCTATACAGTAGAGCCTGCCGTTGTCTTCAGTGTAATATTCTTGCCATTGCGCATTTGCTCCCAAGGGCAATAATCGAGCTCCGTTGAGATACAAGGTTACCCAAATGTTATGAAACTTATCAACCCCAACATCAGTTATCATCGAGTGATTTGATAATTTTTCGAAATTAAATGCGGTCATTTTTAGTAGCCCGATATTTGTTCCAATTAAAGCATTGTTCTGCCCCAATAAATAAATTGCTGTTACTGTATCGGTAGGCATCTGTTTCGGATGTCTTCTATATATTCTCCAGGAATCACCGTCTTTTAAATATAAACCAAGATCTGTCCCTATCCATAGTTTGTTCTGTTCGTCAATTGATAAACAATTAATATAATTACTCATTAACGGTGAATTTGTTGTGTTATAGTGAGTCCACTCCGCGCCGTTAAAAGACGCAATTCCGTCGAGCGTACCAATCCAAACTATGTTAAATTTATCAACTGCAACTGCTCTTAAATAATTGCTGGGAATTTGAGAATTTGCAATCCTATAATCCACCCAGTATGTGGTATCTTTCAACGTCATAACCGCATCCGTAGTAACATTGCTTCTTACCGTAATTTCCATACTGTCGGGATAGCAGTGCTGTTTCTTAAAGACAGCTTTATAAACTCCCGGCTTAATCCCCCCAATTGTAGCCGGGGTTGTTATATTTAGACTGTCGCCGTTTAAGAACACGGATGCTCCTTCGGGAACTGTAGCAAACTTAATTTTACCCAGCATTTTGGGATTTGAATAATAATCGATAAATATTTCTTTCTTCTCATCTTTTAAAATGGTGATTGCAAAACTTGTATCGCGGAATAGTTCTTTTCTAAGAGTAAAGTTATATGATTTTTCTTCCAGCCAGTTTAGGCTGTCCGGTGTAACACGGCTTGAGTTTCTGCCGTTTTCATAAATTTTTGCTCCTTTTGGTTCCGAATCGATAAAGATACTTGCAATTGGTACCGGTTCGCTTGGGGGTGTAACTGATACTTCTTTTTCGCAAGACTGGAGAAATATCGATAACAGTATTAAGAATAATATATTCTTCTTGTTAAAAGCAGCCATATTCATCACTTATTTCAATTAATATATGAGTGGTCCGAAAACAAACTCATCGATTAATTAGTCAACACATCCGTTTCTTGTTCTACTTATATTCAGATCTTGTGTAGTTGGTTCGCCGTTGTAAAAACAAAGTTCTGCCGCGGAATAAAGATCGTATCCAATACACCAATGAGTGTAAATATTATATGTAGTATCTTCCACTAAATAATAATCCGGAAAATTAAAATATCCACTTGCGTTTGTTGTTGTATTTGCAATAGGCATCCCCTCAAGGCTGATTGAAACGGTTTTGTAGGCTTGGGGAGTTCCGTTATAAATAACCACACCAGTTATACCATCAAGCAAATAAATTCTTTCTGAATGAATAGTCTTTTGGTTAGAGAATGCAAGTACTATGACCGTTGCTGTTAACAAAAACAATTTAGATTTCATGTCAAACCTCATACTAAATTATAGAATATTGTTCTATACTTGTGAGTAATATATAAAATTAAAAGAAAGAACCAAGATATTAATATTGCACATTTCAAAATATTAGTTGCAATTATTGAGTGTCAGCAATATATTACAAAGATTGATTTCTTCGTTCTAAAAAATTTGTGGTATTAAAACAGAAATAGATATAATATTAGTTAAATGAGGGAATAGTAAAGCAGGAGTTCTAATTTAATCAAGTCCGTCAATTACTTTTTCTTGTGCAAATTTAACATCTTCAACTGTATCAAGTTCAACGCATTTTAATTTACCGACATCAACGGGAAAAATTTTTGCTCCATCGTTAATAGCTTTTTCGAAAGCTGCCTCGTAGAAAATATTCTTTTTATCTTCTTTCAGTATCATATAATCCAATATTTTGAATAACTCCTCCGTAAGTTCAACTCCAAACCTTTCGATCCCGATGGATTCTCCGACAGCTTCAGCCGGATCAACCACTTTGCTAATTTCTTTTATAGATCCATCGCCGGATAAAGTTACTTTTATTTCTTCCTCGTCCAGCTTGAATCCCGATTTAACGGCAAGACAATTTCTGTGCGGAGATTCCAGCAGCAGTTTTAAAATCTGCTTGTTGAATAAAATATCACTATCAAGCAGAAGCATTTCGTTTCCGCTCATATATTCTTTTGTAAGCCAAAGTGAATAGATATTATTTGTCGAGTCGAACACATCATTGAAAATATACTTTACATTGAGATAGGGAAATTTTTCTGAAAGATGGTTTTCGATTTTTTCTTTTAAGAAGCCTGTTACAATTATGAAATCATTAATCCCGTTATCGTTGATGTTTGAAACGGTTCTCTCGAGAATTGTTTTTCCACCAATATTTAACAAACATTTAGGTGTGTTGTTTGTTAAAGGTCTAAGTCTTGAAGCAACACCTGCCGCTAGTATTACTGCTTTCATAAATCAGTTGCCGGTTTTGTGTTTCGGTTAATTCTTTTTTGGATAAATGTAAGCGATGCAGCTAAAATGTTTCCGATTAGTACTAACGTCCATAGATAAAGATCAATTCGATTGAGAATCAAAAAAACAATTAACAAAGTCCATTGCGTTGTTGGCCCAAGATAAGTCCAAAAGTGCATCAATATTTTATTTCTTTTAAGAAAATCTTTTGCATCGTATTTCTTCTCAACTTTTTTTGTATCCGATTTTGAAAAAATCAACTGAGCTTTGGAGTAGACAAAAAATGTCCAAATCACAAATCTGTCGAAGTAATGTCCGCCCGCTTTTTTCATTCGTTCGTTTTCTTCCACAAAATGATTGTAGCTATCCTCCAGCAGCGCTTCTCTGTTAAATGCATAATCTAGGTAACGGTTTCTATGATAATCTACAAAACTTGCCTGCACTGCATTGCTAGCTCCTGCGGCAGCTGTTAAAATCCAATAGAGAATCGGCTCATTGGTGTATGACGCAAAACCAAAACCTATTCCGAAATAAGCAAAAATGCTGACAATATAATCACCGAATCCATCCAAAAGTCTCCCGATTTCGGAACCGTTATTTTTTAATCTTGCAAGCTGGCCGTCGCTGCAGTCTAAAATGTTATAAGTCATAAACAGAAGGGCGGCATAGATAAACCAAGATGGATTTCCAAGTCCTACGACAATTCCCGCGATAACACCGAACATAATAGAAAGCATTGTAATTTGATTAGGGGTTAAATTTGTCGGGTAAATTGCCTTCACAAAAAGGAAAGCAAGCGGCCTGTAAAAGATAAGATCGAACACTTCCTCTACGGCAGCAAGTTTAAGGGTTTTTTTATACTCGGAGAATAAGCTCATTATATTTTTACGGAAGCGAACTCCTTAATTGCTTCAACAAGAAGTTTGTTCTGTTCTTGAGTTCCCAATGTTATTCTTAAGTGAGAGTTAAGTACCTCTTCATTCATAAACTTTATCGATAGTTTTCTTTCAAGCAGAAATTCTTTTAGCGCTTTTTTTATTTCCGGATTTATTTCTACAAGAATGAAATTAGCATCCGATTTAAACACGTTGAAATCATCAAGTGCATTTAATTCTTTGTAGAATAATTCTTTGTCCTCATTCATTTTTGATGCAACATCTTTATAATATTGCGGAGAATTCAACGCAGCAATTGCTATCTCTTCGGATAATCTGTTGAATCCAAGATAACGCTGGGTGAATTTTGTCAACTCGGGAAATTCCTTTCCCTGCACAGCATAACCTATTCTTAAGCCTGCTAATGCAAAATATTTTGAAAAAGTTCTAACAACAACAAGCCGATCAAATTTATTGAGAAGATTGTTGACATACTTATGATCATCTTCGAAAACATAAGCTTCGTCGAGCACAACAATTGTGTTTTTTGTTGCTTCAAGTACTTGGTTCAAATCATCTTTTGAAATTGAATTTCCTGTCGGGTTGTTTGGCGAGCTGATGAAAATTATCTTCGGCTTTTCTTGTTCATATATTTTTAACAGAGCATCAACATCGTAATAAAAATCGTCTTTTCCTTTTATAAGTGGATATTCAACATTCTTTCCACCCACTTCGTCCGCAATTTTTTTATAATACCACCAGGAGTAAGAAGGTATCATAAGCTTTTCATCTTTGCCGAGATAACATTGCACAATTTGTTTTAACAAATCTTCTGCACCGTATCCCAGAGCTACACGTGATTCGTCTATATCAAAATCTTTCGCAATTCTTTCTGATAGAATGCTCTTAACCCCTCTTTCAAAGGCTTTTGTGTACCAGCTTAATAAAGTAAGGTCGGCACCTTTTAAAACCTCGTAGCAAGCAGGAGCGGGACCGTAATTATTCTCGTTCCTGTCGAGGTAAATCATATTTTCTGACATGTCTCTCTCTCGATTTTAAAAAAAGAAAGCATCATATGATGCCTTGTTAAGTTTTAAATAGTATACAAATATAGCAATTACTTATCTCAGCGTAAAGATAGTTAAAAACTTATAAAAGTATTATTGCTTGGTATATCAAGTATAATGCAATTCCGATAAGACAAACCCCCAAAAATTGAATCAATTTATTAAGAAATTTGAGGTTCAATCGACCACGGTGTTTGACAACTAATTTAGAAAGCAGTGTCAGCCAAAAATAACTTCCCACTGCAACCGTAAACGCATAGACTAAACCTAAAAATATCGAAAATGCTCCACTGCTTTCATTCGTATCCGGATCATCATTTAATTTTATGTTGGGATCATTGAAGGATTGAAACTCGATTTCGGTCATTTCAGAAATTTGCTGAACATTTTCGTTTACGATTAGATCTAATCCGCCGGTATTAAGATTAACAGATGATGCAAAAGAAAAAAGTAAGAATGAGGAAGTCAACCAGCCGAGAAATAAGGAAGGATTAGTTATGTTAATAAGCAATCCTGTTCGAAGTCCGCCTTTATCCAGCAAAATATCTTTGGGGAGTTCTTTCCTCTTTATTGCTTTTAGATCTAGTTTTGTTTTGATTACTTTTATTCCGACATAAAGCAGGAATGCCGAACCGCCGAGAAGTAAAAATGGGATGAAGGATTTGTAAGTTTCGTATAATTGAGTTATTCCATAGATGGCGATAAATACATAAAAAAGCTCAACAATTGCGGCTCCGAGAGAAAGTCTTAAACAATATCTCAGTCTTCCATTTAATGCTTTCGAAATTAGAAGAATGCTTATAGGTCCTGCAACCGGAATCGAAAAAACAAATCCGGCAACTAACCCCAGAATCGCTACTGTTAAAAAACTTTCCAAAACAATTTAATTCTCTAACGAAAGAATGTAATCAGCAATTGCGCCAAGTTCTTTTACGTCAACCGTCTCATATGCAGGCATTATAACATTCGGAAACTGTTTTTTGTAATCGATAAATCTTTGATCGTTGCCGTAGGAAGAGGGATTTCTTAAATAATTTATAAGTTCTGTGCGGTTCCAATGATCTTTTACATTAACAAGCGATGGAGCCTGCCTTGTACCCCTAAGATCTACTCCATGGCAGCTTGAACAACCGATTCTTTGTGCTAATGTTAATCCGTCAAGTTCAGATGCGGATTGTGTCTGCTCCTCACCGCCATAAAAATCGAAATCAAAATCACTTGAAGCATCTTCTTTTGTCAAACGCGAAATTGCAAAAAGAATAACAAAAAGAAACAAAAAAGCCGCCACCCATTTTTGAGCATTTGTCATAAATAAATTTCCTTTCTTTCAGAAATAAAGAGAATAAAGTTACTGCGAGGAATAGAGAAATACAAACTATCCGCCGGTGTTCTCGAACTCTTGATTGTAGTAGTTTCTGTACTCGACCAAAGAATTATATATCGATTCAGCAACAGCAGTTTGACCGGAGCTGCTTTTCAAATATGCTTCATCTTGCTTGTTTGAGATATAACCGGATTCTACTAACACGCCAGGCATTGAAGCTCCTACGAGCACATAGAAACCGGCTTGCCTAATTCCCCTTGCAGGAATCCCGACACTTCTATGCCAATCGTTAAAAAGCAGTTCGGAGAATTTTTCCGAAAATCGCATATACTGTGAATGAGCCATACTTACGAGTATAAAGTTTTCATCTGTTAACTCTTGGTACCGATCGGGATTTTCTTCGAAGCGGATAACACTGTTTTCAAACTCTGCGATTTCAATAGCTTTTTTGGTTCTTCCCGGTCTCAACAGGTAAACCTCAAACCCTCTTACGCCATCACTACCCTTTCCAAGCGAATTACAGTGAATTGAAATAAATAATTTTCCGTTGTTCTCGTTAGCGATTTTTCCACGTTTGTAAAGTTCAACGAAAGTATCATCATCCCGTGTATATACAACTTTTACGTCAGACATATTCTGTTCTATCATTTTACCGAGTTTCAAAGCAATTGCTAGATTGATGTCTTTCTCTCTAACTCCGGTTATTCCTATTGCTCCGGGATCCTTTCCCCCGTGTCCCGCATCTATAACCACAACATCGAACTCCCATTTTTTCATATTATCTACTACAGGATTTTCAGTACGTTCGAATTTTTTATTGTGAATAGTAATCAATATATCATTATTGTCGATATCCAAAAATGTTTCGTGAGAGGAATATCCTTCTTTAAGTTTGAACTCAAGCTGCGAGTTACCCGCTATATCCTTAAACTCAACAGTCCTTACCAAACCTGCTGTTTTTGTGCTTTTAATATTCTGAAGATCAAACGTTACGCCAGTAAGATAAAGATATAGTTTCCCGTCCTTTATTGAACTTCGCGGTTGCTTGGTGATTTTCTTCTGAGATTTTAAACGGATAAGAGTTCCGTTTGATTTTTCATCTATGGTCAAATCATAAATATCATAAGGGGAATTTACAGTTTCCTTTGCAACAAGAGGCGGCCGGTATCCACTTTCTGCATCTATATCTTCGACTCCGACCACGACAGGCGGAGAAACTGTTCCCCCGAAAACATCTATGTGCTTTTTGCCGGAATCGAAAACAATTTTTCCTCCCATTGCTCGTTCAAGAAGATTTGATGTATATTGAATCGGGATGAAAACATCGCTTCCGATATAAAGAGTCGATAATGGAATCTGAAGTATCTCCTGCAAATTATCCTTTCTTGAAATCAAAACAGCAAATTGATTTGCTGCGGTAAATTTTAGGTTGTAATCTGTAAATTTTAGTTCGACTTTCGCCGATTTAGAATTCAAATAATGATTTGCATTTAAAGCCGAAGCCAGTTCAATGGCTGAAACATACACAATGTTCTTTCTTGCTACGTATGAAACTTGCGATTCCTTTCCACCGTTTTTAACCGAAAGCTTCAACATCCGCTGCGGATAAATATTAACCGTTAGAATACAAATTATAATTATGTAGAGAATACTTTTTATCATTTTAGAATACTATTATCCAATAAACGGAAGAATAAAACCGGACTTTTTCTTGTACCTCACAAATTCATCGTCGAAATGTTTAGCCAATATTCTTTCCTCTTCTTTTGCTCTTAATAGAAATAAAGGAAGTTCAACAAATATTACCAAAGGCAGCGCGATGTAACTCATCAATGCAATTGCCGCCCCAATATCCGCAAGTATTTGGCTTAAATATTGCGGATGTCGAATAAATGAATATAATCCACTAGTGTGAAGTTCATGATCTTTTAAAATAAGAATTTCTTGGGAGTAATTGTTTCCCAACTGTTTAAATGATAGCACTTGCAGAAATGAAAAACCGATAAAAACTATTAGTCCTATAATTCTATATAGCTCCTCGTTTTCAAAAGGTGTGTTTTCAAATGTGCCAAGTTTAAAAACGCCAAGGATTAGTATTATCAAAATCACTGCCGAAACATTGGGCGGCACTTTTTGCAGATATGTCTTTGGTCTGTTTGCAACTTTTGTGAGAGATTTTTTCAGTCCACCCTTTGCACCCGAATAATTTGCGGTCATAGCAAAGAGCATCGTGATGCCGACCAATATATTAATAGGATCCATATTTTACCGATTCAATTTATTGTATAAATATAACAACTCACAAATAATTTTGTTTTAAATAATATTAAAGTAACTTCCCAATAAATTTTTGTAAAATGCTGCGTTATAAATTTCAAAAACATATTAATAAGTTTTATAATCGAATAAAACTGAATGAAGAATATAAATTATCTGCTGATTCAATTGTTTTAAACGGAATTTCAAGGTCAATTCAGCTTGATAGATATTCTTGTGCGGCACAGGCGGTCAAGTCAATATTAGATTTCTACCACAAAAGCTTAAGTATTCCGGAAATAATAAAACTGCTGGGAACGGATTCAAAAGAGGGAACAGATACTGATCCGATTCTAAATTTATTTCGGCAATTAGGATTTGATTTTACAATTGAAGAGAACGCCGACTTAAATACAATTAGAACTTACCTCACACAGAAAATTCCGCTATTAATTACTGTTGATGATTGGGAACATTGGGTTGTTATTTACGGCATCTCTAGAGATAAGGTTTTCATAATTGACTCACATCCGCTGGTTTTTAAGTCCGGAATTTCTATAAATAAATTTATCGATAGATGGGACGATAAATGGATTTGCGGAGTTTTTCCAATACAATAAAATATTTCCATAAAAACGATTATTTTTAATCACCTCCGTAAACTTCTTCGTAATCCTTAACAGCAGCATTTATAACTTTAAAGGCTTCATCCTTTCCGTAAATTCTTTCGATAGAAAATTTATTTTCTTCCCCGGGAATTAGTTTATATGTCAAGAAGTAATGACGGATTCTTTCAACAAGCACGGATGGAAGATCTGAAATATTGTTTGTATCGCCGTAAATGTTATCGTTCGCCAAAACAGCAATAATTTTATCATCAGCTTCGCCATGATCGGTCCCCTGCAAACCGCCTACAACTTTTGCTCTCACAATTATTTCTCCGCGAGCAATGGGGCGTTCGCTTATTACGCAGATATCAAGCGGATCCCCGTCCCCTCGTTCGGCTTTTTTGTTTAGTTCGCCTGTCCTTTCTCCACAGTAAGTGCGTGGAATAAATCCGTAAAGTGCCGGTGGATGAGAGGAACTTCTTTGCGGACGATCGACATGCACATAACCGGTTTTTTTATCGACTTCATATTTAACAAGATCGAAAGGAGTCATCTCAATATATGCATTAACGATTTCGGGAATTTTTTCTCCTGTTTTCAATCCATGCCATGGATGGGGGCGCCATCTGTAGAACGATTTTGGGAACGACATTTTTATCTCTCCTTATTCTCTTCCAAAGTTACGAAAAGTTAAAATTAGTTATAGAGGCAAGAACAAATAAAAAGTTTGCCACTATTGATTCAAGTGTAATCTTATAGTTTTGCACCACAATATTTACAATATACTGCATCCGCATCGTGTCCCTCAGCACTGCATTCCGGACAAGCTTGTGTAGAAATGCGCTTAATTTCTCTTTTAGCAATCTCGGTCGTAACAATGCCTGTCGGCACTGCAATAATTGCGTAACCCATTATCATAATAATTGACGCCAGTACTTGTCCGATATTTGTTTGAGGAGAAAGATCTCCGTATCCAACAGTAGTTAAAGTAACGATTGCCCAATAAATACTTCGGGGAATGCTAGTAAAACCATTTTCCGTCCCTTCTATCAAATACATCATTGAGCCGAATATTATAACAAGAGTTGAAACAGTCATCAAAAAAACTACGATTTTTGTTCGGCTGGCGGATAGCGCTTCTTTTAAAATCATCGCAGCTTTGAGAAAACGGATTAGCTTCAGAACCCTAAAAATTCTCAGCACACGCAGTACACGAATAACCAATAATAACTGGCTGCCTGGTAAAAATAAACTTAAGTAAGTCGGAAGTATCGCTAGAAGATCGATTATTCCGAAGAAACTTGAAACATATTTGTATGGTTTTTTTACGGAATAGAGTCTGAACAAATATTCGATTGTAAACACTATTGTAAAAAACCATTCTAGCGACCAAAACAGTTCACCGTATTTTTCATTGTAAATTGACACACTATCAAACAAAACAACAACTACTGATATTAAAATTAGTGCGATAAGCAGAATATCAAACACTTTTCCGGATTTTGTATCAGCCTCGAAAATTATTGTATGAATCTTGGATTTAAGTTTGTTTTCAGACATAGCATATCTTAATTTCAATTAATATTTTCTTTCATTTAACTTACAAAATTCCGGAACATTTGATTGAAGCATTTTTGTTTGAAGGAAAACTTCATTTCTTTTATCTCGTTTGGGAAAAACATATATTAAATAATAAAACAAATTATGTATGAGTAGAGAATTATTATACCAATATTTTTCCGATGACGATTTTCTTAGGATCTCGGATATGATCAAACAAGCTGAACTTAAAACATCGGGAGAAATCCGTGTTTCGGTTAAAGAAAGCAAACCGCCTATGAAATCAAAGAAATCGATTAAAGATCTTGCAGAAGAAGAATTTTATACTCTTAGAATGGACAAAACCCGCGATAAAACCGGAATTTTACTGTACATATCACTTAAAGAAAAAGCATTTCAAATACTTGCCGATAAAGGTATAAATCAGAAGGTTAAACCGAATACATGGGATGAGTTAAAAGAACAGCTTCAGAAAAATTTTGCGGACGGAAAGTTTGCCGACGGAATTATTAATACAGTTGAAACGATGGGAGAAATTCTTTCTGAGCACTTCCCAATCAAAAACGATGACAAAAACGAATTAAGTAATAAGGTTGAGTTCTAGCTTAAAATTTCGTCAATTCTTCTAATCTCATCTCCGGTGAAAGATAAATTATCTTTAACTTTTATTAACTCGAAAATTTGTTCGATTCTACTTGCACCAATAAGAGCCGATGTAATACCTTCGTGCCTAAGTACCCAAGAAATCGCCATCTGCGCTAAAGATTGTTCTCTCGATAAGGCAATCTCGTTAAGCCGTTTTACTTTCTCGATAACGTCGTTTGTTATTTCCTCGCGGCTTAGAAATCCCCAATCTTTTGCCGCACGAGAATCTTCAGGTATTCCTTTCAAATATTTATTTGTCAATAATCCCTGTGCAAGTGGTGAAAACACAATTGCGCCCATACCGGTGTGACTAAGTGTATTTAGTAAATCCTTCTCTATCCACCGATCGAACATGCTGTATTTGGGTTGATGAATTAATAATGGTGTTCCCATCTCCTTCATTATTCTAGCTGCCTCAGCAGTTCTGTCAGCAGGATAATTTGAGATTCCGGCGTACAGCGCTTTGCCTGCTTTGACTAAAGAGCTTAATGCACTCATCGTTTCTTCCAGCGGCGTGTCGTAATCGGGGCGATGGTGATAAAAAATATCTACATAATCCACTCCCATTCGTTTAAGACTTTGATCGCAGCTTGCAATTAAATATTTCCTCGATCCGAAATCTCCGTAAGGTCCATACCACATAAAATAACCGGCTTTACTCGATATTATAATATGATCACGATAAGGATGAAGATCCTTCTTTAAAATCTTTCCGAAGTTCTCCTCTGCCGATCCGGGCGGAGGACCATAATTGTTCGCGAGATCAAAATGTGTTATACCGTTGTCAAATGCTATTAATACCATTTTGCGTGCATTTTCAAACACATCAACTCCGCCGAAATTATGCCAAAGTCCAAGTGAAATTAACGGCAATTTTATTCCGCTTTTACCGCATCTACGGTATGGAAGAATTTCGTAACGATTTTTACTTGCTTTATAAGGCATTCTAACTCCTACTTAAATTTTGCTGCAAATAATTTTTTTAACGCATCTTTTTGTTGATAAAAAATCCCACCGAGTATACATATCAACCCGACAAGAGAGGAAGTCATAAGTTCTTCACCTAGAACGAAAGATAAAAACATGAGTGATAAAAAAGGTGCGAGGTAAGCTAAGGTTGAAGTCTTAACTTTGTTCTCGCTTAATTCCAAACCTTTCAGCCAAAGGAAAAATGTAATTCCCATTTCAAAAATTCCAATATAAAGTCCTCCCCAAAAATATTCATTAAACTTAATATGAAATTCATGAAAAATCATAACGTACAAAAGAGTGAAAATGCTCCCGAAGAAAAATCCAGTAAAAAGTTTCAACTCCACACCGGTTTTATTCTTAAGATTTACAATCCAGTACGATGCCCAAATAATTGAACTACCGGCAGCAAGTGATGCACCGAAAATATTATGAAAGTGAAGTTCAAATACACTCCCTCTTGTAGCAATTATAACAACACCAATAAATGCGAGAATTAATCCAACAACAAGTGGCACAGTAAATTTGTGATTTAAAAATATCACGGAAAAAACCGATACAACAATTGGCCAGATATAGTTTAATAGAAATGCTTCCTGCCCGGGCAGAATCGAATATGCCTTGAACAAAACCAGATAGTAAAGGAAAGGATTAAGCACTCCCGCAACGAGACCAAATTTGATGTTACCGGGATCAAAAAAGTTTTTGATGCTTACTTTATTCGAAAGCAAAAGCACAAAAAACAAAACAAATGCGCTCACAAACGATGAAATTAAAAGAAGCTGGTAGAACTCCATCCCTTCCAGCGTAAGTTTGGAAGCTGTTGCAATTGTAGACCACAATAAAATTGCAGCCAGCGAATAAAACAACCCTTTTTTGTTATCTATTTGATTCATTAATAAAAATTTTTTAATTAACAGCCGGAATGTTTTGATATCGGAAAATACAAAATTTTATCCCATGACCCACAAACCTAAATACGATGATTTTCTTGCCCCGGGAACAATGATTCAGCTCTACAGTCAAGGAGCATTCCCTATGGGCGAAGAGGACGGATCTGTAAATTGGTACATGCCTCAAATAAGGTCGATCATTCCGCTTGATAAATTTAACATTCCTTCTTCGCTAAAAACATTTATGAAAAATACCGATTTCGAGTACAGATTCGATATGTGCACTATGGAAGTGGTAAAAAAGTGTAGTCAAAGGGAAAAAACATGGATCAATGACGCACTTTTAAAAGCATATGAAAAAATTCACGCACTCGGTTATCTGCATTCGGTTGAAGTTTTTCAAAAATCAAAGTTGGTCGGCGGGCTTTACGGCGTTGCCGTAAACGGTGCGTTCTTTGGGGAATCAATGTTCTCGGAAGTTTCGCAGGCATCAAAATGTGCACTTGTTAAACTTGTTGAACGCCTTAACGAAAAAGGATTTACACTTCTCGACATTCAATTCACAACAAAACATCTCGAAATGTTCGGTGCTGTAGAGATTACATTTGATGAATATTATGACATACTTCTTGAAGCATATTACAACAACGCAAAATTTTAATTGCAAACGACTTGCAATAAGAGGAGCACTTTCTTAATTTTCGTTGTGGAAAATTTGAAAGTAAAAGTACGCGATAACGGATTTAAATTGACAAGACCTCGAGAACTTTTGCTTGGAGTTTTGAATAGTTCAGATATGCCCTTGACTTTGAATGAAATTCACTTAAAAATTAAACATATAGATTTCGCGAGTGTTTACAGAAATATAAAACTTTTTAAGTCGCTCGAACTTGTCAGCGAAGTTTTATATGGGGATAAAACACCCCGTTATGAATTGAAAGAAAAAGTCCATCGCCACCATGTTGTGTGCGCGCGATGCGGCAAGGTGAAAAAAGTGAACATTTGCTTAATAGACACAGTTGAAAAAAATACGGGTTTTAAAATAATTGATCATTCCGTAGTTATGAAGGGAATATGTCCAGATTGTCTTTAAATCTATTTTTTCTTGCAGTCTTAATGGTTGCTCTATTAGGCTGCGGCAA
>CAZCLA010000009.1:55479-89784 GCA_964499285.1 uncultured Melioribacteraceae bacterium
CTTTAAATCTATTTTTTCTTGCAGTCTTAATGGTTGCTCTATTAGGCTGCGGCAAAACTGAAGATTCAGAATTTACGAAAGAACAAATTTTTGTTTCAATTCCTCCTTATGCAGATTTTATCACAAGACTTATTAGAAAAGACAAAGCCGATATTACTGTTATGATTCCCCCTGGAAGCTCGCCGGAGACTTATACCGTTTCCCCGAAACAGCTTCAGAAACTATCAAAAGGCGGAACTTATTTCCTAACCGGAGGGAATTTTGAGTTCGAGAAAAAACTGATCGAAAAACTTTCAGACCGCAATAAATTGAACATGTTTGTAACATCCGAAGGAATTGAATTAGTAAAAGGCGATCCACATATTTGGCTTGGAGTTGATGAAACTCAAAAAATAGTTTCGAATATTGCAAACCATTTAATTGAATTATTTCCTGAAGACAAAGAACAAATACTTAACAACGAAAGAAAATTCAATGATACACTTATTTCAATTCACGCTAAATTCCGAGACAGATTTGAAAAAATGAGTAAAAAGCATTTTCTCGTGTTTCATTCCGCGTGGAAATATTTTGCCGAAGATTTCGGTCTAAAAGAAATTTCAATAGAGAAGGAAGGAAAACATCCAGGTGCTATGGAAATAAAAAATACAATTTCGGAAGCAAAAAGCTTGAGTATGAACACCGTGTTTATAGAACCACAGTTCAATGATGAACCGGCTTTGGTGGTCGCAAAAGAATTAGGCGCAAAAGTCGAAAAGATAAATCCGCTGCCGGAAAATTATATTGAGGGACTCACCGAAACACTTAAAAAAATAGAAGATTCACTTAAATGAAAAAGATACTTCAAATAAAGGACTTAAGCGTAAACCTAAACGGAATCGAAGTGCTGAAGGATGTTAACCTTACCCTCGATGAAAAAGAATACTTAGGAATAATAGGTCCAAACGGGGCAGGAAAAACAACACTGCTTAAAGCAATTCTGGGATTAGTTGATATCTCTTCAGGTTATATTAAAGTAAACGGTAAACCCGCGCTGAAAAATTTGAATGAAATAGGTTATGTGCCGCAGTATTCAAACTTCGATGCAAGTTACCCTATTTCGGTAAATGATGTTATTAAACTTGGATGCCTCGGAAAAAACCTAAAAATGAGCGAAGCCGGAAAACAAAGCAAAGTGAAAGAGGTTCTTGCGAAAGTGAACTTGTCCGGTTATGAAGAAAAGCTGATAAGTCAACTTTCGGGCGGCGAGAAGCAGCGAGTATTAATCGCACGTGCTTTGATTTCAGATCCGTTGCTTCTTCTTCTTGATGAACCGACTGCGAGTGCGGATGTTAAATCGGGCAAGAGCTTTTACGAACTTCTTCACGAATTAAATGAAAGAATAACCATTATACTCGTCTCGCATGATATTGGTGCAGTTTCCAAATATGTTAAGAAAATTGCATGCTTAAACAAAAATTTGGTATATCACGATTCAAAAGAAATCAGCAGAGAAATGCTTGAGGCAACATATCAGTGTCCGGTTGATCTTGTTGCACATGGACTACCGCACAGAGTTTTAGAAACACATAATCACAATCATTAATATGTTAGAAATATTTCAATACGATTTTTTTCTTAATGCTTTTTTAGCAGCGCTTCTTGCAAGTTTTGCCTGCGGAATAGTCGGAACTTTTGTTGTTGTTCGAAAGGTTGTTTTTATCAGCGGGGGAATTGCACACACTGCTTACGGCGGAATTGGTCTTGGATATTTGATGGGCATAAATCCGCTGATCGGCGCTTTTGCATTCAGCACCGGAGCGGCATATTTCATCTCGGCAATGAGGAGAAAAAACAGCAGCAATGAAGATACACTGATTGGAATCCTTTGGGCGGTCGGGATGGCATTGGGAATTGTGTTCATAAGTTTGACCCCGGGCTATACTCCAAATTTAATGAGTTATCTCTTTGGCGATATTTTAACCGTTCCCTTTGATGACATATTAATAATGATAGCCGCAGATATAATAATTGCAGCAGTTGTGTTTTTCAATTTGGATAAATTTATTGCAATTACTTTTGATGAAGAATATTCAAGAACTCTTGGACTTCCGGTAGATCGGTTATATTTTTTATTATATGTACTAATCGCGCTTACAACCGTAATTCTTATAAAACTTGTCGGAATAATATTAGTTATCGCACTCCTTACAATTCCACCTACAATCAGCATTAAATTTACAAAAAGCATAAAATCGATGATGCTTCTCTCAATATTGCTGGGAATTCTATTTAGTTTTCTTGGTTTGTTGTTATCGTATTATTTAAATTTGGCTTCCGGCGCATCAATAATATTGGTTGGAGCGGCGGGATTCATTTTTTCGGTAATTCTTACCGGAAACAAAAATTAATAACATTAGGATATGCAATTTGATTTGGGATGTTAGTCCGGATATTTTCTCTTTAGGTCCAATCACGATTAGATGGTACGGTTTGCTTTTTGCTGCATCTTTTATTGTTGGGTTCTATATAATGCAGAAAATTTTCGCTTTGGAATCAAAGAAAGAAAATGACCTGAACGATTTAGTTTGGTACATGATTTTAGGAACCGTTATTGGGGCAAGACTCGGTCACTGCTTTTTCTACAACCCGGAGTATTATCTTTCAAATCCAATAAAAATTTTAATGGTTTGGGAAGGCGGACTTGCAAGTCACGGAGCAGCGATCGGAATTTTAATTGCGGTATATCTTTATTCCAAAAAGAAAAATGATCAAACTTATTTGTGGGTTTTGGACAGAGTTGTTATAACAGTTGCATTGGCAGGTTTCTTTATCAGAACGGGAAATCTATTTAACTCCGAAATAATCGGAAAACCATCCGATTTGCCTTGGGCAGTGGTTTTTGTGAATGCAGATGTCTCCGACCCGATGGTTCCTCGTCATCCCGCACAGTTTTACGAAGCCTTAGCATATTTATTAATTTTTGTTCTACTTATAATGATTTACCGCAAACGAAAACAAAATTTGAATGACGGATTCATCTTTGGTTTATTTTTGTTTTTGGTATTCACTTTTAGATTTTTTGTTGAATTTATAAAAGAAGATCAATCAGCTTTCGAAGCGGGAATGTTATTGAATATGGGACAAATCTTGAGCATCCCATTGATTTTAGGCGGTATTGCATTAATCATTTATTCATTTAGAAAACAACAACAAACAGGTAATTAGTCTATGCGATTAAATAAATATTTTTCCGGAATTTTACTTTTGCTTCTTTTTTTCGTTTCATTTTTAGCGGGATTTACTTTCATGAATAATTCCGAAGATCTTGGGATTATTAAAATGAAAAATGTTTCTGATGAAACTCCCGATTCCTTAAGATTCGAGGGAGAAGTTCATCTTAAAAATATTACACAGCTTACTTTCGGCGGAGATAATGCCGAAGCTTATTGGAGTTTCGACGATACTCAATTGATATTCCAAAGCAATTGGGATAAAATTAACGGTCAAGGCTGCGATCAAATATTTATTATGAATGCTGACGGTTCTCAACTTGACGAAGGTGAAAATTACAGACTTGTCTCAACCGGAAAAGGAAGAACAACCTGCGCTTATTTCCTTTCTGACGGGAGAATTATTTATTCATCAACACACGAAGCGGATAAGAACTGTCCTGAAGAACAAATGTTTATGAACGGCAGGTACGTGTGGCCAATTTATGATTCGTATAATATTTACATCGCAAATGCTGACGGCTCTGATACAGAATTACTGATTGGAGGAGAAGGTTACGATGCAGAACCGACAGTATCTCCAGACGGAAAATATATAATTTTTACTTCCACGCGTTCGGGCGATCTTGAGTTGTACCGTTACGAAATTGAAACAAAAGAAATTCTCCAGTTGACCGACGAACTTGGTTACGACGGCGGTGCTTTCTTTTCGCGAGATTCAAAAAAGATTGTTTGGCGTGCAAGCAGACCACAAGGTGAAGAGATTGCGACATATAAAAATCTCTTAACTCAGGGACTTGTTGAACCAAAAGCTCTAAATATCTATTTAGCAGATATTGATGGATCGAACAAACAGCAGATAACTGAACTGCCGGGGGCAAACTGGGCTCCTTTCTTTCACCCGTCCGGTGAAAAAATTCTATTTAGTTCCAATCATCATTCTATGGAATCAGGCGGAAGAATGTTCGATATTTTCATGATAAATGTTGACGGAAGCGGCCTCGAACAGATCACTCATTCTGGCACTTTCGATGCTTTCCCGATGTTCTCATACGACGGGAAGAAACTTGTTTTTGCAAGCAACAGAAGAGCCGACAGAGCAGATTCTAGGGATACAAATATTTTTATTGCGGATTGGATCGATTAATTAAATAGATATTAACAATTCTAATTCGTGCAAATGTCGCAAAAAGATTTTGTGATAAAGTGGGTTAACGAATTCCGCAGCGGATTGCTTAAAACTTTTCCGGATGATTTTATTAACATAGAAACAATTGAATTTTCTATGCCGGGAATTGAATTGATTCTCGGCACTGAACTATTCGGACAATTTGAATTGACCGACATAGAAGGCAAATCTATATTAACTGTAAATGATTTTTTAAAAGCAAAATACATCATCTATGCAAATCGAAATAAACCGGCAAGTATAAAAATGCCGGCAAACGAATCTATGATAAAAGATGTTGTAAAAAATTATGAGAAGCATCTTGATTTACTCTTAACCGGCTTAGAAAGAGAGTATAAAAAAGAATTTCCCGAGATGAAAGATTTCAATTTTGTTTCCAACCAAATATTTAATTCTCTCAATTTGAGAAGACATTAAACACTTGATAGAACTAAGCGAAAATATATCAAATTATCTTCTTGCAAATTTTGGCGAGGAGTATCTCGAAAAATATAAAGCATATGTGGAATCAGATCCGGTCTATTATATCAGAACTGAACTCTTCCAATTACCTGCATTGTTAAAAAAATATGGAATAATACTAGAAAAAAATAATTATGTGCCTAACGCTTATAAAATTTTAGAAGGGAAAGAAGCGATAGGAAAAACAATTGAGTTTACCTTCGGCAAATATTATGTGCAAAGTTTATCATCGATGATTCCCCCATTAATTATTAATCCATTTGAAGATGAAATTGTTTTGGATCTTTGCGCCGCTCCGGGATCAAAATCAACCCAGCTTTCAGAAATAATGAACAACAGAGGAACATTATGTGTTAACGAGCCAAATTTAAATCGAATAAAAAGTCTTGCTTTCAATATTGATAAAATGACTAGGTTAAATGTTTCTCTAATAAAACAGAAAGGTGAATTGTTAAGCAAATATTTGGAGAATACCTTTGATAAAATTCTAGTTGATGCACCTTGCAGCGCTTTAGGAATTGTACAAAAGAAAGGTGAAGTTAGTAATTGGTGGAACGTGAAGCAGATGGGAAAGATTGCCGAACTTCAGCTTCGTTTGCTGATTAGCGCTATTAAGATGGCTAAAGTCGGCGGAGAGATTGTCTATTCAACATGCACATTAACTCTGGAAGAAAACGAACTCGTTCTCAACAAAGTACTAAAAAATTATCCTGTTGAATTAGTGGATATCGAGCTTCCGCTTCCAAGCAGAGATGCTATTACGTCCTATGAAGGAGAAGAACTTAATCCCCAGATTTCAAAAGCAAAACGTATTGTTCCGTGGGAAGTTGATTCTGAAGGATTCTTTATCAGCAAACTTGTTAAAAAAGGAAGCACCGAACCTTCAAAGAAAGTTTCGCTTAAAAGAAGGGACTTGGAACTTCTAAGATCAAGCAATAGCGGAATAAAAAAATACTTAACTGATGTTTCAGAGTGGTTCGGAATTCCTAAAGAAATATTAGGCAATTACAAATATCTCATTAAAGGAACCGATATTAATTTCATTAACGGTGATTGGGCTTTGGATGACACGGATCAATTTTTAAGGATGGGAATACGATTTGGGAATATAGATAAACGGGGTATGTGCCATCTACATTCACTTGCGGTTCAGCATCTAGGAGGTTTTATAAAAAAGAATATTTTTGAAATAGATGACAAAGAAGAACTTACTATTTATTTGTCCGGCGGAACAATTCGCAAAACAATTCAGCCTTTCGGACAAAAAGCAATTATATACAAAAATCTTTTTTTGGGTACTGCAATCGCTTTCAACGATGGAATAAAAAGTCAGCTTCCACGATCGATGAGAACACACGATATAATTATACCGGATTAATCAGCGAGGTATTTATGAACATTCAAATATTCGGCACAAAAAAGTGTAGCGATACAAGAAAAGCAGAACGATTTTTTAAGGAAAGAAGGATTCAATTTCATTTCCGTGACCTGAATGAAAAAGGAATAAGCAAAGGCGAGCTTGACAACATCGGCCGTAAATTTTCAGTTGAAGATTTGATTGACAGAGACGGAAAGCAGTTCAGAAAAAGAAATTTAGAATATATGACTTTCGATACTGAAAATGAGTTGCTAGAAGATGCACTGCTGTTCAAAACGCCGATCGTACGAAACGGAAATGAAGTAACTTTAGGTTATGAGCCCCAAATTTGGAAAGCATGGATTGAAAACGCTTAGATTACACCCATAATATTTCTAACCTTCAATTCATCTACAAGCATTTCATCATTTTTAAAATGAATTGCATCCCAGCCAAGATTTTTAGCGACTTCCGTATAGTCCTTAATGTCGTCAATAAACAGATGTGATTCTGGATTTTCTTTTGTGTAGTCCGTTACTGCATTATATATTTTATTCTCCGGTTTTAGAGCACCGACTTCGTGCGATAAAATTAATTTTTCGAAATGACTAAGAAACTCATTTTTTTTCCAACCGAACTTTTTGTGAATGCTGTTCGTGTTTGAAAGCAATATAAGTCTGTAATGCTTTTCCAACTTTGGAAGCAGCGATATGGTTTTCTTATTTAGTGTAAAAATGTCGGAAAAAATTTGACAGAAATTTTGTCCATCAAGTTTGTTATCAAGCCAGGTTAAGTTTTGAATGATAAAATCAGATTCGTTTATTAATCCTTTTTCAAAATTCTTGAAGTACTCAGAATTTTCCTCGTAGATTTGAGTGTATCGTTCACCCATTTTTGGTTCAACTTTATTCAAAGCGATTTTTATTTTATTAAAATCAAAGGGAATTAAAACATTCCCAAGATCGAACACGATAACTTTTATTTTATGCATAGTTTTTCGTCATAAAAAAGATGCCGTTAAAAAACGGCACCTTTAAAAAATTAATTATTGAAAAGTGATTATTTGACTTCGAAAATTGAATCGTCTAATCCTTGATTAACAGTAATGGACTCGACTGTTAACTCAACAAGCTGAGGTCCGAAAGATTGTTTCACTGTATATGGATACTTAACCCCGTCGACTTCCTTGTAATCTCCAAGCTCAATAACCTGATTAAAAGTTCCTTGCGGAGTTGTAATAACCGAAGTTTCTTTTACGAGCAGTCCGGAATCGACCTCAAAATATTTGGTCGTCTTCTTCCCGGTAGGATATGTTACCAGCATTCTATATGTGTCTTTTCCATTTACCTGTTCCATGCCGGTAAGTTCGGTCGTTACACCCATTTCATCATATACTAAATACTCGAACATTCTTGCTTCGATTTTCATGTTTTCAAGATCATCGCCTTCAAGCGGCGTGTCCTGTCCCATTGCACTAACTTTACCCTTCTCACCGTCAAAGATTTGAATCTGTCTCATCACCCCGGCATCAAGATCAAAGTGAAATTTATTTGGTTTTTTTTGAGATGTTTTAATACTCAATGTTAAACCTTGCACAGTTCCTTTCATCACAGTTTGTCTGTCCTCAACTTGCTGAAGTTTTTCCTTTCCTCCGAGTGCATTTATGTAAGCATCTAGAACAGTTTGAGCTGTTACACCCTCGGGGAGAGCTTTTGCGGCAGGATCGTATTTTTCTCCGTACATATCGTAGTAATCAATTTTACCGCTGAGAGTAAATTTCTTTAAGTTCTCCGCAACTTCCTCGCCGTTGCTAACAACTAATACATTAGAATTGTTTGGTCGAACATATTTCTTAGCAGTTTCCAAAATGTCTTCGGCTGTCACAGCATTTAAGTTCTTAAGGTAATTCTTATAATAATCTTTAGGTAATCCATAACGTTCTATATTAAGGGCAAAGTTAGCGACGGTTTGAGGATTTTCTAACGAACGCGCAAAACTACCGCTTAAAAAAGCTTTTGCTGCATTGAGTTCCTCTTCCGTTACGAGCTCCTCGCGTATTTTTTTCATTTCTGCTAATATTTCAGTAACGGCGCTGTCGGTAACTTCGTTCCTTGCTTCGCACGATGCATTGAAACTACCGATCAACTCATCAGATGCAAATCTTGAATAGGCACCATACGTAAATCCTTTATCTTCTCTTAGATTTTGGAAAAGCCGTGAAGCTGATCCGCCACCCAAAATCTGATTCAGTATTTCAACTTTGATAGCATCATCACTGCCGATTTTAAGATCTATTGGATAAGTAACATTGATAACTGATTGAACTGATGCAGGTCTGTCAACCAAAGCTACTTTTCTAACGAGTGGGGCTTTAGGATTTTTATGCTCTGCCGAAGGTACTTCAGCTTTCTCCCACTTTGAAAAGTATTCGCTAACTAAGTCTTCAGCTTCACCTTTATCAATATCTCCTACTACAACGAGATATGCGATATTCGGGCGGAAATATGTCTTGTAAAAGTTCTCACATTTATCAAGCGTTATATTCTCAACCGTTTCTTCAGTAACCACCTCACCGTAGGGGTGGTTTTTAGAAAAGTTCAGCACCTGTCTTACATTAGAAGCAATCGATGTCGGATTGTCTTTTTGTGCTTGAAGTCCAGAGATTGACTGTTTTTTAATTTTATCCAATTCTTCTTGTTTGAAAACCGGATTTAGAAGTACCTCCGACATGATTTCCAGCAGCTTTTCAGTATGTTTCTTTAATGATGCTGCATAAATTCCATTGGAGGATGTTGAGAAACTTGCGCCTATAAAATCTATCGCTTCATCGATTTCATCTTTATTCTTTGTTGTAGTTGCTGTGCCTAAAAGATCTCCGGCTGTCTGAACAAAGCCTGCATCCTCTCCCTGAAGAAAAGGATCATAATCGAGAGAAAGAGAAAAGGCAACTCTTGGCAATTTATGATTTTCAACAACAAATACCTTCAAACCGTTTTCGAGGGTGAAGGATTCATATTCTCCGATTTGAATCTCGGGAGCCGGTCCCGGTTCCGGCATAACGCTTCTATCAACCTGAGCGATAATAGTAAGCGAAAGCAACAGATAAATTAAGGTGAAAAGATTTTTATTCATTTTTAATTCTCCAAAAATTATTTTCTTTCTAATCTTATTCTGATTTTGGTTGTTCTGACTTAGGCAGATAGTAGAGTACAACTCTATTTTCTTTAGTTAAATATTCGTTTGCAACCCTCTTAATATCCTCGCGAGTAACTTCCATATATTTTTCCAGTTCTGTGTTTATCAAGTTTGTGTCTTTATAGAAATTGTAATAGTTGGCTAAGCTACCGGCAATTCCTGCAACGGAAGAGTTGCCGGACACAAAATCATTCTCAATTTTATTGCGTAATTTTTGGAATTCTTCTTCACCAATAAGTTCATTTCTCACATTGTCGAGTTCAACCTGTATTGCGTTCTCTAATACATCTGCCGTAATTCCCGCGTTAGCAACGGCAAAAGTTAAGAACAACCCGGGATCTTCGAGCGTAAGGGGAAAAGATGCTGTTTGGACTGCCAGTTGCTGTTTATCAACAAGTTGTTTGTACATTCTCGAACTTTGACCTGATGAAAGCAAGGTTGTGAGCATTTCAAGGGCGTATTGATCTTCATCTCCCAGTGCAGGAATATGGTAAGCGTGAAGTACAAGCGGCAGTTGAATATTATCGTATACTATGTCGCGAACTTCTTCGGTCTTTTGGGGTTCAGCTAATTCGGGTGAAGAACTCGGACGAAAGATTTCTTTTTTTCCGTTCGGAATTGACCCAAAATATTTTTCGATCATTTCTTTTGCTTGCTCGCTGTCAAAATCTCCCGCTATTGTAAGCGTTGCATTGTTCGGGACATAATACATTTTGTAAAATTCTATAAACTCATCAAGGGTAGCTAAATCAATGTATTGAGCTGAACCAATGGGAGTCCATCTATAAGGATGAACTGTATAAGCATGACTAAATGTTTCTTCCAGCACTGAACCGTAAGGCTGGTTATCGAGTCTCTGCTTTCTTTCTTCTTTAACAACTTTTCGCTGTGTTTCAACTCCTATGCTGTCGATTTTAAGATGAAGCATTCTTTCGGATTCAAGCCAAAGTCCTAATT
Organism: uncultured Melioribacteraceae bacterium; assembly: GCA_964499285.1. Lineage (GTDB taxonomy): Bacteria > Bacteroidota > Ignavibacteria > Ignavibacteriales > Melioribacteraceae > JAGFIY01. The sequence goes on from CAZCLA010000009.1 coordinate 65,852, forward strand.
CTAACTGATTTGAAGGCAGAATCTGATAATAATAAGTTCTGTCGAAATCTGTTGTTGCGTTCAATGTTCCGCCGTTGCTTTGGACAATTTTCATATACTCGCCACGTGGAATATTTTCGCTTCCTTCAAACATAAGATGCTCAAAAAAGTGTGCAAAGCCTGTTCTTTCGGGATCTTCGTTTTTAGAACCTACGTGATAAAATACAGTCACTGCAACAATAGGCGTCGAATGGTCCTGATGAAGAATAACGTGAAGACCGTTATCCAAGTCAAATTCTTCAAATTCGATTTCGCGTGCTTGACCAAACATCAGTCCGTAAGTCAAAAAGAAGATGAAAATTGATAAAAGATTTTTTCTCATTCTATTTTCCTCTATTTAATTAAGAATATTAAATTATTTTTATCTATTAAATTTATTAAAAATGATGTTATATGTTCGGGCAAATATTGTCGGTTTGTTAATCGTAAAAGACAATACAAAAACAAATAAAGCAGCTAAAAGGCTTCGGAATTTGTTCAATTAACCTATTTTATTTCCTGTTTTCAATCTCCGACTTTAGCTTATCAAGCTCTTTTAATTTAGCGTCGATTTCCTCGCTCTTTTTATTAAGAGATTCAAGTTTTTGATTTATTTCTGTATCGAATTCTGCAGCATCCCAATAACCACGTTCTTCAAAATATGCTTTGAAGAGCCAATTATGTTTAAGCGCTTCCATATTTTCCGAAAGTTTAAGTGCGCCTTCTTTTGTTGCCTCTGTAGTTTTTATAAGATTATTTACAACCGTCATAATCGAATCGTAGGTTGAAGGGTCGGACATAAATTTTCCTATTACCCCTTCGCCGTGTCTAAAATCGTCAATAAGAAAACGAATATCCGTAATTGCGTGATCGATGTTTGCGGCAATATTATTAATACCGAGATTAAGCGTATCAGTAAAATCAATTATTTGCCCAAACCATTTATTAACAGCATACAAACTGGTGTCCGCTGTATGAATAATCGAAACTGTTGATGTATAAAGTTCGTCGTCATTAACCAGTTTTCCTACGGTTCCTTCTCCTTGATTAACCTTGAGCACGATCTCTGAAAACTCTCTCGAAATATCATCTAGATTTTTTATTACGCTTCGGGAATCCTCAACAATTTCCATAACATTTATAGGGTCTTTTGATTTTATGATTCCCCCGTCTGCAATTACTTCTTTATCCGGCGAACCTGGGGTGATTTTAATAATTTTCTTTCCGACAATACCTTCTGTTTCAATAGAAGCTTCACTATCTAATCTTATAAATTGGCTTACATCGTTGTCGATATTCATTTTAACTTCAACTCTTCCGGTCGTATCCGCAGCCAGCGAAATATCTCTAACACTTCCGATGTTATATCCGCTAAGCCAAACGGGAGCACCTTTTCTAAGTCCTTCGATTGTTTGAAAATAAGTTTTTATCTCAATGGTTTGAACGAAAAGTTTTTCCTTATTCCCTATCATGAAAATTGAAAGTACAATAAGCACTGTTCCCAAAAAAACGAACAAACCTAATCTGGCACCTTCAAAGTGTTTAAACATTTATGTTTCTCCCATTATTCATGGATAATTTCGTGACTAAAAAAGTTTCTCAAAAATTTGTCCTCGGAACCTGTCAAATTATCGATTGTCCCCTCGAATGCAACTTTTCCGTCTCTCAGGAAAATCGCTCTATCTGCGATAATTTGAGCACAAATTAGATCGTGCGTAACTACAATAGATGTCATTTCCAATTTTTTTTGAAGAGTAATAATCAACTCGCTGATTTCTTTCGATGTTATAGGATCGAGTCCTGTTGTCGGCTCGTCATAAAGCATCAATTTCGGATCTGTGATGATCGATCTTGCAAGACCTATTCTTTTTCTCATTCCGCCTGAAAGTTCGCTAGGCATTTTATCAACAGCCTCAGTCAAACCAACGTGTTCTAAAGTTTGTATTACTTTATCGTTCAATTCGCTCTGCGAATAATCAAAATGTTTTTTAAGCGGAAATTCCAAATTTTCCCTAACCGACATTGAGTCATAAAGTGCTGCACTTTGGAATAAAAAACCAATATGTTTTCTAATTTCATTAAAATCTTTCGTCGAAATGCCAACAACATTCTTTCCGTTAATAAATATTTCACCTGAATCCGGGTCGAGCAGCCCTATGATACATTTAAGCAGCACACTTTTACCGGTACCGCTTCTTCCGAAAACAACGAGATTTTCTCCTCGGTCGACATTTACCGATATGTCTTCGAGAACATTGTTATCGTCAAAACTCTTAAAAAGATTTCTTATTTCAACTACCCTAGTGTCGGCCATAACCAAAGTGTTAGTTTTACAAGTATCATATCAAAGATTAAAATTAACAGAGAAGCAAGCACAACCGCTGTTGTCGAAGCTCTTCCGACACCTTCGGTACCTCCCTCGGTTGTGTAGCCTTTGTAACATCCAACCACGCCAACAATATATCCGAATACAAATGTTTTTGCTATCGAAGGAATAAAATCTCCGAACTCGAGTGAGACTAAAACAGAATTCTTAAAATATTCAAAACTCATCGTGTTATTTAAAATGATGGAAAGGTAAGATCCACCCAATGCAATAAATATGACATAAATCGTAAGAATGGGAAGAATCATAGTTGTAGCGATAATTCTGGTTACGACAAGATAATTGAATGGATCAATTGCGGAAACTTCCATCGCGTCAATTTGTTCTGTAACCCGCATCGAACCGAGCTCAGCACCGATTCCCGAGCTTACTCTGCCGGCAAATATTAAAGCGGTTATCACGGGACCAAGTTCACGTATTACAGAAAGCGAAACTGTTGCGGGAAGAAAATCGGTCGCACCAAATTTTTCAAGAACCGGTTCGCTCTGCATTGTAAGAACCAAACCAATAATGAATCCCGTTACCGAAACTATTGGAAAAGTTTTAATGCCCAATTCGATCATGTGCTTTTTTATTTGATCGATGTCGTAAGGTGGTAAAAAAATATTTTTAAAAAATTGAATGTTGAATATGGTAAGCCCCGTAATTGTCGCAAAGAAATTGTAGGTTCTCTGAACAAGATTAAGGTCTCTGTTTTGTAAAATTCTTGGGACTTTCATTGATGCACAGTTTATTATTCAATCAAAATAGTAAAACAAAATGATATTTGTTCCGAGATTTTCAGAAAGCATTTTCATAATGAGTAATTTTCGGTTCTTTTCCTTTTTCTAGAAGTATGGCTATTACATCGAATCTGCATTCTCTATCGGTTATTTCATTTTGATAAAGATAAGCATTGCTAATTTTTCTTAACTGTTTCTGTTTGCCCGGAGTAATTGCGAGTTCCGGTTCGCCGAAATTTAAATTCTGCCTAGTTTTTACCTCTACAAAAACCAGCGTATCTCCTGATTCGGTGATTAGATCAATTTCACCGTGACCAAAGCGGTAATTTTGTGCGATCGTCTTATGACCTTTCCTAATAAGATATTCCTTGGCCATTTCTTCGCCAAGTTTACCAATTTCGGATTTTGACATAGTTACTCTATTATTAAACTATCCTTTTACTAATATAATTTCTTTTTGCGGAGGTGAAATAAATTCGCATCCGTCTTTGGTAACCATCACTTTTTCTTCAATGGTCGCTATTCCGTATCCCGGAATTGGTAATCTCGGTTCTATCGTAAATACATTTCCAACTTCGATAGGAGTGTAAGGCAGCTTGCCGTATCTTTCCCATCGCGGGGCAAGCAATCCGCCGCCGTCATGCGCGGCTCTTCCTACTTGGTGTCCGAGTGCGTGCGGATATTCAGGATAACCATTTTCAACAATATGATTTCTTGCAATGTCGTCAATTGTACAGCCTTGCACTCCCGGTTTAATTGCTGCGGCAGATTTTTGTATCGAATCGACGATCACTTGAAACCCTCTCTGAACCTCCTCGGGAGCTTTTTCTTCACCGTCTTTAAGTACATACCAAGTTCGCTGCAGATCTGAACAGTATCCTTTATAATTTATTCCGAAATCCATATTAATAACGTGACCTTTTTCGATTTTTTTATCAGTCGGGCCTGAGTGCGCACCTGCAGTATCCGGACCCGTAAAAACTGCCGGGCAGTGTTCTTCATCCCAAGCTAATCCAAATCCTTTTTCTTTTACTTTAGTTTTAACAAATTCTGCGACCTCTTTTTCAGTTTTTCCTACTTGAATGAAATTTGTCACCTCATCAAATATTTTAAGTGTTTCTACAATAGCTGTTTTCATAAGATCTATTTCTGTTGCTGATTTCCTTCCGCGCAACGCCGCGATAATATCTTCGGATGAAATTAGACGATCTTTGTATGGAGTATCTTTCAAATGATCCAATAATTCAAGATACATTCCATGTGTAAGCCCATCAGCAAGGGCAGAGTTAAGAGAGTAGTTTACTGCAATCGTCTTTGGGTCATAACTTTTAATAACTTGAAGCAAATCTTCTTTAACCGATTTTAAATAGCTAACAATGTTTTTGAAGGTCCCCACAATTTTCATATTTGCTTCTTCAAGCGAACCAATGATTGCAGTTGAATCTCCGTTTTTGGCTAATATAAAAGCGGACGACCAGGTTGCTCCGGTTCCAACAATCATATCCATCATAGGATCTTTCATGCTTCCAGTTTCCCTCACAAAAGTAAGCCACATATCGATATCTTTTTCGTTAAGAATTTGAACAGCTTGTTTCTGCTTTTCGAGTATCATTTCCTTTGACATTTATTTCTCCCTTTTATGATTTTTATCTTCCCACAAATTTCTTGAGTTCTATCTCTTCAGTTATTTCTTTGATGATTGTTCCGCATTCATTGCATTGATATATAACTTTTATAGGTTTTGCGCTCATCCCGATGCCATAAAGGAACCAACCGAATTTTGAATAGAAGCTTTTACGTTCCACTCGATAATCGTCGATTTTATAACCGCATTTGCATGTGTTTTCTTTTTCCATATTTCAAGATGATAAATGAATTATAAAAATAAAAATAATCTGTCTCTTTAGTAAGATTTTAAGATATGTTGTATATTTTGACCGATATTTTTTGAACGATTAATCTAATAATATGACAAAGATAAAAACAGCGATAATTGATTTATATAACAACGAAGAAAATCAAGGGATGCGGTGCATTCAAGATATTCTTCGTCAAACAAAATTATCTCATGACAACATTGATTTTAAATTTGATATTTTCGACGCACGGTATAGAAACGAAATTCCTACATCTTCTTATGATATATTTATTTCGTCAGGCGGTCCGGGTAGTCCATTTGAAGGAGAAGGGAGCGATTGGGAGAGGAGATATTTCACTTTGATGGATTCGATTGTATCAAACAATGAAAGTATAGGAAAATCGAAGAAGCATGTTTTTTTCATCTGTCATTCATTTCAAATTATGGCACGTTACTTTGGTTTTGCTGAAGTTAACAAACGAAACTCGTATTCGTTCGGAATTTATCCCGTTCATAAAACGCAAGATGGCGAATCCGAAATTCTTTTTGAAACTCTGTCAAATCCCTTTTATGCTGCAGATTTTAGAGAGTATCAAGTAATCGAACCGAATCAAAAAGTAATCGATGAATTGAATATAAAAATCACTGCTTTGGAAAAAGAACGTCCACACGTTGAGTTTGAACGTGCAATTATGTCTGCGAGAATATCTGATGAAATTGTCGGAACGCAGTTTCACCCTGAAGCAGATGCGGAAAGTATGTATTATCATTTTCGAAAACCGGAAAGGAAAGAGCAAGTCGTGAACAAATACGGCGAAGAAAAATATATAAATATGATCTCGCTCCTCGAAGATCCGGAAACAATCGTAAAAACTCAAAATGCGGTTTTGCCTACGTTTTTAGCCAATGCGATTGATTCGCTTAGACCTGAATTAAAAACAATATAACTTTTCGTTTGGGTTAATAAAACAAGTATGGATATATTTGTTTGTCAATTTAATTGCTGATGAACGAATTTTATCAAATACTTCTATTATTCGCCGTAGGTTCTATTACTGGAATTATTAATGTTTTAGCAGGAGGAGGTTCATCTCTTTCTCTGCCAGTTTTAATTTTTTTAGGTCTTGATCCTTCCACAGCAAACGGGACAAACCGTGTCGGAATCTTAACTCAAAGTATATCCGCAGTAAAATCTTTCAAAAACGAGAATCATTTTGAACTTAAACAAAGTCTGAAAATTTCAATTCTTACTCTTCCCGGAGCCGTACTCGGGGCTATAGCTGCTGTCAAAATTGATGATGCACTTTTTCAAAAAATACTCGGCTTTGTTTTAATTCTCGTCGCTCTGTCGATGGTTTTTCCAAAAATCAAAATCACTGATTCGACATCATCGGAAAAATTGGATTGGAAAATTACAATCGCAATGCTTCTAGTTGGATTTTATGGCGGCTTTATTCAAGTGGGAGTCGGATTTGTGATAATGGCTGCGCTTCATTATTTGATGAAACTGACACTGGTTAAAGTAAACATGCACAAAGTGTTTGTAACATTAGTGTTTACGATACCGGCGTTGATAATTTTTATCGTCGCCTCCAAAATCAATTGGTTTTTAGGATTGAGTTTAGCCGCGGGCAACGCGTTTGGAGGTTGGTGGGCTGCTAAATTGACAGTGAAAAAAGGAGATAAACTGATAAAATTTGTTCTTGTGATCGTTGTGATTTTTATGGCTTTGAAACTTTTGAATATATTTTAAGTGTGAAAATTACCCACACCTTTTTCAAGTCTGTCCGTTATTGCCTGCCACAATCCTGAATCACTTATTTTTTCACACAGAATTAAATCAATATCTTCATGTTCAAACTCGTGAAGAAAAATAAATAAATTTGCTGCAGCTTCGTGTGGATCAGAATTTTTGCTTAAAATTTTCACTGAAGCAAAATTATAATCAGCGGTAATCTTCGTTTTAAACAAGCCGCCAAGTTTTTTCCCCGAAAAATCTATTTTCTCGGATTCGTCAATGAACATCATTGGTTTGCTTGGGGAATAATGAGTTTTTAACTGTCCCGGTGCATTAGGATTTTCTTCGCTTATTTTTTTCTCGATTTTTTCTCCAACAATTTCTTCAACTTCCTCAATGGGAACTCCTCCATGTCGAAGAAGAAAAACATTCTCGTCGGTAAGTTCGATTATAGTTGATTCAACACCCACTTCACTTGGACCATCGTCCAAAATAATTTCAATTCTATTTCCTAATTGTTCTTCAACATGATCTGCGGTGGTAGGACTTAGCCTCCCGAAAATATTTGCGCTCGGGGCTGCAATCGGGTTACCAAGCTTTTGAATCAGCTCAAGTGCAACACGGTTTGATGGCATTCTTACCGCAACGGTTGGATGACCTGCTGTTACAATATCCGGAACGATTTTCTTTTTGGGAATAACAATAGTCAAAGGTCCCGGCCAAAATGAATTGATGATTTTTTCAAAAAAAGGATTCACACAATCCGCCACTAATTTTAACTGTTCAATTGAATTAATGTGAAGAATTAGGGGATTAAATTCGGGCCGTTCTTTTATGGCAAAAACTTTTGCAACAGCTTGCGGGTTGAATGCATCCGCACCAAGTCCATAAACAGTCTCCGTAGGAAAGGCTGCAATATTTCCGCTTCTTAAACTCTCAGCAGCTTTAAGTATGTTTTCGCTTGTAGCTTTTAAAATTCCCATCAAACAAATATTTTTTTTGTGAAGTGAATAATAATATAATTTTAACTTGATTGTAAGTTTTTTTGGAGTTTATCATATTAAGAATGTTAAAATTGGGAAAAGAACAGCCGAAAATTATTCACATAATTGCTTAACAACATGAAATCACAAGATATAGAAAATTTTATGTTTCGCCTTGCAGTAGAAAGCGGGAAAATTATAAGAAGCTATTTCAGAAAAAATATAAAAATAGAATCGAAGAATGATAATAGTCCCGTAACAATTGCTGATCAAAAAGCAGAAGAAAAAATGCGTGAAATCATCATGAGAGAATTTCCCAATCACGGGATAATAGGTGAGGAATTTGAAAATTATAAAGAGGATGCTGAATTTGTCTGGGTTCTGGATCCGATTGACGGAACAAAAAGTTTTATCTCAGGTATGATTTCGTTTGGAACGATGATCGCTCTTTTACAAAACGGGAATCCAATATTCGGAGTAATTAATCAACCGGTAATGAGACAGTTTATTATCGGAGACGGAAATATTACAAAATTGAACACTCGCCCGGTAAAAATAAGAGAATGTAATTCAGTCAACGAGGCTGTTTTACTGACTACCGACCATCTGAACGTGGAAAAATATCAACAGATTGAACCGTTCGAAAATTTAATAAGAAAAGTGAAATTATACAGACAATGGGGAGATTGTTACGGTTACTTTCTGCTTGCAACCGGGTTCGCCGATGTTATGGTCGATCCGATAATGTCGTTCTGGGACACCCAAGCACTAATCCCAATCATTAACGGTGCGGGAGGCCTAATTACCGATTATCAAGGAAATGATCCACGTAAAGGATCCAGCATAATTGCTGCAGGAAAAAATATTCACAGCGAGATCATAAAAGAGTTAAATCCAAATTAGCGGCTCGCATCAAGTGTTTTTAAGTATCCCTCCTTCACTAATGAATCATAAGATTTATAAATCGTCAATTGAGCAGTGTAAGTTCCTGAGTATCCTTTCGATTCGATGACTACACCCTCGATAGTCTTATCGATTTTTACTTCGGCAATTAATTCGTCTTCGGAAATCAACGATTCTTTCAGACTAGATTTTTTCAATGGGATGTTTTCGTAAGCCCAATAAATCCCCTTTTTTGCTTTTAGGATGGCTTGATCTAAAAGCTCATCCGATTTATTTTGACAAAAAATGATCGAAGGGATATAAAGAAAAATTATCAAGATTGAAATCCTCATTTACACCTCCTGGTTTTCTAAGTACTCAATAGTTTGAACTTAATAAATTTTGAACAAAATTTAAACCGTTTTAATCTGCTAAGTAAAGTAAAAATAAAGAGTTATAAAAATATTGTATGTTGTAATGGAAATAATTATTTTTGGTTTCTTTGGAAAATCATAATTAGGTGAATATAAAATGAAACGCACATTTCAACCAAGCAATCGTAAAAGAAAGAATAAACACGGTTTTAGAGCAAGAATGGCATCTAAAAACGGAAGAGCTGTTCTCAGCAGGAGAAGAGCTAAAGGAAGAAAAAAATTAACAGTGAGTGATGAAGCTTAGTTTTGAAGTCTCAAGGACTTTCGAAAAAAGAAAGAATTAAGAGTAAAAAGGAATTTCAAAGAGTTTACTCTGAAGGAAATACGCTGTTTTCCCCTCGCAACTCTATAAAAGCGATTTATTTGATTGTTGATGATAAAAGCAATCCGGGCATTCAGGTTGCTTTCGCAGTTCATAAAAAAGCTGGCAAAGCCGTCTGGCGAAATAGGATGAAAAGAATTTTGAGGGAAGCTTATAGGCTTAACAAAAATCTTGTACTGCCTAGGGTTGTGAAAAGCGGCAGAAGATTGTTTCTAGTTTTTTCTCCGAACTCGATCAATGAAAGAGAAAATAAAAAAATTCATTTAAACGAGGTTATGCCCGAAGTTTTAAGTATTCTTAACAAATTAGCGGCTCAATTCTGATTAGAGTATTTCATTAATTAATCAGCCGCTCAAATAATTATTGGACATTATATTTTATGGATCGTAACACAACTGTTGCTTTTGTTCTAATCGGACTGATACTAGTAGTTTGGCTTTATATAAATTCCCCCGAACCACAGCCGCAAGACACAAAATCGACCTCGGACACAACCTTTGTTCAAGAAGATGTTCCTTCTGCTGCTGCCGATACACAATCCACAGCAGTTAATGAAGAACCAGCTCCCTCAATCGACTCTCTTTTAATAACAGATTCTGATAAAGAAGAAAGAATTATTACCGTTGAAAATGATGATGTAGTGATCGAGTTAACAACCAAGGGCGCACGAATAAGAAAGTATTTCCTTAAAGAATACAAAATGTGGTACGCCATAAATGATAACGGCGAGGGTGATTTTTATAAAAATCATGTCCAGCTGGTTAATTATTCAAAGGAGGGCGGTGATCTTAATATTGTTTTTGTTACAAAAACCGGACAACTACTCAATACTTCAAAGCTCGATTTCACAACCAACGCAGATGATTTTAAGTATATAGTCCCAAACGGTGATTCACTTGAACTGGCATTTGAATATAAAATGCCGGAAGATAGAACCATAAGAAAAGTTTTCAAATTTTATGGGTCTAACTTTGTAAGCAAACTTGATATCGAACTTGTAAACTTTAATGATTTTATTAGCAGCTACCGCTACGATCTTATTTGGGCAAACGGGATAAATTTTGTCGAAAAAAATTCTGTTGACGAATCCACATATTCAAATGCAAGCGCTTATACTGGCGACGAGCAAGTTATTGTTGACGCATCTTCCGTGGGCGAAAAAGTTACCAAAGACTTAAATGGAAGAATAGACTGGGTTTCTTTACGCAACAAATATTTTGGTGTTATTATTTCACCGGACAATCCCGATGCCGATGGTGGAGCTTATTTTGAAGGTTATAAAACTCAAGCCCCCAATCTTGACGAACGGGAATTTTACAGCGCAAGTTTGAAAATTCCGTTTCAGGATTCGAAGTTACAGAAAAATTCATTTGAACTTTATATCGGTCCACTGATTTATGATAATCTGAAATCGTTTGAACGAGGTTATGAGTCTGCATTCGACTTCGGAAGTTTCTTCGGAATGAAATTTATTACTCGACCAATCTCCGAATATATTCTTCTGCCGTTGTTTACTTTTCTGCATAAGTTTATTCCCAACTACGGTTTCGTGATTATTATCTTTTCGATTATCATCAAATTTGCTCTCTATCCTTTAACAAAGCAAAGCTATAAATCAATGAAGCGTATGCAGCTTCTTCAACCGAAAATTGCAGAATTAAAGGAAAAGCACAAGGATGATCCGCAGAAAGTTCAAAAAGAAACAATGAGGCTCTATCAGACCTACGGCATTAATCCTGCGGGTGGCTGTCTGCCGACATTGCTTCAGATGCCGATTCTCTTTGCTTTATTCACATTCTTTAATGTCACAGTGGAATTGCGGCAGGAACCTTTTATTTTCTGGATTACGAATCTTTCGGCTCCGGATGTTATTTTTAAACTTCCATTTACAGTTCCTTTGTTTGGAATTACACATATAACGGGTTTAGCTCCGTTACTCGGAATTACTATGTTCCTTCAGCAGAAAATGACAATGAAAGATCCAAGTCAAAAGATGCTGGTTTACATGATGCCGATTATGTTCACGCTTATGTTTATGAACTTTGCTTCAGGTCTTAACTTATATTACTTTTTGTTTAACCTGTTCTCAATAGCTCAACAGAACCTGATAAATAAAAACAAATCAGATATGGAATTGAAACCGGTTGATAAAAAAGGCAAGAAGAAAGGCGGCGGATTTATGGCTAGGATGATGGAAGCTGCAGAGAAACAAGCAAAGGCTCAAAAAGAAGGTCAGAAAAAAGGCAGAAGATAATAGTCAAAACAATTGTTATTTTAAAACCCAATCAATAAGGTTGGGTTTTCTTTTTTGAACTATGAAAAAACTGATCTACACGATTTTAATATTTTCTTATTCGCTTGTTTTATCGCAAACAGCCGATACTCTTAAGTTAAATCTTATCGAGAAAAAGTATCCTTTTAATCTAACAGCTAAAGAACCGGCAAAATTAAGTAATATTGCACTGGCTTTAAGCGGCGGCGGTTCAAGAGGATTAACGCATATCGGTGTTATAAAAGCACTACTCGAAGAAGGAATCGAATTTGACTTAATAGTTGGCACCAGTATGGGAAGCATTGTAGGCGGACTTCTTGCTTCAGGTTATTCGATCAGCGAAATTGAATCGATCGCTTTAACCACTGACTGGAACGAATTTTTTACTGCGGTAAAAAGACCTCGTCAGGATCTGTTCATCGATCAGAAAATTACTGAAGACAGATCATTGGTTACATTGAAAATGGATGGATTAACTCCAGTATTTCCGACTTCTATCAGTTCAGGGGAAAGAGTTACAAATTTCCTCAACATCCTCTCATTAAATGCTCCTCTTAACGATATTTCAGATTTCGATAATTATCTTGTACGATTCCGTGCAGTTGCAACTAATCTTACTAACGGTAAACCTGTCGTTTTAAAAGATAATTCTCTTAGTCTTGCAATGCGATCAAGCTCAAGTGTTTCTTTTTTGCTTCCACCGGTTCAGTTGGATTCATTAATTCTTGTTGATGGTGGTTTGGTTGCGAATATTCCAACTGAAATTGCGGATGATATTTTTGATGGACCAATTGTGGCTGTTGATGCAACAAGTCCCCTAAAAACTCCTGAAGAACTTCTTTTTCCTTGGGATGTAGCTGATCAGGTCGTTACAATACCGATGAAAATTATCAGTGAACAACAGTTAAATAGTGCCGATATTGCTGTGGTTCCGAAACTATCGGGAATTGAGAACAACGACTTTTCTCAAATTGAGGAGTTAATTAAGCAAGGTTACATTGCAGGTAAATCTGCAGTCGAGCCAATAATTAAAGCTATTAAAAATAATTACTTTGCTTCTGTTGCAGAAGAAGTGATTTATACTAATCTGACATTGAAAGAAAATCATTCTGACACTGAGAAGAAAATATTTGAATCGTTTTCGGACAGCCATAAAGTTTCATCAAAGGAAATTGAGTTCGAGCTTGCTAAAATTTTTAAAAGCGGCGATCTTAAAGAAATATCGGCAGTCATTACAAATGATGATGGAAAATCTTTTATTGAAATCATCGAAAAAGAAAATCCTATTATAAAAAAACTTACAGTTTTGAGTCATCCGGGATTTGAAAGACTTTGCTCCGTTGAGGATGAAAAAGAGCTAATCAGCAAACCTTATAATTCGAAACGAATAATGAATCTTATTCTCTCTGTTTTAAGACAGTGCAGAAAAAAAGGGAATTCCTTAACGAGATTTTTAGGAAGCGATTTTTCAATTGAATCGGGCGAGTTAACGCTTAATTTTTCTGAAGCAAGAATAAGCGGAATTGAAGTATCCGGAAATTTCAAAACTGAAACTCAAGTAATAACTCGTGAATTTTTGAATATTGTCGATAATCCTTTTTCGCTCGATAAAATAGAAGAAGGTCTTCGAAATTTAAACTCAACCAATCTCTTCAATTTTATTGAAGCTGAAATTAAAATCGCGCCGGACGGTTCGAACATTCTTGTAATTAATGTTGACGAAAAAACAACTAGTGTACTTCGATTAGGATTAAGGATCGATAATGAATATTTAACACAGCTTTATGTTGATATAAGAGAAGAAAATCTTTTCGGTTCTGCAATTGATCTTGGACTAATTATATCAGGCGGAACGAGATCTAGAAACTTTATCCTTGAGAACAGGTCGAATAGATTGTTTAATACTTATCTGACTTACAATCTTAAAGCTTATTTTCAATTTAATGACATAAATAAATTTGATTACGATTCCATCGGAAGTTCTACAAGATACGAAAGAAACAAAATTGCTGAATATAGGCAAATCGCTTACGGATTTTCTGCCGGAATTGGAACTCAGGTTAAAAGATATGCAAACTTAATTGCTGAAGGAAAATACGAAATAAACGAAGTGAAGAATCTTAGAGATTTTCCGGAAAGAGAAACTTATAGAGACAAAATCGTTAGTCTTAAATTAAAATTGTTGATCGACACTCAAGACCGTTATCCATATCCCGAGTCGGGTTTTTATCTCAATTCTTTTTATGAAACTTCCCAAACAATTTTAGGCGGGGATATTTCCTTTGTTAAATTTTTAGCGGATTATAAAAGTTATTTTAGTTTCAGCAGTGTTAGTAATCTTTATTTACGATTCCGTTTTGGTTTCGGGGACCATACGCTCCCGCTTAGTCAGCAGTTCAGTCTCGGCGGGCAGAATAATTTTTTTGGAATGCGCAACGATGAATTCCGAGGAAGGCAGATTTTTAGTTCGTCAATAGGTTACAGGTATAAAATTCCTTTCAATATTTTTTTCCCGGCTTATATTAAAGTGCGGTATGACATCGGCTCAATTTGGGCAAATAGAGAAAACATTCGCTTCAAAGATTTGAGGCATGGGATCGGGGCAACACTTTCGATTGATTCACCTTTGGGACCTGCTGATTTTTCAGTTGGGAGAAGCGTAGAAGTGGATTATTCTACCGGCAGTACAAAGTTAGTTAAAGGTCCTTTGTATTTTTATTTTTCTATCGGCTATGAATTTTAATTATAATGTACTTTCTTCTTTTAAAGCTTTTGCTGCGAGAATTTTATATTTCTTAGACGAGGACTCGTCATTAAGTTTTGAATACAGTCCAGCAAGTCTATAATAAATTTTACTTCTTTTTTTTACTTGATTAAGATTATTTGTTACATAGTCCAAAATCGTACGGTTATAACCTACCTCAAAATCAAAATTATATAAATCGAGAAGTTTAATTAACGGCAGAAAACTATGGGGCTTTTCTCTGTTCGCTTTTTTATAGTAATCAACAGCACTTTCGATGCAATTTTTTCGTTGGTCGCCGGTCTCAAAAATCTCTGCACACCACATAAAAAAATCGAATGAAGTATTTTTAAATTCAGAAGAAAGTTTTTCCGTGTACATCTTTAATTCGTCTGTTGAAAGGGCAGGATTGGCTAAGAAAATTTTATATAGATCGGGATTGTTTATTTTATTTTTTAGTGCCGATTGAAAACCATCGAAAAGTTCATCGGATGAACGGGCATTTCTAAAAATTTTTTCCAGCTCGTTTGTGGAAAAATTTTCCATTATTTCACCTAAAATTTAACTAAGTAATCCAGCATGTTTGCTTTCGTAAATTCAGGCAGATCCCGGATGAACTCAACCGTCTTGTTTTTATCCCATTGTCTGCCGGAAGATTCAATGTAAGAATGCTTTTTTAAAAAGGCAAACCTTCTTTCTTTCAAAACGTTGTTTTCGTCAAATACAAAAAAAGTGATAATTACGTGCAGACTGTATTTTTCGCTCCATTTTTCGTACGCATCTATTGCTCTTTTATTGACGATCCAACGCGGTTTTCTTTTCCCTTTCCAATCTAGCAGAACCGACTTCCCTTTATAATTAATAATAACGTCAGGTTTATCTTCTCCTTTTTCCCACACTTTTTCAAATCGTTTATCGTCACCGAAATTCTTGAAATCTATCCCCCATTGAGTAAGAAGATTTTTGCCGGAGTACTCCGCAAGGTCGTGAAGCTTATAGTTTTTCCTGAAATCTGCGGTCGATTTTGAGGGATTAAAATCAAGTTTTTTCATTTTTCAGCAAGATTTTTTTCAAACATAACATTATTTGTAACAATTCTCCTCTTTGCCTCGTCTTTACTAATGAGAATTATGAGCATCAAGGATACAAAATATCAATTTCTGATCAAGCAGTACAAACATAATATTTACAGTTATGCTTTGTATATGCTTAGGAATAAGATGGATGCCGATGATGTTACACAGGAAGTTTTTATCCGCATTTGGCAGAATATCGGTTCTTTTAACATACTGGCAGCGAAAACATGGATTCTCAAAACGACTCATAATTTATGTATTGATTTTCTGCGGAAAAGGTCTTCCGCAATGTTAAAGGAATTTTCAATCGATGAGGGGTTTGAGAATTTTGTTTCGACCGAAAAAAGTGAGCATAATCCATATTTAATAACTCATGTAAGAATGATGAGCAGTAAAATTAAAGATGCAATTAAAGAATTACCCGAGAACTTAAGAAGTGTTTTTGTTCTTTACGAAATTCAAGGATATAAGTATAAAGAAATAAGCAGTGCACTTAATATTCCGATTAACAGCGTAAAAGTATATCTGTTGAGAGCTAGAAAAAAATTGCAAGAGGCGATGAAAAATTATGAAGTACAAGAATTTGTCTGAAAATTTCAGCTCAAACGGGAATCTTCCCGAGGAATTGCTGAATGAAATTATTTCCGTTGCATACGACGATGCAGGATTATTATCGAAAATTAAAATCAAGAATCTTGCAAAAAAGAATAACGCTGTCGCCGAAGCACTAAATCAATATAGAGAAACAGCAAAATCCGTTAAGGATATCGATTCAGAAAAATGTCCCGAAGATTTAATCGAAAATGTTCATCTCAAAACCGATGGAAAAATTAAAGAAGAAAAATCTTTCTTTTTCGATTTCTACTCGGTTTTCTTTGCAAAACCGGCAATATCCGCGGTTACAACGGCAGTACTTGTATTCGTTATAGTTCTTTCATCAATTTTTAACGATGGAAGTAATAATCAAAATTATACTACAAGCGAGATCGAAACTGCAGAAAAACAGACGAGAGAAGCAATATCAATCGTTACAAGAATTTTTGCAAAAACAAAATCCACGCTTGAAAATGACGTGCTGGCAGAAAAGGTCAGCGAACCAATAAACAGAGGAATAAATACAATCAACGAATTATTTATACAAGGAGGACTAAATGAAAAGGTTAATTAACTATAGTCTCGTTTTATTATTAATGTTAACGGGACTAACATTAGCACAAAACAAGGATTACTCAAGCGAAGCAGGTTATTTGGATTTCGGCAATATGTCGGAGCTTGAAGACGGCGAAATGGTTGCGGAAGTCATCATCGAAGAACATCTTCTGAAGATGGTTTCAAAACTAGCAAAAAATGAAGATCAAGAATTATCAGATCTGTTAAACGGATTGAAATTAATTCGAGTTCATGCATTTGATGTAACCGACGCCAACAGTAAAATGATTTCCAATAAAATGGAAGCAATCAACAAACAACTTGGTTCACAGAACTGGGACAGAATCGTAAGATTCAGAGATAAAGATGAAAGCGGAAATGTGTATATAAAAACCGATCAGAGCGATAACATTGTCGGTCTTGTTGTCCTGGCAATGGATAAAAAAGGCGAAGCTGCTTTTGTGAACATAGTCGGAAAGATCGATCTTGAAACAATCGGAAGATTAAGCGATAAGTTCGATGTACCGGGTCTCGAAAAAGTTAACGGTGAAAAGGGAAACAAATGAAAGCTCGAGGATTAATCGTTCTTGTAGTTGCGGTCCTTTTTATGATAAATTTTACCGGCTGCATTGGTGTGAACGGAAATTTCAAGAATGTGCGTGATAATATCCTCGTCAATTTGGACGGGAGAACCGAAAGAGTAATTGAATTTTCTCTGGGTCCTTCGGGAATGATGTTCGCCTCTTTGATTACTTCTTTCGCAGCAGACGAAGAATATGTTGATGATCTAATAAGACAGGTGACAAAAATCCAAGTCGGCGTTTATAAAAGAAATAATTTCTCCGATCCTAACTTTAGAATCCTCAAAGATCTCAGCGAAGAAATGAGAGACAAAGGATGGAATTATTTAGTGCGCTCATACGACCATGGAAATTTAGCAGCTGTCTTTACTCAATCTGATGACCTCAACAGCGTACACAGCTTGTTCGTCGTTGCTCTTGAGAGAGACGAAATGGTAATGGTTGAGTTAAAAGGTGATCTTAATAGAATGATTGAAATTGCTGTAAGAGAAAACGGATTAAAATTTGACATAGCAGGTAATCATTGATAATTAAACTTTTCTGTTAGGTTGAGGCTGTATTAGAAGTTAAGAAATATTTTTATGATTCGAGAATTTAACCGATTCGCTATAATAGATTTACTTCTGATGCAGCCTTAATTTTTTTAAAAATTCCACACAACTTTTTTGTAGTTGATAAGTCTAAATCGATGTACGTAAGTTTTCGTAATTAAAAATCATTTGACTTTATAACAATACAAGTAATTAAAAAGTGGGGGGCCATGAGATACTTAATTACATTTCTGTCAATATTACTTTTCGCAACAACTTCTTTTTCAAAGGGATTTAAAGCTAAAAATTCCGACAAACAGATAACGGCAATTAAGCTCGAATCTTCAATAAATCTTGACGGGAAACTTAACGAGAAAGCTTGGATGCAAATTCCGATCTCAAGTTTTACTCAACGCGATCCTGTCGAAGGACAACCGGCTTCGGAAACCACTAAAGTATGGGTTGCTTACGATGAATCATACATTTACATCGCAGCAGAACTGCTGGATTCTGAAGCAGAAAAAATAGATGTCAGCCTTGCACGAAAAGATTCTTGGCACGATTCGGATTGGTTTACTGTCTATATCGATCCGTATTTTGACAGAAAAACCGGGTATTATTTTGCAGTTAATGCCGGTGGTTCTCTCGGCGACGGTGTTTATTATAACGACAGTTGGAACGATGATTCGTGGGACGGAATTTGGGAAGCAAAAACTTCGGTGGATAATTCCGGCTGGATAGTTGAAATGAGAATTCCATTTTCACAACTAAGATTCAGCCAAGCGGATGTTATGAAGTGGGGAATAAATTTTAAGCGTCAAATTAAGCGTAATAAAGAAAACGACTACTTCGTTATGGTACCTAAGGACGAAAGCGGCTTCGTTTCTCACTTTGCGACTCTTGATGGACTTTCCGGAATTGAACCGAAACAACGCTTAGAGGTTCTTCCTTACATTAGTCAAAAGGCTCAATATTTAATTCACGATGCAAACGATCCCTTCTATACCGGGAACCAATATCAGACTGTTTTCGGTGCGGATGCAAAAATCGGAATCGGAACAAATTTAAATTTAGATTTAACGGTGAACCCGGATTTCGGACAAGTGGAAGTCGATCCTGCAGTTCTTAATCTTTCGGCATTCGAAACTTTCTTCCCCGAGAAAAGACCCTTCTTTATAGAAGGAGGAAATATTTTTAATTTCGGTTACGGAGGAGCAAACAGCAATTGGGGATTTAACTTCGGCAACCTGGATCTTTTCTATTCGAGAAGAATCGGGAGAAGTCCGCAAGGTCCGCTTCCGGATAATGATTATGCAGATTATCCGACCGAAACAAGAATTCTGGGTGCCGCAAAACTGACCGGCAAGTTAAACGAGTCGTGGTCTATCGGTGCTGTTAGTGCTGTAACCGAAAGAACTTATTCCAAGTACACGCTAAACAAAACGCAAGACGAATTTGAAGTCGAACCGTTAACACACTACGGCGTTCTTAGAACTCAAAAAGAACTGAACGATGGCAGACAGGGAATCGGAATGATAATAACTTCAGTGAACCGTGATTTAAGAACCGATGCCTTAAAATCAAGATTAAGTGATCAAGCTTACACTTTCGGAGTTGACGGTTGGACGTTCCTAGACGAGGAAAAACTTTATGTTATCAATGCTTCTGTTGTAGGATCTTATACATCCGGTACTAACGATTATATGATACGACTACAAAAACAGCCTTATAGATATTTTCAACGTCCAGATGCAACATTTATGACGCTGGATTCAGGCAGAACTTCTCTCTCCGGAATTTATTCACGAGTCGCATTAAACAAACAGAAGGGGAATTTTTACATAAACTCTGCGCTCGGGTTAATCTCACCGGGATTTGAAAACAACGATCTCGGGTTTCAGTGGATGGCGGATAGAATTAACGGGCATACAGTTCTTGGTTACAGATGGTACGAACCTGACAGTACATTCAGACAGAAGTGGGTGTACCTTGCTCATGCCCGAACCTACGATTTTGAAGGAAACAATTATCAAAATATTCTTTGGGGAAGAATTGGCGGACAGTTTATGAACTATTACGAATTTGGATTGGTTGGATATTATAATTTTGAAACATTCACCAAAACCTTATCAAGAGGAGGTCCGCTTATGACTAATCCCGAAAATTACGGTTATGAACTATGGGCATCTTCCGATTCAAGAAAGAACCTAATCGTAAATGCCGGCACCTCGTTTGCCGGGGATATTCTCGGATCCGAAGCGATCTCCGGTTGGTTAGATCTTCAGTGGAAACCAAGTACGCAGCTTTCGATAAGTGTTGGGCCAGAATATCAATACTATCACGAAAAATCTCAGTGGGTACGCAACATAAGCGATCCGACAGCTACACAATCTTATGGCACAAGATACATTTTCGGAAACATCGATCAGGATCTGCTTGCAGCGAACATAAGAGTAAACTGGACTTTTTCTCCACAACTAAGTTTGCAGTTATTCCTTCAACCTTTGTTTGCTGTTGGAGATTATTCTAACTTCAAAGAGATTAAAACTCCGGGCACACTTGAATACGAGGATTACGGAACCAACGGTGCAACTATTGAATACATAGGCGATGCGGATGAATATAAAGTTAAACCATCAAACAGTGATACGCCTATATATTTCTCAAATCCCGATTTTAATTTTAAATCACTTCGCGCTAATATGGTTATAAGATATGAAATATTACCCGGTTCAATTTTCTATTTGGTGTGGTCTCACGACAGAACAAATTTCGACAATGCTGGGAGATTTGATTTGAACAGAGATTTTACAAATCTTTGGAATGCCGAAGCCAATAATATCTTCGTAGCAAAATTTTCTTATTGGTTTGATATATAATCAACTGCCGATTATCGTTCTTGATGGAATGATAATCGGCTTCTCTTTATTCGTCCTCGTAAATTTTAACAACTATTTCACCGTTATCAGTTACATAACCACGGAACATTCCAGATGTATTAAAAACCATTTCAATATTTCCCAGTTTGTCGATGCTGATTATTCCGCCGTCACCCCCCTGCTCTTTTAGCTTTTTCATTACCACTTCATCTGCCGCTTCTGTAAGAGTTTCATTAAGATACTTCATTCTTGCTGCAATATCATAACAGACAACGTTTCTTATAAAAAACTCGCCGTGTCCAGTTGCCGAAACAGCGCAAGTGTTGTTATCTGCATAGGTTCCCGCTCCAATAATCGGCGAATCGCCAATGCGACCGAATTTTTTATCCTGCATTCCTCCTGTAGATGTTCCCGCAGCAAGGTCCCCATGTTTATCAAGTGCCGCACATCCTACTGTCCCAAATTTTTCTTCTATTTTAAGAAGATTAGTCTCGCTCTTGTCATTCGGTTTTTCTGTTTTAATCTGTTCATTATCCACCCTAAAATACTCTTGCTCTACGAATTCAATTCCCTGCTCTTGCGCGAAAATTTCAGCTCCGTTTCCTGCAAGCATAACATGTTTTGAATTTTCCATAACCGTTCTTGCGAGAGAAATAGGATTTTTTATGTGCTTTACACCGGCAACTGCTCCTGCAAGATTTGATTTTCCGTACATAATTGATGCATCTAACTCGAACTCGTCCTGTTCAGTCGTCACGGCACCCTTGCCGGCATTAAAGAGCGGACTATCTTCCAGAATGTTTATCACCTTCTCAACGCATTCCAAACTAGTTCCGCCGTCCATCAAAATATTATAACCGACAGAAAGTGCTTCAGATAACTTTGCGCGATAAGCACTGTCCTGTTCGGCTGTATATCGATCTCTTGTCATATAGCCCGCACCGCCGTGGATTACAAGTCCGAATTCAATTTTCTTTTCTTCCGTGCTATCGTCAGTGTCGATCCTTTTGGTACACGCAGCTGCAATAATAAAGACAAAAAACAATCCCAATAACACAAATAAATTTTTCTTGTTCATAGTACGATCCCGGTTTAATACTTGTTTATTCTATGAAATCTAAAATACAAATAGTAAATTAGAAATAGTACAATATAGTCTAAAATCTAAAGAGGAAGAGATGAAAAGGTTATTTACGTTAATCTCCGCTATCTTTTTGATTGCGGGAGTTAGTTATATTTATGCACAGGATTCTACAGTAGACCGGCACCAATTCACAATTACACATTCGCTTGAAACTACGCCTGTTGAAAATCAAGGAAGATCAGGAACTTGTTGGGCATTTGCAACAACATCGTTTCTTGAAACCGAATTACTTCGTAAAGGAAAAGGTGTTTTCGATCTTTCGGAAATGTTTTCGGTTTATCATATCTATAATTTTAAAGCAAACAAGTTTTTGAGAATGCACGGAAATTCAAACTTTGGACAGGGCGGGCAAGCCCACGATGTGCTTTATGTGATTGATAACTTTGGAATGGTTCCAAAAACTGAGTTTGATGCTAAAATAGTTGATACTTCGGTTTACAATCATTCCGAAGTGGTGTTAATGCTTAAATCAATTCTCGACAATGCATTAAAAAGAAAAAACGGTAAGCTGACAAAACAGTCTTTGGAGCTTTTCGACAAAGCGCTAGAAGTATATCTCGGTGAACTTCCGGGCAAATTCAATCACGAAGGAAAAGAATACACTCCCAAATCATTTGCTGAATTTCTTGACTTAAACGGCGAAGATTATATTGAACTTACATCCTTCACCAACTATCCGTTTAATGAATTTATTAATCTTGAAATTCCAGATAATTTTGCCGGGGCGAACTATTATAACATTCCCATTGATTTGTTGGTTAAGCAGATTGATTATGCAATCGAGAACGGATTTTCGGTCTGCTGGGATGGTGATGCGGGAAACGATCATTTCAACCGAAGCACCGGATATGCAGTTGTTCCAAAAAATGAGGACAATGATCTTTACGTCGATGATCTAGGGGAAGAAATTTCACATCCTGAAGAAGAAATTGATGTAACACAAGAAGTTCGCCAGAAAGCTTTTGATGATTTTTCTGTGACTGACGATCATTTGATGCATCTTGTAGGTTTAGCTGAAAATCAAGCGGGGACAAAATTCTATTACACTAAAAACAGTTGGGGAACTAAAGATAAAAAATACGACGGCTATTGGTATATGAGCGAGCCGTATGTAAGACTTAAAACAATCGCCATTATGATTCACAAAGATGCTCTTCTTCCAGAATTGAAATCAAAATTATAATAAATATTAAGGTACGTTATGAAATTCAAAAATAATTTAACTCTTTATATTCTTATTGTTTTGTTGGGATCTATTTTTGCCGTTGAAAACTCGGCACAAGAGAAACGCTTAACCTATAACCAAGTATTTAACCGTGCTCAACCTCAGTTGATTGGAGCACTGCAGAGAATTAACAGCTGGTACGATGATGAAAACTATTTAATTAATCCCGAAGGAAAAGACCTCCTCGCTGCCGTGAACGTTAATACAGGCGAGGAAACAGTTATTGTAGATTATTCATTCATCAATGAGCAACTACCGGAAGGGTTTGATGTTAAACGAGGAATTAACAATAAAAACGATTATTCAAATTATCTTTTCGATAAGGATAATAACCTTTATTACTTCTCGGTGGAAGAACAAATATTTAAGCAAATAACCCACTCCGATTTCGAGAAAAAAAATCCCTCCCTTTCACCCAACAAAAAATTTGCAGCGTTCACGGACGGACACAATCTTTTTATGGTCGATATTGAAAAAGATATCGTAACGCAGCTTACGGATGATGATTCGGAATCCGTGTATAACGGTTATGCTTCTTGGGTATATTATGAAGAAATTCTCGGTCGCGGTTCAAGATATCAAGCTTATTGGTGGTCGCCAGATGGAAACAAAATAGCATTCTTAAGATTTGACGATGTCAATGTTCCGAAATTTCCGCTTTACCGCGCGGACGGTGTGCACGGTGAACTTGAATGGGAACATTATCCGAAAGCCGGAGATCCTAATCCAAAAGTAAGACTTGGAGTTGCAGATGTTGCAACCGGAAATATTACTTGGATAACAGAAGAAGAAGATCAAAATTATGTTGCTTTCCCAACTTGGACTAATGATTCAAAATCATTCGTGTATCAAGTCGTAAACTGGGGACAGGACAATTTGAAAATTTACAAAGCCGATGCTGCTTCCGGAAAATCTACTTTGTTATATGAGGAAACCCAGCCGAGTTGGGTAAATTTTGTTGATGATCTTTATATGCTTAGCAATGATTCCG
>CAZCLA010000009.1:89884-91082 GCA_964499285.1 uncultured Melioribacteraceae bacterium
GGAGAAGAATCAACCGAATCGCATCTTTTCAAAATTAATATGGACGGAAGCGGATTGACAAAAATTACCGAATCACCCGGCACGCATTCGATCACGTTGTCTCCGAATGGAACTTTCTACTTCAATAGGTTCAGTAGTTATGACACTCCGCCAAAGCTTGATCTTTATTCAGTAAATGACGGTCATATAAAATCATTTGGCGAATCTAAACTTCCAATTTGGGATGAATATAAACTTGCAAAAGTGGAATTGTTCAGAATTAATGTTACCGAAAATTATGATCTTCCCGTAAAATGGTATTTACCAACCGATTTTGATGAGAACAAGAAGTACCCAGTATTAATATCAATTTACGGTGGTCCGGGCTCAAAATCGGTAAGAAACAGTTTCGGTTACTCGATGTCTCCCTATTACTATGCGGAAAAAGGAATAATATATTTGAATGTAGATCACCGCGGATCAGGACATTTTGGAAAAGCCGGTGAAGCAGAAATGCACAGAAATCTTGGTAAATGGGAAATGCACGATTATATAGAAATTGTTAAATGGTTAAGGGAGAAACAGTTTATCGATGAAACTAAAATCGGAATCAACGGAGGAAGTTACGGCGGATTTGTAACAGCGCTTGCATTAACATATGGGGCTGACTATTTCACTCACGGAATCGCAGAGTTTTCCGTAACCGATTATCGATTGTATGATAATGTTTATACCGAACGATATATGGATAAACCGGAAGAAAATCCCGATGGTTATGATTTTACGGCAGCTGTAAATCATGCCGATAAGTACAAAGGAAACCTGTTGATAACTCACGGAACTATGGACGATAATGTTCACCTGCAGAACTCTATTCAACTGATAAGCAAACTGCAGGATTTGAATAAAAATTTTGAAATGATGTTTTACCCGAACGCCCGACATGGTATTGGGTATCCGAAAGTTTTTCACAGCATCAAATTAAGAAACCAATTTTGGTTTAAGAATTTTTTCGGAACCACAGTTGATGAAATTATTGCATCGGAGTCAAATTAAGACTTGATTAGTAATATAGTTGGTATAAATGGATTTTTGCTTTAAAATATAAATTCCCGCAATCTTCCAATGATTATAGATTGCGGGAATATTGTTTTAGTAACTTTCTACTTCAACAGAAGCATCTTCTTTACATCTCTAAAATTGTTTCCTTCCATTTCTG
>CAZCLA010000010.1:0-50547 GCA_964499285.1 uncultured Melioribacteraceae bacterium
CTTTCAACAAATTCATTCTTATTAACCAACGACTTAAGTCGTTGGCTAACGAAACAAATCCATATTTTCTTAACCGTTTAAACGGTTTTTCAAAGACCAATAAATCAACAGCTTTTTTAGTTGTTTGTAAAGTTTTCATATACCAGAAAAAGTTATGGTAATTTAAATTTGTTTATAGTAGGTTTATTAACATATTAATAATAGATAAAGAATATTTATACAAACAAATATGAGTAATTAATATGAAATTAAAATTACTATTATTTATAATGATATCAATTCTCTCAAATGTAAATGCACAGTGGTTTTGGCAAAATCCATTGCCGCAAGGAAACAATTTGAACTCAGTCCACTTTACAGACAATCAAACCGGCTGGGCTGTTGGTGATGACGGAACAATCCTAAGAACAACAAACGGAGGGATTGACTGGGAATCTCAATCGAGCGGGACATCTCGAGCATTGTCAACAGTTCACTTTGCGGACAATCAAACCGGCTGGACTGTGGGATTTGAAGGAACCATCCTTAAAACAACAAATGGAGGGATTGACTGGGAATCTCAATTGAGCGGGACGATTCGTTGGTTATACTCAGTCTACTTTACAGACAATCAAACCGGCTGGGCAGTTGGATCTGAAGGAACAATCCTCAAAACGACAAACGGAGGGAATGACTGGGAATCTCAATCTAGCGGGACATCTGCGACATTATCCTCAGTCTGCTTTACTGACAACCAAACCGGCTGGGTTGTGGGATCTGGCGGGATAATCCTCAAAACAACAAATGGAGGGATTGACTGGGAATCTCAATCTAGCGGGACATCTGCGACATTATCCTCAGTCTGCTTTACAGACAACCAAACCGGCTGGGTTGTGGGATCTGGCGAGACAATCCTCAAAACAACAAATGGAGGGATTGACTGGGAATCTCAATCGAGCGGAACATCAACGAATTTATACTCAGTCTATTTTACAGACAATCAAACCGGCTGGGCTGTGGGAGGAGGAATCCTCAAAACAACAAATGGTGGGATTGACTGGGCTTCTCAGACCAGTGGGATATCCGATACATTTGTATTTTCGGTCCATTTTATGAATGATGAAAACGGCTGGACTGTGGGAGATGGCGGCACAATTCTCAAAACAACAAACGGAGGAATAAACTGGGATTCACAAAAAAACGAGATAAATTGGATTTTATTCTCAGTCCACTTTACAGACAATCAAACCGGCTGGGTTGTGGGAGACTCCAGAGCAATTCTCAAAACAACAAACGGAGGAATTAGCTGGGAATCTCAATCGAGCGAGACGATTAATTGGTTTCTCTCAGTCTACTTTACAGACAATCAAATCGGCTGGGCTGTGGGAGAGCCCGGAATAATCCTCAAAACAACAAACGGAGGGATTGACTGGGAATCTCAAACGATCGGGATTGAGACTTACTACTTAAACTCAGTCCACTTTACAGACAATCAAACCGGCTGGGTTGTAGGATATATCGGAACAATCCTCAAAACGACAGACGGAGGGATTGGCTGGGAATCTCAATCGAGCGGAACATCAACGAGTTTATACTCAGTCCACTTTACTAACAATCAAACCGGCTGGGCTGTGGGTGATAAAGGAACAATTCTCAATACAACAAATGGAGGGATTGACTGGGAATTTCAGACGAGCGGGACATCTAAGAAATTATACTCAGTTCACTTCACAGACATTCAAGCCGGCTGGGCAGTTGGATCTGAAGGAACAATCCTTAAAACGACAAACGGAGGGAATGACTGGGAATCTCAATCGAGCGGCACTACGGTTTTATTACATTCAGTCCACTTTACAGACAATCAAACTGGCTGGGCTGTGGGAAATTTTGGAACAATCCTTAAAACAACAAACGGTGGCATTGACTGGGAATCTCAATCGAGCGGAACATCAAAGAGTTTATACTCAGTCCACTTTACTAACAATCAAACCGGCTGGGTTGTGGGTGATGCCGGCACAATACTCAAGACAACAAATGGAGGGATAACTTTTGTAGAGGAGGATGAAACTACAAACTCAATTCCAAATTCTTATAGGCTTTATCAGAATTATCCAAATCCATTTAACCCGGAAACCACAATTAAGTTTGAAGTACCGGCTGGAGATGGGTTAATAGAATCAAACGTGAAGTTAACAATATATGATGTTCTTGGTAGAGAGATAGCCGTACTGTTTAATGATCGAAAATCCCCCGGCAAATACGAAGTAAAATGGAATGCATCAAGTATAACCTCGGGGATATATTTTTACCGACTAAATGCAGGTAAATATTCTGAAACAAAAAAGATGGTTTATTTAAGATAACCTATAAAGTAAGTCAATAGACCGGAACTTTAGTCCCATTAAATGTGGAAATGGGGCTTAAGCCCATACATAAATTAATAATCGTAATCCCCGACTTTCCCATAGGGATGCCTTTGGCAAAAGGTCGGGGCAAATTTAATTTCTGCGACACACTCTTAAGCCGTTGGATAATGAAACAAAGCCGTAATTATTTTAACCGTTTAACGGTTTTACAAAGACCAACAAACTAACCGCTTGAGTTAATTAGTTAATTGTTTCTATTTAATCACTTGTGATAAGAAATGATTTTTGCTCAAGATATCTTTGATTAATCAAATCTCTAAATTGAAATCAGCAATTTAAATTTTACTGTTTACTGATTTTCATTTTTGATAGCATTTTTCACTTCGAACAATTCTCCCCAAGTTCTGAGAAGCTCCCACGAATAAATTCCATGATCATGTCCGTCCTTCCAAGTGATTTGAATTGCATAGTTTCCAACTTTTTCAATTGATTCAATCTCATATTTACCAGGCTTATCCGGACCTTGAGCAGGGGGAGCATAATGTTTCCAAAGTATTGTTTCACCTTTATTCCCTGCATCTGGAGATTCATCTCGTAAATATTTGAGTGGGATTGAATGAACAGCACCATCATCCCACTCAATTCTTAACTGTTGTTGATCAATCAACTTGATCTTTTTTGCCTTAGTCATTTTTAATTGCCGCCCAAAATTATTGGTAAACCGTCTTTTCCCGAACCAATAACAACAATTTTAGAATTGCTTGAACCTGCCAATTTTTCTGTTGCTTCAATGCCTTTCCATTTCAGCAGTTGTTCGTTGATACCTTCGGATACGATAGTTTGAAAATCCGCAATTCCTTGTGCTTCAATTCTTTTTCTTTGAGCTTCTTGTTCCTCTTTTTTAAGAACAAACGCCATCCTTTGGCTTTCCTGTTCCGCCTGAAGTTTTTCTTCAATCGACTGCGTTAATCTTGGGGGAAGAATAATTTCTCTTAATGCAGCGGATTCAACAATAACGCCTCTTGGTCCAACCAAACCTCCTAATTCTTCGATTATCTCACCAGCTAATTTTTCTCTTGATGCGGTATATAATGCTTTTGCTTCGTAGCGGGCAGTCACTCCTCTAACAACCGATCTAAATTGAGGAATTAGAACCACGTTAAGATAATCACCCGCTTCAACCGATTTGTAAATTTGATTTGCTTTAGACGGGTCCAAACTAAAAAGAAGACTTATTTCTAATTGAACGCTAAGTCCTTCTTTCGAAGGAACTGTCATATTCTCTTGTACTTCCTGTGTTTTGAAACTGTATTTAATCACTCTTGCCATAGGGTTTACAACATTGACTCCCGGTTTTAAAGTATGATCGCTCACGCTACCTAGGAAGTCAATTACACCTACTGTACCTGCGGGAACAACCGTAAAACCTTGTATTAGCGCTAAAATCATGAACACGGTCGCCGCGATAATAGAAATTCTTGATTCTAAAATTCTGCCGATTTTTTTTAGGTTTCGAAATGCAAAAAACAAAACAACTGCAAGCAGCAAAGCTAATATAAATAACATTTACTCTTCTCCTTTTCTTTGATTAAACAATCAACTCTTATACACTCATTTATAAAAAAATATTCAATGTCATTTTAAAATCTTTTTAATCAATTTCGGTCTTCTCACTTTTTCTTTAGAAGTAGTTATACTCTCGAGCAGTTTCTTATTCATTCCATCAAGAACATTTTTTTTATCGGTAAACAGCTCAGCTATTAGATCACCTTTTTTAATTTTATGCCCAATGGAAGGATAAAAAATTATACCAGCTTTAGGATCAATTTTATCCTCTTTGGTTTTTCTGCC
The DNA here is from genome assembly GCA_964499285.1 of uncultured Melioribacteraceae bacterium. Classification (GTDB taxonomy): domain Bacteria; phylum Bacteroidota; class Ignavibacteria; order Ignavibacteriales; family Melioribacteraceae; genus JAGFIY01. Next base: position 4,197 of record CAZCLA010000010.1, read on the forward strand.
GGCACCGAGTTCCAGCGAAATCATACCCAGTTGGTAATTATCAATTGATTTGATGTAACCGTTTTTTGATGCATACACTTTTTTCGAAAACTTTGACTTGGGATATTTTTCCGGTTTTTTCAAATAAGTTACATCTCCGCCTTGTGCTTTTACTATTTCCAAAAATTTATCGAATGCTTTTCCGTTTTCTATAAGCTGTTTCGATTTTTCAATTCCTTCTTCAATTGAACTTGCTTTTTTACCAAGATAAATCATAGCCCCGCTGAGGTTCACTGTAACCTCGTACATTCCGTAAATATATTCACCTTTAAGCAATTTAACAGCTTCGAGAACTTCAAGCCAATTCCCAATATAATTTCCTAGAGGTTGATTCATATCCGTTATGAATGCAATAACTTTTTTGTTGAACTTTTTTGCAGTCTCTGTAAGTGATTCGGCAAGCATTTTAGCATCTCTTAAACTTTTCATAAACGCACCGCTTCCGGTTTTAACATCCAGAACAAGACCGTCAATTCCTTCCGCTAATTTCTTACTCATAATGCTCCCGGTTATCAAAGGAATAGATTCCACAGTTCCTGTTACATCGCGCAGTGAGTATATCAATTTATCAGCCGGGGCAATGTCTTTTGTCTGCCCGATTAAGACTGCACCGTGTCTGCTTATCTTATTTTTATACTCTTTTAAACTGAGATCTGTTGAAAATCCGGGAATTGATTCAAGTTTATCTAGTGTTCCGCCAGTGTGACCCAGTCCTCTTCCCGATATCATAGGAACATTAATTCCGGCAGCAGCAGCAATCGGAGCAAGTACGAGGGAGGTATTATCGCTAACACCGCCTGTCGAGTGTTTATCGATTTTCATCCCTTTAATTTTGGATAGGTCAATTATTTTGCCGCTGTGAAGCATGGCTTCAGTCAATGCCGCTGTTTCACTTGGACTCATTCCGTTCAAGTAAATTGCCATCAAAAATGCAGAAAATTGATAATCCGGCATTTTCCCTTTTGTATATGAATTGATCATAAAAATGATCTGATCTTTGCTTAATTCACTTTTATTTCGCTTTTGAATGATAATTTCAACGGGATTCATAATATTTTTCCTATCTCATTATTTTGAGCAAATATACTAATTGTAATACAAAAATAAGACTTTCTTATATTGAAATTAAAATCCGATTTCAATATACTTTGAAATACATATAATTTTTACAGTTAATACAAAGGAGATTTTATGTTTGATTCCGGTTATAAGTTTACATGCACAGACAGATTTTTAGAGTACGTTAAAATCGATACTCAATCTAAAGAGGACTCTGATACGTTTCCCAGCGATCCGAAACAATTAGAGCTTTCAAAAAAGTTAGTTGAAGAATTAAAAGAAATCGGGCTATCCGATGCACACATGGACGAAAACGGTTACGTTATAGCAACACTTCCTTCAAACACCACCAAAGAGGTTCCGGTAATCGGTTTTATTGCCCATGTTGACACTTCACCTGCTGTTTCGGGAAAAAACGTCAATCCGCAGATTCACAATAACTATCAAGGCGGCGATTTAACTCTTCTAAATGGAACCGTATTGGCTCTTGATAAAAATCCAGTACTTGCCGATATGAAAGGGTTCGATATTATTACAACGGACGGAACAACACTTCTCGGTGCAGACGATAAAGCCGGCATTGCCGAAATTATGGATGCTTTAAATTACTTGATCACTCATCCCGATGTGAAACATGGAACAATCAAAGTTTGCTTCACTCCGGATGAAGAAGTCGGAAGAGGTGCAGAGAAATTTAATGTCGAAAAATTCGGGGCAAAATATGCTTACACAATCGATGGTTCAACAAGAGGCGAAGTTGAAACAGAAACTTTCAGTGCGGATGCCGTTGTTATCAAAATAAAAGGAATAAATGTTCATCCGGGTTATGCAAAAGGGAAGATGGTAAACTCGGTAAAAGTTGCGTCAAATTTCATTGAAAGTCTTCCGAAGGACACACTGTCGCCTGAAACAACCGAGGGACGAGAAGGTTACGTTCATTGCGTTTCAATTGAAGGAAACGAAGAACTAACAACATTGAAATTTATCATAAGAGATTTTATCACGGCGAAGTTAAACGAATTTGAGACAATACTTGAAGATCACGTAAAGAATGCGGTTGAGAAATTTCCGGGTTCCGAGTATACATTTGAAGTGATTCAGCAATATAGAAATATGAAAGAAGTTTTGGATAAACATCCCGAAATAGAAGCAAATGCACTCGAAGCTTTAAAACGATTGGATATCAAACCGATTCAATCTGCTATAAGAGGCGGAACTGACGGTTCGAGATTGAGCTATATGGGACTTCCAACGCCAAACTTGTTTGCAGGCGGACATAATTTTCATGCAATTACTGAATTTATTGCAATACAGGATATGGAAGCAGCAACGAAGATGATTGTAACAATCGCAGAAGTTTGGGAAGAAAAAGCTTAACATACATTTCTATTTTGATTTTTTAGGCTGGCTTCTTAGTCAGCCTTTTTTATTTTCCGCAATTCAATCCAATGTGCGAGTAGTTATTAAGAGTCCCATCTCCGATTTGATTTGCTATATATGTTTCATGGTAATAAATTCCTCTAACTGATTATTACTAAAATGAGATTGTAATGATTGATATAAAAAATAGAACTTTGGTAGAGGTGCTTCATAAAGTATCCGAAGAATTCGCGGATGAAAATTTTGTTTCTTGGGTTGACGGAGAACCAATAACGTACAAATCTTTTGCGGAGAAAGTTGTTTCCGTTGCGGCATTCTTAAAAGAAGCCGGTATCAATAAAAATGATAAGGTTGCGATTCTTTCCGAAAATCAACCGAACTGGAGCATTGCTTATTTTTCAATTGTTTCTTTGGGGGCGGTTGCAGTTCCAATCATGACCGAGTTTCATCAGTCCGAAGTTCATCATATCCTTAGGCATTCTGAAAGCAGAGCAATTTTTATTTCGACTAAGATGTTCAATAAACTTGACGATTTTGAAAGCGATCAATTACAAAGGAAAATATTAATTGATGAACTTTCTATTATTCCTGAAGAGACAAAAAGTGATTTGTTGAAAGATTTATTGAAGAGCGGCAAAAAGGAATTAGAAAAAATCAAACAAGCAGCTTTGAAGATCGTAGGTTTGAACGACGATGAAATACACGAAGACGATCTTGCATCCATTCTTTATACTTCAGGAACTACAGGTCACTCGAAAGGAGTGATGCTTACTCACAAAAATATTGTGACTGATGCAATTTCGACGCTGGGGATTGTGACAATCGGTTCTAACGATAGAATGCTCTCAATCCTTCCTCTGTTTCACACAATAGAATCAACATTAGGAATGGTTACTCCCATGCTCTGCGGAGCGAAAATATTTTATCTCGATAAGCCCCCGACAGCCGCAGCACTTCTGCCGGCAATGGCAAAAGTTAAACCGACAGTTATGGTTGCTGTTCCGCTTGTTATTGAAAAAATATTTAAATTGAAAATTCTGCCGCAGCTGACCTCAAAATTTTTGCGTAGAAATCTTTATAAACTTCCTACGATCAGAAAAAAATTACATAAAGTAGCGGTAAAAAAATTAGTGAATACTTTTGGCGGCGAACTTAGAATGTTCTGTATCGGTGGTGCACCGCTTTCAGCAGAAGTGGAAAGGTTTCTTATTGAGGGCGGATTCCCATATGCTGTTGGTTATGGACTTACGGAGACTTCTCCTTTACTCACCGGAACTTCTCCCGAACATATTCGATTCAGATCGGCAGGTAAAACAATACCCGAAGTTCAAATTGAGATTCGCGATAAAGATCCAAACACAGGTGAAGGTGAAATCTATGCTTTGGGACCAATGGTCATGAAAGGTTATTACAAAGATCCCGAAAAGACGGGAGAAGTGCTTGGTAAGGACGGTTGGTTCAAAACCGGTGATTTAGGAGTTCTTGATTCGGACGGATATTTATTTATTAAGGGGAGATCCAAAAATGTAATCATTGGGGCGAACGGAAAAAACATTTATCCCGAAGAAATTGAATCTTTGATAAATGAAAATCCTTACGTGCTCGAGTCACTCGTTCATTCGAAGAATGAAAAACTTGTTGCGCGGGTTTACTTGAATTATGAAGCAGTTGAAACTGATCATCAACTTGAAAAATCGAACGAGACGAAATCACGTGAGACTATTAATTCAATTTTATCAACAATTCTTAATGATGTTAATTCCCGAGTTTCTACTTTTTCGAAACTAAGTAAGGTTATGGAACAGCAGGAGCCTTTTGAAAAAACTCCGACCCAGAAAATCAAAAGGTATCTTTATGTTTAAGTTTTATAAACAAAGTTAGAAAACGAATTAATTCAATGTGATAGTGAATGTTGTTCCCTCTTGCTTCTTGCTTTGAACAGCAATATCTGCATTAATGATATCACAATATTTTTTAACAAGCGCTAACCCAAGCCCATTTCCTTCGAACCTTCTTCCGTAACCTTGTTCTTCCTGGGTAAATTCTTTAAAAAGGTTGGGGAGATATTCTTCGGAAATACCGATTCCCGTATCACTCACCACAACTGAAATTTTGCCGTTCTCATTTTCGTGAACAGAAATTTCAACTCCTCCCTTCTCAGTGTATCTTAAAGCATTATCAATCAAATGTGAGAAGATTTGGCTTAACGCGTAATCGTCACTTTCGATCTTAGCCTCTTTACATTCGGACTTAAATTCAATTGTTAAATTTTTACTCTTTGCAAGATTTCTACTTTCAGCTGTTAGTTTTTTCAAGAGTTCACATAAATTAATATTTATAATCGATGTTTGATAAGCACCCAAATGGAGCTCTGACATATTCAAAATTGAATCCACAGTGCGGATCAATCTTTTGCCTGCTGATTCTATTCCATAAAAAGCAATGTCGAGATCTTCACTTTTAATTTCAGCGGTTTCTTCCTTCACTAAACTGCTTAAATTAATTACAGCATTAAGCGGTGTTCTGATCTCATGAGAAACTTGAGCGAGAAATTCGGTTTTCAATCTGTCTGATAATTCAGCTTTCTCCTTTGCGCTGATCAATTCTTGCTGTGCTTTTTTTGTTTGTGTTATATCTGTGGCAACTCCAATAAGTCCCAAAATCTTTCCAGCTTTATCCTTAATTACGGACGTTGAAAGATGTACAGGAAAAATTGTTCCGTCTTTTTTCTTATTTAATAGTTCCCCCGTCCAGCCGCCCTTAATAGTGGAATCAAGAATAGCATTTCCGAAGTTAGATTCGATATCCGAAGGTCGAATCAAACTCATATGTTTTCCGATAAGTTCTTCCTTAGTATAACCGTAAGTTTTTAGAAATGATTCGTTCACGAAAATAATTGTATTTTCTAAATCGGTTATACTGACACATTCTTTTATACAGCGCAGAGCATTTGCGAGCATAATTATTTCGGTCTCTGCTTTTTTTCTTGCAGTTATATCGGTAATTGTGCCAATGTATCCAATAATTTCACCCTCTGAATTTGTTTCCGGAACAGCCTGACCGATCACCCACGCAGTTTCACCATTGGGTCGAATAAAGCGATAATCGGAAAATGAAACCGATTGTGCTTTGGTTGATGATTTCCATCCTTCGACTAATATCTCTTTATCTTCAGGGTGAACAGCATCGATCCATCCGAACCCAAGTGCTTTTTCAGCCGACAAACCCGAAATTTCGCACCAGCTTGGATTAACAAATGTTGTGGATCCTTCAGCATCAGTGTGAAAAATTCCAACGGGAGATATGTTTGTTAAATTTTTGTATCGATTGATACTTTTGTTAAGCGCTTCTTCGGCTTCTTTTCTGTCGGTTATATCCCGAATTATCATACTCGTGCGCGAATACCCTTCAGGAGTTGAAAAGATTGAGGTCGAAATTTCGGCAGTAAACCTTCTGCCATCCCGGCGAATCATAGTGAGTTCACCTCTTACCTTTCCTCTGCGTTCTCTTTCTTTTAGCATGGGAGCAAGTCTCGGATCGTGCGTATCCACTATGTCCTCTCTTCGAAGCACGGCAAATTCTTCTTCAGAGAATCCAAACATTTTACAAGCCGCAGGGTTTGCGGCGTGAATTTTTCCTTCAGGACTCGTTAAAAGAATTGCATCCATGCTGTTTTCAAAAAATGATCTGTATTTTATTTCACTTGATTGCAGTGCATCGGAGATCTTTTTCCTTTCATCGATTTCCTTAAGCAAAGCTATATTATACTTTCTTACTTCTTTTTCGGCTTTTTCGGCTTGAAGCATTTTATCTTCAAGTTTTCTTACCAGGGTTTGGTTGTATTCCTGCAGCAGATATTTTTCCGATTCTTTTACTTCAATAGGAGCTATAAACTTTTTTGTTTCACTCTCTTTTAGAACTTCTTTAACAATTTGAACAAATTCATCGGGCTCTTTCGGTTTAAGAAGAAATCTATCCGCCCCTAAACTTAAAGCAAATTCTTCGTCTTTGGGATCTGTGTAAGTGGCAGTATAAAATATGAAAGGGATTTTATAAAGAGATTTATTCTTTTTCATTTCGCGGCAAAGTGTGAAGCCATCCATTATCGGCATTAAAATATCGGCAACAACAATATCAAATGTTTCTTTCTCAAGAATTTCTAACGCTTCTAGACCGTTCTTTGCTGATACAGAAGTGAATCCCGCATCCTTAAGAATAAGTTCAAGCAGGTATAAATTTTCTGCTTTATCATCAACAATTAATACTTTCATTACTCTCTCCTTTTTTGGATTAAGTGGTCGGGAAGAAAAGCTTCCATTTCGGAAATAAATGTATCGGGATTTATAGGTTTTTCAATATAGCCGGTAGCGCCGGATTGAAGAGCTTTTTCTCTGTCCCCGGGCATGGCATATGAGGTAACCGCGATTATTGGTGTAGTTTTAACCGATTCAATTTCTCTTAATTTTCTTGCGATTGTATATCCATCCATCTGCGGTAATTGTATGTCGAGTAATATAATATCCGGCTCGTCTGCTTTTGCTTTCTGAATTCCCTCAATTCCCGAGAAAGCTTTAAGTACTTTGTAGCCGTAACTTTCTAGCAGAAAAGCAATCATATACATGTTTTGAATATTATCTTCTATTACTAAAACTTTATGGTTCATTTTTGTTCTCCGTTTAATGGAAGTTCAACAATAAATGTACTTCCGGAATTATGTTCGCTCTCAACGCGAATTTTACCATTCAATTTCTCGAGCAGCTTCTTGCATATCGATAAACCTAATCCGGTTCCTTCATGACTTCTGGTAATTCCTGTATCAATTTGACTGAATGGTTTAAAAAGTTTTGCCAGATCTTCGGGTTTTATTCCAACGCCTGTATCTTTAACCGATGTAATAATAGAACCGTTTTTAAGTTCTGAACGAATTTCGATATGCCCTTCTTCGGTAAATTTAACTGCATTGTTTAACAGATTTAAAAATATTTGCTCAACTCTTCTTCCATCGCTTACAACCGAACTTATTTCTGGGTCAATGTCCACAAGCACTTTCAGAGATTTCTTTTCAGCAAGTGGTTCTATAATTGATATGACTTTTTCGATAGATTGTTTGAAATCGAACTCATAAAATTGCACAACAAGTTCGCCGGCTTCAATTTTCGAGATGTCAAGAACATCGTTTATTAAATCAAGGAGATGTTTTCCGCTATTCATTATCATATTTAATTGCTTTTTCTGTTCTTCATTAAGCGGTCCGGCGAGCTCTTTCATTAAAATTCCAGTGAATCCAATAATTGAATTGAGCGGCGTTCTCAATTCGTGGGACATTGTCGCGAGGAAAGCTGATTTTAATCGATCGGCGGATTCGGCAGATTCCTTCGCTTGCAGAAGGGCATCCTCATATTTTTTTCTTTCGGTTATATCGATTGTCCAGCCGCAAGTTGCATAAATTTCATTATCGCTGTCACTAATCGGAAAAAGTACATCAACGAAATAATGAACGCTGTCCTCTTTTATCGATTCGTTTTCGAAATACTGTGTTGTCTTAGTTTCTATAACTTGATTATTCTGCAGGATATTTCTTTCTGCTCTATGTTTTGGGAACAGTTCTATGTCGGTTTTACCGATTATTTCTTCCAACGAAAATCCGGTATGGTTTAAGAACTTTTTATTAGCAAAAATATACTTTCCTTGGAGGTCGTTGATATAAACAAGAAGCGGCGCGCGGTTTAGGATGCTTCTCAATCTTTCTTCACTGTCTTTATGCGCTCTTTCTGTGAGTCTAAGTTCACGGTTAGATTTTTCCAATTCGGCAGTTCTTCGTTCGACACGTTTTTCGAGTTCATCATTTAAAGATTTAAGTTCACTTGTAGCTTTTCTTATTTTATCGAACATGAAATTGAACTGTCTGAAAAGAACACCTATCTCATCTTTACGGTTTGAGTTAAGTTTTATCTCATAGTTTTGATTCTCGGAAAAATTTGTCGCTGCTTCGGCAAGTTTTAATATTGGATCTGAAACAAGGCTCTGTAGTTTTGATGCAAGGAAAAACACAGGACCGCTCAACAGTACTAAAAACAAGAAGAAAAGTATAATGCTGCTTACTATCTTAGTGTTTAATTCCGATGTTGAAACTCGAAGAAAGATCGTGCCTATTTGATCCCCGTTTTGTTGAATCGGTTTAAAAACATAAAGATGACCTCCTTCGAATTCTTCATCTTCTTTTTGTATTTCAGGGAATGAATACTCTTGATCAACGGATCGGTGATAACCCGCGAATACGTTCCCATCTTTATCATATATGCATGCATCAGTTATAGAAGGAATTGCTTCCAAAGCTTTTAGTAATTCTGCTGCTTCATCACTATAGCCGAACAATAGCGCCGCACTTGAGTAGTTCCCTGCAAGTTCGGCGTTCAACGCAGCGTTTTCTTTCATTTCCGTTTTGTAATTTATAATATCAAGAACACTGTAGAGCACAAGGACTAAAATTACCGCGAAAGTGCTTGTTCCAATAATTATATAGACAAGCTTATTCTTGAGTGAGGTATTTTGTAAAAATTTAATTTTCATTAAATATATTTTCGAAAATATTAATTGATTTTTTAATCAACTACTTTAGCTGCCAGCGAAAGAAGTTTGCTGTTTGCTTTAATTCCAGCGTTTTCAAGAGCTTTTCGATTAATTTCGAACTTTAACTTTTTATCATCTAAAACGAAATTAATACACATTCCCTTTTCAACGGCATTTTCAAAATTACTGACAGTTAAAATGTTTTTTTGAGTTGACAATTCGGTTATTTCGTTTGATCTATTTTGGAACTTTGGATCTACAAAAAGTATGCATCCGGATGTTATATTTTTTAGATCGGCAATTTCGCTTATAATAATTTTTTTATCAAAGATCTTTTCCTTTTCTGCAATTACCTCGAGCGGTTCTGTTAAGTTACTATTGCCAAGAATGTAAATATTAAAATTTTCAGTTTTGTTATTAGGCCATTCCAAAAATTTTGTGAAATTATAAATGTAAACAGCCATAACATTTTCCACTTTTGCTCCGTCATTTATCTGAGACTTAATCAGAAGCGGATAAAATGAAATAATCAACATCAAATATATTTTAAGCGGAGGCACCATTTTATTATATATTAAATTCGATTTTGAACAGAATCGTCCTTTGAGGCTGTCTATATCTAGCGGGCGGACGGTTTGATGTATGGAAATACTTTTCATCCAGAATATTATTTGCGAGAAAACTCAATCTTATATGCTCGATTCCAGTGTATGATATGGAAGAATTTAAAACAAAAGCCTCATCGATTAAGTAGTTTCCCGTCGCCGGTATTTCAACATTATTTCTTCTTTTACCAAGAAATGTTCCACGAAGTGAAATTCCAATTTCTTCAATCGGAAAGTAAGTAATGCCCGCGTTAGCGACATGTTTGGAAATTTCCGGAAGTTCGTTACCGTTTTCGTCCTCGGAAAGATTGTATGTATAATTTGCAAAAGCTTTTATATAACGGCTTGTATAATCCAAGGTAATTTCGCTTCCCAATGTGCTGCTTTTGCCGCTGTTTATAAATTTATGACCGTTATTATCTTCTGATAATTGCAGTAGATTGAAATATTTATTGTGATACAAAGCAGCCCCAAATGTAATTTGATCGGTTGCTCTTATATTTACTGCTGCTTCGTAAGATCTTATCTCTTCTGGCTTGAGGTTAGAATTACCTACTCCAAATGAATAATCCCAATTTTCTGGAGCTCTGTAAGCTTCGGAATATAAAAGTTTAACAGTAAAATTATCTTTGTTAAACACAAATCCCAATCGGGGAGTAAAAACGTTATCGTAAAATGAACTGTGATCGAATCTGGCACCTAAATAAACTTCCAAGCATTCTAAAAAATGATATTGCCCTTGAAGATATGAACTAAGTAAAGTATTATTTTCTTTTTCCGGAGAAGAAGGAACCGGCGGATTTTCATCAGGCGAATTGCTGTACGTGGTCGAAAAATTTCCAGAAAGCATTTCGTATTCGAATTGTAATCCACCAATAATTTTAAGTTTTTCCAACGGTTGATATGTTATCATATTTTCGATTCCGGCAAGACTGGCGGGACGGAAATAACCCACTTGAAAAGAATCGGTTACAAACGCGATCGAATTATCGTGAAGGGTAGTGTTCCGGTAGTATAAAGTTGAATTTAAATTTACTTTCTCTGAAAATTCATGCTGATATTTTAAATAGCTATTGAAAAATGTAATATTCCACAGACTGTTTTTATCCCAAAATTCTGTGTCGAACGATTTATAATTTGTTGAACGTGAAGACTGTTTGTTCTGGAAAATTAATCCCATTTGAAAATTTTTATAATCGGATTTAATCTCAAAAGAATAGTCATCCTCAAAATTTTCCAATTCGTTTGTCCAATTAAAGTCTCCATCCTCTCCTTTAAGTTTTGCTTTCTCCGAGCTTTTTATCATAGCTGAAACCCGTAAACCAAATTCCGATTCTTCATCATAAAAGCCATAGGCTGCAGAAGCATTGTAGGTTTTGAATGAGCCGTAAAGTCCACTAATAGAGAAGCCTTCATTTTCCTTTGCATCTTTGGTGATGATATTAATTATTCCCGAAATAGCATTAGTTCCGTAAAGTGCTGAAGATGGACCGTAAATAACTTCAATTTGTTTCACATTATCTAGGTTGAACTGTCCGCCGGCATAAAATCCACCCGAATTAAGTTCATTTACTTGAATGCCGTCGATGAGCAAAAGAATCAAATTATTTTGATTCGGAATTCCTCTTTGAAAAATATAACTATTAAAACCTAAAATGTTTCTGAATTGGAATCCCGGAAGACTCGAAAGAGCGTCCTCAAGTGTAAAATATCCATTTTCTTTAATCGTTTTTTCGGTAATTACTCTCACGGTTGAAGGAACTTCATTTATTGTTGAGATAGTTTTTGTAGCGGAAATAATAGAAATGTTTGTCAGCGATTCAAGGTCAAGTTCAAGTAGTTTCTCAATTTCGCTTACCTGTGCAGAAATACTCAAAGCGGTCAGATGGATAATTAGAATTCTTAAATAAAACTTTATTGCAAAATTTGTCTTCCTCATAACTTTTTTCCCGAAAAGAAAAAGTAATCAATAAATTTTCCAATTGACTCCGACACCCAAAGAAATTTTGTTATCTATTTTTAGATTTTTAACAATATAACAAATAGTTAGTTAAAAGTAATTAAAAAGGAAGATTTAAAGAACAGAAGGATTTCAGTAGTGATTTACAATACAAATTATTAATAAAATGTTGAGAGATGATTGGCGGGATACAGTAATTTATCGAGTTTGATTTTGCTGTCTCTGCAATGCTTCAAAGTATTTACGAATAAGTTCTTCGTAGTCTTTTTTGTAACCTTCTTTTATTGCTTTTTGAAGTTCGGATTTTATTTTATCCTGACCTTCTTCGGTCGAAAAATACACTTCCGGTGGGGAGTCTCTTACAATTTCTTGACCGCTTCGTGATTCGCGAGTTTTTTCATAGTCTCGTTCGTTTATTGATCTTTGTGCATCCAGCATTTTGGAGAGAATTCTTTCCTGTGCTTTTATAAGGTCATCATTAATTTGCTCGGTTTCCATTCCGGAAATAACTTCACTCATTTCCGAAATAATTTTTTCCAGATTTGCCGCTAACCGTTTTGATTGCCCTGCACTTTTTGCCTCATCGTTTAACTGTTGAAGAGTCTTCTGAACAAGACGTTGTTCTTGTGTTAATTTTGTCAGTTGTTCCAACTGTCCTTGCGAAAGTTGACCGCCTTTTGTAAGTCCTTGCATCATTTGATTGATACCCATTTGCTGCTGAGACATTTGCTGCATCAACGACATCATTCCTCCCTGCCCGGAAGGGTTCATCATTCCTTCCATAGCTCCCTGCATCATCTGCGCCGCTTGATTTAGGTTTCCCATTGCTTCGCCTTGTTTTGTGCTGGCAAACGGAGCGTTTTTGTTCTGCATTCCAGCCATAGCTTCGCCCATGTTTTTACGCGCATCGCCAAGTTCTTTCCCCATTTCCGGAGTTATGCTGAAAGTTTTTTGTCCAAGTTCGTTCATCTTATTGATGATGTTGTTTATGTTCTGCTGAATTTTGCTCTGTTGCTGAGCATTCTGACGGAATTGTTCGGAGTTTGGAGCCAGCGCTCTAGTTTCTTTTTGAAGTTCTTCCTGTTGTTTGGAAAGTGTAAGCAGTTCATCCATTATTTTCATCATTTCCGCCATAACTTCCATCTGATTCTGCATCTGCATTTGATTCTGCATATTCATCATCATCTGGTTCATTTGCTGCATATTTTGTGAAATCTGCTTTTGAAACTGCTGTGCTTGCTGCATTTGATTTTGCTGCATCTGCTGCATAGCTTGTTCTGACATTTCTTGATTCTGCTGTTTCTGTAATTCTTCCATTGCTTTTTGCATTTCGTCATTAGGCATGTCAGAAAACTCATTCATTTTTTCCTGAAGATCCTTCATAGCTTCTTCAAGATTTTCTAATTCCTCCGAAATTTTTTCCTGCTTTTCAGCAAGTTTTTCGGATTCACTGTTTTTAGAAGATTCCGAGCTTTCGTTCATCAATTCTTGCTGTTCGTTCATCAATTCTTCCGTGCGCTTTACAACTTCATCCATTTTTTGTTCAATCTGAATTCGCTTTAGCAGATTTACGGTTCTTTCAAGACTTTTCTGAAAAACTTCTTCATCCATTTTAAAATCTTCAAAACTGTCCTGTACTTGATTCCGGTTCATCTGCTCTAGCATTTCTTGTAGTTTCGCCAGCGACTCTTTGAATTCTTCACTTTGAAGTTCATCCAGCAGTTCCTGCAGCTCGTTGAATTTTTTGAGAGTTTCTTCGGAAAGAAGTTCGTTCTTTTGTAGTTCTTTCTGCATCTCGTTTATTTTTGATTGAACGTCTTCGACTTTACTTTGTAATTGTTCAAATCTTTCGACGGCGTTTTCTATTTCTTCTTTTTCTTCCCAGCTTAATTTAGGTGAATCCTTCTTCATTTTATCGCTTAATTTTTCGAGATCATTTTTAAGTTTTTCGGATTCTTCAAGAATTTCTTTTAATTCATCCTGAGATTCTTGCTGTGCTTCATCTGTCTTTGCATAAAGTTCATTAAGTGAAGGGACTCTTAGATTATAAACAATCGACTTCGTTGATTTAGGTCCCGAAACGAAATCGTTATCGAACACCTCAAAATAATAAGATACGACATCTTCAACTGCAAGATACAATTGCGAAAGGTCCCATACGTGATACACATTTTGCTCGACAGAATTTTTAGAAAAATTCATTTCAACGGTTTTATACTCATCACTTATTTGCTCAAAAGCTGAAGCGGAAAGTCTGTGATGGAGCATTACTTTTGTGAAACCAAAATCATCAGAAATTTGAATATCGATCGGCAGCTGTTCATTTCCGTTTATGACAAGATCTTCTCCCGGAGAAATCACTTCAAGTTTCGGAAATTGATCCTCGATAATAGTTATAGCGTAGGTGACTGGATTTAAGTTTTTATTTCCGAGAGAGTCCTCTAATTGAATAAAGTATTCCGAATTCTCATTAACTGTGAAATCTATTTCAGCCTTGTTTTTATTAATAGCAAAATAGTTTTCGCCATTTTCTTTCATCATCAGACTTGCCGCATTTAATAACTTGCTCGAAGTTAGTTTTAGATTAACCTTACTCCCTTTTAATGCCCGTATTTGTCCGTTATCTTTCTGAACGATTTCGGGAAGATTCGAATAAGAAGGTTGAGTAATCTTAAGATTAAACTCGGTGATGATCGGAGGATTCAGCACATTGATTTTGTATAAATCGGATTCAATCTCACCGGAAGCGGCATAGTAATCCAAGGAAAGTCTAATATTTTTAATTTCCTTAATAAATTTTCCGGATGAATCCGACATAATTTCAATCATGTTAAAATCAGTTTCATCCACTGCTTTTGTAAGCAAATTTATTCCCATAGGTGCTTCACCTTCAACATCGACATATATTGTAACTGATTCTCCTTTAAGAATATCTTTATTTCCCGGATAAACATTAAGCGAAAACTTTGGAGGGGTTATGAATTCTTTATCATAGTTGACAATTCTTAAAAGCGAATTCGATAGGGGATTTGTAAAAAATATCAGCAACAAAAAAATTATCGCAAAGGGGAGATATTTTTTTGTTCTCTGTACAGTTTTATTGAATCGAACTGATTTTGTAAAATCAACATCATCAGCTTTTTCATATATCTGAGCGAATGCGGCTTCTATTAGTTCTGTTGAATATCCAAATTTATTTTGCTCGGTTAGTAGTTGAATTCCATTTTTAAGTTCGTCCTTAATCATGGGAAAACTTGACCCTACTTTTTGTGCAAGTGACTCATAGTCTTTTATTAGAAAGAAACCCAATGATTTTAGAAGTGGAAGCAGAATTAGAACAAATAAAGCAGAACATAGAAACGCAATCAGAATAAAGAATAAAACAGTTCTTACAACCGAGTGAAAGTTGAAAAAATATTCCAAAGCGGTAAAAAGTAAAAGAACCATGGAAAATCCGGTAATGACAATTACCAGTCCTTCAAAAAACTTTTTCTGGTTTTCTTTCCTTTCGACTTCGATCAGTCTGGATAGAATATTTTTTAATAAATTTTTTGACATAAATTAATTTGTTAACGCGTAAACGATAAGATTTGTTCCAAACTTTAATGCGGCTTCTCTAATTTCCGGCGAATCTTTATGAACATCAGGATCAGCCCAGCCGTCAGCCGGATTGCTTTCATAAGTGTAATAGATTGCCAATCTTCCGTCAAGGAAAAGTCCGAATCCTTGCGGCGGCTTGTTATCGTGTTCGTGAATTTTTGGCGGACCATAATTAAAATCAAATACGTTATGATAAATTTCATGATTGAATGGAAGTTCAACCAGATCTTTTTCAGGAAACATATTTTTTATTTCTCTTCTTATCGATTTATCAATACCGTAATCATCATCAACGTAGATAAATCCTCCACGTTTAATATACGTCCGTAGTTTTTGAAGCTGAGATTCAGAAAAGGTGACGTTTCCATGACCGGTTACGAACAAGAACGGATATGAAAAAATATCGTTTCCATCAAGATCTACAAAGACATATTCGCTTTTCACTTTTATTGAGGTATGTCTATTTACAAAATCCAACAGATTCACTTCTGACGAAGGGTCATTATACCAATCGCCACCGCCATCATATTTTAATCTTGCAATTTGAAATCCGTCATCGTCTTGTGGAAATACAGCTGAGACGAAAAGCAGTAGAAATAAAATTATGTTAAGAAGTCTATTCATATTAAATAATATTTAATCTTAAACTGCTTGTCATATTCTCGTGTGGCTCTATATTGTCATTCGCAATAATTTTAAAATTAGAGAATTCTCTTCTTGGCAAATAATCCTTTCGTAATTTATCAAAACAATTCTGATCTTTTTGAAAAGCCGTTTTAAATTGAATCGAATCATTATCGATATCATAAATTTGTTTAGTGATTTTGTATAACAACTGTTCAGGATCATTTTTGTTTTCAATAATAATGTTGTTTCTACGAACTTCAGGCAATTTTGGTTCCCATTTTGATTCTATTCCAACAAAATCAGCAAATGCTTTTTCTACAATCTTTGTTCCATTTGCTTTTCCTTCAAGACTATACCCGGCAATATGTGGTGTTGAGATGTCGCATCGTTCAACAAGCTCCGGTGAGGGATGTGGTTCGCTTTCCCAAACATCGAATCCTGTAAAAATATTCTTTTCCTTTATAATTTGTTGGAGCGTTTTGTTGTTGACTACTCCTCCGCGGGAACTGTTTATCAAAACGGCATCTTCCTTTACTTGTTTGAGTTCATCGTAATCGATTAAATGATGTGTAGGAAATTCGCCCTCCTTTGAGTACGGAACATGAAGAGTTATGACATCACATTTGAGTACTTCATCAAGAGTTCTGAAATTAATTTTGTGATTTCCTTTATTCTCAAGAGGCGGATCATTTATAATTAATTTATATCCGAAACTCTCGAAAAAACTTGCGACTTTTGATCCGATATTTCCGTAACCAATAATACCAACAGAATTAATTTTTCCTATTAGTTCATGCTTGGTGATAATATCGGCAAATGCAGTAATAACATATTCTGCAACTGCGAATGAATTACATCCCGGTGCGCTCACATATATGATTGAGCGATCCCTTAAATACTCAACATCGAGGTGATCAATACCAATTGTCGCGGTTCCAACAAATTTTACCGGAGTGCCGCGCAGAAGATTTTCATCAACTTTTGTGATGGAGCGGACGATTAGAGCATCTGCATTTTTAAGTAGATCGTTTGTTATTTTTCTTCCGTGAACGAGAGTAATGTTTCCGTAATTCCGGAATGCTGATTCAGCGAATTCAATATTTTCGTCAATTATTATGTTCATAGTTTTCTATTTATTAAAGATAAGTAAAGATAAAGAATTATATTGGATAGATCGTTTCCCCTAAATTGTAAATTGAATAAATGAAAAGTGTAATTGCAAAGTATTCGGCAGCTTTAATCGGATTGATAATATTTGCTATATATTTGCAAACAATTTCTGCGGGATTGAACGGGGGAGATTGCGGAGAACTTGCAGCCGTTCAAACCACTTTGGGAATTGCTCATCCAACCGGTTATCCTCTCTTTACGATTTTAGGTTATCTTTTTACCAAACTTCCGCTTAACTTAGAACCTATTCAAAAGTTAAATCTACTTGGTGCAATTTATACATCCTTGGGGATGTCGATTTTTTATTTAGTTGTGTTAAACCTCTTAAAATTTATTAGAGAAAAAAATCAAATAGAAATTAAAGACAAGAAGATTTTCTTTGTTTCCCTCGCGACAACATTCATCCTTGCCTTAAGTCCCACTATTTGGTTCCAAAGTACATTTACCGAGGTATATTCACTTCATATTTTGATTATATCATTTCTCTTTTTATTGATCATCAAAATTTTAGTGAATCAAACCTCGGGTAACAACACAAATCGTTTGTGGATGCTTGTCTCAATTTGTTTAGCTTTGGGTTTCAGCAACCATTTAACGACTGTATTTTTGCTTCCGGGATTTTTGTATCTGTACATAATCGACAAAACGTTTAAGCAGAAGATATCTCTCTTCCTAATTTGTTCATTCGTTTTCTCAGTAATAGTATCTAGTTTTTATTCGTATCTTTTAATAAGATCGAGTATGAACCCGACATTGAACTGGGGTGTTCCGGACACAATCGAAAAACTTATAAATCATATTACGGCTTCAGATTATAGTTCATGGTTTTTCCCGGGGATGGATTTGGTTTCATCGCAATTCGGGCAGTTGATTACCTCACTTTTTAACTTTTATAACTGGGAATTTAATTTCTCGGTTTTGTTTGTGTTTGCGGGAATTATTGTTCTTCCAAGATTTCATAAAGATTCATTTAGTGTATTTTTATTGATTTTTCTTTCGAGCACAATTCTGTCAATAAGCTATTTTATTCCGGATATTAATAATTATTTTATTTCTATCTTCTACATTTGCGCATTGTTTTTATCAATGGGCATATTTTATTTTCTAGCTTACAGCAAAAAAAAATGGATTCATTACACAATTTTTACAATCATCATTGGTTCAGTTTTTGTTCAAGTATTATCGAATTTTAATAAAATAAACAAATCTGAAGATTATATTTATGATGAATATGCGCGTGCTGTTCTTCTGAGCACAGAACCAAATAGTATTATTCTTGTTGATAGAAACACTCCGTTTTATTTCCCGTCACTTTATCTTCAAAAAGTAGAAAAACTTAGAAGAGATGTCGCGGTTATTTGTGTTGACTTTCAACAGTTATGGTATTTTGAACAGATACAAAAAGATTTTCCTGATCTTGTTGATTTGAAGAAGGAAAAGTTTATTGTTGACGTTTCAAAAAGATCGGTGTATATATCTCCTTCATTGGTTGATGACTTTAACTTCGGTCCTCATTTCGAGTTGGTACCAGTGACATTACTTTTTAAAGTAAATAAGAAAGATGAATATCTTCGTAATTCTCAATTATTTAATTTTTCCAAAATTAATAATCCGGAAAATCCCGAGATTAATTTAATAATCGAGAACATTGCCGTTATGTATGAAAACAGAGCAAAGTACGAACTTAGATTTGGTCGAAAAGATGAAGCGGCAAAGTTATTGAACGATCTTGAAAGACGTTTTCCCAGCTTTGAAGTAAGACTTTCTATTGATCAGTAGCGTACTGATCGAACATTTGTCAAACCTTCCATAATTGATTATTTTTCGACCCAATTTTTATTCTATCAGGATTTATTATGAACTTCAAGTACAGAACGCACAATTGCGGTGAATTAAGAGAAAACAACATAGGCGAAAATGTTGTTTTAAACGGCTGGGTTGAAAACAGAAGAGATTTAGGCGGCGTAATTTTTATTGATCTGCGTGACAGGTATGGAATCACTCAAATCGTTTTTGAACCGGGTTATAACTCCGAAACTCATAAAATTGGCGGTGAATTAAGAAGCGAATTCGTTGTTGCAGTCGAAGGCAAAGTGCGCAAACGTCCTGAAGGAACAGAAAATCCACAGCTTCCAACCGGAATAATTGATGTAATGATTGATCAGATTGTTGTATTGAATAAAGCCGAAACAACACCATTTCAGATAAAAGATAAAATTGATGTAACTGAAGATCTAAGACTGAAATACCGTTACCTGGATTTGCGTAGAGGAAGAATGCAGAGGAATCTTCTGCTTAGACATAAAGTTTATCAACTTGTCAGAAATTACTTTGATAAAAATAATTTCTTAGAAATCGAAACCCCAATACTGATGAAAAGCACTCCCGAAGGAGCAAGAGATTTTCTTGTTCCAAGCAGGATGCACAAAGGAAAATTTTATGCGCTTCCACAATCACCCCAGACATATAAACAAATACTTATGGTCTCAGGGTTTGATAAATATTTTCAGATTGTAAAATGTTTTAGGGATGAGGATTTGAGAGCAGACAGACAACCCGAGTTCACTCAAATCGACGTTGAAATGTCGTTTGTAGATACACAGCAAGTTTTTGAGGTTGTCGAAGGTTTGATGAAACTACTCTATAAAGAAATTCTTGGATATGAATTGAAAACTCCGTTAAAACAACTTTCGTTTGACGAAGCGATGGAAAAATACGGAAGCGATAAACCTGACTTACGTTATGAACTTGAAATGAAAACATTGAATCACATTTTCGAAAATTCCGGATTTAAATTGTTTTCTGATGCTGTGAAATCTAATGATATTGTGACCGGACTACTTGCCAAGCAATGTGGTGATTATACTAGAAGTCAATTGGATGTGCTTACCGATTTTGTTAAAAAACTCGGAGCCGGCGGTTTAATTTGGATGCGGATTAAAGAAAACAACGATCTTGATGCACCGATTGCAAAATTTTTATCCGATCAAGAAAAATCGAACATCATAGACGAAATGAATGCAGAGGCTGGTGATCTCATTTTTATTCTTGCAGGACCTAAACTTAAAACACTTTCTATTATGGGTGAATTAAGAAAAGAGATGGCAAAACGTCTTGAACTTATAAAAACTGATGCTGAACCTTCAATGCTATGGGTAACTGATTTTCCATTATTTGAATGGGATGAGGAGACCAAGCGATATTATGCAATGCACCACCCATTCACAAGTCCGAGATTCGAAGATATTAATAAATTGGAAACTTCCCCGAGCGAAGTTAGAGCTAAAGCTTACGATTTAGTTCTTAACGGAAACGAAATTGCAGGCGGGAGTATCAGAATACACGACAGCAGCCTGCAATCAAAAATGTTCAAATCGTTGGGAATTTCAGAACAAGAAGCAGCAATAAAATTTGGATTTTTATTAAATGCATTTAAGTTTGGTGCCCCGCCTCATGGCGGCATTGCATTCGGTCTGGATAGAATGGTTATGCTTTTTGCTGGGGAAAGTTCAATAAGAGATGTGATTGCTTTTCCAAAAACAGCTAGCGGAATGTCATTAATGGATGAATCGCCATCAATTGTTGATGAAGATCAGCTTCGGGAGCTTCATATTCGTCTAAAAAAATAATGTAAAATTTACTGAATTTCTTCGATTTATGTAATAATTACCGGTAAATGTTGCACTTATATTTTGTTGGTATGGTATCGAAATCTTTTCGGTAAAAATTACCGGTAAAAATAGTGCATCTCTCCTTTCAATTCGCTATTTTTAACTTCATCGCCGCACAAACTACTTATATTTTAAAGGACTTTAAGTCTGGTTTGATATTTGTTAAGTTGAGGGCATAAATTTATGCATTAGAAAAAAATGGGTCAACAACAATTATTACTAATCGTACTTGGAATTATGCTTATCGGTATAGCGATAATTGTTGGAATTAGTCTTTTTAAAACTAATGCAGTGGAAGTGAAAAGAAATAATATTATAAACGATTGTATTAATTTAGCGACATTAGCACAGCAGCACTATCGTAAACCGGGTGCGATTGGCGGCGGATCAAAATCCTTCGATGGTTCAACTGGAGGCGCAGCGGTTACTTGGGAAATTCCTTCGGGATTGACCGTAAACGACAACGGGTGGTATAAAATTTCAAATATATCGAAAGATGAACTCGTGATTATTGGTACAGGTAATGAGGTAGTAACAGGCTCGGATTCAGTTCAAGTTTCTGTTACAATAACTCCGCATGATTATACTACGGTTGTTATTCATTAGTTGTAAGATTTACAACTGATAATCTTTCGGAAGCAATAATTTGTTCTTATTTAATTTGGCTAAATCAGTTTTCTTACATAAATACAATTTGGCACAATTGTTTATTGTAATTAACCAAAACAAAACAATCACAAATAACTAAAGGAGTATATTATGGGTCAGCAACAACTTCTACTTATCGTTCTTGGCGTTATCATAGTTGGTATCGCAGTAGTTGTAGGTATTAACGTATTTACAGCAAGCAGTATGGAAGCAAACAGAAACGCTGTTATCAGTGACTTAACTAACTTGGCTTCTATGGCTCAGCAATATTACAGAAAACCAACCGCATTGGGCGGCGGCGCACAAACATTTACAGGTTGGACAATTCCAGCAGCTTTGGCATCAACGGCAAACGGAAGCTATACAGCAACAGTTGGTGCTCAATCAGTTTCAATCGTGGGAGTTGGAACAGAAACCGGGGACGATAATTCAAATCCAGTTAACATAACAATGGTGGTCGCCCCAGACTCTATTACGAGTACAACAATTAACAACTAACATTTGTTTGTATTTTTCTTAAATTAAAGCTAATAAACGTATGTTTATTAGCTTTTTTTTATCTATATTAATTTATCTAACTCTAGTGTGCCGTTAATATGATAGAACTTCGATTTAATGCTCTTAAGCCAAACGGAAAACCTATCACAGGAACTATAAGTGCATCAAGTTCTCGTGAGGGCAAGTCCAAAGTACATTCTCTAGTTGAAAAGCATAAACTCAAATTAAAAAACATTGAAAAGAAATCGACTTTTGTTTATAAGATAAAAAAAGGCAGCGAAAAGCCCATTGTCGGCGAACAAAAGGCTTTCTCGAAAGAAGAAGTTAGAAACGCTCTATCCAAACTGGGTTATCAAGTTATATCCGTAAATAAAAAATTATTGGATATTGAACTGAAACCCCCTCAACAAGAGATTTTATCCTTTGTTAAAATTAGTGCTGAGTTGATGGAACAAAAACTACCATTTTCGGAGATTATGACCCTGCTTATAAGCGATCTCGAAAATAAAGCACTTAAGGAGACACTTAAGCAAATAAACAATGATCTTAAAAAAGGGCAGGACAGCCAAACAACTTTTCTTAGATATGAATCTGTATTTGGAAAGTTTACGGCATATATGCTTGGTCTTGCTGCAAAATCGGGTAACATGGCTGAAATTTATAAAGCCACAGCAAAATTTTTGGAAAGACGAATGCAGTTTAAGAAGGATTTGAGAAGTGCTCTTATAACTCCTTTAATTACTCTATTTGTCCTCTTTTTAGCCGTGCTGTTCTATGTCGGTTACATTTTCCCAGAAACAGCAAAACTTTTTATCAAGTTCGGAATAGAACTTCCACCTATGACGGCAGCAACACTAGCATTTAGTGACTTTCTTTTAAATAATGCACTTCTGGTAACATTTTTTACCGTAGCTCCGCCAATTGCACTTTGGCAATTTGCCAGGACTAAAAAAGGGAAATTTATTGTCGATAGGATAATGATAAAAATTCCGATAGTAG
The DNA here is from genome assembly GCA_964499285.1 of uncultured Melioribacteraceae bacterium. Taxonomy (GTDB): domain Bacteria; phylum Bacteroidota; class Ignavibacteria; order Ignavibacteriales; family Melioribacteraceae; genus JAGFIY01. Next base: position 27,023 of record CAZCLA010000010.1, read on the forward strand.
GTTCTCTCATTCATAAAACTCTAATTGAGGTTTTTTGCAGAGTTTTCTATACATTGTACAGTGGATCTGCAGAAAGTATAGAACCGATTAGAATAGCTGCGGAAGCTACTGACAATAAATATTTTGAACATCAGATTAAAACGGTGGCAATTCCATTGATGATTAAAAAAGGTATCGGTGTTACAGATGCGTTCGAAGCAACAGGTGTTTTTACGGATACTGCAATTTCAAGATTCCATTCCGGCGAAGAGACCGGAACTATAAAAAACACAGCACAGCAATTGGCAAATTATTATGAAAGTGAAACAGTGTTCCGATTGAAAAATATTATCGAGTTAGTCCAGGTTTTTATCGCTATGATAATCATGATTGTGATGATTGCTCTTACTTTGGTTTCTGCTGAAACAGCAACAATTAATCCGAAAACACCAACTATGTAATAATGAGATGGTTATGATTGATTCTCAACTTGAAATGACCGATAAAATCGGTTACTTGCTGCTGAAGAAAGGAATTATAGATGCAAAAATTCTTGAAGAATCCTTAAAAGCAAAACAGCAAGATCAAGGAAAACTTAAAAGAAATTTAGCTCAAATTCTGGTGCAGGAATTTAAGTTTGATCACGATACAATTTTCAGAGAAGTTGCTGTTCTCTATGCATTCAAAGAACTCAATATTCACATAGATGAACTTACGGATGAAAGAATTGCCGCAATTAGAAGATTAATGAATTCCCGCGGCGAAGAAATAAAAAAAACACTTATCGAACATCAAGTTATTCCTTATAAATACGATGACCGGCAAAGAGATAAATTAATTTTAGCTGCGGTTGATCCTACAGATAGAACGCTCACCAAAATTGCATATTCACTGGATGCAAAAAAATATGAAATAAATTATCTAAGAAAAAAAGATTACGATAAACTGATAGAAATCATCCTTCCGCCCGAAAACGTATTTCTGAAAATGATTGAAGAATCGGACGAAGAAATTCATCTCGAAGCTGAAGAATCTATGGTTGATGAAGAGCAGCTTGATGCAGAAATAAATAAAAGCGCGCTTATAAATTTGATTGAAGCTGCTTTAGTTGAGGGTGTGAGAAAAGGCGTAAGTGATTTACACATTGTTCCAAAAAGCGGAAATAAAACGGAAATCCATTTTAGAGTTGATGGTAAACTTACGCTTTGGCATACTCAGGAAAATACGCTCCCGGAAGCGGTAATGGCTGTGGTAAAAGACAGGGCAAAAGGTTTGGACAGATTCGAACGAGAGCGTGCTCAAGACGGATTTATACAACGTGAAGTTGACGGTACCGTAATTCGTTTCAGAGTTTCTGTACTGCCAATGGTTGGAACAGAACTTAAAAATAAGTTTGAAACAATTGTTATAAGAATTCTTGACGATAGAAAAGTTATAAAAGACCTGGAAAAATTAGGCTTAACCGGATATGCTAAAAAAGTGTTCGCTAAAGCTATCAAGCAGCCACAGGGAATGGTTATCCTAACGGGGCCGACGGGAAGTGGTAAAAGTACAACTCTTGTTGCGGCACTTTATCAAGTTATCACACCTCAGGTAAATGTTCTTACGGTTGAAGATCCCGTTGAATATGTAATCGAGGGCGCCCGTCAGCTAAAGATTGGCTTTAAAATGAATTTCGAACAAGCGATCCGTGCAATTCTTCGTCATGACCCTGATATTGTGCTTGTTGGCGAGATGCGTGATAAGGAGACGGCAGAAACAGCAATTAAACTTGCAAATACGGGACACCTTACGTTTTCAACTCTTCACACAAATGATGCACCCAGCGCGGTTGCACGTCTATATAAGATGGGAATTGAGCCTTTCCTTATAGCATATGCCATTAACGTAATTGTTGCTCAAAGATTGATCAGAAAACTTTGCCCCAAATGCAAAAAAAGAGTAAAGGATTTTGACGATGAATTTATGATTTCTGCCGGTTTGAAGATTGAAGAGTGGAGAGATGCAGAAATATTTGAGGCAGTTGGTTGTGATTTTTGTAATCACACAGGTTATAAAGGCAGAATGGCAATTCACGAAGCACTCTATTTTACAAAAGCGGTTCGTGAATTAATTGTTAAATCTGGCGAAGAAGTCGATGAAGAAGCTGTTAGGCTTCAATCGAAAAAAGACGGAACACTTAGTTTGAGAGAATCGGGTTTGGAGAAAGTAAGACTCGGTTTAACTTCTCTGCAGGAAGTGATTGCCGGCACGATGGATGAATAACTTTTGCTAAATATTTTTAAATTATATCCGATAATCTAAACAGAAAAGACAATTTACCGATAAGGCAACTGATTTATGATCGAACGTGTAAAACAAATACTTTCGGATTTTGCGTCAAGAATTCCTCCTACTGTTATTGGTCCGGAAAAAGTCAATTTCATAATTGAGCATATTAAGGAAATTGATGATGATTCAAAACTTACGTTGATCAAGTTTATGAATCATATACTTTCTTTGATGGTAGAACGGAATGCATCTGACGTGGAAATCGGAGGGCACGGAACCGATCAGTATGTATGGTTTAGGATTTTCGGTGAAAAAGCGAGAGTTAAGGATCTGCCTAAATTAACGCCGGACGAAGCTACTACATTTATTATAAGCATGCTGAACCTTAATCAGTGTAAACATCTTTGGGTGGGAAGAAATCTCGATTTCAGCTATACTTTCCGTTACGAAAAATTAAACAAAGACATTAGATTTAGAGCGGATGCATATTTTGATCTCGATTCTATAGCACTTAATATGCGATCAATTTCTGCTTCTACAAGACCCATAGAATCACTCGGGTTTCATCCAAATGCAGTCAAAACAATGAGCCATAATTATATAAAGTTCGGGCTTTCGCTCGTAACAGGAATAACCGGCTCAGGTAAATCCACCACTCTAGATTCTATAATAGATTTTCACAACAAGTTTGATCCTGCTCATATAGTTATTATCGCATCACCGATTGAGTATGTTCACAAATCAAACGTATCAATTATAAGGCATCGCGAAGTAGGAAGAGATGTTTTATCCTTCAAAGAGGGTGTGGTTCAGGCATTGCGTCAAGATCCTGACATAATCGTAATCGGTGAGATGAGAGATCCAGATACAATTCTAGCTGCTCTGGAAGTAACAGATACCGGTCATAAAGTATTTTCTACACTCCACACTTCATCTGCCGTGGAATCGATAGATAGAATTATTGCAGAAGTTAATCCTGTTGAACAGGAACGTGTCAGAAACAGATTGGCTGACGTATTGGTTTCTGTGGTTTCTCAAAAACTAGTACCAAGCCTTGATGGTAAACGTGTTTTGGCAAAGGAGGTTCTTTTAGTTACTCCTAGTGTAAAAGCTGCAATAAAAAACAACAATACAAGCGAAATTTACATGATGATAAATCAAGCAGGTCCTCAAGGAATGGTTACCATGGAACAGGATTTGCTTAGATTGTTTAAGGAAAGGATTGTCTCGAGAGATAATGCTATTGCATATTCGAACAATAAAACAAGAATGTTACAATTACTGAAGGGCGTTTAGTGAATGAAGCCGCTTGTTAGTGTATATTGCGAAGGAACCGAAGTTAAGCTTGCTCTCCTTTCTATGGAGAAAGGCACAATAAAGATTCACAATGTACTTTCGGTTTCCTCTTTAGAATCTGTCAAAACCGGCACATCTCTTCCAACAGAAGCCGATGAATTCAGTATGGAAGATATGGGTTCTGAAATTTCGCTGGATGATGATTCTTCAATCTCATCCGGTTCTTCAGGAAATGTAGATTCCTCAGATTTCGGAACTATCTCCACTCTATTTACTGATCTTAAATTAGGACAAACAGAATTTCTTCCTATTGTTACAGATCCTACGTTAAACTATCATATTTACGAAGGACCTCTCGAAAACGATAAATCAAAACAGCTTGAAGCAATTGTTAATGAAATAAGAGAATCCAAAGGTACAATAGTTCAAAAGGATCATATAGATTGTATTGATTTTAATGCAAATTCGAAGCTGGCAGTTTTTATTGAAGGAAATATTCCATGCGTCGAGATGATCAATGCTTTAGCAGAATATAACGGAAAAAGATATTTCAAAATCCCAACGATAAAAAGTGCCGAAATTTCTCTTGCATATTATGTTTCGAAGACGACCAAATTTTTTCCTGAAGATTATTCTTTAATTATTTATACGGGTAAGGAATACAGCAAACTGATATTTCTTGAAGGACAGAACATCAAGCATATCGGTTCGACTTTGGATATTGGTACAAAAAATCTTCAAACATACGATGTTTACTTCTCTAAAATTCTGCTTGAAATGGAAAACGGTGGAATACCGAGGCTGGATAATGTTGTTCTCTGCGGGGAAGACAACAGCGAAAATTTAATTCTTTCTTTTTACGGCACATTTCCCGAAGCTAATGTAAGCGAGTTAAAGTTTGATTTAATAAATCAGGAAGCCCTTGCTGAAGATGATCGGGAATTAATTTCATCATTTGCAATTCCTATAGCTGGCGCAATAGATTATTGGGATCAACAAAATAAAATTCATACGGGAATTGATATTCTTCCCGATTACATCAAAGAAAATCAAAAATTCTTTCAGTTCGGATGGCATAGTTATGCTATGCTTCCGATTCTCTTTGCTGTCACATTTTTTTTCACGTTGCAAATACTTAACAACGTCAAGGAGATAGACGAACTCGATCTTGAAATTGGCAGGTTGAAAAACCTCGAGTCTCAAAACCAAATGATTATCGATCAGATGGGACCGTTATCCGATAAAATAGCAAACTTCGATAATACTCAAGGTATTCTCGATAGTGCAGCAGTTGGCACAGAAATTTATTGGCAGATGCTTGAAAAAGTTTCCGATTTTATCGAAAGAAGAAGAAATTTCTGGATTACGAAAATGGGATCCACTCCGGAAAACACCATAAACTTAACCGGATATTCGTTATCAAGAAGTGTATTGACGGAATTTGCGGATTATAATAATTCTTCGCTTTTACGTAGCGTTCTTTATGATCCGCTTAAAGAACAAAATGCTTTTCAGTTTGTGCTAGACTTCAATTTAGAAAATGATTCGGCAGATGTAAATGGACCGTAAACTTAAAAATACAATCATACTAATTGTCATTTTATTGGGCATCATAATCGTTGGAAGTATTTATACTTTCTGGATTCAATCCGGATCGATTGAAGAAAGAAAGAAAACAGTCAATGATTTGAGCCTAAATGCATTTGACACTGAAGATTTGTCGCTTCAGTTGGAAGGATTGCAGTTAAGAGAACAGGAGATGGATTCAATTCTCTCGTTACGGAAATTTAATATTCCGGTAAATTTAAAGCAGTCTCGTTTCTTCGATTTTGTAAACACTATTAATTATTCATTTCTTCCATATTCGTACGTAAATATAGAATATATAGATCAACAAGAGTTACAGCACTATAGTTTTTATACCTACAGACTTACCGGTGTTGCTGACTTTAATGACATTTATAAACTTATTTATGCTATCGAACAGAGTAAAGAACTTAAGAAGATTACTGGAATTAGTTTTTCTAACTTTGTGAAAGTTGATGATGATGGTGAACCGTATTTTTTGGTTGATTTCAACATGACTGTTTCGGTTTACTTTTCCTATAACAATTTCTTTGCACCAAAAAAACTTGTTGAGAATAAATTGACTCCAAATCCATTGTACAACATATTTTATCCTCTAATTAGGAATGAAATACCTCCGAATAGAGATAACCTTCTTGATGTCCAAGCAGCTTCGCTTCTGGCTTTAATACCGGATGGTGCATTCCTCTCGGATGATAAAGGAAATACATTCCTTCTTTGGGAAGGAGATAAGGTTTATTTGGGTTATTTAACCGAGATCAATTATCAGACAAGTACCGTTCGCTTTGTGTTAAACAAAGGCGGAATTATCGAAAAATTAACATTGTCTTTAGAAAATGAAAATAAATCGAGTGAATAAAATGAAACGACTAACTACATTTTCGATTATAATTTTTTTATTAGCCGGCATTTTGAATGCTCAGGTTAATCTCGAAAGAGAATTAACCGATTATAAAAATCCCGAGGAACTTGTAAGTCTGTCGGAATCCATTCCATTCAAACAAGCTATTGAAGTACTCAGCACTGTAAGTGAAAAATTGACGGGGAAAAAAGTTGTATCGACCTCATCATTTGAAGGACCTATCGGTATCGAGATCAAGAATATTCCTTATTGGAAAGCTATTATTATTATTGCTCAGTACAATTCACTCATCTTTGAAGAGCGTGCAAACGTTATAGTTATTAAGGATAAAGATGATCCGACTAAAGATTATCCTGAAGATGTGTATGCCCCGGTTAACGAAAGAGAAGTAAAAATTTCTGCACTTCTGTTCGAAGCCAATGTACAGGAAATGAGAGAAATGGGTATTAACTGGGAATTGATACTTCAACAGAATGGTTTAACTATTGGCGGCGATCTGTTAACATTCAGTGACGAAAGTCAACAACAGCAAGAAGGACAGAGCCAAGCAAATGTAATCAAATCACCGGATTTCAATCTTACAACCGAATCTGAATTTACGATGGGAGATTTTACTGGCAATGCAACTGCATTATTTAAATTTTTTGAAACGAACAACCTTGGTGAAATAGTCAGCCGCCCTAATGTAACTGTAAGAAACAAAAAAGTTGGCAGGATCCAAATCGGAGCTGACATTTCGATTAAACAGAGGGATTTTGCGGGCAATGTCATTGATGTGTTTTATCCAACCGGAACAATTATAGAGGTTACACCTTACATCTATGAAGAGGACGGACTTACTTACGTACTTCTTCAGTTAAAAGTTGAGAGAAGCAGCGCTTCAGTAGATGCGCTTTCAACTCAGATCAACAAAACCGTCGCTTCAACTGAAGTACTTATGCTTGACGGTGAACAGACTGTAATCGGCGGACTTTTGGTAAACGAATCCACAAATGTACGTCGAGGAATTCCATTTCTTAAAGATCTCCCTTGGTGGGTGCTGGGAATCAGATACTTAACTGGTTATGACCAGGAACAAATTGTTCAAAAAGAAGTTATTATTCTGATTGAGGCCGAACTGATGAAACCGCTTAAAGAGAGGATAGAAGACCTTAAAAACAATAAATTGGTCGATCATAGAAACGAGAATCTTGATGCACTCGAAAATTTAAATAAATCTAATCGAGAATTTAGAGAAGCAAACAAGGAGAGAATTAAGAAACTTCTTAATCTTGATAAAGACGAAGAATAAATACTGAGCTGAATCATAAACAAATAGAAAATTATTATGGATTCAATACTTGTAGTTGATGACGATATAAATTTGGGAAATGCCCTTTCACAGGAACTTTCAGAAATAGGTTATGCGACTAAGTACGTTGATAATGCTGATGATGCTCTTTTATTTTTAGAATCCGGAAATCCTGTTGATCTTATTCTTCTTGACTTAAAAATGCCCGATAAAGATGGATTTTATGTTCTTAAACAAATCAAAGAGAAAAATATTAATGTGAAAGTGGTTGTTCTTACTGCATATGCCGACGTTAAAAGTGCAATAGATTCAGCAAGGCTGGGGGCTTCTGATTTTATCAGCAAGCCGTACGATTTGGATGAGCTTATCATTACGATTCGTAAGGTTTTGCAAAAAGAAGAATATGAAGATTAATGTTAGATTATTATTAATTACATTCATAATAGTAGTACTTATTACCGTAACCTCTACGTTAATATTTTATTCATTAGCTATAACATACCTGAAAAAGCAAAATTCCGAGCTGCTCTTAAAATCAGCAAACGATTTTATATTTAACATACAATCGGAGCTTGAGAGATTCGAGGAGGAGTATACTTATTTAAAACTTTCCGCTAGTTCATCTGCTGCCGATATCATATCCGTGAAAGAAATAGATTTTAAATTGAATTGCGTTTCTGACAGAATCATTCGCAGCCAAAGTATATTTTTCGACAATGAACCTTTGGTTAAAGATTATTATAAGTTTTCTGACCTGATTAATGATTATCCGAACATCATTATCAGATCTGATAAAATGGATGATAGTACAGAGGTTTATTATGGAAAAATTTTAGAGCAAAATTATTTGGATGATAAATCTCAAAAAATTGGTGCTGAATTAGCACTCGACGTTAACTTTGAAGATATTTTCATTTCCAACTCATTTGAAAATGATATATACTACTATAGAATTCTCCAAGCTATTGATGAGTTGAAATTTAAAAATAATTTTGACTTCACAGAATATGAAATGACGAAGTCGGATTTCTTCGCGACCTATTACAAACCAAAACTTGATTTCGGAACAACCTCCAACCTGGCTTTTCTTATTTTCAAAATATCCAATGAACGTGTTCAGTTTAAAGAAGCAATGCTGATGTTTGTTGGAATAATTTTAACGGCATCTGTTTTATTAACTCTAATTTTTGTGCTGCTTTTTACGGCTAAACTCCGAAGACAAATAAATTATCTAACAACTGGAGCTCAACTGGTTGCTTCGGGAGTGCTGGATCACCGTATTAAAGTTATTTCAAAAGACGAGATCGGAAAACTAAGTGAAGTATTCAACTCGATGGTAAGCGAGCTGGAAAAAAAGGACCGCGAAACAAAGGAATACTCAGATTTTCTTTCACTGATAAATAAAAATCCCGGTCTCTCTGAAATTACTGAATTGTCGCTCGAGAAAATTATCGCAAACACAGATATAACACTTGGATCTTTTTACATTGTTGAGAACGGAAAATCGAAGCTTATTGCTTCAAAGGGAATCGAAAGAAAACTTCTTACGTCTGATGAAGGAATTGATTACCATAAAAAAATAATTAAAAACAAGGAATCATTAGAGTTTAAATTCGATAAAAATTATCCGGTTATAAGAACCGGAATTGTTGAAATGCAAATCAAATATTTATTCATCATGCCAATTCTTTTTAATGATGAAGTTATTGCCATTATAGAGTTGGCTGCACAGGAAATTCCACGGAATAATATTACAAACTATATAGGAAGGATAAACAAAGAACTTGCTGTGGGAATTACAAATGCTCTTTCACTCGAAAAGCTTGAAAACTTTGTAAATCAATTGAGAGAATTAAATGAAGAATATTTATTGCAGAATGAAAAGATCAAATCTAAAAACCGAGAACTCCTCGAACTTCATCAGCAATTAAAGATTAAAGCTGCTGAACTTGAGGAACAAAAAAATAAAGCAGAAGAACTTGCGCTTGTTAAATCACAGTTCCTTGCAAATATGTCTCACGAGCTCAGAACACCACTGAACTCGATTATTGGACTTACGGAACTAGTTGCATCGGAACAATTACTTTCCGATAAAGCAAAGGAAAGAGTAACTGTTGTTTTGAGAAACGGACACAAACTACTTTCTCTCATAAATAATATTCTTGAATTTTCAAAAATTGATGCTGGTCGTGTTGAAGTAAATGATAGAGAATTCATGTTGAGCGATTTCATCAACGATATTGTTTCATCAATCGAACCGCTGGCAGAAGATAAGAACCTCGAATTTATAGTTGAAGAAATACCAGGTAAAGATTTTGTTTTAAAAACTGATAAGTTCAAGCTGGAGCAAATTGTTACTAATCTTCTAAGCAATGCAGTTAAGTTTACAAATATTGGTTACTTGAGACTCGATATTTCAGAATCCATAAATGGAGGCTTATCGTTTTCTGTTACGGATACCGGTATGGGTATTCCCGAGAAGGATAAAAAAATAATTTTTGATGCATTCAGACAATCCGATGAAACGCTAGCAAGAAAATTTGGTGGAACCGGTCTAGGACTAAGTATTTGTTCAAAGTATGTGAACATGTTAAACGGTTCATTAAATTTTGAAAGCAAAGAAGGAAAGGGCTCAACTTTTACTGTTGTTATTCCCAGAATTATTGAGAAAGAATTAAGCCTCGAGATTCAAGAAACAAAAAAACCTGAAATAAAGGATGAGAGAAAATCGATCTTAGTTATTGACCCGTTAGAGGAAAATAGAAATCTTTTTAAAAATTATCTTGCTGAAAAAAAATATTTTATGAGTTACTGTAAGGATTCAAATCAAGTTCTGCAGAAACTTAATAATGAAAACCATAAAGCGGTTATTATCAATTCTGAAGTTGATGGAATCGGTTTCTTAAATTTGATGAAGAAAATTAAATCAACTCCGGATTACTATAAAATTCCTATAATCATTACTTCGTTTATTCCGGATCAAAATATTGGTTATGGTTTGCTGGTTCATGACATAATATTTATTCCGAATCGTTTAAGTGAAGTTTCAAAGATGATAACAAGATTAAAGTTAGTTAATGATAAACCTGTAATTGCAGTATTCGACTATGAGATAAATGAAACAGATAATGACTGGGTTAAGCAAGTGGAAATAAAAAACTATTCCGATTTTTATACATTTGCGGACGATTTCGATAAATCAAAACCGGCATTAATAGTTATGCATTTGATGAAGGTGAAAAAGGGAATTGATATTATTGCAAATATGAATGCTTCAAAGAAGATGCGTAAAATTCCTATAATACTCCTTATTGATGAGAATGTCTCAAGTGAATTTGAGGAGGAATTCAAAAGTGCACTTAAAAAAATTACCATTGAAAGGCAGCATCATAAATTTGATGTTTTAAAAGTATTGAAGGACAGATTAAACATCGCAACCAGTGACCGGATGCGTGATAAATTACTTGAACCGGAGCAAGGTGCTGAAATAAAAATTAGAACCGATGTAACTGAATTAGAAGAAAAAGAAGAACAATCAATATTACTTGTTGATGATGATCCGGATACGCTTTATACAGTCGGCGAAATAATTTCTGAATTGGGATACAAAACTATATTTGCATCGAACGGTAATGAGTGCCTTAATCAATTAAAAAAACAGATTCCTAACTTAATACTGCTTGATATTATGATGCCGGTTCTGGATGGTTTTGAAACTATTAAACGTATTAAGTCAATAAAAGAATATGAAAATGTTCCGGTTGTTGCGCTGACGGCTTATGCAATGATTAATGAAAGCAAAATAATTGAGCGAAACGGTTTTGCCGGATTAATAACCAAACCAATAGATCGTAAAGAACTTATTGAAAGAATAAAGAAATTTCTTAATGTAGAAGCGATATGAAGAAAATTTTAGTTGTGGACGACCAACCTGATAATGTTTTTATACTTCAAGATCGACTTGAAAATGTCGGCTTTGAAATTCATACGGCATATGACGGAAAATCCGGTATTAAAAAAGCACTTGAAGTTTTGCCAGATCTAGTGCTTCTGGATATTATGATGCCAGGAATGTCGGGATTTGAGGTATGTAAATTTCTTTCTGAAGAAGAGAGCACGAAAGATATTCCCGTTATACTTCTTACGGCGTTGACATCAACAGAGGATATTTCTCAAGGGTTTGACGTTGGAGCATTTGATTATATCAAGAAGCCGTTCAACAAAAAGGAATTAATTGCTAGAATTAACTCAGCTTTAAAGTTTAGAGAATCCAAACAAATTCTTGTTGAGATAGAAAAAATCAAAACATTTGCAGCAACAGTGTTAACCGCAAATCATGAAATAAAGCAACCGCTTACGTTGATAAACCTATCACTTTCTGCAATTAAAAGAGAATTGACGAAAGAACTTGTCGCAAAAGATGCAATTGAGAAACGCATCAAATATATCGAAAGTGCTGCCTCTGAAATAATTAATGTTCTTGATAAATTAAGTTCAATAAAAAAACCTACTTTTACTGAATATCTGAACAATCTCAGCATGATTGATTTGGGGAAAATGAAAGTTGATGAAAATAAATCGAAGGATGAAAGCAAATTAAAATAATTCTTGAACACTCTTTAATAATTCATCAATGTTGTACGGTTTTACAACAAACTTATCGATCTTCAGATGTTCATAATCTTTCTGATAATCCGAAGAAGTCGAACCGGATGCTAAAATAATCTTAATCTCATTATTTCTTTCGCGGATTTTTTTAATACATTCAATACCATCCAGCACCGGCATTTTCTTGTCTATAATCGCTAAATTGATTGAAGCATCTTTATCAAGTTCATCTAGTACTTCCATACCGTTAGTTGCTTTAACAATATTATAATTCTCGTTGCTAAAAAGTTCGCAAAGTTCCTCTAAAATGACATGATTATCTTCCGCTATCAGAATTTTGAAATCATTTTGCTTTGACTTTCTCTCATCATTAATAGCGGCTGGCAGATAAATGTTGAATGTTGTCCCCTCATTTTGACTGCTTGATACAGTTATCGAACCATTATGTTTTTCAATTATTTCTTTTACCGTACTTAACCCAATCCCGCTTTCAGTTGATTTATTCTTAGTAGAAAAATCACTTTGGAAAATTTGTGATAAATTTTCTTTGCTAATTCCAATTCCTGTATCTCGAACAATGATATGGACTTTTTGTTTATTATCATCGCTGTTTTTAGCTTCGATATTAATACTTCCTTTTCCTTCGATTGATTCCTTTGCATTAACAATGAGATTCAATAATGCTCTGAAGAGAAGCGTAAAGTTCCCGTAAATATCGCGCAAATCGTTTTCGAGATGCACTTTGTATTTAATGTGGTTTAGAGTTATTTGACTTGCAGTTTCCGAAACAGCCGAAAATAAGTTCTCAATTTTAATTCTATTAAATTTTGTAGAAAACGATTGATCCTTGGAAAGCATAATCTCAATCAATTCCGAAGCTCTAACAACATTTGTTTTCAAAGTGTTGAACATTGGTTCTATATTATCTTGTTCTCTGGTTTTGCGCTGCAGAAGATCAATCGTATTGTTTATACTAGTAAGGATGTTATTAAGATCATGTGCCGAACTCTTTAGAGCTTTCTCTTTTGAGTGAATATTTTCCATAAAAAGAAATCCCGTGTAACCGAGTTCATCAAGGGTGATAGGAGCTAATTTATATCCTTTAAATTCATTTATCGACATTTTGTCGTTAAACATTCTTTTGATTTGATTGAGATCTTCTTTGGTAAAAATGTTTACTGCAGTTTCGTTATAAATTTCTACTTCTGAATTAGTGCAGTAAAAGACTAGAGGGAAGGGAAAAGAATTTATAATCTTTTTTATGAAATGCGGAGAAACCTTAAGTCTTTCATCTTCTCTTGTCATTATTTCAGCTTATACTTTAATATTTTACTGTATAAAGTTTTTTGACTTATCCCCAGCGCCCGAGATGTATTTTCTCGATTCCAATTGTGATGATTCAACACCTTTTTAATATGGATTTTTTCCATCTCTTCGAGAGAGATAATATTTTCTGTCCCTCTTTCATCAATTCTTGTGTACTCAATATTATCGTGAGGAAGATTCAAATCTTTTGGATATATTTCGTCTCCTTCCGAAAAGATTAGTGCTCGCTCAATCGTGTGTTCTAGTTCACGAACGTTGCCTGGGAAATTGTAATTCATTATCGCTTTTTCTGCTTCGTGCGAAAGATATTTTGGAGTTCTGATCGGCGATTTTTTCTTTAGAAAATACTCAGCAAGAATTAAAACATCACGATCACGTTCTCGTAATGGTGGTATCGTAAGCGTAATAACATTTAATCTAAATAATAAATCGCGCCTGAAATTTTTATTCTCGGCTTCCTCCATAAGATTTTTATTTGTTGCACCGATAACTCTCACATTCGATGTCAAGTTGCTTACTCCTCCAATTCTTCTGTATTCTCCCTTTTCAAGAAATCTTAACAGTTTTGGCTGGAGGGTTAAGCTCAACTCGCCAATCTCATCCAGGAATAGAGTTCCGCCGTTTGCAATTTCGACCAGTCCCTGTTTAGAACTTTTTGCATCGGTAAACGCACCCTTTTCATAACCGAATAATTCACTTTCTATTAATTGATCTGGAAGCGAAGCACAGTTTATTGCAACAAAAGGTTTTTCGCGTCTGTTTGAGTTTTTATGAATATACTCTGCGAACAATTCTTTTCCCGTTCCTGTTTCCCCTTCAAGCAAAATATTGGATTCTGAAACGGCAGCTTTTTGCGCCAATTCAGTTACCGATTTAATTCTTTTGCTTTCACCGATTATTTCGTTCGGAATGCTCTGTGTTATTTTTGAGGTTAATATTTTATTTCGGACAAGTAATTCTTTGTGTTCAAGAGCTCGATTTATAACCACAAGAAGCTGTTCGAACTCGTAAGGCTTCGTTAAAAAATCGTATGCACCTAGTTTTATGCACTCTATCGCGGTGCGCATTTCCGATTTTGCGGTGAGTACGATTACCTGCAAGCCAGGATTGTTTTCCTGTACGAATTTTAATACATCCTCACCTGTTATCTCTCTCATTTCGAGATCAAGCAGAAGCAGATCATAAGGGATTATTTTTATTTTCTCGATGGCGGTACTTCCATCGTGAACTATGTCGACCGAAAAACCTTCTGTCACCAATTCTTCCTTTAATAGATAACATAAGGTTTCGTCGTCGTCAGCAATTAATATTTTAACATTTTTGTTCATATACGATTATGAGATTTTCTAATTTTATGTAAAAATAATCTATTATAATATCTTTTGAAAGAACCGCTAAAGTATAAATCATTGATGTAAGAACATTCCCGAATATTCGAGAAATAAGATTAGAATCACGTTTAAATAGAAGACTGTTTTTATTATTTTCCAATATTAAAATGAAACGAAATTGGGGACATTATGTTCAAAGTTTTAGTTGTTGATGACGACCCAAATATAAATTTATTTATCAGCCGTCTATTGAAAAAGAAGTTTGACTGCCAAGTGGAAAGTTCGCTCAATGGAAAAGAAGCACTCGAAAAACTCGAAAATGAAACTGATATTGAGGTCGTTTTTCTTGACGTGACCATGCCAGTTATGGACGGAATTGAAACTCTAAGGATAATGAAGGAAACCGAGACTATAAAAAATATTCCCGTTATCATGCTTACAGCCGTAAGCGAAAGATCGGTGATTGATAGGGTAACGGAGCTAGGTGTTCATTCTTATTTAGTTAAACCTCTTATGTACGAATCATCTTATAACAAAATCAAAGAAATTTTTGACGATTTGAAGTCAGGAGATTCAGACAGTTGATTTCTCAAAGATTAAGCGAAATAAAAAAAGAATAGCGTTTTTGTAAAATTTCTAATCATTTCCGTCCGAAGATTGCAATAAAAGTAGAATCGTTTTATATTTAGGGTCTTCATTTTGGGGCGTGTAGCTCAGTGGTAGAGCATCTGCCTTTTAAGCAGAGGGTCCCTGGTTCGAGCCCAGGCACGCTCACAAAATAAAGCCTTATAACACAACAAGTTATAGGGCTTTTTTATTTTAAAGAAAAATTAGGGGTGGAGAAGGGCAAATTATTTATTTTTCGGCAACTTTATTAGCAGCTGATTTTTGAAATAATATAGCAGAAGCAGAAAATAAAAGTACCAAAAAAACATTAAACAAAAATGTACTAAGTAAACCGAAATCTAACGGAGGCATCCAAATAATATACGCTATAACGGGAACTAGTGTTTGGGCTAACGCCACTGCAAACATAGTTTTTGCCATTCCAGCAGCTTTAAATTGTGAAATAATTGCGCCGACAAACCCGATTAGTAGTACCCCAAAAAATAAAAGGTTAGCTGGATTGTCCTCACTGCCTATTATTCCAACGGCAAGATTAGCCCATATTATTATTAAACCCGTGGCGAGTGCAATTCCTATGGCTGTTTTGTAAAATTTATTCTTTGTTCTACCAGCAATAAATTGATAGGCTATTACAGTTCCCGAAATTAAAATACCGGCTGCTATAAAATCAAAAACTCCCCAATTTACTTCATCCGAAAACTGCATAGCGATCAGAGGGATAAGCAGTATCAATCCTGTAATTAAAATTATTAATGCAGATTTGTTCAATAATTGGTTATTGTTATCACTGTTGTAGAACTTAACATGAATTGCCATAAGCTATTCCCTATAGTTTAAATTTATAAGAAAAATTATCATTTAACAACTTCATAATAATTTATCTACCATTTATCAATAAAAACTAAGATGAGCAGAATAATTTTGAAATTGTTCAGTTAAATTACTGCAATAAATTTAAATCGAAAGTCCAATTTTGTT
The DNA here is from genome assembly GCA_964499285.1 of uncultured Melioribacteraceae bacterium. Classification (GTDB taxonomy): domain Bacteria; phylum Bacteroidota; class Ignavibacteria; order Ignavibacteriales; family Melioribacteraceae; genus JAGFIY01. The sequence continues at coordinate 43,179 of CAZCLA010000010.1, forward strand.
GACCATAGATTATTTTAATAAGCAGACATTCAAAAAGAATTATTCGATCATGTATTTTCAGTAAGTTTGTAGATATATTTCCATTGTGGGTAATCTATTCGAGAAGAACCTTATATGAGAACAGTAAAGAGTAAAAAAAATCATTACATATTATGGACGATTAGAATATTACTGATTGTATCAGCGTCTATAAACTTAGTAAGAATAATTCTTCTTCTCAGCAACAACGGCTTCAATTTTGAGAGCGAAGTTATGGCGGATGTAAGTGAAAAAGCCGAACTTATTTTTTGGGCTTTGTTGACTCTTGGTGTAACTTATCTTTTGGATTATTTCGAGAATAAAAACATACATATCCCGGTAATTCTAGAATCAATCATAACCATATATATTTTTACGGCAATATTTTTAACAACAAGCTTAGACCTGTTCACACGTTATGTGTGGTGGGATATGTTCCTTCACACTTTTTCCGGTATGCTCCTAGCATTTATTGGTTTTCTGGGAGTTTATAAAATAAATAGAAAGCATAGTATGGACTTAAGTCCATTTCTTGCAGCGGCTTTTGCGTTCGGATTTTCGATTTCACTTAATGTACTTTTCGAGATTTATGAATTTTTCTTGGACGCTGTTTTTGGAACGAGACATCAATCTTGGGGATACACAAACCCGGTGTTCGAACTTGGTAAGGATTACCAGGGTTCAGGTCTACGAGATACAATAACTGATCTCATTTGCGATACTGTTGGAGCGTTTGTCATTTCTTTTCTATTTTATTTTTTGTACAAACATGAAAAGAAAAAGACCTTAGATATGATGAACGAAATTTTCCCGGATGATGAAAATACAATTTCAATCGAAATCTCGGACAAAAAAATGTAAAACTGGATTTCAGAACTTCTATATTGGAATTAGGTTTTTAATCCAATCGATTATTAAAACAAACCTGTGATCATGCCATCATCATCCACATCCATATTAACCGCTGCTGGATATTTTGGTAATCCCGGCATCAACATCATATCTCCGCATACGATTACTAAAAACCCTGCTCCTGCAGAAAGATTAGCATCCGTAACAGTTAGAACCCAATCACGAGGGACACCTATTTCTCTTTTATTATCAGATAACGACATTTGTGTTTTAGCTATGCAGATGGGAAGATTACCGAAACCAAGTTCAACAAATTTTTCAATTTTTACTCTTGCTCGTTTTTCTAGATAAATATCCTTTGCTCCGTAAATATTTTCGGCAATTGCTCGAATTTTCTCCTCAATAGGAAGATTTAGATCATACAAAAATTTCTTTTTGGGATTTGGATTCCCATCGGCAAGTTTCACAGATTTTTCGGCTAATTCAATAGCCCCTTCTCCGCCTTTTAGAAAAGCTTCGTGTGTTGTGTATTCAACTTCAAGTTTTTCGCAACTATCAAATATCATTTGTATTTCTTTTTGAGTATCTGTCGGGAATTTATTGACCGCAACAAGAACCGGTACATCAAATTTTTTCATGTTCTTAATATGAACCTCAAGATTTCCCAAGCCCTTTTTGAATGCAACAGTGTTTTCCTCGTATAATTTTGATTCTTGTTTGGAATCAACTCCGCCGTGATATTTAATCGCTCTGCAAGTTGCCACAATAACCACAGCTGAAGGCCAGAAAGGTGTATTTCTGCAAACTATATTAAAAAATTTCTCTGCTCCTAAATCCGCTCCAAATCCGCATTCGGTTACAACATAATCAGCTAACTTTAGAGCAATTTTATCCGCGATTATACTGTTTGTTCCATGGGCTATGTTTGCAAATGGACCAGCATGAATCAATGCGGCAGTATGTTCTGTAGTCTGTACTAAGTTGGGCATAATTGCATCATTAAGCAAAACTGCCATAGCATTATTCGCTTGAAGATCTCGAGCATAAACCAATTTTCTATCGTGTGTATATCCAACAGCAATTGATCCTAGACGTTCTTTAAGGTCCTTGCGCGAAGCAGATAAAGCAAGAATCGCCATTACCTCCGAAGCAGCCGTAATAACAAAACCTGATTCGCGTGGAACACCGTTTATTCTTCCTCCCAATCCAACAACAATTTGTCTCAGAGATCGGTCATTCATATCCATTGCACGGTTCCAAAGGATGTTTGTTACATCAATTTTAAGATCGTTTCCCTTAAAGATGTGATTATCGAGCATAGCAGCTAATAGATTATGCGCTGCTGTTATTGCACTTAGGTCCCCGTTAAAATGCAGATTGATCATCTCCATAGGAAGCACTTGAGAATAACCTCCGCCTGCTGCACCGCCCTTAATTCCAAATACAGGTCCTACGGAAGGTTCACGGAGAGCAATAATTCCTTTTTTGCCTATTTTGTTGAGCGCTTGCCCAAGTCCAATGGAGGTTAAAGTTTTTCCTTCTCCAAAAGTTGTGGGACTCATTGCTGTTACGAGAATTAACTTACCATCAGTTCTTGAAGTTAGTTTGTCTATGATGTTAAGCTTTACTTTACCAGTATATCTTCCATAGAATTCAAAATCGTCCTCACTTATTCCTAATTGATCTAGTATTTCACTGATATTTTTTAATTTAACTTGATTAGCAATTTCTTGATCGGATTTCATTGTATCACCTCTTCAAATTAACACGACTTATAGCAAAGTTAAGAAGTTTACAATTAGAATGATATGTAAATCGGTATCATAATTTAATTTAACAGTCGTGTTTAACTATATCACAAGTAAATAATAATTCAAGAAAAGAATTTATGATCGAATAAAGAAAGATAGATCAATAGTATACAAACTATGACTAATAAAGTTTGATAGATAATTTTCTTTGAAATTTTCATTTAATAATCAATTGCAGTATTTTTGGTCGTATTTTCCAATAAAAAGAAAGGAGGATTAAATGCAGACAATATTGGGTGCGGGAGGCGGAGTAGGAACCCTGCTTGCAAAATCTCTTTCAAAATATACAGATAAAATTAAAATTTTCAGCAGAAATCCAAAAAAGGTCAATGAAAATGATATCTTATTTCCCGGAGATTTAATAAAAAGAGAGGATGTGGATAAAGCCGTGGAAGGTTCGGAAATAGTTTACCTAATGGCTGGTTTTCAATATAATATAAAAGTATGGCGTGAAGTATGGCCAAAGGTCATGTCAAACGTTATAGAAGCTTGTGAAAAGCATTCAGCAAAGTTCGTGTTCTTCGATAATATTTATATGTATGATAAAAATCATCTGAATTACATGGATGAAAAAACTCCTATTAATCCACCAAGTAAGAAGGGGAAGATACGTGCCGAAATTTTTAGTCAGTTTATGTCAGCTGTTGAAGCCAATAAAATTGAAGGACTTGTAGCAAGATGTGCGGATTATTACGGATCGGGAGTCGAGAACACAAGTGTGCTATCAAACACCGTTTTCAAAGCGCTTTCGGAGGATAAAAAAGCAACATGGCTTGGTTCAGATAGTTTCCCACACAGTTTCACTTTTACGGAAGATGCGGCGGAAGCTACGGCTCTGCTTGGTAATACAAATGATGCTTATGGAGAGGTTTGGCACCTCCCGACTCAAAAGAATCCTCCGACCGGTAAAGAATGGGTTCAATTGATTGCCGAAAAAATGAATAAGGAACCAAAATATAGAGTCGCAACTACAGGTATGCTGAAATTTGCAGGAATATTCTCACCATTAATGAGAGAATTAATCGAAATGAATTATCAATTCGATCGTCCCTATGTTTTTAATAGTGATAAGTTTGAAACGAAATTCAACTACAAACCAATTAGTTACGAAAATGGTGTTGAGAAAATTATTGCGACGGATTATTCAGGAAAATAAATGATGCATCCATTGCAATTGACTCTTGATAATATTTTGAGTGAACTTTTTAATTGTATTGATCCGATTAAACTCGTTGAGAAAGCTTTTAAATTAAAAAATAACGAGCTTATCGCAGCCGGAAAAAGTTATGAATTATTCAACTATGATAAAATTGTTGTTTTGGGAGCGGGGAAAGCAGGCACAAAAATGGCAATGGGTGTCGAGACGGTTCTAGGTGATTTGATTACAAGTGGAATTGTAGCTGTGCCCAAGGATTATAAGTCAGTTTTAAAAAGAATAGATGTTTGTCCTGGCGGACACCCTTTTCCAAATCAAAATAGTTTGAAGAATGGTAAAAAAATATTCGATCTTGCATCATCGTTAAAGAAGAATGATTTGGCCATAGTGTTGATTTCAGGGGGCGGTTCAGCATCGATGGAACTTCTTCCCGATGAAATCTCATTGGATGTCTATGTAAGACTAATTAAAAAAATGATGCTTAACGGAGCATCAATAGATGAAATAAATCTTGTAAGACAAAACATTTCTTTGATAAAGGGCGGAAAACTTGCTGAAGCCATTTATCCCGCTGATTCTATTACTTTAATTTTATCGGATGTAATTGGTGATAAGAAAGAATTTGTTGCCTCAGGACCGACGGTTAGACCAGCTTCCTATAAAAGACAGTCAATTATCAATATTCTTGAAAAATATGAGATTAGAACAAATCAATTTTCTCAAATATTCGATTTGTTGGATAAAAGAATGACACGTAAGATTGAAGAAAATAAATTCTCTAAAACAAATAATGTCTTGATTGGGAATAATTCACTAGCACTTGAATCAATTAAGAACTACGCAGTCAAACTTGGAATTGATACAACAGTTATCTCGAGTTCAATTCAAGGCGAGGCAAGAGAAGCCGGAAAAGAGTTGACCAAAAAAATTATTGAACTGACGAAAACTTTGAAAAAACCGCATTGCTTTATATGGGGAGGCGAACCGACCGTATCAGTAAAAGGAAATGGAAAAGGAGGGAGGTGTCAAGAGATGGTAATTGAGATGCTTATCGGATTGAAAAATTTTGGAAGGGAATTTATTTTAACATGTTTCGGGAGTGACGGAATTGATGGCAACAGCGATGCTGCAGGAGCCGTGATCGACAATACAACATGGAAATTAGTCAATAATAAAAATCTAATTCCTGAGGACTATCTTAACGAAAATAATTCAAATAAGTTTTTTAAAAAGATCAATTGTGAATTAAAACTTGGTCATACCGGAACAAATGTAATGGATATTGGAATAATGCTTATGAACTAAGCATCAATCCAAGGAAGATTTGTTAGGTCTACGTTTCCTCCTGTTAAAATTATAGCTGTTTTCTTTCCTTTGAACTTTTCCGGTTTTGTAATAATAGCGGAAAGTGCAACTGCTGAGGAAGGTTCAACGACAATTTTCATCCGCTCATAAATCATCTTCATCGCTGCAACAATGTTTTCTTCAGATACAGGAATAATCTCATCTATTCTCTCTTTAATAATAGTAAAAGTTCTTTCGGAAAGAGAGGTTAACAGACCGTCGGCAATAGTTTGTGGATTGATGGAAGGGTAAATTTTGCCATCCCTAATAGAACGATAAGCATCATCAGCACCTTTCGGCTCTGCAGCCACAATCTTTGTTCTGTTGGCAAAATATTTTGCGGAAAGACATGTTCCGCTAAGCAAACCTCCTCCTCCGACAGGTACAATTATGTAATCAAGTTCTTTATATTCTTCAAAAATTTCTTTTGCACAAGTCGATTGCCCGCAAATAATATCGTGATTGTCGTACGGATGTATAAACTTTGCATTTGTCTCTTGTACAATCTCTTTAAGTTTTTCTTCCCGTGCTTTTTGATTCGGTTCACAAAAAGTGATTTCCCCGCCATAATTTCTGACAGCTTCTTGTTTGATCTTCGGGGCAGTTCTCGGCATTACGATGTAGGCTTTAGTTCCAGCATTTCTTGCAGCTAAAGAAAGTGCTGCTGCGTGATTGCCTGATGAATGAGTCGCCACTCCGTTTTTAAGTTTCTCCTTCGGTAAGTTCAAAACTGCGTTTGTTGCCCCGCGGAATTTAAAAGCACCTACCTTTTGAAAGTTCTCGCATTTAAAGAAGAGTTCGCATTGAAAAATATTGTTAAGTGTAAGCGATGTTAAAATTGGGGTTCGTTTCACTAATCCATCAATTCTGTGTTGAGCTTCGATTAACTCATTAACGCTGGGTATATCAATTCTCATCTTTTTATTGATTCCCAAAATACATCAATATGTTTGTTTATTTCTTCTTTGACATTTATGATTTCTTTTTTATCGGTCGAGTTCAAAGCTGTCATTCTTAAAATTATAAAAGGAGAAATAAACTGTTTAGCCAATATTTTCGGTGAGATTTTTTTGATGAAACCATGATCGCTCATCTGTTGAAAAAGTATTTCGAAAAGATCAATCAGATTGTTTAAGTATGTGCTCAAATTGTAGTTTGGATCAACTGAAACTGATATTTCTTCTTTCAACAATATTTTCCACAACATTTTTTCTTGCTCCGAAGTCCATAGCTCGAGTATTTTATCCGAAAGTCTCTCTAAAAATATTTTTGGAGTACCGATTATATCAATCAATTCTTCTGTTACAAGTTCTGAAGCGTTTATACTTTTTGCATGCTCTGCTAAAATAGTTTGAAGAATTTCTTCTTTAGAACTGAAATGATTATAAATCGCACTTTCTCTCACTCCTACTTCTGAGGCAATTTTTCTTATTGAAGTTCCGGAATACCCATTCTCGGATATCATTCTAAGAGCGCTTGTTAAAATCTTTTCTTTTGTTGACATTTTTTGTTGTGAACGTTCGTTAATAATATAGAAAATAATTATATTCCATTCCACTAAATTGTTTCGGAAATAATTCGATAATGGATTTGAATTTCAGAATAAATTAATATATGAAAATGATTAGAGTTAATATCGCCATATTTTTATTTCTTTTGTCACTAGTAAATCTTTCTGTTTTATATGCTCAAACCGATATGGAATTATTGCAGCGACACATGAAGAGCAAAAATTTGGATAACCATTGGGTGGATAAAGCCCTTGATCTGACCGAAAATATATATATGTCAGAACCGAAAAAAATAAAGGAAATATTATTAACAATTGCCGACATTGCGAAGGATATTTCATACTCTGAGGGAGAAAACACTGCCTACTTTCAACTTGCTGAAGTTTATATGATAGAAACCAAAAATGATTCCTCATATAATATGATAATACGAAGTTTAAATAATCAACATGGTTTTAAAGAATCTTTGAACCGATTTAATGCATATGTAACTCTCGGAACACTTTATTACGAAACGGACAAATATGATTCTGCGATGATTGCACTTGATAATGCGGAAGCTTTAGTTGATTCAAAAATGGATTCTACAAAAATTGCACGCCTCCTTAATAGTCGTGCAAATATTTACAGCAGACAAGGTATGTATTCAGAAGCTGTTGAAGAATATCTTAAATGTG
>CAZCLA010000010.1:50647-53313 GCA_964499285.1 uncultured Melioribacteraceae bacterium
CGCAATTTAGGTAACTCTGAAAGAATGGCTCAAAACTACTTGAACATGGCAAATATATATTCTGCAAAAGGGGATAAGCAAAAAGCGTTAGATTATTTTAATTTTTCATTAGCACGCTGCATAATTGCTGGTATTGACTACGGAAAGCTGCTGAATTACATGAGCATTGCAGGTATTTATATTGATTTGAAAGAATATGATAAAGCTTTGCAAAATCTTGACTCCGCATCAGTCTATGTGGAAAAATTTAATATGCCGCGTGAAAAGATGCACTTGCTCAAAACATTTTCAGAACTGTACACGGCGAAAGGCAATTATAAGTTGGCTTTGGAATTTGAAACTAAACATAATGCGTTGAAAGATAGTCTATTCAGCGAGGACAAAAAGAATGAGATACTCGCGCTCGAAAAAGATCATAAGTCTCGTCAAACCGAAATTGATTCAAAACTTCATGAAGTTGAAAGTTCTCAAAATCTACTCTATTATATTATTTTGTTCCTTCTAACGGCACTTGTCGCGTTATCATTGCTCTATCTTCGATCAGCCAGGGGAAGAAAAGAGCAGTAATTAATAAGAATCTTAAACATAAATCTGATTTCTCTTGATTGAAAAACAAAAGTTCCATATTTTATAATCAGAATAAAAATTCTTATTAAAACTATAAACTAAAAGCGAAGGCAAAGGATGAGTGAATTTATTAATAACAGCAGAAAAAGAGTCGAGGATTTAAAAGAATTGATTTTGAAAATGCATAAAGGAGAATCAGTAGAGGATACGCAGAAAGAATTGAAAAAAGCTCTTGGCGAAATTCCTTACGGTGAAGTTGTCCAAGCAGAAGAAGAAATAATAAGAGATGGATTAGTCGAGCAGGAGGAAGTGTTAAAGTTTTGTGATCTTCATTCAGATGCATTGAAGGGAAATTTGATGAGTAAATTCTCTAAAGAAATTCCGGAAGGTCATCCGGTGGATGTTTTCATAAATGAAAATCGTGAAGTTGAAAAAGTTATAGAAAACGTGCGTAAACTATATCCATCCGAAAATTACAACGGATCACCGGCTGAAACATTAAACGAAATCAACAAACTGTTTAATTTATTGATGGATATCGATAAACATTATGTGAGAAAGGAAAACCTAGTATTCCCGTTTTTGGAAAAGCATAATATTACCGGTCCGCCAATGGTAATGTGGGGCAAGCACGACGAAACCAGAGCCATGCTGAAATCTGCATTTTCTGTTTTCGCTGAAAAGGAAAGTGTTGATATAGAAACCTTGAGCGGTTTCAAGGAATTTATGTTTGAACCTGCACTTAAATCGATTGAGGAAATGATTTACAAAGAAGAAAATATTCTCTTCCCAATGTGTATTGATACTTTTACCAATATCGAATGGTATGAAATCGATCAGCAAAGTGATGAAATTGGTTTCTGTATTTTTTATCCCGAAAAAAGATGGCAGCCGGAATTTGAAACCGGCAAAGACCGCTTGGAAAAAGAAGAATCCAAATTCAAACTTACAACCGGAAGTCTTTCACCGGATGAACTCGAAGGAATATTTAATTCAATTCCTCTTGATGTGACGTTCGTGGATAAAGATGATAAAGTTCGTTACTTCTCGCATGGAACTGATAGAATATTCCAAAGAAGTAAAGCAATTCTCGGAAGAGAGGTGCAATACTGTCATCCTCCGTCAAGTGTGCATATTGTTAATCAAATATTGGGTGATTTCAAATCGGGCAAACAAAATGCAGCAAAGTTCTGGATAAATTTTCATGGCAAATTCGTACACATTTCTTATTATGCAGTTCGAGATGTAGAAGGGAATTATCTTGGAACAGTTGAGTTAACACAGGACATTGCCGAGTTTAAAGAATTAGAAGGAGAAAGGAGAATTTTGCAGTATGACAATTAAAGAAGATTTCAAATTAGATATAACCCCCAAGACTTTAGTTGGTGATTTACTAAAAAATTATCCACAGCTTGAAGATAAACTAATCGAAATTGCTCCCGTTTTTAAGAAATTAAAAAATCCGGTTCTGCGAAGAACGATTGCGAAAGTAACAACATTAAAACAAGCAGCGATTATAGGCGGAATATCATTGTCTTTTATAATTAAAGAACTTAGAAAGGAAGCAAATATGGATGGCATAGATGTTTCTAATGATATTTTTGAAAGTATCAAACCAAAACCTGCTTGGGTTGAAGAGAATAAAATTCTTAATGAATATGATGCTCGCGAAGATTTAGAAAACGGCAATCATCCGGCGGCAAAAGTGACCAAAGATATACTTCAATTAAAAGAAAAGGAAAATTATTTGTTAATCACTCCTTTTATTCCCGCCCCCTTAATTAAGATAATGGAAGACAAGGGATTTGAAACATTCACTGAAAAGATTGCAGAAGAAAACTTTAAAACATACGTTTCAAAATCCTTTGCATAAAAAATTTTGTCGTATCAAAAGGTCGATTATGACGAAACGCAAACAAAATATTATTATTAAATAGATTAAATTTCTATTACTGCTCCAATTCTTCTAGAATAGCTTTTAATTTTTGAAGTGAGTTTTGCCAGTTTTCCTGCTTTGCTGTCTCTTTTTCAACTACATGTTTTGGAGCGTTATTCACAAATTTTTCATTCGATAATTTGGCATTAACACCTTTCAATGC
>CAZCLA010000010.1:53413-90694 GCA_964499285.1 uncultured Melioribacteraceae bacterium
AATATTCATCTCTCCCCGGATATTTCTGAGAGATGTTACAACACTCTCAACAAAAGAGAATTTGCTTTCCGCTTCGGAATTAAATTTCGATTCGTCAAACTTTGGATAATCTGAAACGGAGATACTCTCGCTGCTTTTTCTTTTCTGAAGTAAATGCCAAATTTCTTCGGAGATGTAAGGCATAAACGGGTGGATTATTTTCAGCATTTCTTCAAAGAGGTTCAAGGCTCTTGTGAGCACTGCAGATTTAACTTCATCGTTATCTGAATAAAGTCTGTTTTTCGAAAGTTCAACATACCAGTCGCAGAAGTCATGCCATACGTAGGAGTAAATTAGTTTTGTTGCGCTGTTAATATCAAACTTATCGAGCGCATCATCTACAAGTTTGATAGTTCTATTAAAGCGCGATATTATCCATTCATCAGTGAAATCTGTATGTTTATCAACAAGAGATTGATCAATTTTTATATTTTCTGCATTCATTAAAAGAAATCTTCCTGCATTCCATATTTTGTTTGCAAAGTTTCTCCCGATCTCACATTTTTCTGGACTGAATAGAACGTCCTGTCCCATCGGAGCGATATACAATATAGTAAACCTCAATGCATCTGCTCCATATTCTTCAATTACATCCAATGGGTCGGGGGAGTTGCCGAGTGATTTGCTCATTTTTCTGCCTAGATCATCACGGACAACGCTTGTAAAATAAACATCGCGGAAAGGAATTTTTTCAGCATTAGTATTACGATCGTCCATAAAATACATACCTGCAATAATCATTCGTGCAACCCAGAAGAAAATAATATCGGGAGCTGTTACAAGAAGATTTGTGGGATAGTAATAATCCTTTTCCTCTTCAGTTAAGAAAACATCCTGTGCCCAAAGCCAGCTTGAAGCCCAAGTGTCAAGAACATCTTCCTCCTGCCGCCAATTCTCTTTATCCGCAGGCGGCTCAACTTCGCAGTAAATTTCTCCTGTTGTTATATGATACCAAACCGGAATTTGATGTCCCCACCACAACTGTCGTGATATACACCAATCTTGAATGTTTGACATCCAGTGTTCGTAAGTTTTTATCCAATGATTCGGATGAAAGTTGATCAGTCCTTCCTTAACTACATTAAGAGCGGGAGGAGCAAGTTCGTCCATTTTCATAAACCATTGTTCGGACATGTATGGTTCAATCGGGACATTACCTCTATCTGAATAACCCACTTTATTTGTGTAGTCTTCAATTTTTTCGAGTAATTCAAGCTCTTCGAAACGACGCACCACTTTTTTTCGCACTTCGAATCTGTCAATTTTTTGAAATTCTGCAGGCACGTTTTCGTTTGTTGTAGCATCGTCATTAAAGATGTTTATGAATTGAAGATCGTGACGTTTACCCATTTCGTAATCATTTACATCATGAGCTGGAGTAATTTTAACAGCACCTGTGCCGAATTCCATATCTACATATTCATCTGCTATGATAGGAATTTCTCTTTCCGCAATCGGAAGTAACACTTTTTCCCCGATTAAATTCTTGTAACGATCGTCATTAGGATTAACAGCAACAGCGGTATCGCCCAGCATGGTTTCGGGTCTTGTTGTTGCAACAACAAGATATTTCGATTTATCTTCGAGAAGGGGATAACGAAAGTACCAAAGTTTTCCATTCACTTCTTTGTAAATAACTTCTTCGTCGGATATTGCAGATTTTGAAGCCGGGCACCAGTTTACCATTCTGTAGCCTTTGTAAATAAGCCCGTCTTTATAAAGTTTAACAAATGCTTCAATAACTTTTCCGTAATAATCGTCATCCATTGTAAAACGTTTGCGGTCCCAATCTAAACTTACACCAAGCTTTCGAAGCTGTGAGAAAATAATTCCGCCGTATTTCTCTGTCCACTCCCAGCAATGCTTTAAGAATTCTTCTCTTCCGATATCATACTTATCGATTCCTTGGTCTGCTAGATGTTTAATTACTTTTGTTTCGGTAGCAATTGAAGCATGATCAACTCCTGGAACCCAGCAAGCGTTGAATCCTTTCATTCTTTTATATCTAATAAATACATCCTGAATAGTATTGTTCAGAATATGACCCAGATGAAGCATACCTGTCACATTAGGCGGAGGAATTACTATTGTAAAAGGTTCTTTCGAATCATCAACTTCCGATTTAAAAAGTTTGTTCTCTTCCCAGTATTTATACCACTTATCCTCAACCTCGTTCGGGCTGTATGTTTTAGGAATATTTGATAAGTTCCTTTCGTTCATCTGCTGCCTTATTTTTGAAAATGTAAGTGACAAATATAAATAAATTTGACTTGCGTTGAAGATCTGCTAAAACCTGTGGATAAAAAAGAAGCTGTTAACTTTATTTAACAGCCTCTTTCCTAAATAATTTTTTAGTATGTAAGGATATGGTTTATTGCTTAGTCAACGATGTACAAATAATTTGGAATTTTTATTCTATATCCGGAATATTTTCCTTCTAAATCGCTCCACTGATCCCCAACAGTCGCAACTATATTGTAACCTTCTTCTTCAACTAATCTTATTCTTTCTCGCTCTTTGAATTCTCTTGAGCTAATCCCTCTTGTTGAAGCATTTCTACATATTAATGTATCGAAGTCTTTATAGCCTTCATCGACCAAGTTTTTATGTGTCGCATCGCAAGTGTTTTCGTAACGGCTTGTTAAGAATATTATTTTAACTTTACGCTCCAAAAGGTAGTCGTATAGTTTTTTTACTTGGGGAATACTTTCTGCCATAGCCTCTTCAAGCCATTTATCCCAAATTTCTCTTTCCCAGCCGAAGTCGATTACTTTTATGTGTTCGTAGTTTGAAAGAGTAGTTTCATCTACATCAAATATTGCTGCTGCTCTTGGACCGAAACTCATTTTGTCAAGCTCGCTGATTGCGTCTTGAATTACTTCATAAGTTTCTATTCCGTAATGTCCTTCGTCATAATACTGTTCCACTTCCCTTTTATATTGATCCAAGTTTTTAGGGGCTGAGGAACAACCGAAAAATATCAATGTAAGTAATGCTAATAGTAATTTATTCATAATTGCGGCTTTCTTCGTTATAAAATATATTTACTTAAATCTCGGTTCTTAACTATTGAGTCAAGCTTTTGTTTTACCATTTCGCCTGTTATAGTTAGTTTTTCTTCCGGAATTTTATCTGGCACTTCAAATAGAATATCTTCCAGCAATGTTGTCAAAATTGTATGAAGTCTTCTTGCCCCGATGTTTTCAACTTCGGCATTTACATGAGCTGCTGTGGAAGCAACCTCCTTAATTGAGCCTTCATCAAACTCAAGTTCAACACCTTCCGTTTCAAGTAAGGCACAATACTGCTTAAGCAATGCATTATGAGGAATGGTTAGGATCTTAACAAAATCTTCTTCGGTCAGACTTTGTAATTCCACACGGATAGGAAATCTTCCTTGAAGTTCGGGAATTAAATCGCTCGGTTTGGCTACATGAAATGCACCCGATGCTATAAATAGAATATGATCGGTCTTAACCACTCCGTACTTTGTGTTTACAGATGAACCTTCCACAATCGGGAGCAAATCTCTTTGGACACCTTCTCTTGAGACATCCGGACCTTGTGCTTTGTTCGAACCGCCGGCAATTTTGTCTATTTCATCAATAAAAACTATACCCGATTCCTGTACTCGTTTTACAGCCTCACTTTGCACTGCATCCATATCTATTAATTTTTGTGCTTCTTCTTGCGTAATTATCCTACGTGCTTCTTTAATGGTTGTTTTTCTTTTCTTTTTCTTTTTAGGGATCATACTGCTCATAATTTCCTGTATGTTGATTCCCATATCATCCAAGCCGATTGGACCCATAACTTGCATTCCTACAGGAGAAGCTGTAATGTCAAACTCTATAAGTTTGTCATCCATTTCTCCTTTATTAAGTTTTTCGCGCATCCATTCTCTTGTCTTTTCGTTTTGATAGTGTTCCTCTTCGGCAGATTCACTTACTGCAGCTCCGGTAGGTTTTTTTACAGGAGGAATTAAAAGATCGAGAATTCTTTCTTCTGCAATTTTCTCTGCCTTTTCTTTTACGGATTCAGTTTTCTCTGCTTTTACCATGTTTACTGAAATTTCAGTCAGGTCACGAATCATAGATTCGACATCCCTTCCTACATATCCCACTTCGGTAAACTTTGATGCTTCCACTTTAAGGAAGGGAGCAGCAGCAAGACGCGCAAGACGTCTGGCGATTTCAGTTTTACCTACACCTGTGGGACCTATCAAAATTATGTTATTGGGCATAATCTCATCGCGAATATCCGAATCCACATTTTGTCTTCGCCATCTATTTCTTAATGCGATTGCCACTGCACGTTTCGCATCATCCTGCCCGATTATATATCTGTTTAATTCACTAACAATTTGTGACGGTGTTAAATTACCGTTTGTGCTTTTTTTAATTTCTGAGCTCATTATTACTTTTTCCTATTCTGCTAATTCTTCTACTGTTATGTTATCGTTTGTATAGATGCAAATTTCAGCTGCTGTTTTTAAGCTTTTCTCAACAATTTCTTTTGCGGATAGGTCACTGTATTCCTTCAACATTTTTGCTGCTGCAAGTGCGTACATTCCGCCGGAACCGATTGCTACAATTTTATCTTCCGGCTCAATTATATCACCGGTACCGGAGACAATAAAAGTCTTGTCCTTTGATATCACCGCAAGCATGGCTTCGAGCCTTCTTAGGTATTTATCCGTTCTCCAATCTTTTGCAAGTTCAACAATTGCACGATAGACATTACCTCCGTACTGTTCAAGTTTCTCTTCGAATCTTGAGAGAAGTGCAAAAGCATCGGCGGCAGATCCTGCAAATCCGCAAAGAACTTTACCATTGAACAAACTTCTTATTTTAACCGAATTATGTTTTGCGACGGTGTTTCCGATTGTCACTTGTCCGTCGCCCCCAATAGCTGCTTTCCCTTTATGAATCAATCCCAGTATTGTTGTCGATCTAATTTTTTTACTCACTGTTGCCTCACTTGATAAAATTTTTAATTGGAAAAATTCTTGAAACATTCTTTCTATAATTGACGTAAGTTTCTCCGAATTGTTCTACTAATTTTCGTTCCTCATAAATTGAACCGATATAAAAATAAATAATTATACAACTTAAAAATACAGCATAAAAAATATCCATTGTCGGTCTTGCGAGCAGGAATAATATTGAAAAGAGATAAACCGGATGTCTGCTGAATTTATAAGGTCCTTTTATTACAAGAGTTTTATGTTCGTCAAGTTCTGTTGTATCATAAGTTCCGTTCAAATACCTTTGAATTTGTGATATACCCAAAAACTCTTTACCGTTGATGTATTTCAAAGTCCACAATAATCCGAAAACGCATAATATTTGAATAACAAACATAACAATATCATATGGAAATATTAAATCGTAAATAACCTTATCTGGTTTGGGAGAGAGTTCAAAAATTGCTATAAAAATAATTATTGAAGAGAAATTGTAGAATATTCTGTAGAAAGCAATTTTGTCCCCGATTTTTTCAACGAGCTTTTTCTTTACTTCATTTGATGCTGTAATTGTATGTGTGATACCGAATAGCAGAAAGAGTAAAACAACAATTAATAACTCAATAAACAAATCAAAGTTCCTTGCGAAGACGTGCGACAGGAATCTTTAACTGCTCTCTATATTTTGCCACGGTTCTTCTTGCAATTTGAATTCCTTGTTCTTTAAGAAGTTTTGCAATTTTATCGTCACTGTAAGGTGATTTTTTGGATTCGTTGTCACAGATCTCCTTGATTAATTCCTTTATGTGCTTATTGGATATTTCATCACCGGAATCTGTTGAAAGTCCTTCACTGAAGAAATATTTAAGCTCATGAATTCCGACTGGACTTTGGACGTATTTACCATTTACCACTCTGCTTATTGTCGATATATCCATTTGAATTTCATCGGCAATATCTTTGTAGATCATCGGTTTCAAAGCACGCGGTCCAAGTTCGAAGAAGAGATATTGTTTTTCAACTATGGCTCTCATTATTTTCATCAAAGTTTCGCGGCGCTGCTGAATGGATGCAATAAACCATTTTGCTGATTCGAATTTTTCGCGAAGGAATTTATGTGCTTCTTTATCACGTTTGGATATGTTTCTTTTCCGCTTATTAGAATTTATCATTTCAAGATAGGTTTTACTTAATGTAACTGATGGAAGTGTTTTATCATTCAGTGTCACTATTAAATTATCATCAACTTTTTCTACTATAAAATCCGGAGTTATTTGATTTGCTTCAGCAGACTGAATGTTTCCCTCGCCGGGTTTCGGATTCAACTTTTGGATTATATCTAAAACCGATCTTAAAGTATCGCGCGTGAGATTTAAATCTTTTTGAACCGCATCATAGCGCTTGTTTATAAAATCCGTGAAGTGGTCTGTCAGGACTTGATCTGCTAAATAAGAATAGTAAGGATCGAAAGTAGAATTTCTTATTTGAATCAAGAGACACTCTTGAAGATTTCTTGCTGCTATTCCGATAGGTTCAAAAAGTTGTATTCTTTGAAGTACTTTTTCTGCATCTTCTATTGTCACTTGAACGTGGTCGAATAGATTGAGATTTTCAACAATTTTTTGTAGATCCTGTTTTAGATAGCCGTCATCTTCCAAACTTTCAATTATTGTCTCTCCGAGGATCATATATTCTTCGTTCCAATCGAGCATATGAAGTTGTTCGAATAAATAATCGGTAAGTGTTTCGCTTGAAGGGGCAACCGGCTCGCTTTTTTCTTCGTCGGGACTATAATTTATCTTATTATCTTCTATTTCAGAATCGTTCATTAAATCTTCAACATCAAACTCATCGTCGTTGGATTCAAATTCGTCATCAGTCGAATTATCTTCAGGAGATTCTTCTTTCTGTTCCTGTGTCATTTCCATTTCCTCAAGAAGAGTTTCTTCGAGGATTGGATTTAATTCCAATTCCGTTTTGATTCTTTGTTCGAGAGCAATAGTATTTAACTGGAGCAGTTTTTGATATTGGATCTGCTGCGGCGAGAGTTTTTGAGTTTGTGAAAGTTTCTGATGCAGCGAAAGCATTTATTCTTCTCCGTTAAGTTTTGATTTAAGATTTTTGTACCAATCGTTTCCGTAAGCACGGGAAAGAGATTCATTGCAGAAATCAATTACAGAAGTACCGAGCACCTCACCTTTTTCAATTGCTGGTCTGCATTCGTCATATTCTTCGAACCGGAGGATAGGACCTCCAAAATCCGAAACACGAATAGGAAAAAGATGACACGAAATCGGCTTAATAAAATCAATTTCTCCGTTGTGAAATGCACGCTCAATAGCACATTTTGCAATTTGTTTATCGTAGTACACAAAAACACATTCCTTATTTTCAATGCTTGCAGTCATTAATGTTCCGCTTTTTTTGTACCAGAATCCGGATTTTTCAATTTGTTTTTTGCTTCTTTCCGGCAAATATTTTGAAATCACCGGAAGATGTTGTTTAATGACTTCGATCTCATCTTCTGTTATTGGAGCACCGTACTCGCTTTCCATAGTGCAGCAAGCTCCTTTGCATTTTTCAAGATCGCAAACGAAATTTATTTTCCCAATTTCCTTAGGAACAGAAACACCGTTAATTTCAATAAATTTTTTACTCATTAAATCTTGGAATAATTTTTGCTAAGATACGAATTTTGAGTGTTATAGCCAATCTTTTCTTAGATTTCAAAATAAAAACAGAGAAATTATGTTCCGAAATGTGTTGATTACCGGTGCCTCCGAAGGCATCGGGAAAGGATTAGCAATTGAGTATTCCAAAACTGCTGAAAGGCTTTTTCTTGCAGCGAGACGTGTGGAATTATTAACTAAGCTAAAATCATCACTTGCAGATAATCGCGCAGAGATTTTTATATTTCAATGCGATGTATCGAAAAAAGATGAAGTCGATAAAATGTTCGGCGAGATATATTCAAAATTCAGCAGTATTGATCTTGCAATCTTGAATGCCGGAATTTCAAGAAGAGTGGATATCGAAAATATGAATTCGAGTGAGTTTGTTGAAATTTTTCAAGTCAATGTATTCGGAGCAGTTTATTGTGTCGAAAATTTACTACCTAAAATGATCGAGAATAAAAGCGGAAGAATAGTCGGAATATCGAGTCTTTCTGACAGCAGAGGATTTTCAAAAAGTGGTGCATATTGTTCAAGCAAAGCAGCCCTTACGATATATCTGGATGGATTAAGAACTGAGCTGAGAAAATTCGGAATATTAGTTCAAACAATAAAGCCCGGATTTGTTAAAACCAGGATGACAGATAAAAACGAATTTAATATGCCGATGCTAATGTCCGTCGAAAAAGCCGTTAAGATAATTATTCGTGGAATCGAGAAGAACAAAGTATTTATTAGATTTCCAAAAACTATTGCTTTTATGAGTAGTTTAATTGGAATAATTCCCGCGCGTATTTATGATAAAATTTCAGAACTTGGTTACAGGCAATTGATCAAAAACAGATAATTGTTAGTTTATTCTGTCTTATCAACAATAATTTTCGATAACGAAAAAGCACCTCTAATATCACCTTGTTTGAAACCCGTTGCAGTATCTCCGGGATAAAGTGCTTCGATCCTTATTGCGATTTCATCTTTTAAGTTCGAACCATGGCAAGTAAGACACACTGCATCAGTAGGTATGGCTTTCATAAATCTAAAGACTTGTGTTCCATCTTTCTCTACAACTTCCGATTGGACAAAACTATCCGGGTCTTCTCCCGATTCATTATGTCTCTCAAACTCAAGAAGAATCGATTTTTCCCAATCATCGGGAGCGTTGTTTTTGTTTCTGACTTTTAACGATGTTCTTGAAATTAGCCAGCCGGATTCTTGTGATAACTGTTCGGCAATCATAGGTGCTTTTTCATAACATACGGATATTGCATTTACCGCACCACCAGCACTCATTCCTTTAACTAATTCGGATTTCAAAGTTTTTCCAAATTCTTGTGCTAATTCTTTTGCTTCTTTATTTAACTGTTCTTCTTGGTTGGAGCTTAATGACAAAGTTATTAGCACCGAACCCATGATTAATTTAATTATCGATATCATTATAAAACCTCTTTTGTTTTTATTTGCAAATTACTTTAAGGAGGAATTATGTCAGTGGAGCACAAACAAAGAAAAATATAAAAACACGATTGGAGAAGAATAAAGTAAAGAATCAAAACGATCGAGAATTCCTCCGTGTCCCGGAATAATATCTGATGAATCTTTCACATTTGCGTCACGTTTAATTAAGCTCTCAATTAAATCACCTAATTGTCCAAACGACCCGACAATTATTCCAATCGTAATTGCTTGATTCATTGTAATAAAATCGACAAGTACAGTTTTCATAAAAATCATAGTTGCTATAGAAAAAATAAATCCGGCAACGGCGCCTTCCCAACTTTTTTTCGGACTGACGCGTGGGAAAAGTCTGTGCTTTCCAAATGCTGTTCCAAGAAAGTATGCGGCTGAATCGCACATCCAAATTGTTATCATCATCGAAATTATTAATAAACCACCATTTTCATATTCATAACTAAAACCTGAATACATCTCGCGGATACCAATCAAGGTTGACGAAAATAATCCGATATAAAAAATTCCAAGTAGGGTTGTTCCAAGATTAATTATTGCCGATGATTTATCTCTGAACAGTTCATAAAGCAGCAAAAATAGGATTCCAATTAAAACTGAGTAATGAAATGGAAAAAAATCGAAATATGAGTTGATAATCAAAAAGGCTGTTATCAAAAATCCGAGCACTTTATTTACATAAGCATCTTTGTTTTTTGCCAGGATCGAAAATTCATAAAATGATATAAGCCCGATTCCTAGAGTGAATGCAAGGAAGTAATATCCACCCAAATAACAAATACCAATGATTAATGGAATAGCAATAATCGAAACAATAATTCTAACGGCTGCATTGTTGAACTTCATTTATTGAATCCGCTATTCTTCTTCATCTTCACTAACTTCAGTTTTATTAATTTCCTCAATTATTTCCAATGCTCGTTCTGCATCTTCTTTTTTAACGAGAATTTTAATAACAGATAAATCACCGGGAGCGGGAAAGCTCGAATCTTTTTGTCCCCAAATTAGAGATTCTATTTCAGCTCCTTTAAGATTAGCGCTGTACATTTCAGCAAGATAATTGTGATCGGTTGTGTGAATAATTATCCAATCTTCGGGATGTACAAGATTTCCCTCAAAGTCTTCCTTTGTTACGAGCTTGGTTTTACAATCGGGACATTCTTTTATTCCATCAATGTATTCGGATTCACATTTCGGACATATCATTTTAACCTCCCTCGATTGTTAAATTTGCTTTAGTATAATATTTTTTAATGCCAATTACCAGAAGAATAAAAATAGTCAAAAGTATTAAAAATCCGCCAAAATATGGGATTATGTTATCCACGGGGACCGCTGAATTTTTCAGCATTTCATCATCTTCAATTATTAAGTAAGCCAGAATGCTGAAAAAATTATTTGCAAAGTGCAAAATAACGGGAATAAAAATAGACTTTGAAATATAAGCCGAAAATCCAAAATATAGTCCCAAACAGGTCAAGGCAACAAAACCGTATGGGTTAAAATGGTATATGCCGAAAAACAAAGCAGTTATTATAGCGGCAATGATCGGTTTATACTTGTATTCAAAACTCTTTTGCACGAATCCCCGGAAAAAAGTTTCCTCGGCAACTGCCGGAACTACAGCAACCACAAATACTACCAACACAGCTTCAAAACCGTTATTTACCACAAGCAAATTGCCATAAGTTTCTTCCACAAAACTATCCAGCTCATCAACAATCGATTTGATGCTGTAAATAAAGGATGATTTTTCGGCGAGCAGTTCGATAAAATAATTTTGAATAAACAAATAACTCTGCATTAAAGGAACAAGAATTATCATCCCAAGCAAAAACAACCCAACTTCGCCTGGTTTTGGAATTTTGTATCTTATGATTGGAGTAACATCAATATAAATCCATTTTGCAAGGAACAGTGCAGGCAGCAATATAAACAGTATTTGACTTCCAGCGGTAAGAAGACGCATTGCATTAACATCCGCATTTTCGAAATCCATCCCGAAAATCAGAAGTGTAATAATCGCACCGAGTAATTGGTAGAGAAAGAAAATTCCTATTAAACTAACAAAGGCTGCTTTAACCGGAGAAACCAACGGTTCCGGAAATTCCGGATTGGTACTTATGCTTTTAGTTTCTTCTGGTTCTATCTTATGGAATTCGTTCATAATGAGGCAAAAAATAATGAAAAGCCGGATGAAATTCCCAAAAGTTATTTCTTGGAAGAAAGCTCACCAATTAAGCCTTCATAAGCGGTTAGTTCTGCATCAATTGCACCGATCACAATTTTACTTTTCACTTTAACGGGGATGCGAAGTTCGTCATCACTGAGCCAAACAATGATGTTGCCCTCACTTTTAAACAAGCCGCCTTCTTGAACAAGTGGTTCGACAATTATGCAGTCGAAAGTTCCTGCTTCAACCTTTATTGTTTCGCGCCCAAGAAAAACTACATCAAGCGGATAGACTTTATCTTTATAGAAGTTTTCAAGATTAAACTTATCGCCTGGATTTAGCTTGCTGAAATTAAAAGTTCTAGCAAGGTAGAAGGCAGAAACTATATCGTTAACGTAAGGAGGAATATCATAAGTCCCCTCGGAAGTTTTTGCAAAACCTCTTCGTTGGTCGAAGTATGCGGAAAAATCTCTTGTGTATCCGCCTTCACGGATATGTTGTTCAAATCTCCAAGGAAACAATCCTTCAACATCGAGATAGGTCACATATCTATCTCGTACTTTATAGATGGGGTCGAATGTACCGACAGAATTTACACTGAAATTTATTTTGAATGCATCGCGCCCGGAAATTGTTTTCTTTTCCGAAACCTCCATAACCGCTTCACCTGCGGTAACAAAACCATAGTTGACATCAAATGTAAGTTTCTCACCCACATCGAAAGCATTATTTTCAATTATGCGAAATTCTGAAACAGATCCTTGCCCAAATGAAAAAATGGATGAAGTGAGGAAAAACACCGCTGTTCCGAAAATAAAACGTCTCATTTAATTCTCCTTTAGCAATGTAAGAATATAATTAGTCACTTCCTCCACCTCGATGCTGTTCATACAATTGAGTTCTTCACATTGTTTCCTAGTGCAGTTCTTACAATCTAATTTTGGTTGAAAAATTTTAGTTTTTGCAGAATATGGTCCCCATCTTTTTGGTGACATCGATGCAATTTTGGGATAAAATCCAACAATATTTTTATTTAATGCCGCAGCAATGTGGATTGGTCCGGTCGAATTTGCGAGTACGATGTGAGATGAATCAATTAAAGCCGCAAGCTGCATCAACGTTAATTTTCCCGCAAGATTCAAAACATCACTTCTCGTAAGCTGATTACAAATTTCGGTTTCCTCTGTGTTTCCTGTTAGTATTAATTTTATGTTCTCATTGTTTAAGAGAACATCTATCATTTGATCAAATTTTTCTAGAGGAAGATCGACCGCACTGCCTTTGCTTCCGGGATGGATAATTATAATTTTCCTTGATGCATCAATTTTATCTGTTTCGAATAAAGCATCAACAAATTTTCTATCGGATTCAGCAATAGTAAAATTGTAATCAACTTTTCCTCTTTCTGGGATATATTCAATGCCGATGTGCTTAAGCAATCTTACATTATATTCAAGCTCATGTCTTTCTCCGGTTTTTCTGTGATCATAAGTTTTTTTGTTAAAAAAGATTGAGTACAATCTGTATCCGGTTCCCAATCTCAATTTTATTCCAGCTAAAAACAGAAGAAAAGCAACATTGAATCGCGGATATACTGTTATGGCAGTATCAAATTTTCTTTTTTTTATTTCTTTAAGAAGGGTCTTAAAATTATTATTATCGAATATAATTATATCATCAATCAAAGGATTTGCTTTAGTTAACTGCGAGGTATATTCTTTTATCAAAAAGGTAATTTTCGCTTCAGGATATTTCCTCTTGATTATTCCGGCTAAAGGTAAAGTAAGGATAACGTCTCCGATACGGTCAGTTCTAACGATCAATATATTTTTGGGAACTTTCATTGTCTGGATACGAATGGATTGTCTTTAATATAAAACCGCCATTTAAATTCTTTCGATCTTGTAATACCGATTCTGGTGGTATTAATAATTTTTTCTTTCGGTAATTTATCATTATTTAAAATAAAAACACTGCCTGTGGTTAAGTCATTTCCACCAAATGATTTATCAATTTTGAAAGATTTACAAAATTTTCCCGGTCCGTTAGTTAGGCTAATATATTCTTTTCTGTTCAAACACTCTCTTCCAAAACGGTTCATTGCCATTCTATCGACTCCTTCAATCGGTTCAGCGGCTCTGATTAAAACTGCTTTTCCTTCATCCTGGTTCCCGACGACTACATTTGCACAGTAATGATTTCCGTAAATGAAATATACGTATAAAATTCCGCCCTCTTCGAACATGAGTTTATTACGCTCGGTTTTTCCTCTGAATGTGTGAGCAGCTTCGTCAATGCTGCCGTCATAAGCTTCGACTTCCACTATTTTTGCCGAGAGAAGAAGGTTATCAGTTTTTTTGACGAAAATTTTTCCAAGTAAATTTTCAGCTACTGTTAAAACCGACTGTTTGTAAAAACTTTTAGGAAGGATATTTTTTGGAAAAGAATGTTTCATCAATTGGCGAAGTGCTATTATTCCTTTTTCAACCGATCGTCTATCATATTAATTTTGTTTAAGAATCGCTCCTTTTTTTCGGGTTCGATCTCCATCAGTTTAAGATAAATATTTTTTGCCTGCGCTAAACTACCTTGCGAGAGATAAATATCAGCCAAAGTTTCGGATATAAATTTTGATGATCTCTCCTCTATATTTTCATCTGATAATATATCATCACCGCTGTCTGAGTTTTCCGATTCCTCGCTGTCCAAATCTTGGATTGAAATCTTAGCTTCGTTCAACTCATCAATAAGCTCATCGAGGTTATCCTCAATTGATTTAGATGCAATCTTAAAATTTTCTTCCGCAATTTCATCGGTATAATTATCAGCGGTGAATACTGAGAATGACTGATCCTCAACAAAATCTCCATCAACAAACGATGTTTGCTTTGGATCAATATCTTTTTCTCTTTCAATTCTTTCGATCTCATTCAAATAATAATTGTAGGTTCTTGCGTCTTCGAGGAGGTTAAAAACGCTATTTAGAATTTCGCGTGCGTGATCAAATTCTCCCTTATCTGCCAATGCTTTGGAATAGATCAAATATGCTGTTGGATAATCCGGATGAATTTTCAATCCTTCTTCAATTATTTGAATCGCTTTATCCGGAAAATTTTTTTTAAGTGCATCTGCTGCTATTCTTGCAAACAGCGGCGAGCTATTGTTGAACTGATAGATTAATGCAAATTTATCCGTAGATACTTTATTCATTATTCTGTGTTTTTAATTATTGAGTGCTTAAATGACAAAATAGAAACACAAGCAAAACCAATAAAGAACATAAGCTGAAACGGAATAGCTGCGATTTCTGCGAAATAAATTGAAGCTCCTACACCGATAAAACAATATACAGCTAAAATCAACTCGATGAATGCAGAATTATCAATTTTAGTTGATTTGAAATATTTGTTTGCTGTGAGTTTATCTTTTTTCTCTGTTACTTTAAATTTAGGAGTTCTGACAAATTCACTTTTTCTGTTCATAAAACCTTCGAAAACGGCACGGGAGTTATTTACTGCAAAGCCCATACTGCCAGCCATAAAAAGCGGGAAGAGAGCTATCTTTTTCCTCCAATCCGTGTGTACGTCTTTTTGTGCGAAAAGATACATCAAGAAAGAACTTATAAATGCAATAACAAATATCGACATAAAATTAAAAAAGTTTTCATACGGTCCGCTGTTCTTTATGAAGATCAAAGGTACGTTCAGAATTCCCGCAAGAAGAATGAAGGGAAACACAATGTTATTAGTAAGATGAAACGTCGATTGCAGTTTAATTCGAAAAGGAATATTCGACTTCCAAACGAGGGGAAGAATTTTTTTTGCAGTTTCGATTGCGCCTTTTGTCCATCTAAATTGTTGAGCTTTAAGTGCATTCATTTCGCTCGGAAGTTCGGCTGGCGTTGTAAAATCACGAAGGTAAACAAATTTCCACCCGCGTAGTTGGGCTCTATAACTTAAATCGAGATCTTCGGTAATTGTATCAGCATGCCAATTGCCCGCATCAATAATGCATTCTTTTCTCCACATACCGCCGGTTCCGTTGAAGTTGATAAAGAATCCGGCTTTATTTCTTACAGATTGCTCGATAACAAAATGTCCGTCGAGAGCGAGAGCCTGAATTTTTGTTAGAATTGAATAGTTTTCATTAAGGTGTTCCCATCTTGTTTGAACCATTCCAATTTTATCGTTAATAAAATAACGTAAAGTTCTTTTCAAAAAATCTTTTTGAGGAATAAAATCCGCATCGAAAATTGCGATGTAATTGCCTTTTGCTTTTTGCAGACCTTCTTTCAATGCGCCGGCTTTAAATCCTTGTCTGTTGGTTCTGTGAATATGAACAATATCGAACCCTTCTTTCTGCTTTTCTTGTACAATTTTTTTTACTACATCAACAGTTTCGTCGGTTGAATCGTCAAGCACTTGAATTTCTAGCTGGTCTTTGGGAAATTCGATTTTGCAGACAGCATTGATCAATCTTTCCGCAACATACATTTCGTTGTAGAGCGGCAATTGAATCGTTACAAATTTATTTTCTATTATTTCTTCAATTTCAGTCGGTATATTTTTCTTGTATTTGTTATGATAGTAAATCATAATAAAACCGTGACTCGCAAACACGAGCAAAACGGTTAATGAGATTATATAAGAGACTAAAACAATTTCATCGAGTAACATTTATTCACCTAAAGTTATTACCAATTTGATACAACCCCCAAAAGTATATCTTCGCTTATTTTTTCTATCGTTTCATCAATAGCGTTTTGGCGGTTAGTGGTAATATCGCCTTCGTTCTGATAATCCGAGTAATTTTTAAACGTTTGATCAAACACCGTTTTTTTCATTACCAAATCTTTATAAACTACCCTAACTTGCAGCTCGACTCTTCTTAAAGATACGGTTTCGTTTCCGGTTATTGCAGCTTGTGTATCCGAAAATCTAGAAATTGTACACTCAATAATTGCATCTGAATTAACTCTATCGGAAACTTGTAAAGTGTTATCCTCAATAAATCTTTGAGTTGTTTCGAAAGTAAATTTACTATTCAAATCTGGTTCACCTGAGCCCGAGTTATCTTTGAACAGCGGAATAGCAATTGTTTTCAAATGTGCGGGAACCGAAGCCCCCGTAAACGAATATGAACATGCTGCCAAAAATGACACAAAGAAAAATAGTGTAAATATTTGATATTTCTTAATCATAAATTTCATATTCCTTAATCTTACGATGGAGTGTTCTTTCGCTTATCCCAAGTATTTTAGCCGCTTTTCTTTTATTCCACTTTGTGAATCCAAGTGCATTTATAATTGCTTCTTTTTCCAGCTGAGCAAGTGACTTTACTTCACTAAAATTTTCTACTTTCGAATAATTTACATCATCAAAAACAACGGCTTTTGCAGCCATTGATTTCAGTTGATTCAGATCATTTTTTATTTCTATCAGAGCTTTTAATATTATTTCTCTATCAATAGTCTCCGGAGACTTATTTGAGTGAATAGGGAGGAATCTGGTTTCTTCAAAACTTTGCGGTTCAGTTAAATAGGCAAAATCGTTAACTCCCAAAGTTCCCGATTTTGTCAGTGCTGCCGCCGATTCAATTACGTTTTTAAGTTCGCGTACGTTCCCGGGCCAGGAGTACGTAGTTAAATAATCTAATGCATCAGGCGAAATCTCCAAATCTCCGAGCTTATTGTTTTCGGTATATTGAAGCAGAAAATGATTTGCAAGAAGGGGTATATCCTCAGGTCTTTTTCTTAGTTCTGGAATGTGGAGCGAAACGGCTTTAAGTCTAAAATAGAGATCGTTTCTAAATCTTTTTGCATCAACTTCGGTTTGGAGATTTTTATTTGTCGCTGCAATTATTCTTACGTTAACCTTTGTTACCTTTTCGCTTCCAAGAGGCATTATTTCTCCGGTCTCGAGAACACGCAAAAGTTTAACCTGTGTGGTAAGCGGCATTTCGGCAAGTTCATCAAGAAATAGCGTTCCGTCGTCTGCTATTTCAAAATAACCTTTTCTGTTTTCAACAGCGCCAGTAAACGATCCTTTCTTGTGACCGAAAAGTTCACTTTCCAATATTCCTTCCGGAATCGCACCGCAATTTACACTGACTAAATCTTTATTTTTCCGTTTGCTGTGTCCGTGAATTGCCCGAGCAAACACTTCTTTCCCCACACCGCTACTGCCTGTAATAAGAACCGAGATGTCGGATTCGGCAACCTGCATAATTATATCCACAAGATCTTTAATTTCTTTAGATCTTCCGATAATGCCGTATTTCTTCTGAAATTCTTTACCAGTCATAATCAAACGTTTAAACTTAACCCGTCTTTGGCGAGTGATAATTTTACATCTTTAACATCGAAATTGTTCACAAATGTTTCAAGCATCTCTTCAGTTTCATCGGGAATATGTGTAAGAATAATATTTTTACACCCACTCAGTTTAATATAACTCGATATTTCGTCAGTAGTTATATGAGTTGATTCCAGAATCATTAAATCAGAAATAAAACTACTAAAGAGATTTAAATCATTTTTCCCGCCGATGTCCGATGAATACAAAATCAGTTTATTCTCGATTGCACAAACCAAACTAACAGAAATAAATTGCTGATCATAAGATACATTAAGTTTATTAGAAATATGAGAATTTTGCATCGGATAAAGCTCTAACTCATCATTAATTCGATTCCAGGTGGAAAGTTTGAATTCGCTATAGTGTATTAAAAAATCCAAAGCTTCATCGAAAAGATAACATGTGTCGAGGATTGCTTTAATCTGATTAACTGAATTTGGAACAGTAATAATATGCAGATCTTTTTCTCTGCCGGATAATTTCATTTGAGTAATAAGTGAAGGAAGTCCGGCAATATGATCTGCATGAAAATGAGTTATAAAAATGGAATCAATATCAAGAAGATCAACGCCGAAAGTTAAAAGTGCACGGGCAACAGAATCCCCAGTATCAATAAGTATATTTTGCTCCGCCGAAGTTATATATATCGAAGAATGAAATCTCCTTAAGCTTGTTTTACCGGAGCCTGTTCCTATAAATTTTATTTTCATCCGGGTTACTCTGGAAGTGAGATAATTCTTCCGTTGAGATCGTAGGTAGATTTTAAGTATTGAATTAAACTTTGTGCTTCTTCAGGATTCTCAAATCTGCCTACTGTCACAACATTAAGAATTGAGCCGCCGACTTCTTTAGGGAATATTTCGACTGTATAACCGGAGTTCTTAAGATTTTCCAGCAGTTTTTGTGCATTATTCATATTTAAAAACGCACCTGCCTGAACCGTGAAGTTTCCGCTCTGTTTAACGGTTTGCTCAACAGCTGGTTTTGTATCGGTAATTATTGAGGCATCCTCATCGGGGATCGTCCTATCTGCAGCTTTTATATATGGAGAATTAGGATATTCGGATTTCAACTTATCCAAGTAATCCTCGGCGCGATTATAAATTCCCAATGCATAATAAAACGAAAAAATTCGGTACAGGGCTGCATCGGCATAACGGCTTGAAGGGAAATTATTATAAACTGCCTCGAACTTTTCCAAGGCGGATTCGCCTTCTTCGGTTAAAACACCGTCGAGAAAAATTACGGATGGATCATTAGGACTTGAGGAAATCAAAGATGCGAGCGATTTTTTTGCTTGATCAATATTGCCTTCTTCAATCATTTTAAGTTCCGGAACTATATCAATTTCCTGTCCGATAACTGTCGCGGCTGATAGTAAAATAAAAATCAAATAAAATTTTACGGCTTTCATTTTAGAATTTACGCAGTTATTGATTGTCTCACTGAACGCACTTGAACTAAATTCGAATCATCCGCAAATAATGTTCCTGATGTTGCTCTCGTTATCTTGGTCTTCACATAATCTCCGACATTAATTTCCGAATTAATTGGGAAGACTACAACTTTATTGCTGTCTGTTCTGCCGGAATAAAACAAATCCGATTTTTTGCTAAATCCTTCAACCAAGACAATCTCTTCTTTTCCGATTAGTTCTTGGTTTACGTCGTAAGAAATTCGCTGTTGAAGATCGATAATTTCATTGAGCCGTTTAGTTTTTGCGGCATCATCTACATCATCTTCCATCTTATATGCTTTAGTTCCTTCTCGAGCTGAATATTTGAACATGTAAGCTCCATCGTATCGTACTTTTTCCATCACATCGAGAGTCATCAAATGATCTTCGAAAGTCTCAGTCGGGAATCCCGAAATAATATCGGTTGAAAAACTTACTCCCGGGATTATCTTTTTTGCTTTCTCAATCAAATTCAGATAATGCTCTATCGTATAAGTTCTATTCATAAGTTCTAAAATTCTGTTCGATCCGGATTGAACGGGGAGATGGATATAATTACAAATATTAGGATATTCAGCAATTGTGTAAAGTAGTTTATCCGAAAGATCCTGTGGATGCGACGTCGTGAATCTCACTCTTATAGATCCGTCAACTGAAGATGCAGCTGCTAAAAGATCTGCAAAATCTCGGTTGTTATCGCGATATGAATTTACATTCTGACCGAGAAGTGTCACTTCCTTAAAACCACGGTCTGAAAGCTGTTTAATCTCTTCAACAACTGACTCCAAATTACGGCTGCGTTCTCTTCCTCTTGTAAAAGGCACAACACAGAAAGTGCAGAATTTATCGCAGCCTCGCATTACGGATATCCAAGCAGAAAGCCCTTCTTCACGATAAGGGATAATATCGTCGTACGTTTCTGTTCTAGAAAGTTTTACACCGATGCCTTTTCCACCGCCAAAAGCTTCGTCTATATATTCCGGAATTCTTCTATATTCGTCGGGACCAACCACAAGATCAACCATCTTCTTCTTATCCATAAGATCGTCCCTAAGTCTCTCAGCCATACAGCCGAGAACTCCGATAACCGTCTCGGGATTTTTGTCTTTAAGTTTTTTTAAGTTCCCCAATCTTCCATAGATTCTCTGTTCAGCATTTTCTCTAATACTGCAAGTATTTAGCAGCACAATTCCCGCATTTTCGATGCTGTCGGCAACAGTAAATCCTTTTGAGTTGAGAACTCCAAGCACGACTTCCGTATCGGCTAAGTTCATCTGACAGCCGTAGGTTTCTATATAAACACTATTTTTTTTCATCAAATTATTCTTACAATTTCGTTAAAAAATACATAATAAGATTGATTACAACCAGAAAAATGATTGCGAAAGCCGTGATAAATAGTATGTTACGCTTTTTCTGGTCTTTCTTTAGATCTGATTCGAAACTATCATCGCCATTTCGTCTGAACATATTTATTCCAAAAGTTTGTTTCAAATACTTTATTATTGTTAAATTTAGCCACAAAAGTTAAAAAGAAAGGACTCTAATAACAAGGCATTTAGTGAGGAATTCAGTCCTTTGTGATTAGCTTTCAATTAGCTAAATTATTAAAAAACAATGCATTAGAAAGTTGAATCAATCATTAAAATAATTGTCAATCAAAGTGAAAGGGAATTTATGAATCTCGAAAATAAAATTGTGTTAGTTACAGGAGGCGGGTCTGGTATTGGGCTTGAGACAGCTAAATACATATCACAGAAAGGAGCAAAGGTAATCATTTGCGGTAGGAATGAAGCAAAACTTGAAGAAGCTGCTAAAGCATTTAACCTGCAGTTTATCAAGTGCGATGTTTCTAATGAAAGCGAAGTGCTCTCAACGTTCGAAAAAATTAAAAAGGATTTTGGAACACTCGATGTTTTGATTAATAATGCCGGGTTCGGGGATTATTCGAATTTGCTGGATCAATCTCTAGATAGAATGGTCAGCATTTTTGAAACAAATGTTTTTGGGGCAATGCTTGCTGCGAGAGAGGCAGCAAAAATTTTCACCGAAAAGAAAGCCGGAAGTATCGTTAATATTTCTTCAACAGCAGGATTAAAAGGATTTGCAGGCGGCACAGCATATGCTGCTTCAAAATTTGCTTTAAGAGGGATGACGGAATGTTGGAGAGCGGAGTTGAGACCTTTTAACGTAAGAGTTATTTTGATAAATCCGAGCGAAGTTCAAACGCCGTTTTTCAAAAATAAAAATGCGGAAATAAATCCAACAAAATTGCTTCCCGGACATATTGCACATTCAATAGTTTCTGCACTAGAAATGGATGA
This sequence comes from uncultured Melioribacteraceae bacterium, assembly GCA_964499285.1. Taxonomy (GTDB): domain Bacteria; phylum Bacteroidota; class Ignavibacteria; order Ignavibacteriales; family Melioribacteraceae; genus JAGFIY01. The sequence goes on from CAZCLA010000010.1 coordinate 74,867, forward strand.
TGTAGGATTTATTCCTGAGTTAACAGTTTTTGCAACTAACCCCAGACAGTTATGACGCAGACAGATAAACAGAAAAAAAATGCTGCTGAAAAAGCAGTTGAGCAAATTGAACCGGGAATGATTGTTGGTCTAGGAACCGGCTCGACGGCACTTTTTGCAGTAAAAAGAATTGCGGAGCTTCTGGAAAATGGCAAGCTGAATAATATAGTTGGAATTCCGACTTCGCTTGAAACTGAGGATGAAGCACTTAAGGCAGGAATTAGAGTAGGACTCTTAGATGAGTTTCCCGAAATCGACATAACAATTGATGGTGCCGATGAAGTTGACAAAAATTTGAACCTGATCAAGGGCGGAGGCGGTGCGTTACTAAAGGAAAAAATTATAGCACAAGCATCTGAAAGAGTTATAATTGTTGTTGATGAATCAAAACTTTCCAAACAACTTGGGGAAAAATGGGCACTGCCTATTGAAGTAGTTCCGATGGCACTCGAAGTCGAGAGAAGATTCTTGAAATCGATTGGCGGTTCACCTATGGTGAGGGAAAGACGCGGCGGATATTTTGTGACCGATGAAGGGAATTATATTATCGATACATCTTTCGGAATTATTAAAGATCCGGAAAAGCTTGCATCAAAATTGCAAGAGAGAGCCGGAATAGTTGAACATGGATTGTTTATAAATATTGCTTCACAAGTAATTGTTGCCGGAAAAAGCGGAATAAAAATTTTGGATCATTAATGTGGAACCTCGAAAAAATTTGTTTGTATAATAGCCGTTTTGTTGAATAAATCTGATGGTAATCTTAATTTTGTCATTTCTTAAACAAACTTATTTCATCTATTTATGAGTATCACTGTTCAAAATCTTTCTAAGAAATACGGTCCTCAACTAGCAGTAAACGATATTTCCTTCGAAGTTAAAACCGGCGAAATCCTTGGATTCCTAGGTCCAAATGGTGCCGGAAAAACCACAACGATGAAAATAATAACCTGTTATATGGCTCCGTCAAACGGAGATGTAAAAGTAGGACAGTATTCCATTTTAAACGATCAAGATCAAATCAAAAAGAAGATTGGTTATCTTCCGGAAAGCAACCCCTTGTACACCGATATGCAAGTGTTGGAATATTTGGAGTTCGTTGCAAAACTCCAAGGTGTTCCTTCTTCACAAATGAGTAAAAGAATTGCAGAGATGGTTCATGTATGTGGGTTAAATATTGAGAAACATAAAAAAATCGGGGAGCTTTCAAAAGGTTACAGGCAAAGAGTCGGCTTGGCTCAGGCAATGATTCACGATCCCGAAATTTTAATTTTGGACGAACCTACAACCGGACTCGATCCGAATCAGATTGTGGAAATACGAAAACTTATCCGCGAGCTTGGCAGAGAAAAAACAGTTATTCTTAGCACACACATACTTCCTGAAGTGGAAGCCACTTGCGATAGGATTCTTATCATAAATCAAGGGAAAATAGTTGCGGACGGTACTCCGGAGACATTGAGGAAGCAGGCTCAGGGTCAAGAAATAATAAGGATTGAAATTTCGGATGCACAAAATAATGACGATGTAATAAACGCATTATCGAGCATACCTTCTGTTGCAATGGTTGATCCTGTTAAGGATAAACAGTTTTCTTATTACGTCAACAGTAAGGAAAATCAATCATCGAAAAGAGAAGTTTTTGAAACTGTAGTTAAAAACAATTGGGTGCTCACTGAATTGACGCCAATTGAAACAAAACTTGAAGATATTTTTAGAGATTTAACAACAAACTAACGAGATATGAGTACAACCTGGATAATTGCCTCAAGAGAATTAAAAACTTTTTTTGACTCGTTATCGGCATACATTCTGATAACAGTGTTCTTAGGATTAAGTGGATTTTTTACCTGGCTTTTCGGTTCAGATATTTTCTTTATTAATCAAGCAACATTGCAGCCATTCTTTTCGGTTGCTTATTGGACTCTCTTCTTTTTCATTCCCGCCATCACAATGAAAATGATTGCAGAGGAAAAAAGAAGTGGAACTCTTGAACTGCTGTTAACAAAAGCCGTTTCAGATTGGCAGATGGTTACAGGAAAATTTTTAGCCAGTCTTCTTCTAATTGCTATTACGCTCGCTCTTACAATTCCTTATTATATAACGATTTCTTTTTTAGGTCCGGTTGATCACGGAGCAGTTTTGTGCGGTTATTTGGGGATGCTTCTTTTCAGCAGTGCACTTTTAGGAATAGGATTTTTTGCGAGCAGTATTACAAACAATCAAATTGTCGCTTTTCTTCTTTCGCTTTTTATCGGATTGTTTTTTATCATCATATTTGATGTGTTAGCAGGTAATTTTACAGGATTTGTAGGACAAGTTTTTCATTACCTCAGTCTTTCAACTCATTATGATTCTATCTCACGCGGAGTGATTGATTCGCGCGATTTAATCTATTTTGGTTCAATTTCATATTTGGGTTTATTCTTGGCAACAATTGTACTTTCAAAAAGAAATGTAGTGGAATAAGAATTTATTATGCTTACTAAAAACAAACTTTTTGTTTCGATCATACTCCTGTTAGGAATTATTTTATTCGTCAATATTATCAGCGAAAAGTTTTTTGCACGACTTGATTTTACCGAAGATCAAAGATACAGCCTAAGCGATGCAACGCTGAATATACTTGATGAATTAACCGAACCGGTGACAGTTACTGCCTATTTTTCAGAAGATCTGCCGCCGGATATTGCAAAAACTAAACAAGATTTTAGAGACCTGTTGATTGAATATGCAAACCGTTCGGACGATATGGTCGTTTATGAATTTATAAACCCGAACGAAAGTCAAGAAACTGAAGCAAACGCGCAGCAGAACGGTATTAGACCTGTGATGATAAACGTTCGTGAACGTGATCAGGTTAAACAACAACGGGCATATCTCGGCGCAGTTATTCAACTCGGCGAAATGAAAGAGACGATCCCTTTTATTCAACCGGGAGCTGCGATGGAATATGAACTTTCTTCTACGATTAAGAAGATTGCTGTCACCGATAAACCCAGCATTGCGCTTTTACAAGGACACGGCGAGCCTTCACTCGGGGCACTCCAGCAACTAAATACACTATTGACAGTTACACATAATTTAACTCCGGTTGAATTTACAGATACAAGCGGAATTCCGTTAGAATATTCTACGTTAATGATTATTGCTCCTTCAGATAGTTTCTCAGTAAGAGATATCAATTATTTAAATGAGTTTTTAGAAAGAGGGGGCAATCTGCTTCTCTCGCTAAACAGAGTAGATGGTAATTTTCAAACCGGTCAGGGAGAAGAAATATCAACCGGTTTGGAAGAATGGCTGATGAATTTCGGAATAGAGATAGGGAAGAATTTTGTTGTAGATGCAAATTGCAGCAGCGTGATGGTTCGTCAGCAGCAGGGAATGTTTACTTTCAATACGCCCATAAGTTTTCCTTACTTGCCTATTATCTCCAACTTTGCCGATCATCCTGCTGTTACCGGACTTGAATCAGTAATGATGCCGTTTGTAAGTTCAATAGATTATTCTGATGTGGATACATCAAAAATTAAAGTTACACCTCTTGCGTTTACATCAGAAAAATCCGGAATCGAAAATCTTCCGTTGTTTTTTGATGTCGGAAAAGATTGGAAATCACCCGACTTTCCTGAATCCACCCTTCCCGTTGCACTTGCTCTTGAAGGAGAATTTAACAGCAATGTTCAAACAAAAATGATTTTATTTAGTGATGGTGATTTTGCGGTTAACGGTGAGGGGCAGCAAGCACAGCAGCTGCAGCCTGATAACGTAAATCTCATGGTAAATTCGATAGATTGGTTAGCTGATGATACTGGGCTTAACAGTCTTCGAACTAAAGGCGTTACCGCTCGCCCGCTTAGCGCTCAATTAGAAGACGGGACAAAATCTGTAATTAAGTATCTTAACTTTTTAATCCCATTATTAATAATTATTATTTATGGAATTTTTCGTTTTCAAATGAGAAGAAAATTAAGAAACAAACTTGCATCCATTTCTTATGAGTAATATATCAACTAAAAAACTTACATTAATTTTTTCGGTATTAGCCGTAATTGTACTTCTGATTTTTGTTTTTGATTCCGGTCAGGACAGAACTTTCCGCGACAAGCTGGTTGAAATAGATACTTCTACAGTATCGAAAATTGTTATTTATCCAAAATCCCAACAGGGATCAGATGTTACGCTTTTTAAAGAAGAAGATGATTGGAAAGTAAAACTTGAAAGCGGCAAGATTGTGATGGTTCCTATGACAAAAATTGATAATTTAATTCAACAATTAACCTCACTTAAACCTATTCGTATGACGGCAAAAAGTGAGGAAAAATGGGAGGAACTTCAGGTTGATGAATCCGCAACTCGTGTTCAAGTATACGAGGATTCAGATCGCACATTAGACTTAGTTATCGGGAAGTTTTCATTTCAACAGCCTCGAAGTATGTTTACAAATGTTCGTTTAGCCGATGAAACAAACGTTTATCTTGTCGAAGGTTTTCTTGATATGACGTTCAACCAAAATGCCGATGCTTTCAGAAACAGTAATTTAATTTCTGGTAATCATAACGATTGGAACCGACTAGCATTTGATTATCCGGCTGACAGCAGTTACCAGATAATAAAATTGAATAATAAATGGTATTCGAACGAGGCAGAACTTGATTCGGCTAAAGTTGAAAATTATCTACGCCAGTTAAGCAGATTAACAAACAATAACTTTATTGATCAACCGGAAATCCCTGTAAATAATCCTTCTTTGAAATTGACTGTTTCAAGAACTGATAATTCTTTATTTACAGTTCAGGCGTTTGGTGACACATCAAACTATGTTATCTCTTCTTCATTAAATACTGAATCATACTTTGACGGAAAAAAGAATGATTTTTACAAAAGAATATTTAAAGGTCTCGGAGAGTTTTTAAAGAAAGAAGATTAACCCAACCCGACTTTGTAATTTTTCTCTAACAACTTTTGTAATTCCGGAAGCGAAGTTACAGGCAGTTTGCATTCATAATTTTCGCAGACATAAACTGTGGTTTGTTCATCTATCGAAGAATAATTTTTCAAGTATCGGGCTGATCTTATCATTTCTTCTCTGTTCTCTTGAGTCAAAACAATCACTGTCGGATTGAAATCCTCCTCGTTCTGAATATAATCGATAATCTCATCAACTCTATTTCCTTTTTTGCCTTCAACTATTATTATCTCCGTGCTTCTTGAGAAGTAATTTATCATACCGAATGAAAAATAAGTATATGCTATTGGAGCTGCATTTAATTTTTCGCCGTATAAGCTGATCATTTTTTCTGCTCTTTTTAAGAACTCGTTATCTGCGGTAACTCTATAAAGAAAAAGTAAATTCGAAAAATGTACTGAGTTTCCGGAAGGGATTGCCCCATCATAAAATTCTTTGTTTCTAAAAATTAATTTTTCAGAATATTTTCCTGTAAAGAAATAACCACCGTTGCCTTCATCCCAAAATTCGTTTGTTAGAACTTTTTCGAGTGTGACAGCATATTGGAGATAAACGGGTTTGTGAGTTGTTTTGAATAATTCAAGCAAGCCCCAACACAAAAATGCATAATCGTCAAGGTTTGCCGAAAAAGCAGTTTCACCGTCTCTAAATCTGTGCATTAGTCTATCATTGATAAACATTTTCTTGTAAACAAATTTAACCGCGTTTTCGGATAAGATGATGAACTCGTTTATATTTAATAATCTTCCGGCAATTGCAAGTGCTGCAATAATAAGTCCATTCCAATCGGTTAAAATTTTATCATCCTTATGAGGATGAACTCTTTTTTCACGAACATCAAAAAGTTTTTTTCTTATCTTTTCAAGAATTTCTTCATCTTCATTTGTTAACATATATTTCATATGCGGTATATTTTTTCCTGAGGGCATACCGGTGGCTTCATCGTTGAAATTTCCATTTTCAGATACGTTAAAATTTCTTTCGAAAAAATTCATTTCGGTTTTATTCAGTGTGTTTTTTAGCTCTTCAAATTCCCAAACATAAAACTTACCTTCTTCGCCTTCGCTGTCAGCATCCTCCGCGGAATAAAATCCTCCTTCCGGTGAAAGCATTTCTCGTTTTAAATACTGTACAATCTCGATAACTGTCTGTTTGAAAAAATGATTTTTTGTTTTATGATATGCTCGAGAGTACGCTATCAGCATCAAGCTTTGATCGTAGAGCATTTTTTCAAAATGAGGCAGAAGCCATTTTGAATCAGTTGAATATCTATGAAAACCAAAACCTATATGATCATAAATTCCACCCATACGCATCTTCGTTAAAGTTTTATCAACAATATCCATTGCGGTTTTATCATTTGAGTAATCAGACGAAGCTAAAAGAAAAAACAAATTGTGAGGAGTAGGGAATTTGGGTCGGCGTCCAAATCCACCATTTTCTTCATCGAATCTTTCTTTCAAATCTGCGATGGTTTTTTCGATAATTGATGAATCAATTTCGGCCGAATTAGTTTCTTCATCATCAAGGTAATTTAATATCTGTTCAACATTTGCAAAAATCTTTTCCCTTTGTTCTTTCCATACCTTATAGATTTTTGGAATAAGTTCAGTCATTCCAATTCTTCCCAATTTTGAATCACGGGGAATATAAGTAGCCGCGTAAAATGGTTTTTTATCCGGAGTCATTATAATCGTTAGTGGCCATCCGCCATGACCGGTCATTATTTGGCAGAATTTCATATAAATTCCATCAATATCGGGCCGCTCTTCACGGTCAACTTTTATGTTTATAAATACATCGTTCATCATCTGTGCAACTTGTTCATCCTCAAACGATTCTCTTTCCATTACGTGACACCAATGACAAGTTGAGTAACCGATTGAAAGAAAAATAGGTTTATCTTCTTTTAATGCAATGTTAAAAGCTTCTTCATCCCAGGGAAACCAATCGACCGGATTGCGTGAATGCTGAAGTAAGTACGGAGATTTTTCGTTTATTAATCTATTTGGTTTTTGCATATAAGTTTCCTAAAAACGACGTTTAAAAATTGTTTGTTCGCAATTATGCAACACGAAGATATAAAAAGTTTGAAATATGTCTTGAAATGAATATAAAAACTTGGCATTGGATTTGAAAATAAGAGATAGAATCCTATTCTGGGAAAAATGAGAAATTGGGACGTCTCTCATCGCTGGGGAGTGAGAAAGGGCGTCCCGATTTCATTTTAAACACTATTTCATTAAAAGAGATTTAATCGAATAATCAAAATTAGTGCCGCTGATTTGCGAGAAAGCTTTCATGTTAATTACATAAACTCCGCTAGGCAAATTTTTTGCATTAAACACATAATTGTAACTGCCAGGATTAAGCGATGAATTTTCAATCACCGAAACCAATTCACCAAGCGAATTGAAAATTGAAATATTCACTTCACTTCTTTCCGGCAAATTTATTAAGATATTTGTTGATGGATTAAATGGGTTGGGATAGTTTTGCTTTAGTGCATATCTTAAAGGTATTCCGGACTCACTATCGACACTAACAACCCCCGAAGTTGCAGATGCTTCTTTGGAATAATCGGATTCAAAATTTTCGTTAAATGCTGCGATCCTATAAACGTAATCGGTGCTTGTTAAAACATCTATATCATGATAGGAAGATTCTCCGACTGGAATCTCGGCAATATTTTGAAATTCCGATCTTGCATTCAAAGCGCGTTCAATTCTATATCCCGTAGTGTTTTCTCCTTCGTGAAACCACTCAAGCATAATTGTACCGTCCACTTGAGTTTCAGCCGAGAACAATGCCGGAATTAAAATTGGATCCACTTTGGAAATAATCATAAATCCCTGAACATCTGTTCCGAAAAAATTCATTTCGAAGAAGCCTGTGCAAACATAGGAATTAAATTCACCTTCGCAGAATATGGAATCAACGCCAACCGGTGAATCAGTTGCCATACCCGAAAAGGTTCCTTCGAAAAGCAATTCTCCTTTTATGTTTCCCCATGTTGGATGAGCGAAATCCACGACAATTTTATCATCAGCAAAAATTCCTTCTGCAGTGAATGGATCGATTCCTGGAGTTCCAAGCACCGAACCCGTTACATCCCATTCTGAGATGAATTTTGAAAATTCAGAATCGGTTGTAATTACAACCGACACATCGCCTGTTGTAGTGTAAGTACTGTTTATCCAAGTTCCTTCCCAGGTTCCTAAAAAAGCTTTTGGATTTTTTATTTGTCCATTAACAACTGAAGAAATTACAAGAATAAAAACACAAAGGATATAGCATCTTATTTTCATATAAAATAACTCCTGTTAAGTTATTGAATGCAAACAAGCTGCCTAAAAATCGCATAACTCAAAAAACTTGTAATAGGAAATTATGCAGCTTTTTAGACAGCTTCTGCTTATTGTTCTAAATTTGCAAACGGATTTTCTTTTGTTAAACCGGCTGGGAGTTTGAAAACATCAGGACTTAAATTCTGTTCCGACATTTCATCAACTAAACTTGTACTCTCAAGTTTTCCGTCCTCATATTCTTCAGTTTTTACAGGAAATCCATGTTCAAAAAGTTCAGCGTCAAATGATTGATCCATACTTGCAGCCATCGGACCCATACTTTTTGCGAATTCTTCGAACATATTTATCATTCCTTTAAACACATCCATGTATTCGTCTTTAAGAGAAGTTGCCTGCCATGCAGCAATCCAGACTGCTTCGGTTTTTGATCCTTCTTTGTAGCCTTCATATTTATCGGTGTTCCAACTTCCAATCTGAATTCCGCTCGCAACTTTTTTAAATTCGGTCTTTATAACCTTTTGTTCCTGCATCCCGGGCATTTTATCTTTCATCATTTTTTCCATCATTTCTCTCTGTTCCGGCGGGACATTCTTCATTGCTTCTTCCATTTGTTTGCTTATTCCGGACATCTGCTGTGATAATTTTTTTATATCATCTTTTGTTATTTCCATATAAGTTTTTCGATTAAGATCTGCAATTGTCATGATGTTATTTTTGGAATCGAATATCATTATTGTGTTTTCTTCCGCTTGATCACTTATTATTTTCAACAAACCGTCTTGAACAAATAATTGGCTTGTTACAGAAATCCCGTCGCTGGTGGTTTCGGTTATCTTCACAACGCCGCCTCCAAAAATCGAACTTGTGACAGCAAAGAAGAAAAAAGTAGTTAAGATTAGATTAATAAATTTTCTCATTTCATTTCCTCCTAATATTGTTTGACTTAAGAACTTGACTGAATATATTGAAATTATCAATCAATTATCAATAATGATGTGATATAAAATACCGGGTTATATAAGCAAAAGCTCCTGAAATAATTCCGCGTTTTCAGGCTGTTCGGATTTGTTGTAAGCGTTTATAAGATTTGCCAGAACTCGTTTTATTATGAGATTTATGTTTGTTTCTTGTTCGATTAGGAACATGACCGAGTCATACATATCTTCAGCAAATTCAGCAATATTCGATTTGTAAATCAGTCTTCCGCCGTTGAAACAATCAACCAGAACGAGTTCGTCATCGAGTTTAATTCTTGCTAAAAAATGCCCAGGAAAGTTGCAGCCTTCAATGTGGAATCCGCATCTTTTCCCCACAAGTATATATATCAGTGCAAGTGTAATCGGTAATCCCTTTTGTTTTCTTATAGCATAAACTGCGTTGCTGTTCATCGGGTTATAATAATCTTTTGATGCTCCTTCGATTTTAAGCTGTTGAAATAGATAAACCGAAAGATCAACCTCGTTTCCATACGGATAATAGTTTCTAAAATCCATGGCAAGTTTATCAAGCATTGAAATTAATTCGAAACTGACAGTCAGTCCCAATTGAAATTTTGATATTAGGTCTAGGCAGTATTCGAGCCGTTCGAAATCATCTTTAATCGTATCTTTTTTAATCCACTGATCTCGAAGCCAGTTTTTTCTGTTTGAGTTTAAGATCGGTTCTAAAAGTTTGCGGTTTGATTTCGAAAGTGAGCCTGAGAATTCCAACAAGTCAATTTCCAAATCCGGTCCGTAATTGTTTAATTCGAATAATACTTTATTGCGAACTTCTTCTGATTCATCGTCAATAAGTTTAACAAGATATTTTAATTTTTCCCTGTCCATCAATCTGTTTTTACATAACCAATATTTCTAGTATCAATCTAATTAATAATTTGGAAGAATCAAGTAGAAACAGAGATTGGGTGTTTTAAGCGGATTTTAATTATAAAAATTATCTTGCAGCACTTGGTCCTCTCAGTATCCGAGCAGGAAGTGTTATAATTGCTTTCAGGAGATCGAAGACCGCACTTACGGTAATTCCTATCAGCCTGAACGGAAGGAGAAGGAGCCATACAATTGGGTAAACGATCAAAGCTATAATTGCTAAAGGCCAGCAGAAAATCAAAAGTAAAACCCAAAGTAAGAATCCAACCATAGTTTCCTCCTTTTTTCAGTGTTAGACGGAATAATTTTGTGATTGTTCTATCTTTGTGCGGAGATTAAAGCAAAATGAAATTTTTTATTAAATGTAATTTTTTCATTTCTTTCATCTGCACCAGAAACTGCTTTTTTTATTTTATCAAGTCCATTTAAATATTCTTCATCACTCAGCCAAGCTAATGTAGATGATTCTTCCTTTTTGAGAAATGGATCTTTGAATACTTCTTTGTTTATGAAAACATCTTCAACAACTTGAACGATTTTATGACTAACTTTTCTGAAATTATTCTGTTTGAGATTATCTTCAATTTTGTCAATAGATTCAAATCGGTTGTAATCATATTCCTTAATACTTTTGAAATAATTATAAGCATACCAATATGATTCGGGATTGTGCAGGTCAAGTACAACCAAAACAATATTTCCGTTAGGTTTTAATAATGTGCTGCATTCATTTATAAAGTGATTGGTATTAAAAAAATGTAGAGCATTAATGCAGATTATTATATCAAAACTTTTTTCCTTATAAGGAAGAAACTCAGCACTCGCTTGAACTAGTTTGAAATACTTGTTTCTTTGAGCGGCTTTTTGCAGCATCCCAAAAGAAAGATCAACTCCGAAGAGATTAGATGTATCATTTGAAAAATGATCCAGCCAATATGCTGTTCCGCATCCGACATCCATCATGATTGAATTTCTATTCAATGTTATTGTCTTCTTAAGTTCTTCGATTACTTCGGACAATCTGTTATGTTCATATCTCCTGTTGTAAGTTTTGGAGATTTTATCATAATCAATTTTTTGTTGATATATTTTAGTTATCTGTTTAGTATATCGCATAAATTACATATTTTTTACAACTCTTTTGGAGAAATCAATTTACAAAACCGGTAGGATGTGAAAAAGACTTTAATTTTTTATTTGAGTTTATTATTTGTAGTATCAATTTCAGCGCAGGAAATAAATACGGAAAAGAATGCTTTCGGCTTCGGAGGGACCGTAATTAAACTTACGAAGATCAGTAATGAATTTGGAGTTCTTATCGGTGGAAGAGGCGGTTGGGTTCTGGATGATAAATTTTTTATTGGCGGCGGCGGATACGGATTGGTGATAAGCAACGATGTAGAGATTAACAGTAATGAACCAAAAGCAAAAATAAATCTGGGTTATCTTGGATTTGAATTTGAATATATAATGGTAGGAAACAATCTTTTTAGTGTTTCTTTGTACACTTTGTTAGGAGGCGGCGCACTTAGTTACACTAAACTCGAAAAAGGATTGGATTTACAAAAGAAAAATGCAAGTGATACTTTTATAATTGTCGAACCCGGAATTAATATCTACTTTAATGCTTTGAAATGGCTATCGATCGGAACAGGAATCAACTATAGATTTTTAAGCGAGGAAAAATCCGGATATCCTTATAAAATTGATATTGACGGACTTTCAGTGGGCATAAATTTTAGGTTTGGTAATTAAAAAACCCGGCAGAAGCCGGGTGCAAGTAGTGAAAAAGTTTTAAAAAATATTTGTTGATAAAAAATTTTGTCCTTAAGGACAACTCGAATTTATTATATTGTACAAAATAATTCAACCCAATTACAAATAAACTTTTCGAATAGGAAATAGTTATAAAGCGTGACCATAAAATACTAGTCCCATTTTTCATTTTGACGATTCTATTTTCAAGTGAGAATTTTTCACAAGAAATAATCAGTTTGGCACCCGATTCCGTAAGCGGCAAATTGTTTTATACGGGAACTGATCATAAGTTCATCAATAAAGACAAAATCGATTTTTCTTTTAGAGATTATGATGACTCTGATTGGGAAATTGTGGATACAAGATTTCTTACCGACAATTCAACTGATTGGAACGGGGTTGGGTGGTTTCGTTTTTATTTCGATATTGACTCCTCCATGGTTAATAAAAACTTAGCATTGTTCATTTATAACACCGGAAAGCTTGAACTTTATCTGAACGGAGAGTTTTATCTCTCTACCGATAAGATGGAGCGGATACCAAAATTGTTGCGTTTCACAAAATCCGGAATGAACGTGATGGCAGTGAGGTTTGAAAATCCCGATTGGATAAAACTGAATGATGCAGGACACTGGGCGGGCTTCAGATTTGTGTTCACAGAATTTGAGCCCGGGATATCATCCGCCGTAAATCAAATTGACAGAGTAATAACCGAGCGATTGATATTTGTAATTCCCGCGATAATACTGAGTCTTATTCACTTGCTGATATTTTTATTTGATAGAAGAACTAAGCAAAATCTGTATTATGTCGGGTTCTTATTGTTTTTTGCATTCTATATATTCATATTATTCAATTCGTATCTTTCGACATCCCAGATCTCATTGGTATTTTTCGGAAAACTTGCCCCGTTTACACTTAACTTTCTTCTATTGATGGGTAGTTTGACAATCTTTGCAATATTTAATTATAAGAATAAATACTCAAAATGGTATGTGCTTACTGCATTTATTCTGGGTCTTGCCGGATTCATTTTGCCGGGTAAAATTGTAGTCTATTATCTTTCATATGTATTTATCTCAATTATTTCCGGCAACGCGGGAAGAGTTATGTTCCGGAAGAATGCATCGAGCAGAGGTGTTTCAAACATTATCAGGATCGGATTTATGATTTTTTCGTTATCGGGTATTTATCAGATGATAATGAGTTTTGATTTGGTTGGTCCTTTGTTCGGAACATACAATGTATTTCTTTACGGAGTTTTAGTATTCTTACTTTCAATGTCAATTGCATTAGCTAAAGAATTTGTTGAAAACAGATTGAGCCTTGAAAAACAGTTAGTTCAGGTAAAGGAATTATCACAAAAAACTTTGGAGCAAGAACTTGAGGCAAAGGAATTAGAAAATCAGAAAAAGATTTTAGAGATAGAAAATGAAAGAAAGACGAAAGAATTGGAAGAAGCAAGAGAACTTCAACTTTCCATGCTGCCTCAAAAGCTGCCAAAATTTGAAAATTTGGATATAGCCGCATATCTTACGACCGCAGCGGAAGTTGGCGGTGACTATTATGACTTTTTGCAGACCGATGACGGCAGTTTATTGATTGCTGTAGGCGATGCAACCGGTCATGGTATGAAAGCCGGAATTATGGTATCAATTGTAAAAGGACTTTTAAAATCCGAATCATCAATAAAATCTATACCGGATTTCTTTAATAGATCAACTGCTGTTATTAAGGAAATGAATCTCGGTAATTTATTTATGTCCCTTTCTATTTTGAAAATCAAAAATGGACAAGTTACTGCATCGTTTGCAGGTATGCCTCCATTATATCATTATAGATTTGAAGAAGGAAAAGTTGAACAGATTGTTTTAAAAGGAATGCCATTAGGTGCATATAAAAATTTTCCTTATGAATCACGTTCCTTTTCACTTAAAAAGGATGACGTTCTTTTAATAATCAGCGATGGTATTGTTGAACTTTTTGATGATAAGAAAAGAATGTTTGATTATGAGAGAGTGTCTGAAGTACTAAAACAAAACCATTTGAAAAATCCAGAAGAGATTTTATCAAGTTTTGAGCAGGAAATAAAAAAATGGTTGAACGGAAAACTACAGGATGATGACATAACAATGCTTGTAATTAAAGTTCGTTGAACCTTTTCCTTTATTGCTGCAGGTGATATTTCTATAATTTTATTTTGATTCCAACCGGACAATGGTCAGATCCCATAACATCCGGCATTGTAAACGCATCGATTAAATTTTTCTTTAAGTTTTCACTGATGAAAAAGTAATCTATTCTCCAGCCCACGTTTCTTTCCCTTGCTCTCGTAAAAACATCCCACCACGTATAGATCTCGGGTTCATTAGTGAACATTCGAAGCGTATCAATAAAACCATCAGCAAAAAATCTGTCCATCCAAGCTCTTTCTTCAGGTAAAAATCCGGACACGTTTTCGTTTGCTTTAGGTCGGGATAAATCGATTTCTTTATGAGCCGTGTTTACATCTCCGCAGACGATAATTTTCTTTCCTTCTTTCACCAATTCAACCGCATACTTCTGGAATGCCTCGTAAAAATCCATTTTATATTTTAATCGTTCAGCATTCTTTTTGCCATTTGGAAAATATATGTTGAACAAGACAAAAGTTTTATATTCTGTTATTACAATTCTACCTTCGTTATCAAATTCTTCAATGCCGAATCCATTTTTAATGCTTATAGGTTTTTCTTTTGAATACGTTACAACGCCGCTGTAACCTTTTTTATGTGCTTCGGAAAAATAAGCGTAGTATCCATCAACGTTTGTCAAAGAATCATCAAGCTGTTCTTCCCAAGCTTTTGTTTCCTGCAGACAAAGTATATCGGGATTTTCACTTTTGAACCACTCAATAAATCCCTTCTTTGCCGCAGCTCTTATTCCGTTTACGTTCCAGGATAACATTGTGTAAGATTTCATTCGTCCTCTTTTTCAATATTTGGCTGAAAAGATATAAAAATAATTTTAATTAAAACAAGTGTGAAGATAGTATAATGCTGAATAGATAAATCTCTACTATGAATTGTCTCGATTATTATATCGCAATACTTGATGATAAAAAATGACGAAGGCGTAAAATAATTGTATAATAAGGAAACACAAACAGACAAAACCCAGAAGGGGTGAAATTATTCTTCTCTTCGGGATTCACACTGCTGATGTTAGGATGTCAGTTTATTGGTGCTGGCATCTTGGTACTTAAAACAGTTATTCAACTTCAAATCTTTATAATCAAATAAAATTATCGTAAATTCGTACAGCTTTCCACATTTAACTAAGGCTTATGTCTTTATTCCAAAAATCAGTTCTCAATAAGTATCTTCAAACACTTGACAACTCGGAAGTCGAAAAAGCTTTCCAAAATTTCAAATCGTTTTACGGCGAACAAGAAAGAATCGAAAACATAAAACTTCTTAAGGAAGAAAATTATCAAGAAGGTTTTCTTCGGGAAATTTTTGTTGATGTGCTCGGCTATACTATTAATCCCGATAAAGATTACAACCTTACCACAGAATTCAAAAACGAAACGGATTCCAAGAAAGCTGACGGCGCGATTCTGCTCGACTCAAAAGCGGTCGGTGTTATTGAGTTGAAGTCAACTAAAACAACCGATATGGAATCGATCATCGATCAAGCGTTTAATTACAAGAATCACCAAACCGGATGCAAGTATGTAATCACTTCCAATTTCGAGAAGCTGAGATTCTACATAGACAACGCGACCGAGTACGAAGAGTTTTATCTCTTTGATATGGATTTGGAGAGATTCAAAACGTTCTATCTGCTTTTAAGTAAAGTGAAACTGCTGAACGATATTCCGGCGAAGATTAAAAAAGAATCGCAG
>CAZCLA010000011.1:0-86465 GCA_964499285.1 uncultured Melioribacteraceae bacterium
GTGATGGTAACGTAAAGTATCGTGGAACAGAAGGAAAGGGACCAGGTGAATTTCTTCATCCTTTCTCAATATATTCGAATGGGAAGAGTATCTTGATAAACGATATTGGTAACAATCGATTACAGATATTGAGCAAACAATTTGATTATGAAGCACAAATTATAGGTTCTTTCTCTCCTTTCAGCAGGAATGTTATTTTTAATTTAGAAAATTTACTTGTTCCTGATCCAATAGTCCCACAATTAGTAGATGTCTATAATTTAAACAATTTAATAAACGATATGAGCCCTGATTCCTCGTTTAATTTGTTACCATTTTACGATGATGTCAATTTGCAGGTTTTTAATACTATAAAGTTTTACAAATATGATACAAACCAATTAGTTTATTATTATATCTCAAAACCGTTTGTTATCCTTTGGAATTATATATTAGATGATTACATAGTGATTCAGTTAAAGAGCCAATTAATTGATCAAATCTTGAAACAACCGATTGATGATGAACAAGGTGGTGTGAAAATAATAATTCAAGACTTAGCTGTTATGAATGATGATATAATTCTTGTATTACTATCTGAAATTATTTTGTTGAAAAAGATTGAAAGTCAATTTGTTATTTATGATAGATTATCTATTGATAAAACAAAGTATACTTTAAGTGAAATAACTTTAGCAGATTCCTCACTTTATACTTATCAATATTCCAAAGCTCGTATATTAAAAATCGATTTATAAAAATAATAGGACACTAATGAGGGTCAATAAATACTGATTCATTAAAACTTATTAATAAATCAGTTATATTATCTACTAATAAATTAAGGAGTATTATTCTGTTTAAGAGAATTATTAAAAAAGCAGTTTTGATTTGTATTATTTCAGCAAGTAGCAGCTTCATATTCGCAGATGTTGCAACAGCCGAGTGTACAGGTCAAGATTGTTTTGGTGGATGTGCCGCGACTGGTTTAGAGGCATACTGCTCCGGGGTTGTATGTCAATGTAATTGTATCTATATGGATGCGTGGGGTGTTTGGCATCATTCATATCAGCCTTGTCCCCAGATTTAAAGAATTACAAAAAACATAAAATTGTTTATATTTGTTCAAACTAATATCAGATTTATACTTATAGGTGTTAAAAGTAAGAGCAGTAAATTTATGTGTTAGCTCAAATTATTTCATAAATAATGCTATTGAAAACGGATGTTGAAAATAGAGAATGTAACTGTAGAATATAGAAATTATTTTGCTAATAATAGCAAAGCAATAGATGGATTTACTCTATCTTTAACAGAAGGAACACTTAATTATATTCTTGGACTAAATGGGGCCGGTAAGACAACCTTGTTTAAATCCATTGTTAGCCTTTTGCCTATTCAATCTGGATCAATAAAGTTATTTGATAATAATATTAAATTTGATAATTGTAAAAAGTTAATTGGTTATCTTCCTGAAAATTTTAACTTGCCTAAAAATATTTCCACAAAAAAACTTCTTAAGCAACATTCGTTTGTTTATGACTCAGTGGATGAAGATTACGTTACTAATCTTTTTAGGCAAGTTGGATTTAATGGTTTTGAAAACATAAAATTAAAAAAATTATCGAAAGGGAATCTACAAAGATCTGCACTTCTTTTAAGCATAATCCACAATCCTAAATTATTACTTTTTGATGAACCAACCAATGGATTAGATATTCCAACACAGAGAGATTTTGAAAAAATGCTCAATAGCTTTAAGAGAACTAACAAAATTATTATTATTTCAAGTCATAACATTACTGATATCAGGAAAAATGCTGATAATGTATTTATTATACATAAAGGAAAGATGATAAAGCAAATAACAAAGATTAATCAAGTTAATGATAATGATCTAATTAGTTATATGAATGGTCAATTATAAATATGACTAAAATAAATAAATTTATTTATTATGATCTAATAAATAAAGGCGTAATAAAACAATTACTTATCTTCTCTATTATTATCATTATAAGCCATGTTTTGTTATTAATATTTGCTTCGGATAATATAATAATGAAATTGTTTAATATTGGAGCCGCAAATTATGACTATTCAAAGAAATATCTGTCTGGTATTATGGAATTGGAATTCAAAATATTATCTTCAATTATGCTCAGCTTATTTGTTATTGTTTACATCTTGATTACTTCATTTTATCTTAGGTCTATTTTTGACACAAATTCCTCCTTTTTAATATTTACAAAACCCTTTTCAAGGGTTAGACTCATTTTCGTTTTATTAGTCCAACTTTGCTCATTTTTGTTAATAACATCTATCGTAGTTTTAGGAGGAATATGGTTGAGTATAGGGGTAATTAAGAATATATGGTTAATTAATATTAGCAGTATAATGTTAAATATTATTCAATATATTATCATATCCTTTCAAGTTCCAATTGTCGTATTGCTTTTCGAAGTGATTTGGGGGAACCTTTTTATAAACTTTTTTATTCCTGTTGTGAATTATTTTCTACTATCGCGTTTTTTCTCATATTATTTATTAACTCAAGTTATTGATGGAAGGATTGAAAATATGGGCTCGTTATTGCAAATAGTAATAGCACTCGTATTTGTTCACCCGAACATCTATGTTCGCAATATTGGAGAGAAAATAATATTGGAGAGCTCATCTTTCATTTATTATTTGATTGGCCTACTTTTAATAGTATCTATACTTATAATAACAGTAACGATAATTAGATTAAAGAACAAAAATTTATAAAAATTTAATAACTATTAAACTGTTTTCGAAAAGGAGTATATTTGACACGAATATTCTACACATTTCTGATTCGACCTGTAACAACATTTATACTTCTCATCACTGTTATAATTATGGGGATTATAGCTATATATAATATTCCAATCGAACTTAATCCTAAAGTCATTTATCCAAAACTTACATTGTCAACTACATGGAACGGTGTATCATCTGAAACAATTGAAGCATTCGTTACTTCTCCAATCGAAGCACAATTATCGAGACTTAAAAATGTAAAAACAATAAGCTCGAGATCCTCAGAAGGAACTTCCAATATTACTGTTGAGTTTTATCCTGAAACAGATATGGATTATGCGCGAGTAGAAATTAACGAAAAACTGCATTCCCTTAGGAATGAACTTCCATATGGTGTCGGAAGAACAGTTCTTTCACAATACGTACCGGAAAGCTTTAAGGAATTGCAAGGGTTCATAACCTATACCGTATCCGGAAATCAGAGTGCAAATCAAATTAGAAAACTGGTGAAGGATAAATTTATTTATGAATTATCTGCTATTGACGGCGTGTCGGAAGTATCAGTTTATGGCGGCAATGAACGTCAAATTACTATATTGATCGATTTTGATAAGGCAATGTTATTAGGTGTTTCAGACGGAGAAATAAACAGTGCTATTAAAGATCTGGAGAAAATTCTATCCGGTGGTACAATTGAAAACCAGGAATATCAATATCTAGTCAAGGTCAATAATAAAGTTGAAGCAATTGATGTAATAAACGAACAAGTAGTGAAGATTTTACCAAATGGAACGACCCTAAAAATCTCCGATATTGGAAAAGTTTATGATGGGTACAAAGAACAATCCAATTATTACAGAATCAACGGTAAAGAGACCGTAACCATAAACATCGATAAAGAGCCGGGGAAAAATTCTATAAGTACAGCCGAGTTGATATATGATAAGGTTGAGCAGATATCCTCACACCTTCCTGAAGATATAAGTGTTCTTAAAGAAATAGATAAGTCTATTACAATAAAAGAGGAAATCAACACATTAACAAATAACAGCATTTTTTCCTTTATAATAATAGTCCTTGTTCTGTTAATAATATTTAGAAGTTTCAAATATACAATTGTTATCGTGATGTCAATTGTGTTTTCTCTTCTCGCATCAATATTATTTCTATTTTTGCTGGACGTTTCATTAAATCTAATAACAATATCATCATTTGTTATTGGGTTCGGTTTTATGGTTGATAATTCAATTGTAGTAGTTGACTATATTGACCGGTACTTTTATGGTCATTCCTTAAAGAGATTGGCTGTCCATCTTAAGGCGGTTTTCTCCCCGGTATTAACATCAACCTTAACTACATCAGCTGTTTTTTTACCTCTCTTATTCTTAACGGGTGAACTCAAATTATATCTTGAACAATTTGCGGTTGGAGTGGTTGTGTCGTTAACAGCGTCACTAATTGTTGCTTTTGTTATTATCCCAAGGCTCTATATATCTCTAAAGATAAAGAAGATATTCAAAGTTAATAGGAAAAGTGAGAATGGAGAGGCTTTATTTTCTTCAATTATGGAGTTTTTAATTAAAAGGAAGAAAACAGCGATGAGTCTATTGATACTCTTAATAGGTTTACCGGTGTGGTTGCTTCCAGATAGAATTGAAGGTGAATCTGTTTGGGCCGATGCTTATAATGCTGTGTCGGAATCGGAAGTTTATCAAGATATTGAACCTGCACTAGGGTATTTGCTCGGAGGTTCATTGAATCTGTTTTTTAATCATTTAAGCAGGGGAGAGGTTTGGCAGTTTTATGACCCCACATATATATATGTGAGACTAGAACTTCCAAATGGCAATGACATTTCAAGAATTAATCAATTAACAAAGGAATTTGAAACAGAAGTTCTCGACTACGAGACAAATATTAAAACTCTAATTGCACACGTTTATGATGAGGAGAGTGCGAGCCTAAAAGTTGATTTCACCAAAAATCAAAGCCTGACAGCATTTCCATATTTGCTGAAAAATTATCTTTCTGCTTATGCTACTAGACTAGGAGGATTGAATGTAAGTGTTTACGGTTTTGGACCCGGTTTTTCAAATGCAGGAGGGAGTTCGTTTACAACCAGCGTTATTGTAAAGGGATTTAATTACAATAGAGTAAAAGAGATTGCCCAGCAGTTTAAAGAGATTATCAGTAAAAATCCGAGAATAGATAATGTTGACATTGATCGTTCCCCAAACTACTGGGTAAAAGATACGTATGAGATTGTGGGTGTACTTAATAGAAATACTCTAATAAATAACAGTATTACTGTGGATAATTTATTTCAAAGATTGGCAGCTAATGCAAAAGGAAATATATCTTACAATACTTTTCAAATATCAGATGAGAACGTTAACTATATAATAAAAAGTTCTAAGTACAATAATGTACAGGAAAGAGAATTAGTATCAACACTCGTGAAAAACGGTAATAGCTATTTTAAGATCGGTGATTTAGTAGAGTTTAATGAAAGCAAAGTTTTATCAGCCATCTTGAGGGAAGATCAACAATATATTAGGGGAATATCTTTTGACTATAAAGGACCATATAAGTACGGTAATAAATTTACTGATGAATCAATTGAAAAGATGAATTTACCACCAGGTTATACACTCGAAAAAAGAAAATTTGATTTGTTTTCAAAAGAGGACGAAATTGATTTGTGGCTTGTACTCTTTTTCGCCATACTTTTAATATTTATGATTACAGCGAGCCATTACGAATCATACATCAAGCCTTTTTATATATTACTCGCAATCCCCTTTGCATTGGTGGGTGTTATCGGATTATTCTATCTCGGTGATTTTTATCTTGACCGTGGTGCCTATGCCGGAATTTTACTACTAGTTGGTCTGGTGGTCAACAATACAATTCTACTTATAAACCAATACAAAGATGTTAATTCACGAACAGATATTGATCAAATCATTAAAATGAGTTTTACGAGAATTCGACCAATAATAACAACATCATTAACAACACTAGCTGCTCTCATTCCACTTGTTGTTACAAGCGATGTAGCCTTTTGGAAAAGTTTAAGCCTAAGTGTTATGGGTGGAATTCTTATTTCTTCAGTTCTTGTTATTATTTACTTACCTTTGATTTACATCAAAGGATCTAACATTGAGTAATTCACACCTTTTTATTTGTCGTGTATTCTAAATAATAAGTAATATTACTGATTCTTTTCTTAATTTGCATTCATAAGTTTAATAATAGGATTGGTGTTTTTTGTTCAACAGATTAATTGAAGATTTAATTGAATTCGGGGAGTTATTCTATTCGTTGAAAAACCCAGTATACTATATTCTGATATTGGGATTAATCATTGGTTTATTCATATATTTGGTTTACTATAAGATAATTAAGCCATTAAACAAAAAAAACCTTGAAGAGAAAAGATTATTAGTTATAAAGCACGAAAGACTCCTATCTCTATTTGCTGAATTAGACCCCGATCCCCTTTTGGCAGTCGATCTTGATGGTAAAATTATACGGGCGAACAAATCTGCGGAGTCACTGAATGTGGAGAAAAATATCATGGAATCCAAACTGGATGAAATAATACTTTCTAATGAATTAAATATTCAAAATATTCTTAATAATAACGAAATTAAAGAATTTGAATTAACTATTAATAATAAAATATTTTCAGTGACGCTGAAACCAGTAGTGCCATTAAAAATTGCTCATGTCTATTTTCATAATATTACAGCGAGGAAGAACGCTGAAAAGCAGATGAAGAGTTATCAAGAAAAATTGAGAGAGTTAACTTCAAGAATGGAGGAGAGCATAGATGATGAAAAAAGAAAGATTTCGCAAGAATTACATGATGGGATAGGTCAGCAATTATCCGTACTCAAATTGGATATTCAAAATAATCATAGTAACGGAATAACGTTGATCGAAACCATCGATAAAGTAAACCATGAACTAAGACAGATTTGCAGAGGATTAAGACCTCCGGTTTTGCTAAATGCTAGTATAGAAACCGCATTAATAACCCTTGTTAATGAAGCTGAAAGGATAAGTGGGATTATTGGACAGATTGAATTTTTAGGTGAGTATTTGGTTTTAAGAAAAAATACTGAGATGAATTTATTCCGGATTGCTCAGGAAGCGATTAATAACATTGTGAAGCACTCGGGGGCAAAACTATTCAAAGTTCAAATAACAAATCAAAATGGGATTACATCTATGTTAATCACAGATGATGGTTGTGGATTTAACGAAGAGGATTATGATCAGGATGATTTGACTCTTCATGGATTGGGGTTATTTTCAATGAGAGAACGAGCTAAAAGAGTAAGTGGAAATATAATTATTAATTCCGAAGAAGGATTTGGAACTAGTATTTTTTTAGAGATAAGGGAAGGCTAACATGACTTCAAACATTGATCTGCTAATTGCAGATGATCATGGGATACTAAGAGAAGGAGTAAAAGAACTTTTAAAACGAAGTAAACGATATAATGTTATTGGAGAAGTATCTAATGGAAAGGAATTGATTGATTTCTATTTTAGCAGAAAGGTAGACCTTGTATTATCGGATATTGAGATGAATCATACAAACGGTATTGAGGCGTTGAAAACAATTATTAAAAGAGATACAAAAGCTAAATTTTTGTTTTTATCAATGTATACAGATGAGGAAACAATATATCTTGTTTCAAAAGCAGGTGGTAGGGGGTTAATCGGAAAGGATCATTTAATGAAAGATTTAATATTTGCTCTAGATTTAGTTGAGAATGATGGGTATTATTTTAATAATATTGATCAAGATAAAGTTGATGAAATTAAAAAGAAGTATGAAGTTATTTATAATCAAGCGAATATCGACCGAGTGGGAACTTTAACAAAGAAGGAAGAGAAGATTCTTCAATTAGTCGGTCAAGGATTAACAAGCAATGCAATAGCAGAAAAATTATTTGTCAGTAGGAGAACAGTCGATACTCATAGATATAACATAATGAAAAAATTTAATCTTCTAACCCTTCCTGAGTTCATCACTTTCGCAGCAAAGTATTATTTTAGCCTTAAAAAACATTAATCATGTGACGATCACCTAAGCAATTATAACTATTAAGTAGTATTACTGATTCTAAAAATCAAAACCTTCATTAGCTTATTCAGCCAACTTAATAATCAATGGAGGTAGTATGAAACATCTACGTTTTGTAATATTATCTGTAGTTCTTTATTTAGTTTTATTTAACATTTCTGTCTCGGCTCAACTTTACGGTAAATTATATACAATAGAGGAGGCAGAATCACTCTACGGAAAAGTTGACCACAGTATTGGAATGAATGTGGAGCAACTTGAATCATTATTGCTTAATACTCAAAATGTAATTATGTTTAAACTAGATAATGGAACACTAGGTATTTTAGGAGATGATAGGGCTCCATTGTTGGTTAAAAAGGAGTATGCTCAAGGGGAAATATTTCATGCCTTTTCAAAGAGTAGCTTTCAAATATTTCTTAATCAAAGAGAGAATGAAACAATAAAGTTGGAATTACGGGGAAAAATATTTACTGCAAATAATGGGAACCAAATTCTTGAACAATCATTTCCATGTCCCCCATTTTGTGATTAATGATTCTGTTTAAATTTATAGCTTACTTGTCATATTTTTGTTGGGTTATTGTAGCCTTTCGACAATTTAAAACAGAGTATTTTTATTTTTTTTTCTTACTTGCTTTGGGAGACTCATTAAGCTTGTTAATATATTTAGGAACTGATCTGATACCAGCTAATGTTGTTCTCCCAATATCAATATTATTACCTATTTCAATACATAAAACTCCTAATCAAAAACAATTATTATTAGTAGTTATTTTTATAATTAGTTCCTCTTTTTTAACGTACAAACTAAATGAATCACTAATTAATATATTGATGTTGGGTATTAACTTTCTTGTTGCAATATCATTTGTTATTAAATTAGTTCTAAAATTGAAATCAAATATATTCAGTATTACAGATGTTCTCCTAGTATCTTATATGTTCGGTGCCATTCTTAAATATCTAAATATATTAATAAATGTTTCGGAGGGACTCATCTTGTTTGGGATAACTACATTATTTCAATCTATAATAGGAATTGTTTTTATACTACTTAAATCTGATAGTGTAATTTTAGTGAGAAAACTTGCAAATTAAATAGTTGTATTAATCATTCCAATTTTGAAAAAAGAATCTTTGATTATCTCTTTCTTGTTGTATAATATCTATTGATATTTCTTCTCTACGTTTACTTTCTCTATTAAAAACAGTATTTGTTCCTACTGCTGTTAGATATACAATACATCCATTTAGGAAGCCTAAGAAATATTGAAAGAAAGATTGATGTTCAGATAATGCCACCCCGAGTGTTGTAATTGCTAAAGAAACTCCGAGCACTAACCAGCGAGGTTTAAAATTAAAAACACTTTGCAAAGTATTTGTGATAATAAAAACAATGGAAACACAGCCAAGTAATGTTGTAAAACTTTCTGTAGTAAAAAATTGTGAAGGTAACGTCATTGATTTATCCATCTATATGATTAATACTCGTTTGCTTTTTACTTGTATCTAGGTATAATTTCAACTTAAAGTGTTTAAAAATATCTCTCCCAATTAATGCTTTCCTCGATTTGTTTATATCGATGAATGGACTTCTCATCCAATCAAGAACAAATAAACATCTCATTGGTAGGGAAACTTCTTTTCCGGTTTCATCAGCTATAGAAATAATAGTTTCTTTGTTTAGGTATTTAAAATTATGTCCCAAATGTTGGCCAGAATTGGTGAAATCGAAAAAAGATTTTTTAACAAGACCAACACTTGAGAGTGAATTAAAATCTAGGAAAGTAGCTTCCGATCCAGTATCGAAATCCCCGGTAACTTTTACTTTCTCATCTGAATTCGAAACACAAACGGTCATTGTTGGGTAATAATCCAGACTATTCTTTATCATACTCCAATAAATTTCTTCAATAATTGGAGACCGAAAATATAGAATAGGTAAGAGGCCATAATCTTTGGATATTTTATCTAATGTTTTTTCATCCGGAGGTTCATCACCCACATTGCCAAGCATAATAACTTCGTTTGCACAATAAACTATCCAGCTTGCATCGTGGGACTTAATTATTTCCTGTAATAGGCCCTCTTTATAGTTTAGCATCTTTTCTTTCATCTTTTCAAGCAATTCAGGTGAAAGGGAAATTAATTTATCTAACGGGATAAGGGTGGGGTCCTCATAAGAATCTATTGGGTTATAACTTTTGCTAGTATTGCTAAATATTTTGTCAATAATTTTATTGAATTTATCAGTTCTTTCGATTGGTAGAAAAAGTTTGATACCATCATATGACCGGTCAAGAGTTTTGAGTTCTCTTTTCCATTTTGGCTCATCAAGATGAGCACTTACTATAGTAATTGGTGTTTTTTCATCCCTTTGTTCTAGTTCCCTAATAAATTCAACACCATTCATATTGGGCATTTGCAAATCGACAAGAATCTTATCAAATTTTGATTGTTTACTTAATTTAAGTCCGTCGGTTGCATTATCAGTTGTTTCAAAACGTATTCCATATTTCTCTAATATACCCTTCCAGTTAGCGATATCTGTAAGAGTATCGTCCACCCACAGAATATTACAAGTTGTTTCCATTTTACTCCCTAATTTCAAGATTGAGTAGAATTATTATATTCGTATAATCACCATGGACCGATTTTGCTGAAATATTCCCACCATTGTGCTCGTTAACGATTCTTTTGCATATCGGCAATCCAAATCCTGTTCCATCGACTTTTGTAGTAAACATTAAATCAAATATCTCATTGATGTTTATTTCTGGAATACCAACACCATTGTCTCTAAATTGAATTTCTAAAACATTTTCGCGTTCAATTAGTTTTATCTCAATTTCGCCTTTACCTTTTGGTTTCTGCTTGATCGCACGAATTGAATTGTTAAACAAGTTAATAAATAGTTGTTCTATTTCTCTTCTATCACACTCCAGTTGTAATTTCCCGTAGTCAACTACTTGGTCCGTATTAATCACGAGATATTTTTTAATCAAAGATTAATCATTAATATTTAAATACTGGTGAAATAATCGTTGGGTTGGGTTGCGAAAGCAACTTACGACACCCCTGAAGCCTACGGGGGATGAGGCTCTACTCAATGATCTTCTGGGAGATGTTAGTTAAACTATGTCAAAGTAGTTTTACGACTTAGATGGTGCGATAGATGGCTAAGGCACCTTGCCATCGTCTCTTAGCTTTTTTGCCAGTATTGTTTTAATTTAGGTGTAGTAGTCACTCTTTAGTCACAAATCCTTCAAATACTTCGTTTTTAGCTCAGAATTAACGTATGTGTCGAATCCCACTCTCTCCGCTAGTATATCCTGCTTATCGATGCTTTTTTCTCCAATCCTTAAATCAGAATTATAAATTCCATATTTTATGTATATTAAGGAGAATGAATTATTATAATAGTTATTTATGCTTTCTTAAAATCGTTCTATGAATATGCTGTGAAATATTAAAGTTTTTTATGAATATTTCGAAAATATCTTGAGGAATAATTGGCGAAGCAGGGCGATTATATAAATTATTTGGTCCTCAATGCATCACGTGGACACAGAAATGCTTTTCTTGAATTAGTTGGCTTCGTACATAAAGAGATATTTCAGATAGCGTATCTTCTTTTAGCCGATAAGCAGCAAGCACTCGAAACGACAATCGAAATATTTACCTTCACGTACAAAAATCTTTCAGCACTTCCCGATGAGATGACTTACCCGGAGTGGATTAAAAGTTTAGTAATCGTTAACTCGTTTAATAAAATTAAACTTGGGAAAGACAGCGAGAATTTTAACAAGAATTCAAACATTAGTGATTCATTTAAGGAAGAGGAACTTGATAAGTTTTCAAACCTAGAAAAATCGTTTCCAAAAATTGATGATATTAACAGAATAGTTCTAATATTATACCTGAAACTAAATTACGAAATCGAATCGATCTCCAACCTCATGCCGAAAAAAAGTATCGAGGATATAAAATATCTAATTTGCGATACGCTAAATCAACTCTATAATCTTTCAAATCCGGATCATGTTTTTCAGTATGAGTGTGATATTATTTACGAGTATTTATTTAGTGAAAGTAATAGAAGCAGGGAACAAAAGTCTGATATGGGTGAGCAGCAGGTTTTTTTCAAACTGGTCGATGATGTGAAGAACCTTTACTCGAATGTGGATGTAAGTTCAGAGATAACAAAAGGTGTTACAGAATTTTTAATGCAGGCTATTGATCCCAAACCTGTTGAGAAGGCAAAAAGAAAAGAACAAACTGATAAACTCATAAAAAGTACCGATGTTTCAAAAGTTCTAGGAAATACATTCAAAAACCTTGAGGAAAAGGAAAAGACAAAGACTGACAAAATTCAATTACTGCTATCGATATTAAAGTTTTCATCCGTTATTCTTTTCTTGGCTGCAGTAATAGTTTACTTTCTCTTTTTTCATACACCCTCGCTTAGCTGGGATGTAAAAACAAATTTTGGTGCATATACAATTAATTCCGAGCAAGGAATAAGAGAAATATCTCAAGACGATATTTTCCATACAAAACGATTTTCTTCTGCGGTGATTGGTATTCCCGGAATTGCAGAGATTGCCGTTGACGAAGAAACTGAATTCGTGTTGCTCGATGATTCAAAAGTTGAACCGAAAATTGAGCTTAAATCCGGTTCATTTGGATATGAGTCAAAAACAAATACAAGTACAAAGATAGATCCGGAATACCATTTGACGATTTTTACAGATTTCGGTAATGTAATCGCTGAACATGGTTCTGTTTTTAACATTAACATTTTAGAAAAAACTATTAAAGGAATTTCGGGAGCTACGACGATAAGACTTTCAAATGATGAAGATATTTATATCGGATCGGGTTATAAATTTGTCTATTCATCTCTTTATGATCTTCCCGTGAGAGAGGATTTGACGGAAGAGCAAAAGAACTTAATGAAGAATTCACAGTCTTTTAAGACAAATGCAGAAGTCATTATCCCGAACATTAGAGAACAAGATATCTTTACACTTCTTTCAGCATTTGTTTATTTGGATCAAACGCAAAAAAAGGCAGCTTTGACTAAGATTAAAGAATTTATTCCTTTTATCGATGATAATGCTGAAAATAAAATTCTACAAAACGATAAGCTTGCATTTCGTTTTCTTGTTGAATCTATTAAAGCTCTTTCCGATTCATTTATTATGGAATAGGAAATTAAAATGGGTACAAAACAATTTTTATTGATTGCGTTGGGAATAATAATAGTTGGTGTTGCAATCGCTTCAGGAACAGGTCTGTTCCGTTCATTTAGTGATCAATCAAGAATTGATGAGATGTTGAATATGACTAATCATCTTCTGGAAAACGCTGAAGTTTATTATAAAACTCCCGCCGATCTGGGCGGTGGTGGTCAATCTTTTAAAGGTTGGAAACCTTCACGTCAGTTGATGCAAATTGATGGTCTCGGTTACATAAAACCAAAACAGATTACCGCGAACAAAAATAAGGTTCAGATCCAAATTCATTCATACTCGGCGGACGGCAACGGAAATACAGTAAGAATGATTGGATTTCATCAATACACTAATAAAGGCAAACTGAAGAAACAAGCAAAATACTGGGATGATCGCATAGGGAAGTGGATAACCATTTACAACGAAACCACGAACGGATAAATTTTCTAATGCAATATTACTTAATTAGGATTATAACTCTCGGTAGAACAATCTTATCCAAGTACATTAACTTTTACGTTTAAGTTTTTTATTTTTGACAAAGAACAATAGAGGTCATCTATGAACTTTTCGACACTGGATTTTATTGTCTTTGGAATTTATATCGTGGGAATTGTAAGTCTCGGTCTATACGTTTCTCGAACAAAAAAGGGACACACAAAAGATTCACAAGATTATTTCCTTGCAGGAAAATCTCTTACCTGGTGGGCAATCGGAGCCTCATTGATTGCAGCGAACATTTCAGCAGAACAAATAATCGGAATGTCAGGTTCAGGTTTTGCGATCGGACTTGCGATTGCTTCATACGAATGGATGGCTGCAATAACTCTGATTATTGTCGGCAAATATTTTCTGCCGATTTTTATTGAGAAAAAAATATACACTATTCCTGAATATATTGAACAAAGATACAACACAACTCTTAAAACTATACTGGCAGTTTTTTGGATCTTTCTTTTCATCTTCGTGAATTTAACTTCAGTTCTCTTTCTTGGGGCTAAAGCACTTGATACAATTATTGGTATTGGCGATGGATCCTTAATTGTTGTGTTTATCATTTTACTTGGACTTATTGCTGCAGCTTATTCGCTATACGGTGGACTTTCCGCTGTTGCTTGGACGGATGTGGTTCAGGTAATTCTTTTAGTTTTTGGCGGAATAATTGCGACAGTTGTTGCATTGAATAACGTTACACCTGAGGGAGGATTATTTAACGGGCTTTCACACATTTACGATAAAGCAGGAGATAAGTTTCATATGATACTCGAGAAAGGTCATCCCGAATTTGATAACCTTCCCGGTATCGCTGTGCTGATTGGAGGAATGTGGATTGCTAATTTATATTACTGGGGGTTTAATCAATATATCATTCAAAGAACATTAGCGGCAAAATCTCTTAAAGAATCACAAAAGGGGATAGCATTTGCCGCTTTTCTCAAGTTGTTGATCCCATTAATTGTCGTTGTTCCCGGAATCATTGCCTACGTAATGTATGCTCAGCCTGAAGGAACAGCTGTAATTGATGGAGTAAGAGAATCATTCACAAAAGCTGATGGAACATTAAATTATGACAAATCTTATCCTTGGCTGATTAGTATGTTTATTCCAATCGGATTGAAGGGAGTGATAGTTGCTGCCTTGACTGCAGCTATAGTTTCATCACTTGCTTCAATGCTCAATTCGACTTCCACAATTTTTACTATGGATATTTTTAAACCTTACATCGACAAACAAGCCTCGGAACAAAAACTAGTTAGAGTCGGAAGAATAAGTGCAGCCGCAGCATTAATTATTGCAGCATTTTCCGCTCCGCTTCTCAGAAGTGTTCCACAAGCTTTTCAATATATTCAAGAATACACTGGTGTCGTAAGTCCGGGAATTCTTGCTGTTGCAATGATAGGTTTATTCTGGAAAAAAGCTACAACAAAGGGGGCAATATGGGGCGCCATACTTTCAATCCCAACTGCTTTGTTTTTAAAGTTGGAGTTTATTGGTCTTGCCTGGATGGATGAAATGCTATATACATTTTTGATAACTCTCGTAATAATTGCTATGATCAGTTTAACGCTATCGAAGTCTGATGATGATCCTAAAGGAATAAAACTTACTGCGGAAACTTTTAAAACCGAAGGCGTATTTAACATTTCCGCTTATGTCATTTTATTGATACTTGCACTGCTTTACACTGTGTTCTGGTAAATCAAAAATAAGCTTGGATAAATTTGAAATGAAAAAAATAATTTTATTTTTTGTTTTAGTCTCTGTCACTTTCAATTATTGTTCTACTTTTAATGATATCGCGGTAACCTCGCCGGATGGAAAGATTAAGATACAATTTTTACTAGTCGAAGATAACAAACCGGCTTACACAATCACTTTTAATGATCAAATCATTATTGATACATCAACGCTTGGATTTGACTTTAAGAATGCCGAACCATTTGATCGAAACTTCACAATCGTCAATATCTCCGAATGTTCGTTTTCTGAAATGTGGAAAATGCCATGGGGAGAGCAATCCGAAGTGTTCAATAATTACAATGAAATTATTGTAGAATTGAAAGAAGCTTCGGGACTTGAAAGAAGAATGAATCTTGTATTCCGTGCATTTGATGACGGAATAGGATTTCGGTATGAAATTCCTGAACAGCCTAATCTAAGAAACGTAAATATTATGGATGAACTGACACAATTTCAGCTTACCGGTGATCATAAAGCTTGGTGGATTCCCGGCGACTGGGATATTTATGAACATCTTTACAGAACAACGAGTGTAAGTAACATAATTGTAGATCCGGTAATGTTCGAAAACTCTCTTGCTCAAACTTATATACCTTATAATGCGGTCAACACACCGATTACTATGAAAACCGACGACGGAATTTATCTCAGCTTTCATGAAGCGAATCTCACGAATTATTCCGGCATGACTCTTTTAGTAGATAACGATAAACTACTAATGCAAAGCGAGCTTGTGAGTTCCCCGGATGAATCAAAAGTTAAAATTACTACGCCATTTAAAACACCTTGGAGAACAATTCAAATTAGTGAGACCGCCGGTGAATTGATCGAATCAAAATTAATCGTAAACCTAAACGAACCAAATACACTCGAAGATATTTCTTGGATCAAACCCATGAAATATGTCGGAATTTGGTGGGAAATGCATGTTGATAAATCCAGCTGGGATATGCAAAGCGGAAGGCATGGTGCAACGACTGAAAACGCAAAACGTTATATCGATTTTGCCGCAGAGAATAATATTAATGCGGTTCTAATTGAAGGATGGAATACAGGTTGGGAGCATTGGATCGGTTTTGAGGAAAGAGAAGGTGTGTTCGATTTTGTAACTCCGTACCCGGATTATGATCTTGAAGAAGTCGTACGTTATGCCGATGAAAAAAGAGTTGAAATTATAATGCATCACGAAACTTCTGCTGCGGTACGAACCTATGAAGCACAGCTCGACACTGCATATTCGTTGTGTAAGCAGCTTGGAATTCATGCCGTTAAAACTGGTTATGTCGGTAGAATAATACCAAAAGGAGAATATCATCACGGGCAATACATGGTTAATCATTATCGCAAAGTGCTTGAGACCGCCGCAAAATATCACATAATGATAAATGCTCACGAACCAATTAAACCTACCGGCATCCGGAGAACTTTCCCAAATATGATTAGTCGTGAGGGTTTACGAGGACAAGAATTTAATGCTTGGTCACAGGACGGCGGAAATCCGCCCGAGCATCTGACGATCGTTCCATTTACAAGAATGTTAGCTGGTCCCGTCGATTTTACTCCGGGAATTTTTGATATAAAAATGGATAAATATAAACCGAATAATCAAGTTAATACAACACTCGCTCATCAACTTGCTTTGTATGTCGTTATATACAGTCCGCTTCAGATGGCTGCAGATCTTCCGGAAAATTATGAAGACCATCCGGCATTTCAATTCATAAGAGACGTTGGAATAGACTGGGATGAATCAAAAGTTATTAACGGTGAAATTGGAGACTACGTGACAATCGTGAGGAAAGAAAAAGGAACCGGCAATTGGTTTTTAGGATGCATTACAGATGAAAATTCGCGCGAGTTTAATATAGATTTATCATTCCTTGACCCTGATGAAGTTTATGATGCAATAATTTATAAAGATGCTCCGGAGGCACACTGGGATAAGAATCCAACGGCTTATGAAATTGAAGAAAAAGAATTGAACAGCGGTGAGACATTAAATCTAATTTTAGCTGAAGGAGGGGGAGCAGCCGTAAGTTTTATTAAAAAATAGATTTATTTTGTTACGATTCGAGGAATACTTTCCGGCAATCTTGAAAGTAGTTCATAATTGAGTTGGTTTACCATCTGCATAAAAGATGCTACAGAAATTTCGTTTTTTCCCTGTCTGCCAATAATTACGACTTGATCACCGCGCCTGACACCTTTTACATTTGTTATATCAACTATAATTAAATTCATATTCACTAAACCTACAACCGGTGCGAACCTTCCTTTTATTAACACTTTTCCATTGTTGCTTAAACTTCTGCTGAATCCGTGAGCATAGCCGATTGGTATAACGGCAATTCTAGTTTTCCGTTCTGCAAGAAAGTGATTTCCGTAACCTATAAATTCTCCCATTTTCACCGTTTTTGTCGACATAACCTTACTTGTCCATTTAAGAACGCGCTTGAGAGGATCCTGTTCAAACATCCGCTTTTTTGTTAAGTGGTCAATGAAAGTCTCGGGACTCGGCCAGAAACCGTAACAGAGAATTCCTATTCTCACCAGATCCATTCGCATATCAGGATAAGTCATAGCCGCAGCTGAGCTAGCCGAATGTTTATATTTGGAAACAATTCCTCTTCGTTTTAAATCGGAAAACATTTTTTCGAATTTTTCAAACTGGTCATGGACCCTAACATAATTTGAGATGCTTTCGGCTCCCGCATAATGTGTACAAATTCCTTCGATAATCAGATTCTCCTTGTTCTGTTTCAACAGTTCAACAAGCTTTCCTAAATTTCTTTCTGAAAATCCTGTTCTGTTCATTCCCGTTTCTAGTTCAATATGAATTCTTGCTGGTTTCTTCAGTTTCTTCGATAGCGAAATTGTTTTTCTCAAACGATCAAGATCGAACACATAAAATTGAATCTGTTTTTTAATCGCCCAATCAATTTCATCATCGTCAATCCAACCCATTATCATTATTTCTGTTTTTTCCCGGGCGACAGTCAATACTCTAAGTGCTTCATCCGCGCTGTAAACAGAATAGTGATTTATTCCGCATACTTGAGAAAGTTTTACAAACGGTTCAATTCCATGTCCATAAGCGTTTCCCTTCACAACAGTTGAAAGCTTTACGTTTTTGCCTATTACTTTTTGTATGTAATTATAATTTGATTTTAATGCGCTTTTGCTTAGTTCAATAGTTGAGGTATTAAACATTACTTTCCGTTATTTCTTTTACAATGTGATAAAATAATCTACTTCCTGTTTCGATAAGTTCATCAGGGAAATCATAATTAGGATTGTGAAGTGCCGGAGTGTTTTCACCGGCTCCTATTCCAAACAATGCACCTTTAATCTGTTCAGTAAAATGACCGAAATCTTCCGACCACTTAAAGGGATTTTCCATTAACTCATATTGTAGATTAAGTTTTTCGCAGGCGTTTTGCAGAATTTTTATACATTCGGTATTATTTATCGTGGCAGGAAAATCTTCTGTGAATTCTATATTGATTGAAAGTGACTCTCTAGCAGCCATTTTTTTTGCAGTTTCAACTGCGGCATTTGTTAAGATCTCCATATCATCGTTTCTGAAGCTCCGAAGAGTACACATTATTTCTGCGGCACCGGGAGATGTTCCGAAAGCTCGTTCGCCAAGTCTTGCATGTATTACAGTAATTAGTCCGAAGTCCTTAAGGTCACTAATTGAAACCAAGCTTTGCAGTTTATCAATTATCTTAATCATTCCTTTTACCGGTGATATTCCTTTCTCAGGCTCCGCTGCATGACTTGTTTTTCCTTCCAACTTGATAATCATTCCCTTTGAAGCGGCTGCAAAGTGTTTGTTTTTCAAAATAGTTTTACCAAGCTGAAATCCCGGCAGATTATGAAGAGCAAAAATATAATCCGGTTTCAATTTCGAAAATTTTTCATCTCTTAAAATTAATTCTGCACCTTCTCCTGTTTCTTCGGCAGGTTGATAAAGTAAAATCACCTTACCGGAATTAAGTTTTTCTTTTGATAAGATTAAACCTAATCCGGCGAGAACAGTCATATGACCATCGTGACCACATTTATGGGAAACCTTTCCATTTACTGAAGCATATTCAAAATCATTGGTTTCAAAAATTGGGAGAGCATCAAGTTCCGATCTAAACAAAATTGTTGCACCCGGATTACCGCTATCAAAAACAAACGCTATGCCGTTTCCGCCTATATTTTTTATTATGTGATCGGATTTACTATCTAAAAACTCGATTATTTTTTTTGCGGTTTGTTTCTCTTTATGTGCAAGTTCAGGAGTTCTATGAATCTCTTTTCTTAATTGAATGAGCGAATTTAATTCCGTATTTGATAACATATGTGTTGGTTTTAGTTGTCTTTTTTAATCAAAACTAAACATATTAGTAAGTAAGTACAAATTTGTTAATATTTTTTAACATCTTAATAAACTGCTATTTTCATTTATTATTTTATATCACTATTCGAGATTTATTTTGGAAGGGAAAATAATGGTTCTTGCTGCCGGTGTCTCAAGCAGGATGAAAATGCCGGATGACACAATAACGGCGGATCAAAAACTTATCCGTGAGGCAGATAATTTATCAAAAGGTATGATTGGAGTGGGAAAAGATAATCGTCCTTTTATGGATTATCTTCTTTTTAATATTAGTGCTTCGGGTCATCGAGAAGTTCTTCTGATCATTAATGATAAAGATGAGTTTATTAAAAAGTATTACGGATTTGATAAACAAAATGTGGTAAAAATAGGGAAAATGGATCTTTCTTATGCAGTGCAATCGATCCCTGAAGGAAGAGCAAAACCAATGGGAACCGCCGATGCTGTTCTTCAAGGAATGTTAAGCAAGCCGGATTGGAGAGGCAATAAATTCACGGTTTGTAATTCGGATAATCTTTATTCGGTTAATGCATTGAAGTTGCTGCTAGAATCGGATAAAAAAAATTCAATGATAAATTATGATCTGAGAGGATTAAACTATACCGATGAACGGCATAAAAAATTTGCGATCATCTCAGTTAACCAAGATGGTTATCTAAAATCAATTATAGAAAAACCTTTAGAAAAGGAAATAGAAAATTTAAAAGAAGAAATGGGATATATAGGAATAAGCATGAATATTTTCCGGTTCGATTATGATTTACTGCTCCCGTACTTTCAAAAAACTCCTCTTACACCGGAAAGAGATGAAAAGGAAATACCTACAGCAATTAATATGATGGTAAAAGATCATGTTGATGGGATGTTTACTTATAAGTTATGTGAACACATCCCTGATATGACAAGTAAAAAGGATTTATTAGAAACTCGAAAATTTTTGGATAAGGAATTTTCCTCCGTTCAACTTAGCCCGAATATTTTGGATTCCTCAAAAAACAATAAGAATTAAAATTATTATTTAACGGAAGAATCAAAAATGGGAAAGATCTATTTGATTTTTAATCTCCGGATTAATTTGCTATAAGTTTTTTCGGGAATTCGATCCTCCTTTAACAAGTTATTTAGATAATCGAAATTTAACTCAGCTTTTTCTGCTGCAGATTTTACCGTTAATTTATTTTTTTTCAACAAAGATTTAAGTTTCTTTGAGCTTACGGTGGTATAATTTCTTCTTGGTATATGTGTATAGATTTCAGCTTCACTTATTTTATTTGATAGGATTTTATCAATTCCGGATTTTAGAGCTCGATATTTTTTTTCACCGATTCTTTTTTTTCTTAAATCGGCTGCTATATTGGGCGCTCCCAGTTTTATTGCTAAGGTAAGCATCCTAACGGTAATATTATGTTTTTTTACTAATGTCTTTATTTCCTCTGCGTATTGTTTTTCCTTTTTTATTAATTCTTCCCATTTATTCGCCATAATGAACTCTTGATTAGTTATTTGACATTAAAACTCATGATAATATTAAAAGTACAAATTTTCAAGGCTGTTTAATAGTATTATCGAAAGTATTCATATTCGAAAATCTTATTTTGTTTTATTTACTAAAATACTTGAATAATGCGAAAAGAATCTTTTTGTCTTAAAAGGAAGCAGAGACAAGAGTTTAATGATTTATAAAGTCAAAAATTATATTAATAGGTAAATTGAGTTTATTAATACTAAACTCAGATTAAAATATCCAAGAAAAACTATAAGTACAAACCAGCGTCAGGGCCTAAAGGAATTCCCAATATAATCCAAATAATGAGTAAAATTGACCAGACAATAGTAAAAGTAATTGTATAAGGCAGCATTGTTGAGATAACAGTTCCTATTCCTGCTTTGCTGTCATATTTTTCCATGAATGCAACAATCAGAGCAAAGTATGACATCATTGGAGAGATTATATTTGTTACACTATCGCCTACTCTATATGTTGCCTGAACTAGTTCAGGAGAGTATCCGAGAAGCATGAACATTGGGATAAAAACAGGAGCCATAATAGCCCACTTTGCTGACGCACTGCCCATTACCATATTTATTAACCCGGAAAGGAAAATAAATGCCAACATCAATGGAATGTCACCAAGTCCTGAAGATTTGAGTACTTCAGCACCCTCAATCGCAAAAATTAATCCGAGGTTTGTTTCCTTAAAATAAGCTACGAATTGAGCAGCAAAGAAAACCAGAACTATATAAATTCCTAATGTTTCCATTGCTTTTCCCATTCCTTTCATCACCATAGTATCATTTTTGTAAGTACCGGCACCAATACCATAAGCGATTCCGAGAATTCCCGCTCCGATAAAAATAAATGCAACAATGCCGTCCATAAAAGGAGAATGAAGTATATCCCCGGTTTGAGGATCACGAAGATATCCTTGCTCAGGAATAAGTCCCGCAAGAATAAATACAGCCAGTAATACCGAAGCAATGAGAGCAAATCTTAATCCACGTCTTTCAGTGTCATTAATCTTTTTTAGTTCTTCCGGCTTCTCGTTTCCTGTGTACTCTCCTAATCTTGGCATTACAAGTTTCTCAGTTACCCAAGTTCCGGTAATTGCAATTACAAAAGTTGAGACGACCATAAAGTAATAATTTGCAGCCGCACTGACTTTATATCCTTCTTGAATTATGTTCGCTGCCTCTTGAGATAGTCCCGCTAATAAAGGATCGATAGTTCCAAGCAGAAGGTTTGCACTATAACCTCCTGAAACTCCGGCAAAAGTAGCAGCCATACCGCCTATAGGATGTCTTCCAACTGCGAGAAAAATGATCGCACCCAACGGTACCAAAAGTACATATCCTACTTCGCTTGCAGTATTAGATAAGATACCGGCAAAAACCAAAACAAAGGTCAAAAGTTTTTTGGGAGCTGAAATTACAAGCAACCTCAGCGAGGTTCCAATCAGCCCGCTGCTTTCTGCAATTCCAATACCCAGCATAGAAACCAATACGGTACCCAACGGAGCAAATCCGGTAAAGTTGTCAACCATCGTGGTTAGAATAAAATGAAGTCCTTCAACGGACATTAAGTTGACGGGTGTAACAGTTTCACCGGTTCCCGGATGGACTACGGATAAATCAAAAAATGAAACGATCCAGGAAATAACTACTACACCCAATGCAAACAAGAAAAATAATGTAGCCGGATGCGGAAGAGCATTCCCGATTTTTTCAACTATGGATAGAGATCTATTTATTAAACCTTTTTTTTCATTCATATAAGATTTTCTGTTAATATTGTTAGAAGAAGTGCAGAATTTATAATTCTTAGGCGATTTTTACAAATTTTATTACCTCCCATAGGATTTTCTTCGGGGTGTAATTTGCTAAGATATTGTATTTAGTTGATTTTGCCTAATTAATCCCTTACCTTTTACTCAATACTTTTAATCCTTCCCTTATTCTCAGACTTTTTTTTGTTCTTTTTTACAGAAGCTAATTTTAACTAAATATTTTACGATCATAAAATAGGACAAGGAGTATTATGAAGAATACCATTCACTACGTATTTTATCTTCTCCTGATTGCATGTCTTATCTCCAATCCCATTGCTGTGAATGCACAAAGCAATGTTCAAACTCCACAAAAACAACCGATAAAGAGTGTAATTCAGGAAGATGCACCTCAATTTGACAACTTGACCGTGCAGCAATTATCTCTTATGAATATGGCAAATCCAATTGAGTTTTCTTTGATCGGTTTGATGGTGCTTACTTATCTTGCCGGTTCAGCAGGATACTATGTAACTATTGGTGTAATGAACAATGACAATTTTATGTTTGCAATAATAATGAACAACCTCTACCTGCCTTCACTTGCATTTTCTGCCGGATTGCAAATTTTGGCTCTTCGGTTTAATCTTTCATTGCTGGGAGCTGTTTTGGGTGTTCCATTTAATCCTGCAAATGGTCTAAGTTTTTTTGTTCATTATTCTCTTACAAGGATGACCGATCCGACCCAACATCCTTTTGCTCAATTTGATAGACCTGTTGAACAAGGTGAAGACGATGCAGATAATGAATATGCCGATCCAACAGAACCAACAGAACCTGCAATCACAGACCCGACACCTAACAACAATATCACTGCGGATGTCACTCAAGCTTGTTATTATGGATGCACAGTTCCGAATATCGATCTAGACGATTCAAATCATCCTGACACCGATACTTATGCCGGGGATAAAAATGCATGCGGACCAACAGCGGCAGCAAATAGTTTAAAATGGTTGTCGGATTTACCCGATAATGGTGTCACTATAAATCTATCTCATAGAGATCTGCTTGAACAGCTTAGTAATTTTATGAAGAGGCAACGTAACAAAGGAGTCAGTCCGGAAAATTTTATTAGGGGGAAATTAGATTTCATTTCTGAATTTGGATTAAATATAAACGTAAAATTTCAAAGCGAATCGATTACAGATACGGTCCGCGGTTCTTTTGGTTTTGCCTACGCAAGAAACGATAACAATGGAAATTATCCAACCTGGGACTGGCTGAAACAGCAGATGATTGACGGCGAAGATGTTGAACTTCTTTATAAATGGCCTGATGGCGAAGGGGGATGGCGCGGTCACGTCGTGGTATTGACCGGATTTACAGAAACTGCAAACGGCGAAAAAAGAATTGCCTATAAACACGACAAAAAGCAAGGTCAAGCTGATTCTGGCGGTAAAGACGTGATTCAGGAATGGGCCGATGTAAAGGTTGATTCTCACGGAAGAATGATATTGCACAACAATGGAAGAACCAAATACGTAGCTCATGCAGTAGCAGAAAGTCCCGGAGAACCATTCACTCCGGTTGAATTAACATCGTTTAACGCATCGTTAAATGAAAATGATGTTATGCTTTCTTGGACAACTGCCACTGAGATCAACAATTCCGGTTTTGAATTATTTAGAGATGGTAGTTTGATTAAATTTATCAACGGTAGCGGAACAACAAGTGAGGAGAAATATTATTCGTATACTGATCAAAATCTACCCAACGGAATTTATGAGTATGAACTGATTCAGATTGATTTTGACGGCACTCGGGAAAGTTCGGCAAAAATTAACGTTGAAGTCGATATTCCGTTGAAATACGAGCTTGCTCAAAATTATCCTAATCCGTTTAACCCAAGTACTAAGATTTCATTTTCCATTCCTCAATCGGATTTTGTAACAATTAAAGTATTTAATTCAATAGGGGAGGAAGTTAATACGTTGGTAAACGAGTTAATGGATGCGGGAACACATATGGTTGAATTTAATGCGGATAAACTTTCGAATGGTGTCTATGTTTATACGCTCCAAACCGGGGCTCATTTCCAATCGAAAAAAATGATTCTTTTAAAATAATTTATCAATAAAATTCATTCAGATTTCAATCCCCCGGGAATTTATCTCGGGGGATTTTTTTGAATTCATTCAGAATTCGAAACAGTCACTGAAAGTTCTATAAATCAGAAAAAAAAATCTTGTTATCTTTGTGTTCTGCATTATATTTGGAGCCGCAATTTTAAACAACTTAATTAATACAAAAACGTGGGGGATAGACAATGTCTATGTTTATGATTAACAATTTTATCCACTTACTTTTTGCGGTAATTTGGATTGGCGGAATGATCTTCATGAATTTGGTTTTAATGCCGTCATTAAATTCAATTGATCCAAATGAGCGAGGAAAACTTTTCGCGCAGATAGCAAAACGATTTACAATTGTCGCTTGGGGAAGCACTCTCTTTTTACTTATCACTGGTTTTTTCAAGACACCGTCGGGAATGCTTTTCAACTTTTCAACTGATTACGGAATGATGA
Source organism: uncultured Melioribacteraceae bacterium (assembly GCA_964499285.1). Classification (GTDB taxonomy): domain Bacteria; phylum Bacteroidota; class Ignavibacteria; order Ignavibacteriales; family Melioribacteraceae; genus JAGFIY01. Next base: position 25,587 of record CAZCLA010000011.1, read on the forward strand.
TAACAATTAAACATATCCTGTTTCTTGTTATGATCGTTTTTGGAAGTATGATCACGTTTGTTGAAGCGCCGAAAATCAGAAAGTATGCTCCAAAGCCAGGGGAAAAGCCATCGCAAGAAGTTGTTCAGGCACATGGTAAAATTAAACTGCTTTCAGCCTGCAATATGGTTCTCGGGATTATCATTTTAATTTTGGTTTCAATCTATTAGTAATCATATTTATTGAGGCTGTTTCATCGTCCATTAATTATTTTAGAGTCTCTTAATTTTCGAATATATATTCAACATACGAAACAGCCTTATCTTCATAGTTTAGCATTTCATTTAGAACAATATTTTTTACCTGCATCACTTTCAATTTTTCGTCTATTCTCATAAGTTTGTAATCAAAATTTGTTAAATAATAAAAAAAAGGGAAAGATATGCCCGCTTCTAAGGAACCTGGCGCGAGTTTTTTAATACCACTTAAAATTTGACTTTCACACGGAATTAAACCCTCCAAAAATTGGTTTTCTCCGTCGTGAAAGATGGAGGTACCAATGAAAAATCTAATTTTTGTACCTGAATTAAAAGAGATTATTGCTGCTCAAAACTGGAATGATTTTATTAATCTATCGGAAGATATGCACCCAGCGGAAATAGCGGAGATCATTTCCTCACTTGATCCTAAGGAAATCTGGGAGCTTATAGATAAGCTTATTATTGAGAAAAAAAGTGAAATATTCAGTCACCTTGAATCATCACTGCAAGTAGAGATTACCGAACTCATCGGAAGGCAGAAATTAGCAGAACTTCTCACAGAAATGCCCTCGGATGATAGAGTGGATTTGTTTAAAAAATTCCCGGTTGAAATACAGGAAAATATTTTACCTGCATTAGCTCGAGCTGAGCGTGAAGATATTAGAAAACTTGCTTCTTATCCGGAAGGAAGTGCTGGATCTGTAATGACATCCGAGTATGTTTCCGTCCCTGACAATATTAGCGTCGAAGAAGCAATCAGAAGATTAAGGTTAGAAGCAACTAAAAAAGAAACTATTTATTACATCTATGTGATAGAAATTTCGCGAAAGTTAATAGGATTCGTTTCACTATCCGATTTGATTCTAGCTGATCCTTCTTCGCTTATTAGAGATGTGCTGCACCATGAAGTATTATTTGCTAAAGTCGATGAAGATCAAGAAAAAGTAGCAAGGAAGATTCAAAAATATGATTTGATAGCTCTACCGGTTGTGGATGCTAATAACACATTAGTTGGTATTATCACTCACGATGACGCTCTTGATATTATGACTCAGGAGCAAACGGAAGACTTTGAAAAAATCATGGCTATTACTGGTTCTCATGAAGCGGGAGTTTATCTAAAAACACCTGCGATTGTTCACTTTAAAAATCGTGCTATCTGGATTGTTTCACTTGCAGCTCTCGGTTTGGTATCTGGCGCCATAATACACAGTTTTGAATCAACTTTAACAAACTTTATGATTCTAGCTCTCTATATGCCGATGGTTGCAGATACGGGAGGAAATACCGGGAGTCAATCTGCGACTGTAGTTGTTAGAGCATTAGCACTTGGTGAATTGACTTTTAAAGATTCATTTAAAGTATTGTGGAAAGAATTTAGAATATCTGTTATGCTCGCCGGTGTACTTGGGGTTTTATCGTGGCTGAAAGTATGGTTATTCTCGCACGGTTCAGAAATGTCGGGTAATTTCACGCTTGAAAAAATTGGATTTGTTATCGCTGCAGCTCTTTCGCTGCAAGTGATTACCGCAACATTGATTGGGGCTATTCTGCCATTGGCCGCCTCAAAATTTAAATTTGATCCGGCGGTAGTTGCCAGCCCTGCACTAACCACAGTAGTTGATATTACTGGTCTTCTAATCTATTTCTTTACTGCAAAGTTACTGTTGGGAATATGATAATTATCTTTGTGATTTAATTTCAGTAAAGATAAATCCGTTCAATGCCGAATAGAAAGTTCGTTCATTCTATCCTTTTACATTTTTCATTGCAAACCTAGTGTTTATAGAGTAAATTTCATTTTCTTATGAAAAAAATTATTTTTTCGAAATTTACCGCTGCAGGCAACGATTTTGTTCTGCTTGATGAAGCGCTGAATCCGGACTTGAATACAAATAAAGAATTAGCTGTTATTCTATGTGACAGAAAATTCGGAATCGGGGCTGATGGATTGCTCATTTATTCTGGAAAATTTAATGATGAAATCTCGGTTAAGTATTTCAACTCCGATGGCTCAAGCGGGTCGCTATGCGGAAACGGATCAAGATGTGCCGCTGAATATTATTTCGAAAAATCAGTCGGGGAAAGGGTCGATGTAAAAATTTATAACTTGGGTGTCCAGTATTCAGCCGAAAAATTGGAAAATAATTTAGTGAAATTCGGTTCCTTTCGAATTAATATCTTAAATGAAAATATAGAAATAGAAAATAAATCATTGAAATTAAACGGAATTTGGGTTGATACTGGATCACCACATCTTGTTGCAGATTTTGATGAAATAAATTTTTCTGAGAAACAGCAAAAATTCTTCGAGTTCGATTTTGCTTCCACGGCTGCGAAAATTAGACACGATGAAATTTTTACTGAATCCGGAACAAATGTGATTTTTATAAGACAAAACGGTGACGAGTTTTTGATAAGATCATTTGAGCGAGGAGTTGAATCAGAAACTTTGGCGTGTGGTTCCGGTGCTGTTGCTGCTGCAGTATTTTGTGCCTTAAAACGACATAATAGTGCACCGGTAAATTTTAGAACAATTAAAGACTTTATTCTTAGTGTTGAGTTCGAAAAAGTGAACAATAATTTCGAATCGGTCTTCTTAACAGGTCCGGTTGAACACTTGTTTGATGGAGAATTTTTTTATAAAAAATAAATCTAGAGGAAAAAAATGCCTAAAGCTGTATTTACAATTCGGTATGATATCATACCGAAAAAGAGAGATGAATATCTCGATGTTATCAGAGAGTTAAAAACTCTCATTAAAGCCGATGGACTTGAAAGTTATTCAGTGTTTGAACATAAAAATCACGAGAATACTTTTACGGAAATCTATCTATTCGAAAGTAGAAAGGCATATGAGGATTTTGACGATGATCCTGACGAAAGAGTAGATATTCTTATGAACAAACTTTCGGATATGATTGTGCAGCAATCAACTAATTATTCAGTGTTATATGAAATTTAATTTTTATGTTTGAATATGTAGGTGCTTTACATATGCATTCGACGTATTCAGACGGATCGGGTACTGTCGAAGAAATTGCAAAATATGCAGACGAAGTCGGACTGGATTATATAATACTGACCGATCACAATACCCTTCGAGCACTTAATGAAGGAAAAGAAAAATGGTACGGAAATACTCTGCTTCTTGTCGGTTGTGAAATAAATGATAGAAATAATCAAAATCATTATTTAGCTCTCAATATAAAGGAGACTTATTCAACACGCCTGGCTGCCGAAGAATACGTAAAGAAAGTTAAGGATGCAGGTGGTATTGGATTTTTGGCTCATCCCCACGAAAAAAGGGATTCGATGGAAGAACATCCGCCGTATCCATGGACTGCTTGGAATACGAAAGAATTTACCGGTATCGAAATCTGGAATCATATGAGCGAATGGATGGAAGGATTGACAGAACAGAATAAATTCAATCATTTTGTTCATCCACTTCGTTCAATCGTTTCTCCTAATGCTGAATCCGTAAAAGTTTGGGACAAACTTAATCTCGAAAGAAAAGTTGTGGGTATAGGTGGTGTAGATGCACACGCTCACAAAATAAATCTTATGGGATTTTTTGAAGTAGAAGTTTTTCCGTACAAGGTTCTTTTTAAATCTGTACGAACTCATGTTTTTTGCGAAACAAATATCGAAAAAGGGGAAACTTCTAAACAATTAGAAAATGCGAAAAATCTCGTCTATTCGGCTTTGGAACATGGCAGATGTTTCGTTTCAAATTATTATCACGGAGATGCAAAGGGATTTAGGTTTTTCGGAGAAGCCGAAAATAAAATTTTTCATATGGGTGATACCATCAAATTAACGGGGAAGGTGAAACTTAGGGTTATACTTCCTAACATCAGCGGACGTATAATATTGATTAAAAACGGCGGAATGGTGGATGAAGTAGATAATTTTGACGCAGAATTCATAATAACTCAACCCGGAATTTATCGAGTCGAGGTTTATCAGGAAGAAAATGCGTGGATTTTTTCGAACCACATACGCATTGTTGAATAATTGTTAATCAGAATACATTTTTTTATCTTAACCGCTTCAAAAAATTGAAATAATATAACGGAGTAGATGTGTTAGCGAAAAAAAAGAAACTAACCAAAAAGCAGATCAAAGAAGATAAGTTAGTAACTTATTACAACCGAGTGCTCGAATTTTTTAACGATTTCAAACAGCAGATTTCAATTGCCGCTATTGCCGTTGCAGTAATTGTTGTTGCAATAATTGTTTACAATAACAAAACTGAAGCCGATAATTTAGCAGCAACCACAGAACTCGCAAGAGTTATGCCAATTTATGAAAGAGGAAATTTCAGACAGGCTATTGACGGTCAGCCGGGAACTAACAACATCGGATTGTACAAAATCGTTGACGAATATGGTTCATCGGAACAGGGTGAAGTTGCAAAAATCTATCTAGCAAACAGTTATTATTATCTCGGGAAAGTCGATTCTGCCTTAACATTTTATTCTGATTTCGGAGGAAGCAACAAAATGTTCAAAGCTACTGCACTTGCAGGTGAGGCTTCTTGTTATCAAAGTATGGGAGAATTTGAGAAAGCTGCTTCAAAATTCGGAAGTGCTGCAGGTATAGATAAGTTTAACGCACTAAATGCTGATTACTTATTAAATGCAGGCCTCTGCTATGTTGAAGCCGGTCAGAAAAAAGACGCTAAAACTGTTTTTGAAAAATTGGGAGAGGAATATCCAAATTCGGCACCCGGCAGAGATATCGACAGATATTTGGTTATGGTGAAATAAAATATTGACTTTATCCTATTACCTAACTATTTTTTTCAAATCTAATTGATGGAAAAGAAATGGCTGATACCTCAGATTTCAGAAATGGATTAATAATTAAATTTAAAAACGATCTTTATAGTATTACCGAATTTCAACACGTAAAACCCGGTAAAGGTGGGGCATTTGTTAGGACAATGCTTAAAAATTTGAGAACAGGTAAAGTTCTTGATAATACCTTCCGTGCCGGCGAAAGTGTTGATATTGTTCGTGTAGAAAGAAGAAAATATCAGTATCTTTATAAAGAATCCGGTGGATTTGTGTTGATGGATTATGATACATACGAGCAGATGACAGTTCCCGAAGAAACATTCGATGAAGGTAGAGTTTTCTTAAAAGAAGGGCTGGATGTTGAACTTCTGCTAGATGATCAAGATAAAATTGTCACTGCTGAACTTCCCATTTTTGTTGAATTGGAAGTGACCGAGACTGAACCCGGTTTTAAGGGAGATACTGCAACTAATGTAATGAAGCCGGCTACAGTTGAAACCGGAGCGAGTGTCCAAGTGCCTTTGTTTATTAACATTGGTGATATGCTTAAAATTGATACTCGTACCGGAACCTACGTTGAGAGAGTAAAAAAATAATTGGTGATTATGGATATCAACCTACTTAAAAGACTCATTAGAGTCGTCGAAAAAAGTGATATAACTGATTTCTCCGTTCAGGAAGGAGATTTGAAGGTTAGAATTTCAAAACGAGTTGACGGAACTACAGGGCAATATGTTCAACCGCAAATTTTTCAACAGCCTGTTCCGACTCAGCAAATTGAAACAAAACAGGAAACACCGAAGGATTCCGCTCAAACTCCAAAATCCGATTCATCTTCTAATCTTCACGAAATTAAGTCGCCCATTGTCGGAACGTTCTATAGAGCACCGGCACCGGATGCCGATCCTTACATTCAGGTTGGTGATGAAATAATGGAAGGAGCGGTTTTATGCATAGTTGAAGCAATGAAACTTATGAACGAGATCGAAAGCGATGTAGGTGGTAAGATTGTTAAAATACTGGTTGAGAATGCAACTCCGGTTGAATACAATCAACCGCTTTTCCTTATTGAAAAAAAATAAACTTGTCCAAATAGTCCAGGTGATTTTTTGTTTCATAAAATTCTAATCGCAAATCGCGGTGAAATTGCTTTAAGAGTAATCAGAACTTGTAAAGAACTCGGGATAAAAACCGTTGCTGTGTATTCCGAAGCTGATAGAGATTCCTTACACGTTGTGCTTGCCGATGAAGCGGTTTGTATTGGTCCTCCTCCATCTACAGAAAGTTATCTCAAAATTCCAAGCATTATCTCTGCAGCACAAGTTACAGGCGCTGATGCAATTCACCCGGGTTACGGATTTCTTGCAGAGAATGCAGATTTTAGTGCAATCTGTCAGGAATCAAACATCAAGTTTATAGGTCCCTCTCCTAGTATGATCGAAAACATGGGGGATAAAGCACTCGCTAAAGAAACTATGCGGAAAGTAGGTGTTCCCGTAGTTCCCGGTAGTTTGGGCCTTATAAAGGATGTATCCGAAGCAAAGAAAATTGCTGCGGAAATAGGTTATCCCGTAATGTTGAAAGCATCTGCCGGAGGCGGTGGAAAAGGTATGAGGATTGTTTGGGATGAAGAAAAAATTGAAAAAGCATTCCAAACTGCAAGTACAGAAGCCGGTTCTGCATTCGGTAATTCTGCACTCTACATGGAAAAGTATATTGAAAATCCGAGGCATGTTGAGATTCAAGTTATAGGTGATGGAAAAGGTGAAGTTTATCATTACGGAGAGAGGGATTGTACGGTTCAGAGAAGACATCAAAAACTTATCGAAGAAACACCATCTCCTATAATAACACCTGAAGTGAGAGAAAAAATGGCTGAGGCATCAATTCTCGGATGTCAAGCAGTTCGCTATGAAGGTGCAGGAACGATTGAGTTTCTTGTTGATAAATATTTGAATTTTTACTTTATCGAGATGAATACAAGAATTCAAGTCGAACATCCCGTAAGTGAAATGGTAAATAATGTTGATTTAATAAAACAGCAAATTTTAGTGGCAAGTGATGGTATTGTTGAAGATAAACCTCATCAACCCTATGGTCATAGTTTCGAATTTAGGATAAACGCTGAAGATCCCGATCATAATTTTAGACCATCTCCGGGTAGAATTGAATATGTGCATTTTCCCGGAGGATTTGGAGTACGGATAGATTCGCACGTTTACACCGATTATATTATCCCGCCTTACTATGATTCCTTAATTGCAAAGCTAATAGTTTGGGGAACAGATAGAAAGCATGCTATTATGAGAGCACGAAGAGCTTTTGAAGAAATGACAATTGAAGGAATAAAAACAACAATGCCTTTTCATAAAGCAGTGCTTGAAAACGATAAATTTTTAAAAGGCGATTACGATACATCCTTTATCGATCACTTATTAATAAAAAAATAGAGGTCAAGATGAATATCCCGCAAAATTTAAAGTACACAAACGATCATGAATGGATTAAAGTTGAAGGCAATATAGGAATAATCGGAATTACCGATTACGCTCAAGGTGAATTAGGAGATATTGTTTTTATCGACATCGATCCAGATTTGCAGGAAATTAACAACGGTGATTCATTTGGTTCAATTGAAGCGGTTAAAACTGTAAGCGATCTTTTCGCTCCATGCAGCGGAAAAGTAGTTGAGATAAATTCAAAACTTGAAGATGAACCGCAACTTGTTAACAGTGATCCCTACGGCGACGGTTGGTTAATTAAAATTGAAATTTCGGATTTAAGTGAATTAGATAACTTGATGGACAGCGAAAGTTACAAGAATCAAATTGGTCAATGAAAATATTATACGTATCCGGTTATACCCGGATGGTATTGTTTAATAAACTTCTGCCTAAAGCGCTTCGAAATAATGGTTTTGATGTGATTGAATTTGATTGGAATTCGGTAAAAAAGTTTAACCGGATTCTAAATTTAATTCCTCGAGATAAGGTTGAAATTGAAATAAACAACAAACTAATCAAAACTGCCAGAAAAGAGAAACCGAATTTTATTTTTATTTTGAAAGGCGAACCGGTTTCTATCGAAACATTAGACATTCTTAGAAATGAAATTGGAGCACTTACTTTTAACTGGTTCGGTGATGATCCTTGGGAATTTCCAAGTTTTTCAGGCAAAATTGCAAATCATTATAATTTCTTTTTCACTTATGACCCATATACCGTAAAGCTCTACAACGACATTGGACAACAAAATGCATTTCATCTTCCGTACGGATATGATCAAAATTTGGTTGAATCAATTGAACTGTTAGATAAAGAGAGAACAAAATACGAATGTGACATTGCTTTTATTGGCAGCCATTATCCGAAACGCGAAGAACTTCTTATACAATTGAAAAACAAATACAACCTGAAGATATGGGGAAGAGGTTGGAAAGGGACTAAATGCGAGGATGTTTATCAAGGTTCGGCGTTATACGGGATAGAGATGCTTAAGGCAATGAAATCAGTAAAAATACTACTTAATATTCATAAAGGCTTTGAAGAAGGTGTGGAAGAATCCGGTGAAGGATTGAATTTAAGAGTCATGGAAGCTGCTGCATCAAAATCATTTCAACTTACGAATACTCAGGCTGATATTAAAAACCGATTTGTTCCGGGAAAAGAAATTGAAGTTTTCGAAACTTGGAATGAATGTCTGGATAAAATTGAATATTTTTTAAACAATGAAAAAAAACGTAAAGCTATAACAGAAGCAGGTTATGCTAGATTTCTTAAAGATCATACGCTTGATAAAAGGATGAATGAAATGATGACAATTATGCAAAACCGCAAAAACTAAATGAAACATTCAGAAACAATTCTAATCATTGATTTTGGATCTCAGTACACTCAGCTTATTGCACGGCGAATACGCGAGAACAATGTTTACTGTGAAATTCATCCGCATCATATTGGTATAAATGAAATTAAAGATTTAAATCCTGTTGGAATAGTTCTTTCCGGCGGACCGATGAGCGTTTATGATGAAGGAGCTCCCACAATCCCGGAAGAAATTTTCAAACTCGGTATTCCCGTACTTGGAATTTGCTACGGTATGCAGTTGTTGGCAGTTAATTTTGAAGGTAGAGTTGAACCGGCTAAAAACCGAGAATATGGTAAAGCCGTTCTGCAGCTAGTAACTGGCTGTAAACTTTTCGAAGGTGTGAAAAATAATTCAACCGTATGGATGAGTCACGGTGATTATATAACGCGTCTTCCGAATTCATTTAACGTTACAGCTCGAACCGAGAACTCTCCCATTTGCGGTATTGCTGATTCTGCAAGGAACTTGTACGGACTACAATTTCATCCCGAAGTAAATCATACTGAAGAAGGAAGTAAAATCATAAAGAATTTTCTTTTTAAAATTTGTTATTGCTCAGGAAGTTGGACTGCCAAAAATTTCACGCATAGCAGTAGGGCAGATATTAAAGAAAAAGTCGGCGATAATAAAGTGATTTGTGCTTTGAGTGGAGGAGTTGATTCATCAGTTGCTGCAATCCTAGTTGATAAGGCTATCGGAGATCAATTGATCTGCATTCACGTTGATACAGGATTGATGAGAAAGAATGAAAGTAGTATAATCATGAAGATGTTCGAAGATAAATATGATTTGCACATTGTTCATGTAGACGCATCAAAAATATTTATTGAACGATTAATGGGAATTGTTGATCCGGAACGTAAAAGAAAAATAATCGGCGAAACTTTTATCGAAGTTTTTGAGAATGAAGCAAATAAAATCGAAGGTGTGAAATACCTTGTACAAGGAACACTTTATCCGGATGTAATTGAATCTACCAGTGTCAAGGGAAATTCGGTAACGATCAAGACACATCATAATGTCGGTGGGCTTCCGGAAAAAATGAATCTAATGCTAATCGAACCCTTTAGAGAATTATTCAAGGACGAAGTAAGAGAAATAGGGAAGGAACTTGAACTACCAGACTCATTTATAGGCCGTCATCCGTTTCCTGGACCGGGTCTTGCAGTCCGTGTTTTGGGTGAAGTAACGCTTGATCGACTTGAAATTCTTCGTGAAGCTGATGATATTTTTATAAATGAATTACATCGTTTTGAACTTTATGACAACATTTGGCAGGCATTTGCGGTACTGCTTCCGGTAAAAACTGTCGGTGTTATGGGCGATTTCAGAACTTACGAAAATGTAATAGCTTTGCGCGCAGTAACCTCAACCGATGGTATGACCGCAGATTGGTATAGATTTTCAAATGAATTCTTGGAAACGGTATCAAACAAGATTATCCGGGATGTTAAAGGAGTAAATAGAGTTGTTTACGACATCAGTTCCAAACCTCCTTCCACAATTGAATGGGAATAAAAAATGAATGAGAAAGAATTTAAAGTGAATAAAGCTGTTAAGTTCGAAGAGGAAGGTAAATTTCTTCACGCTCTCCAAGTTTATCGACAATTGATTAACGACGAAGAATACGGCAGGTTCTCAGTGATAAAACTAGCAAATATTTACGAAAAGCTGAATAATGTTGATACTTCAATAAAACTAATTGAGAACTTTATTTCAAAAAACCAAGAGGATGATAACGTTCTTAACTATCTCGCTAATCTACTCCTAAGAAACAACAAATTTGAGAAAGCCCTTGATGTTCTTAACCGGGTTAAGGATGACGACACTTACGAAAGCAGTTTTCTGAAAGGTTATGCAAAATTTCATTTGGGTGATTATGAACAAGCAATTCGGCATTTTAATGAACTTATTATAAGTAACACGAATCTTGAACTTCATTCAGATACTTTTTTGTACTTAGCTAAATCCTATTTGAATTTGGGTAATTTGGATAAAGCTCATGAGGCTGCAGAAAAAGCTGAAATGTTTTATCAAAACAACAGTGAATTGCTGCTGACGCTTGCAATTATTTATTATAACAAAGATATGTTTCTTCACGCTCACGAAAAGGTAAGAAAAGCACTTGCGCTAAGTGATAGAAATATTCGCGTTATTAAATGGACTGCAAAAATTCTCTATAAACTTGAAGAGTTTGATAGAGCTGAAAAATTTGCTAAAGAATATCTTGAAAAATTTCCTGACGATTCAGAGATTAATCTTTTAATGGGCAGTATACTTAGTTCTCTAAAAAGAGATGATGAAGCGAAGTTCTATTACATTAAATCCGAAAAATTGAGTGGAAATAAAAAAACAGTAAATGTTGATTGAAAAAAATGACGGATTCAACCAACAAATTTAGAATTAAAGATTTATCCCCCGACGACAGACCGCGCGAAAAATTAATACTAAAAGGCTCTCAAAGTTTAAGTGATGCTGAACTAATTGCGATTCTTCTTCGAACGGGAACAAAAGGAAAAACAGTTCTTGAGGTTGCTCAAAACTTGATAAAAGATCAAGGAAATTTAGCTCAATTAGCCTCGAAATCCGTGGAAAATTTTACGCAAAATTTGGGAATCGGTAAGGATAAAGCAGCAACTTTAGCCGCGGCATTTGAATTGAGCAGGAGAATTTCGGTTGATCAGAGGTGGTTTTCAAATCAGAAAATCACATCACCCGGTGATGTCGCTAAGATTTTCGGTCCCATACTCCGGGATGAAATGCAGGAGAAATTTATAGTAATTTGTCTAAATTCGGCAAATAAAATTATAAAATACAAAGATATCTTCACCGGGACACTTAATTCGAGCATTATCCATCCAAGAGAAATATTCAAGTTTGCATTAGATAACAATTCTGCCAATATTATTCTGCTTCACAACCATCCGAGTGGTAATTTAGAACCCAGCGGCGAGGATGTTTCAATCACAAAAAGACTTGTTGATTCTGGAACTATTTTAGGAATTAAAGTGTTTGATCACATTATTATTGCGGGAAATGGCTATTTCAGCTTTGTGGAGCAAAAAATAATATAAAAATTTATTATCTTTTAGTCCTATAATCTGAATTAGAATCGGGATAGACATAATTCTATTTTTATTAAAAAAGGAGGTAGTATGACCAAATTAAGAAAAAGCGTCAGCGTTGCGCTAGCCTCATTGCTGTTTGCCGGAATGATAAGTTTTACTGGCTGTAGCGGTGTAAGCGAAGAACAGATGGCTGAATTGGAAGCTCTTCGCGCTGAAGTAAGCACGTTGACAAAAGACGTAAACTATCTTAAGAGCGAAAAATCTAAGCTCGAAAGAGAAATTGCAGACAAAAATGCAAAACTTGAACAATGCGCAAAAGAGATGGCAGAAACAAAAGCCAATCTCCAGAAAATGGGTAAGTAAAAGTAAAAACACACGGAGGAATTAAATGAAATTCAAAGAAAAATTAGCGGTAGTATTGATGTTATTGCTTGCTCTTTCTGTCAATCTCTTTGCTCAAGAAATCACCGAAGAAGAATGGCAAGCAGAAATGAATAATTTAACAGCTCAAAGAACAGCTCTTACAAAAGAACTTGATCTGTTAAAAACTCAAATTGCAGAGCTTAAGGAGACAAATGCTTCGCTTCAATCATATGAGGACTGCCAGAATGATCTTTACGCTCTGGTTGGTGCAACAAAACAAGATGTTGATGATTTTAGAACCTTGGTAAATGACTTGCAAGTAAAAATTAGTAAACAGCAAAAACCGAAATCAGATCGTCAAGCTGAATTGGATAATCTTAAATCGAGCAAAATTAGTGCTTTGCCGGAATTTTATGACAAAGTTCACAATCAAATGCAGAGACAACTCGATGCTTGGGATGACACTCCTGACGAAATTCTTTACACTGTTGTTAGAGGAGACAATCTTTGGAACATTGCGAAAAAACCACAGCACTACGGAAACGGTTTTGCTTGGCCAAAAATTTATAACGCAAACAGAGATCAGATAAAAGATCCCGATCTCATTTATCCAAAACAAGTTTTTAAGATTCCTAGTTTGACCGAGGAAGAGAAAGCTAAATACAATAAAATTAGAGCAAACTATAAACCGGCTCCTACAACACAAGCCAACTAAATAGTTGCGGTAAAATTTATCTTTTCAAAACCCTCTTCTATTGAAGGGGGTTTTTAATTTAAGGAGGTAATTACGCAAATAGAACAGATCTTTACTGTTGAAAATGTCAATCTTCAAAGTCTTCTTGGCACAAACGACGTTAACCTAAAACCTATCGAAGAGCGTTTTAGTGTCTTGATTGTCATACGCGGCGACACTGTAAAACTAAAAGGGACCAAGGAAGAAGTGTTAACGGTTGAGAAAATCATCAAAGAAATGATCTATGTTTTAAACACGACCGGAAGATTGAACGAAAATGATGTCAAAACAATTATTTCACTTACTTCAGAAGGGAATGAAATAATTAGCACTAACGATTTCGATAACATTATTCTATACAGTAAAAAAGATGCAATTAAAGCACGAACGCCAACGCAAAAAATTTATGCTGAAGCTGTTCGGAAAAACGATATCTGTTTTGCTATTGGTCCGGCTGGAACCGGAAAAACTTATCTTGCTGTTGCATTTGCGGTTGCTTCGCTAAAAAAAGGAATAGTTAAGAAAATTGTACTTGCTCGTCCCGCTGTAGAAGCTGGTGAAAGTCTCGGATTTTTACCAGGCGATTTCAGGGAGAAAATTGATCCATATCTTAGACCATTATACGATGCGCTTCAAGATATGCTTCCGTCGGATCAGCTCAAAAACTATATTGAAAAGGATATAATCGAAATCGTGCCGCTTGCTTATATGCGCGGTAGAACTTTGAATAATTCATACGTTATCTTGGACGAAGCTCAAAACTCAACAGGTCTGCAGATGAAGATGTTTCTAACGCGGCTTGGACCGAACTCAAAAGCAATTATTACAGGGGATATTACTCAAGTAGATCTGCCTTCAAATGCTAGGAGCGGTTTGATTGAGGTTAAAGAAATTCTCAAGGACGTGGATGGAGTTGGATTTGTCTATTTCGAAAAATCGGACGTTGTTCGTCACAAACTTGTGAAGGACATAATCGAAGCCTACGAAAAATTTGGCAACGGCAAAAACGGGAATAAAAATTAAAGAACGGTTTTGCTTTCTTCCCAATATTTGTCCATTTCTTCCAGATTTGAATCAGTTATTTTTTTGCCTGATTCGTTCAATTTTTTTTCAATATATCCGAATCGTTTAACAAATTTATTTGTGGTTCTTCTCAAAGCATTTTCCGGATTGATTCCTATGAAACGAGAGTAGTTTATCAGCGAAAAGAAAAGATCACCCATTTCGTTTTCCATTTTTTCTTTATCGTTTGACATTTCTGCTGAGTGAAGTTCATTGATTTCTTCAATAACTTTTTTCCAAACATCTTCTTTATTTTCCCAATCGAATCCAACTTTTGAGGCTTTTTCCTGAAGTCTGTACGCTCTGTGAAGTTCCGGCAGATTTTTCGGAACACCTTGAAGAACAGATTTTCTTCCTTCATCAAGTTTTATTGTTTCCCAATTTTTCATGATTTCATTGTTGTCTCTCACTTCAACATTTCCGAAAACATGTGGATGGCGTCTAATAAGCTTATCCTTTATTTCATCAATAACTTCGTTGAGAGTAAAATTTTTAGCATCTTCGCCGATAACCGAATGAAATACTATATGAAGCAGTAAATCTCCAAGTTCGCGTTTAAGTTCTTGATAATCTTTGTTGTCTATTGCTTCAATAACTTCATAAGATTCTTCTAAGGTGGCAGATTTTATCGAATCGTGTGTTTGCTCCTTATCCCAAGGACATTCCACGCGCAATTTTCTCATTATATCAACAAGTTGCTGAAATTTATCACCTTCCATTTTTCTCCAATTTTTATTCTAAAGTTATTATGTTTGTTTGTGGTTTCAAATTTAATGAAATAAGTTGATTTGACAGAAAAATATTAATTTATATTAGAGGCAAAAATGATCGAAGACAAACTTAAAGAATTAGGTATTAAGATTTCCGAACCGGCAAAACCACTTGCTGCTTACGTTCCTTTCGTAAGAGCAGGAGATTTTGTTTTTACTTCGGGACAAGTCCCAGTTGAAAAAGGCGAGTTAAAATTTAAAGGTAAGGTCGGAAAAGATTTATCCATGGAAGAGGGACAAGAAGCAGCAAAGTTATGCTTGATAAACTGCTTAAGTGCTGTAAAAGCAGCTGCCGGGAGTTTGAATTCAATTGAAAGAATTGTTAAAATAACGGTGTTCGTAAACAGCGCCGATGGTTTTACTGCTCAACCGCAGGTTGCAAACGGTGCAAGTAATCTTCTTATTGATATTTTTGGTGAAGTGGGCAAGCATTCTAGAAGCGCAGTCGGCGTATCGGAACTTCCGATTGATTCTGCTGTAGAAATTGAAATGATTGCAAAGCTAAAGGAGTAATATGAAACGATTGACAATTTTGCTGATAATTGTTTTTTCGATTTCGATAAAGGCACAGTTTAAAACCGATTCAGATAAGAAAGATCCTGTAATAAACAGTATTACTAATTATTCGCCTTCAAGTTTGTTCCTTGGATTTTTAAATCCCGATAACTTTACTATCCGTCACTCTGTTGGTATGTCTTACACTTCATTTGGAAACAACGGAATTGCGCTTGGTAGTTATACGGGAAGTATTGGATATGCTTTCAGTGACAAACTTAATGTGCAGGTTGATGCATCACTAGTTACTTCTCCTTACAGCTCATTTGGGGATCAGTTCTCGAAAGATATCAGCGGGTTGTACTTAAATCGTGCCGCCATCAATTATGCACCTAGCGAAAACACAAAATTTATTCTTGAGTTCAGACAAATTCCTTATGGTTATTATAATCGCGGATATTACGGACCTTTCGGTTATGGATTTTATGATTAACAAACAAAAGCTGAAATTTGTTATTTTTGAGAACCGGGATTTCCCCGGTTTATTTTTAAAATAGATACAGATCCTTGGCAAAAAAGAAAATAAGAAATATTAAATCCAATAACGAAGGTGAAATCAAATCTTCAATTACAAATCTGTTGTTAAACATCATAATTTTTCTGCTAGCCGGTTTGATAATCTACATGGGTTTCTCTCTATTCATGAAATTCCGGACTGACAAAGAGATAATACAAAAGGTTGTGAATGATCCGCCACCTGCAGAAATTATTCAAGTTGAAGTATTAAACGGATGCGGTGTTCCGGGAACAGGGGATCGATTTAAAGATTTTCTTAGAAGTAAGGGATGCGATGTCGTCAATGTTGAGAATTATATCAATTTTAATGTTGAAAAAACTCTTGTTATTGATCGAATTGGAAATATATCAAACGCAAAAAAAATTGCTTCTCTACTTGGATCAAATGTTTCTTCGGTTTTTCCGCAGTTGAATGATGATTATTTTGTTGATGTTACCGTTATTATTGGGAAAGATTATAGAGAATTAAATCCTGCAAAAAATTATTAAGGACAAAAATGAAATTGATTGACCAAATTATCGAACACATTCAATCAAAAAAGGGAAGAAGTATTTCAGTATTGAACCTCACTAAACTTACTGCAATATCTGACTATTTTGTTATCTGTTCGGCAGATTCCGAACCGCAGGTTAAAGCCATCGCCGATGAGATAGTCAAAAAACTTGCTGACGAGGGGATTAAATGTTACCATAAGGAAGGATATGATACTTTGAATTGGGTGCTGTTGGATTATCTCGATGTAGTTGTTCATGTATTCCGAAGCGAAGCAAGAAAATTTTATAACCTCGAACGACTCTGGGCTGATGCAAAAATCACTGAATATCCTGATGTTGATTAATCAAGCGAGAAAACATGAAAAAGTATCTTGAAAAATTATTTGATTCTCTCTCACAAAAATTAACTTACATAAACGAAATAGAAATTCAATTCTCAATTCCTGCCGTTTCGGAACATGGTGATTATTCGACTAACGTAGCAATGCTTTTAGCAAAAAGATTAAAAAAAAATCCAAGAGCAATTGCCTCAGAAATAATTGATAATCTGAAATTTGATGAAAACATAATCACTAAGGTTGAAATTGCAGGAGCAGGATTTATCAACTTCTTTTTTCATCCTGGTTATACCACTAAAATAATCTCCGAAATTATTGTACAAGATCAGCATTTCGGGAAGTGCAATAAATTTTTGGGGAAAAGAGCAAATGTAGAATTTGTTTCCGCAAACCCAACAGGTCCTCTTACAGTGGGTCACGGAAGAAATGCAGTTATCGGTGATACAATTGCCAATCTTCTCGAATCAATCGGTTATGAAGTTGATCGTGAATATTATTTTAACAATGCCGGCAGACAGATGCGTGTATTGGGCGAATCGCTTAAACTGCGTTATCTTGAACTACTTGGTGATAACATTGATTTTCCGGAAGACTATTATCAAGGCGAGTATCTTATTGATATCGCAAGAAAGATTAAAGAAGAATTCGGTGAAAATTTTAAAAATGAGGATCCTTCAAAATTTTTTAAACAAAAGGCAGAATTAGAAATATTTGAAGATATAAAAAATACTTTGTCTCGATTAAAAATTGAGATGAAGAATTTTTTCAATGAACATTCACTTTACGAAAACGGACACATTCAGGATGTTTTGAATGCATTCAAGGATAAAAAATTTTCATACGAAAAAGAAGGTGCTGTTTGGCTGAAACTATCAGAGCTTGGAAATGAAAACGATAAAGTTATTGTAAAATCAACCGGTGAACCAACCTACCGTCTTCCAGATATAGCGTATCACATAAATAAACTAGAGCGCAAATATGATCTGGTTGTAGATTTGTTCGGATCTGATCACAATGCTACTTATCCCGATGTGATTGCCGGGGTTAACGCATTGGGCTTCGACGGCTCAAAAATTAAAGTGGTAATCCACCAATTTGTTACTATTACCGACGGCGGCGAAAAGGTAAAGATGTCCACTCGTAAAGCAAATTTTATAACTCTTGATGAATTGATTGATGAAGTTGGTCCCGATGTTGTAAGATATTTTTTCATTATGAGGAATGTTTCGTCCCATTTGAATTTTGATATTGCACTTGCAAAAAAACAGAATGAAGAAAATCCCGTCTTCTATTTACAGTATGCACATGCGAGAATATGTTCTATTCTTAGAATGACGAAAGAACAAAATCTCGCTGCATCGCAAGAGAATTTGTCGTTATTAAATTCCGAAGTTGAACAGAGTTTGATAAAGAAACTGCATCAATTTGAAGAAGTAATTTCATATGCCGCTGAATTGTTCGAGCCAAATAAATTGACAAGTTATCTGGAAGAAACTGCCTCGTTATTTCATAAGTTTTATACTGAATGCCGAATTTTAGGCTCAGAAAAGGATTTAGCCGAAGCAAGAATAGCACTTTGTGAATCAGTCAAAATACTTCTGAAAAACGGGTTGTCTATTCTTGGTTTAAACGCTCCTGAAAAAATGTAGTATTAATCGATGTTAATGCCGCACTTACTGCATAAATATTTTGTGCTCCCATATCCTTTAAATTTTTTGCAGCCTCTGAAATTGTTGCTCCTGTTGTTATAATATCATCCACGATTATAAAGGAGTTTCCCTTAAATTTAAAATTCTTTTTGATCGAAAATGCGCCGGCAACATTTTGCTTACGCTCGATTACATTTAAATTTGTTTGCGAAGGAGTTGGTCTCTTTCGTTTTAGGTATTTTGAATAATCGGGAATTTTTAATACTGAAGAAATTCCTTTCACAATAAAATCGGATTGATTATACCCTCGAATCACTTTTTTTGAAGGATGTAACGGAACTGCAAAAATCCCTTCATATTTCCAATCCGTTTTGGTTTTGTGTAATTCTTCACCGATTAATTTGCCGAGGAACTTTCCGAACATAAATTTTCTTTTATACTTTAATTCGTGAATTAAATCTCTAATTGGTGAATCCTCCTCGAAAAGAAATAATGAAAACATATCGTCGATAATTTTCTCACCATGAAATGATTTCTTATACTCTGCGTCTAGAAATTCTTTTGGGACTTGTTTAATTTCATTGAGACATAAATTACAAATGTAATTTTCTAGAGGAGTCAGTCGTGATTTACATGAGGTACAAGAACGTGGGATGAAAAAATCAAAGATTATGTTCGGGTGGAAAATCATTTTACAATAATCCGCTCCTTTTTCTAATAATCCATTCTAGGGCAAAAATTACAATTATTATTATCAGCAATGTTTCAAAAGTCCATAAGTTATAACTATTTGTTATCTCTTTGTCTACTTTCTGTGATGATGAAATCTTTTCAAGATTTTCAATCAAAGCCGGGTAATTATTAATATCAAAATATCTCCCGCCGGAGATTTGTGCTAGTCGAGTAAGAAAATTCTTATCCAAGGTAGGATCAACAAACTCTATATTTGTCTTTTCAACTAGAAAGCTGCCTTCTTCAGTTTCCGCTTGTCCATTGCTTTGAATTGCATCAACCGTAAATTCATAATTGCCATGAACTAAATTATCAATTTGAGCTGAATATTTTCCATCACCTTCTGGAAGTAAATTTATTTTTGATAATTGATTTGTATTCTTAATGGTCAGCTCAATTGTTCCGTCATTGACCGGTTGAAGAGATTCGTCATAAAATTCTGCTTGAAAAATTACAGGTTCGCCTTGTGAATAAATGTCCTTGTTGGTTCTTATTCTGAAACGTTTTAATTCAGAATCGGTATTAAGCCATTTAATGGAATTCTCAATTAAAAGATCAAAAAGGAAATCGGTGTTTGAATTTGATTTTAATTTCCATTTCCAGATGTTAGCGGCTAATATTGAAATATTTTTGCTTAAGCCGGTCGAATTGGTTATGATGAAAGGAATTTCGGAACTTTCACCATTTATGTTTATTGTCGCAGCTATCTGTGCTCCCATTTTTATTCCATATTGTGCTCCCGAATAGTTGACGGGAGGTAATGTGTTCCAGATTTCGGGATTATCATTGGCAATAGAGAAAATGGGACTGAATTTATTCTCCAAATTCAACTGAATTTCAGAACTCTTTCGAGGATTTGTTTGTACGGTAAAGCTCAATATTTCATCAAAATATCTTAATTTATTGTAATCAATATTATTACCTAAGATGAATAAATAAGGCAACTTATCATCCTTTATTTTAGAGACTACTTGTAATAAATTGTTTTGTGGGGTGAATTTGCCCGGATAGTTTACAAGTACTAAGATTTTAGCAGAATCAAGTTTTGTTTCCAGTTCAGCTTGTGACGGTTGTGAACTGCTAATTTCGACGTGCTCCGTTATGTGATAATCTTTATTCGGGAGCAAAGTTCTCTTCAAAAAAGTAAAATCCGCACTCGGACTTCCAGATAAAAATAAAATATTTAGTTTGCTGTCAAGAACCGTAATACGAAATGATTTTGAATTATTGTCAGTAAGTATTTCATCATCAAATTTTGTAACAGATATTGTAAAAATTTCTTGTCCGGCTCTTTCAGGAGTGAATTCAAATTCAAGTTTGTTAATACCGTTTTCGTTTAGTGTCGTAAATTTCTCATCAATTATTTCATTATTTTTAATTAACCTAACAACAACTCGCTCACCGCCAAAGCCATTATTTACGATCATCGTTTCAAAAATTGTTTTCGAATCTTGATACAATAGACTGTTGTATGAGATGCTTTCTACAACTACATCTTTATATTTTGTTGTATCACCGATGCCGATTGTGTGAATTGGAATACCAAGTTTTTCCGCAGCAAATAACGGATTTTTTCCGTTTGTTATTTTTCCATCACTGATGATCAAAGCGGAAGAAATTTTTCGTTCATCATTTTCTAATGAATTAATCACGGATTCAAAATCGGTCGTCGCTCCGTTAAAAAAAATGATCTTATCAAGCGTATCTGTATTTCCAAGTTTTCTTATTCCTGAATTGAACAAAATCACTTCGCTTTTAATTTCTGAATTGCTGAAATCATTTATAACTTGCTTTATAATTTCTGTATTATCAGAACTGTCCTTGTGGGCTAGAGACTGTGAATTATCCACAAAAAGTAAATTCAGCGGAACTTCCTCTTCGTAATTAATGAATGAAAATGTGGGTTCAAAAATTAGGAGAAAAATCAAAATAACTGCAGACGCTCTTAAAGTGAACAATAGAATTTTAAGAGGTTTAGATAATTGAGGTATTGTGAATTTATACACAAAAAATGTATATGCTGCGAGAAGAAGAATCCCAAAAATTATGGTTATTGGATTTGAAGAAAAAGTTAAATCGAAGGAGTCAAACATTTATTGCAAATTTTAATTATCGGATAATTTAGATACACTATCCAGTTCGGAAATGTTCCAATTCTGCATTTCTGAATAAGTTTCATAATCTGTTAGATCGAAATGAATCGGTGTTACAGAAACGTAATTTTTCAGAACTGCTTTGTGATCCATGTTCTCCTCTGTATCCGTAACGTTAAGTTCTCCGGTAAGCCAGAAATATTTGTTCCCGAAAGGATCAATTCGTTCTTCATAAGTCTCGAGCCATTTTGACTTGCCTTGTTTGGTTAGTTTTACTCCTTCAATTTCATTTCCCGGAATGTCAGGAACATTTACGTTTAAAAGAGTACCTTTTGGTAAGTCTTTTGCTATTAACAGTTTTGCCAAATTTGCTGCAAACTTAGCTGCGTAATTGAAATTCTTAACTTGATGACTTGTAACCGACACGGCAATTGCCGGAATATCCATTATAGCAGCTTCTCTAGCTGCCGAAACAGTTCCCGAATAAATTATATTTATTGCTGTGTTTGAACCGTGATTAATTCCCGAAATTACTACGTCGGGAACATCTTTAATTATGTTTCTCATTCCAATTTTGACACAATCTGCCGGAGTACCGTCGACAGCATAACCGAAAAATTCACCTCGTCTGAAAACTTCTTTAATCCTAAGCGGAATTTTCATTGTTATCGCGTGTCCAACAGCCGATTGTTCTGAAGAAGGCGCTACTACCGTAACGTCTCCAACCTTTTTCAATTCCTGAACAAGTTCGTATATACCTTGCGAGTGTATTCCGTCGTCGTTGGAAACCAAAATTTTCAATATGTTTTCCGGTTTATGATTATCAAACAAGTGCAAATATACTTATTTTGGTACTGCTATTCCATTTGATTTATTGTGTTGACCAAGGTTTTAAATATGAAAATGTATATTACTGCCGTAATGATTTGTGTTTTATTCTCGGCGATTAATTTGAATGCACAAATAGAAGAAGATGAAATCGAGGTAATATTAATCGATGCCTACGTTTCTCCGAATCCTCCGTATGAATTTGTGTTGTCTTTTTTTACACTGCTTCCGGTAAAATCATCGGTGATTATCGACAATAGATTTCAAGTTATTGTCTCTGATTCATTAAATGAAGATCATGCAAAGAGAATTTCAATTGAGAAGATGGAATTCGATTCATTGAGGATTCCATTTTATATCGAGGTTCAAACAGATAGTATAATCAGCAGGAGTGAAATTTACACTCTGGAATTAACTAAACTAGAAGAAACAGAAACAAGCACTTGGACGAGTTTGTTTCATCTTTGTATTGGAGGAATAGTTTTTTTTGTTCCTTCAACCGGTGTTACTATGATTGATGGCGGAACTTATTTTAATCTCGGCAAGGAAATACCAATCTATAATTTTTATTCCGGAGGATATAATTATCCCACATCGTATTTAAGTTTTGAGTTTACTTACACATTTGGAAACGGGATTAGAAATATATTCCGGCTTGGATATAAAAAGATTTTTGAACTTCCCGTTATAGAATTTATTTCTCCAGGTGTTTCAGTATTTACTAATTTTGTTGGTGTAAACGGACTATCACCCGAAATGAGCGTCGGGCTATTTAAAATTTCTAGAGTCTTTACACTATATTCACGATATCGTTATAACTATCAGCCGGGAGGAATTAATTTTCGTTCCCACGAAATAAGTATTGGTTTATACTCACATTTTTTTTCATTGAACTTATAAATGAGAGCAATTTTTTTTTTCATAGTATCATTTCTTTTTCAAGCACTTGCTTTTGCACAGACAGGGAATTTAGTAGGAATTGTTACCTCTGAAAAAAAAACACTTCCGGGAGTTAATGTTTTTGTGCTTGATCAAGGAATAGGAGGTGCAACGGACGAAGACGGTAGTTACAGAATCAAAAATATAAAGGAGGGAAACCATAAGGTTCGATTCAGTTCGGTTGGATTTCAAACAAAATTTATTGATGTTATAATTTTTGCAAATAAAACATTGGAATTAAATGTTGACTTATCTGCTGAAGCTATTGAAGTTGGTTTGGTTGAGGTAATTGATAAAGGTATCGAATCGGAGAAGAGAAGTCAAGTAAGTTTGTTGGATGTTGAACCATCGTCGGTACGAATTCTTCCGGGAGCAGTTACTGATGTCTTCCGAACTTTGCAAACCCTTCCGGGAGTCCTTTCACCAAATGATTTTTCTTCCCAGCTAATTGTAAGAGGCAGCGGTCCGGATCAGAATCTTATCATTATGGATGATGTAGAGATATTTAATCCATACAGACTTTATGGCGTTGTAAGCATGTTCAACCCTGAAACTGTTACGGATATAAACCTCATAACAGGAGGATTTCCGGCAAAATACGGGGATCGACTTTCAGCTGTATTGGACATTTCAAATCGGCAGGGAAATTTATCTAAATCACTCACAGGCAATCTCAACGCCTCAATTGTAAGTGCAAATTTAGTGCTAGAAGGAAAGAATCCTTTTTCACTTCCGGGCAGCTGGTTATTGACCTCAAGAAGAACATACTATGATCTTATAATTGAACCGTTTGTAAAAAGCGCAGGTTTAGTCGAAGAAAACGTGACATTCCCTAATTTTTTTGATATTCAAACTAAGTGGGTTTTCGGTCCATTTGAAGGACATAAATTCTTTTTGAACGGAATACTTTCGAGAGATGCGGTAAACGTAGTAACCGGTGAGGAAAGAGTTACTCCCGACAGTGTTTCTGTTGTAAACGATACCAATAACAACTTAGTAAGTCTTGCTTGGCATTATGCCCCAAACAATAGTTTTTTAAACAAGCTGGTTCTGTCCTGGTATACAAATGATGGAGCAAGCGATCTTGATTCTGAAATTCTTGATCCTTCACTTAACCGTGAAGCCTTTGAAAATGCTTCGGCAGACACCTTATCAGCATATCTACTCAATTTTGGTGTAACCTCGGATTTTGGTTTTGAGAAATATGCTGTCGATGATAAAATGACAATCATTTGGAATAATGCGAATGTTCTTGAAGCTGGCCTCGGCATGGATTTTATGAAAACAAAATTGACCTTCGATTTTAACATCGATCCTTCACTGCAAGAGGTTCTTGTCTCAAATCCATTTATACGAACAGCGTTTGTCGATTTGAATGATACTAAAGAGTACAATCGATATCGGGCATACATCCAAAACAGATTTGTGCTGTCGGAAAAACTAAGTGTTACTCCCGGACTACGTTATGATTTCTATAATATTATTAACAAGGGATATGTTGCTCCCAGGCTGTCAGCTGCGTATAAACTTGATGACTTAACAACGCTAAAAACCAATTGGGGAATCTATTACCAGTCAATCGGTTATGAAAAATTACGGGACCGACAAATTCTATTCGATCTTTCAGATCAATACACTCTTTCACTAAGGTCCGAAAAAGCTGTTCATTATGTGCTCGGTTTAGAAAGATGGATTACTTCGGAATGGATGGCAAGAATTGAAACTTATTATAAGGATTTTGACAATCTTATAGAACCCAAAAGAGTTAGGGGAGTTTCTTATTTTACCGAAAGAGTTCCGGGAACTGATCCAAAAAAAAATGAGGGCTGGACACGCCCTGTTCCTGTTTATGGAGATTCGTTAACTACAATTCCGGTTAACAGTTCTTACGGAGAGGCTTTTGGAATTGAATTTTTTTTAGAAAAAAGAAATATTGCCGGTAATAGTAAAATTGATGGTTGGTTTTCTTATTCATTTTCAAAAGCTGCGAGGTACGAAAGCGGTATTGAGATTCCATTTCAATTCGATCAAAGACATACATTAAATTTAGTGCTAAACTATACGATAAATAATTGGCTAGATATTGGGGTTAGGTTTCAGTATGGTTCCGGCTTTCCATTCACTGAACCAATAGGTGTTAAACCAAGAATAATTCTTGAAGATAACGATGCTGACGGAATTACTGAAACACCGGTTATTGCTACAAGAAAAGTAGGTGGTTCGGAGGAAGTAATTTTTGATGTTGCTTACGGTGATCTTTCAAACACGTTTTCATCCAAAAAACCAGCATATCACAGACTGGATTTGCGGCTGACGGCTAAAGCTGATTACTGGGATCTCGATTGGTCATTTTATCTTGATATTATTAATGTATATAATCGATCAAATGTTTTAAATTACGACTACGCAGTTTCACGGGAATTAAGATTGGAAAGAATTACGACTTCCATGTTTCCGATACTTCCGACATTTGGATTTATAGTAAATTTTTAATGAAGAAAAAAGAATTTATAGATTTGGGCGAAAGAGGGAAATATTCCCTTAAAAATAAGATTAACCATCTTACCGGTAAGGAATGGATTAAATTTACTAAATCTTGGTTTATTCACCGGCCTCCTAGAAGAAATGGTGATGAGATTCTTCACCCGGCAAAATTTCCAGAAACTCTTGTCGAAGATTTTATTAAATTTTTCACAAAAGAAAATGAATGGGTTCTGGATCCTTTTATGGGAACCGGAAGCACACTGATTGCTGCAGGAAATTTAAATCGAAACTGTATCGGAATTGAGCTGCAAAAAAATTATTACAAAACTTCGGAAACGAGAGTTCAAGACAGAAAGTATAAGAAAAAAATCATCCCGCTTATCGGAGATAGTAGAAAGCTAAAATCAATTTTGTCGGAAAATAACTTTAAAAATAAGTTTGATTATTCGATAACTTCTCCGCCTTATTGGAATCAGCTTGAGAGAAATAGCCTTCGACAGAAAGTAAGAGATGAATTGGGTCTGGACACAAAATATTCATCTGCAAAAAACGATTTGGGGAATCTTAAAGATTATAACGACTTTATTGAAGAGCAAGCAAAAATTTTCGATCAAGTCTATGATGTTACAAAAAATTTAGGTTACCTTACAATTATAACGAACAATGTATATTTTAAAGGTAGACTTTTTCCCCTTGCATTTGATACGGCAAAATCATTGACTCAAAGAGGTAAAAAAAGCTGGGTGTTAAAAGATGAACGAATTTGGCTGCAGGACGATAAACCACTTCTTGCACTTGGAGTAAATAACGCTTGGGTCGGAAATCGGCATCATCAATATTGTCTAATTTTTAGAAAAGAAGTAAATGACTGAAATTTATTCCGTCTCCGAAATAACGCAGGAAATTAAACAAACTCTCGAAGAAAATTTCCAAGATATTCTTATCGAGGGAGAAATATCGAATTTTAAAGATCACGTTTCCGGGCATTGGTACTTTTCCTTAAAGGACAAGAACGCATCAATCAACTGCACAATGTGGAAAGGATTAAACAGTTATGTGTTTTTCACCCCTGACAACGGGATGAAAGTAATCGCAAGGGGGAAAATTACAGTGTATCCGCCGCGCGGCACATATCAGCTTGATGTAAGATCATTAAAACCTTCCGGTGAAGGTGAACTCCAAGCAGCTTTTGAAAGATTGAAAGCAAGATTAGCCGAAGAAGGATTGTTTGACATTGAACACAAACAACCGATTCCTCAATTTCCGAAAACCATAGGATTGATAACTGGGTCAGAAAGCGCTGCATACAACGATTTGGTATCGTCTGCAAAACGCAGATTTCCGATTGCTCATTTATATGTGTGTCCCGTAAGAGTACAAGGGGAAGGCGGCGCCGAACAAATTTCTTACGCAATTGAATATTTGAATGAAGAGATCAAACCTGATGTGATTATAGTTGCGAGAGGTGGTGGTTCAATCGAGGACTTATGGGCTTTTAACGAAGAAAAAACCGCAAGAGCAATTTTTAACTCAAAGGTTCCGATCATTTCAGGCGTAGGACACGAAATAGATTTTACTATAGCGGATTTTGTGGCTGATCTTCGGGCTGCGACTCCTACTGCAGCTATGGAATTAGCAACTCCCGATCAGAATGATATTATTGCATTTCTTCAAACCTTTAATGAAATCAATGCGGAAGAATTGAATAAGAAGCTGAGTAACATTAAAAGAGAAATTAATAACATAATAAATTCATATTCATTTAAAAGTGCCGGCGAAATTGTGAAAATAAAATCACAGCGTCTGGATCATTCTTACTATATATTGAATAATGGAATAAAAAATATTTTGAAACAACATTCTCATAAAGTCGCAATATTATCAGGAGTTGTGCATAACAATTCAGTCACTCGTAATCTTCAGAAAGGATATACTATTGTTGAACAAAACTCTCAAAATATTTTAAGATCAGCACAATTAAACGTAGAACAACCCTTTGAAATTATTTTTTTTGATAAAAAACTTAAAATAAAGTAACATGGCTAAACAAAAAAAAAGAACATTTGAAGAAGCCTTAGAAAGGCTTGAAGAAATTTCCGAAAAACTTGAATCCGAGGAAGTTGGGTTGAACGAGTCAATTCAGCTTTATGAGGAAGGAATTTTATTGTCGGAATATTGTTATGGCGAATTGAAAAAAGCCGAACAAAAAATTACAAAATTGAAATTAAAATTTGAGGATTCTTCAACTGATGAATCCGAAGAATAGTAGGGAGTTGATCTAAATGGTTGATCATTCAAAGTATAAGGTATTGTTTGATGTTGATTCACCAAGCGATATTCGTGAATTTGATGTGAAAAAGCTTAAGCTTCTGTGTACTGAAATCCGTGAGTATATGGTTGATGTCATATCCCAAATAGGTGGTCATTTTGGCGGAGGTCTGGGTTCGGTTGAACTTACAGTTGCGCTTCATAAAGTCTTTAATACACCTTATGATAAAATAATTTGGGATACGGGACATCAAGCATACCCGCATAAAATAATTACCGGAAGAAGAGATCGACTCGTCACCATAAGGCGGCTCAATGGATTAAGCGGATTTTTGAAACGTGCTGAAAGCGAATACGATGAATTCGGCGCGGGTCATGCTTCTACATCAATCTCAGCAGCTCTTGGAATTGCTACGGCAAGCACAATTAAACAGGAGAAAAGAAGAGTTATTGCCGTAATAGGAGACGGAGCGATGACAGGCGGAATGGCTTATGAGGCAATGAATAATTCCGGTATCCTAAAAAATGATTTAATAGTTGTTTTGAATGATAATAATATGTCCATTGCTCCGAACGTGTGGCAAATTTCAAATTATTTTACAGAAATGATTTCACATCCCGAATACAATAAGTTCAAAGGAGCAATTTGGGATTTAACCGGCAAACTCGATGATTTTGGAGATCGATTACGAAGAGTTGCTGCGCGGCTTGAATCTGGTATTAAGGCAGTTATAACTCCGGGGATGCTTTTTGAAGCACTTGGTTTTCGTTATTTTGGACCTGTTAACGGACATAATATCGGGCAGTTAGTAAAACTTTTTGAACACGTAAAACCATTAAATGGACCAATTTTAGTTCATACTCTAACTCAAAAAGGAAAAGGATATAAACCGGCTGAAGGACATGTTCAAAAACTCCATGCCTCGACACCGTTCGATAAAGTAACAGGGAAAGCAGTTAAAAAGCCGGGAGGTGCCCCTTCATATACATCCGTATTCGGAAAAGCACTTGTCGAAATAGTGAAATCGAATGAAAATGTAGTTGGGATAACGGCTGCAATGCCGGATGGAACAGGTCTTGATTTACTTAATAAAGAAGTTCCGGATAAATATTTCGATGTGGGTATAGCCGAAGAACACGCTGTAACTTTTGCAGCCGGACTTGCAACACAGGGAATTATCCCCTTTGTTGCGATCTACTCAAGTTTTCTGCAAAGAGGTTTCGACCAGATCGTTCACGATGTAGCTCTTCAAAATCTACACGTTGTTTTTGTGCTTGATCGAGCTGGTTTGGTCGGCGCTGATGGTCCGACTCACCATGGTACATTCGATCTTACTTATCTTAGAATGATCCCTAATATGGTAATTATGGCGCCTAAAGATGAAGCAGAATTACGAGATATGATGTATACTGCAGTCAATCATAAACAAGGTCCAATAGCTCTGCGGTATCCGCGAGGTTCCGCACTTGGTGTCGAAATAAAAGATCATTTTACTGAACTTGAAATCGGTAAAGCAGAAATTATTAAAGAAGGCGAAGATATAGCATTACTGGCAGTCGGCTCTATGGTCGAATATTCTAAAGAAGCCGCGGAAAAATTAGATATTGAGGGTATTCACTGTGAGGTTATAAATATGCGATTTATCAAACCGCTCGACGAACAAATGCTTGATTATGCTGCATCAAAATTTGATAAGATTGTTACACTCGAAGAGAATACTCTGCAGGGCGGTTTCGGAAGTGGAGTATTAGAATACTATTCAGATAAAGGCATTCATAAAAACATTCTTAGGATAGGAATTCCTGATAAATTTATCGATCATGGAACTCAAGCAGAACTGCATAAAATTATTAAAATTGATCCCATTGGGATAGTAGAGAAAGTGAAAGTGTTTACCGGAAACATAGGTGAGGTTGTCGAGGTTACGGAATAATGGAAAAACTTAATGTCGGAATAATCGGTATCGGAGGAATTGCTCAGGTTGTTCATCTTCCGATAATCGCAAAAATGACAAATGTTAATCTTCATTCGGTTGCGGAAATTAATAAAAGACGACTTTCTGCAATTGCTGAAAACTATAATATCAAAAATGCTTTCACTGATTACAAGGAGATGCTTAAGGACAAAAACATAAATGCGGTGATCATTACGACTCCGACTAACACACACTGTCAAATAGCCTTAGATGCATTGAATTCCGGGAAAAACATACTCGTTGAAAAACCTGTCGCAAGAAATTATGAAGAAGCAAAAAGTATAAAAGAAGCCTCAATTAAAAATAAAAAGATTGCGATGGTAGGGATGAATGCGAGATTTCGTCCGGACTCTATGCTTCTTAAAAGTTTGTTGAAAAGCGGTGAACTTGGTGAAATCTTTTATATCAAATCCAGCTGGATTAGAAAACAAAGTTCGGATCAAAAATGGTTTTTGAAGCGAAGCGATGCCGGCGGGGGAGTAGTTCTCGATTTGGGAATCTCGATACTCGATCTTGCTCTCTGGCTTTATGATTTTACTCCCGTCAAAGATATGTCAGTTCATAACTTTTATCATACAACTCGATCTGTAGAAGACTCATCGGTTGGTTTAATAAAATTTGAGGATAATAAATTATTCAGTTATGATGTAAGCTGGTCAATACATTCGGAAAGGAGCAGCTTTACTCTTGCTGCTTACGGAACTAAAGGAACCGCTTATCTAAATCCTTTTAAGGTCTTCAAAAAAGTTGGTGGTTCAAATTTGGATATCAGTCCGACCAATACGGCCAGTGCGAAAAATTTGTTCAAGAAATCATATGAGAATGAACTCAAACATTTTTTCGGTACAATAGAAGACCCCGAAAATTTAATTTCTTCAATTGACGATTCTCTTGTTAGAATGAAACTGATTGAGGGAATTTATAAATCAGCCAATTTAAAACAGGAGACGGTTAATAGTGGCTCATAAAGTTCTGCTTGTCGATGATGAAGAAGATATTTTGGAGTTTATGCAGTATAATCTTGAGCAGGAGGGATTTGGAGTCGTGACTGCAAATAACGGTGAAGAAGCTCTTAGTAAACTCACTTCCGAAATAAGCCTGGTTATTCTTGACGTAATGATGCCTAAGATGAACGGATATGAGGTTTGTTCCAACATTCGTTCACAAATGAAATATCAAGATCTTCCGGTAATTTTTCTTACAGCTAAGTCAAGTGAAAAGGATGAAGTCCATGGTCTAAACATCGGTGCCGATGATTTTATCAAAAAACCAATTAGTCCTCAAAAACTTATTGCAAGGGTAAAATCGAATTTGCGAAAGCTTGAGTTAACTTCCTTAGATGCTGCGGCGAAAGAAAAAATTGTAATCGGACCGCTTCAGATAGACCGCAGCATTTTTACAATTCTTGTTGACGGCAAAGAAATTATTTTTCCGAAAAAGGAGTTTGAAATTCTTTCATATTTGGCGTCGCAGCCGGGAAAAGTTTTTCCCCGTGAAAAACTCTTAAGTGACATTTGGGGGACCGACATTTTTGTTGTGGAACGCACGGTGGATGTTCATATAAGAAAAATAAGAGAAAAGTTAGGAAAGTATTCAGATTTGATTGAGACAATTAAAGGAGTGGGATATCGCTTCAAGAATATTGAATAGATATTTTTACTATTTCAAAAAATACTATTCGTTTTTAGTTGTACCAAGTTTTTTCTTATTAATAATTCTGCTTTACGGATTCCAACTGAATCTATTTCAAACTATCTTTATAATCCTATCGCTAATTTTATTCTACGCCTTGATAATTGCCCTTCTCGTTGTTCATCGAAATCAAGAGTTAAAGTTGATAAGAGAAATTCTTGAGGATATAACTTTTAATCGAGTTCAAAGTTCTAATGCGATTCATCTAACAAAGGAACTACCGGATTTAGAGCAAACTCTAAAAGCGATGTTCATTAAGATTAAGAATGATATAAATTACCTTAAAAAGCTTGAACAGACCAGAACCGAATTTTTAGGAAATGTTTCTCATGAATTAAGGACACCGATTTTTGCGATTCAAGGATATTTGGAAACACTTATAAACGGTGCAGTAAATGATCCGAAGGTTAATAATAAATTTCTTCAAAAAGCTTTGTTTCATACTGATAATTTAAATATGCTTCTCGAGGATTTGATTGATATTTCGATGATAGAATCGGGTCAAATGAGGTTGAAATTTCAAACCTCGCCAATTTTACCCGTACTTAAAAGATCAATCGAACAATTTTCGGAAGAAGCTGCTAAGAAAGGATTAAAATTAGATCTACAGATAGATAATACGGAATTGGAGCTTTTTTTTGATACGGAAAGAATAATTCAAGTTCTCACAAATCTTCTTTCGAATGCAATTAAATATTCTGAAAAAGGTGAAGTGAAAATTATTGTAAATGAAAAAAACAAGAGTGCAAAAATTACCGTAAAGGATACAGGATTCGGAATTGCCTCAAAAGATATTGATAGAATTTTTGAAAGATTTTATAGAACTGACCGCGATAGATCACGCCAAATTGGAGGAACGGGATTAGGATTAGCTATAGTCAAACACATAGTAGAAGCTCACAACTCAAAAATTGAGGTTAAAAGCAAAATCGGGGTAGGAAGTGAATTTTCTTTCTTTTTGAAGAAATATCCTTGATAATTTACTTTTTGCAGCAATATTAATTCCGAAATTCATTTATTGACATAAAATTGCGGGATACTTATATTTACAGTTCTAAATTTTTCGATGGAGGATTTGATGTTTGCAGTTGTTGATATTGCAGGACAACAATTTAAGGTAGCGGAAAACACTAAATATTATGTTCCAAGAATCGCTGCTGATCAAAATTCAACTGTTACTTTTGATAATATTCTTTTACTTAACGACGGAAAAAACACAAAAGTTGGAGCTCCTATAATTGAAGGCGCAAAAGTTACGGCTAAAGTTTTGGAACATGTGAAGGATGATAAAGTTGTTGTTTTCAAGAAAAAAAGAAGAAAATCTTACAAACTAAAACGCGGTCACAGACAGCAATTGACAAGAATTGAAATTACAAAGATAGGTTAATAACCGGAGGTATATAAATGGCTCATAAAAAAGGTCAAGGATCATCGAGGAACGGAAGAGATAGTAATCCTCAATATTTGGGCGTGAAAAGATTCGGCGGTCAAAAAGTATCTGCCGGTTCAATAATAGTAAGACAAAGAGGAACTAAATTTCACCCGGGCGTTAATGTGAAAAGAGGCGGGGATGATACATTGTTTGCTTTGATTGACGGTTACGTTAAGTTTGAGACAAAAGCAAATAATAGAAAATTTATTAGTGTCCTAGAAAACGCTTAATAAGATTTCGATTTTCATAAACAAAACCCTCAATTTTTTTGAGGGTTTTTTGTTTTAAAGCTTTTTGTGTTTGAAAAGTTATATTAACAATAATTCATGTAAGTTTTTAGCTCATTCCATTTTTTACTTCAAGCTTTGCTGTTATTAGATCTTTGTGTTCGAGATGTAGATTACGGTTGATAGTTCTAATAAAATGTTCTTCGTATTTATTTATTTTCTCATCCGATAAAATCAGCCGCCAAAGATTTTTGACAACTCTATATTTTTGATCTTTTGAGAAATGTGAATTTATAACATCAGTAAATTCATAAAGACTCACACTGTTTTCTATAATTTCGTCAGCTTGCTTCATCAATTCTTCAACCTCATTTTCAGAGAGATCGAAAGTACTTTGCATCAAACTTATAATAAGTTTTTTCTCTGTTTTCGAAAAATTGTCATCAGATTTTGCAACTTCCAAAAAGAGAGCACATGTTGCAATTTCAACTTTGCGTTTTATGTTTTCATCTCTATTTTCTATTTTATTTTCTTTATTGTTTAAATCGTCAAACAGATTTTTAAAGAAATTAATCATTCATCATCTCCGCTGGTTTCGATCACTTCTCTTTCGTCATTTCTATATTTCGAATGTCTTTGAAAATATTCAACAAGTTTATCGTAATCCTCTGAGAGTGACGTATAAATTTGATCCCAAGTGAAACGCCAAGTCCAATTGCCACCTAATTTACTCGGGAAATTCATTCGAGCGTCAGTTCCGAGGTTTAGTATATCCTGCATCGGAATGATTACAATATTTGCTACAGACATATAAGCTGCTCGTATTAAAGCTCCGCGCATATCGTTACCGTAATATCCTAAATAATTTTGAGCCCACTCATAAATATCGCTGTCGCTATTTTTGGCTTCTTCAAAAAATCCGCGAGTTGTGTCGTTATCGTGTGAGCCAGTGTAGACAACACAATTTTCAATATGATTATGAGGGAGAAACTTTTTATCCCCCGCAGAACCAAACGCAAATTGAAGTATCTTCATTCCCGGGAAATTAAATGTATCTCGGAGTTTTTCAACATCGGCAGTGATCACACCGAGATCCTCGGCAAGTATTGGAAGATCGCCCAGAGAATCTTTAATTGCGTTGAATAGTTTTTCGCCGGGAGCTTTTACCCATCTGCCTGTTACTGCAGTTGGAGCATCACCTGGAATTTCCCAATAGGCGTCAAACCCCCTGAAGTGATCTATACGAATTATATCAATCAACTCAAGAGTTTTTGAAATTCGTTTTTTCCACCAATCGAAATTATTTTCTTCCATTTTTTTCCACTTGTAAAGTGGATTTCCCCACAGTTGACCTGTCGGACTGAAATAATCAGGCGGTACACCTGCAACTGTCTCAAGTTTTCCTTCCTCACCAATGCTGAATAGTTCCTTGTTTCCCCAAAGATCAGCACTGTCATATGCAATATAAATTGGGAGGTCTCCTATTATTTTAATCCCTTTATTGTTTGCATATTCCTTAACTTTTTTCCATTGCTTATCAAATTGATATTGAACAAACTTATGATAGAGAATTTCGTCATTTAGTTTTTCGCTCCACCGTTCAATAGCACCTTCTTGCCTGAATGCAATATCTTTGCTCCATTGTGACCACGTAACACTATTATGAAATTGCTTCACTGACATAAATAATGCGTAGTCGTTAAGCCAATAAGCATTCTTTTTAATGAATTCTTCATAGTCTGGAACTGTTGATTCTTTTTTCATCCAATAATTATTGAACGATGTTTTTAAAAGTTCGCTTTTAGATTTTATTACCTCTCCAAATTCAATGTGAATTTCGTTGTATCTCGGATATTCTTTTAAATCACTCTCACTCAGAAGCCCTTCTTCAACTAAAATATCCGGGCTAATAAGAAGCGGATTTCCAGCAAAAGCTGAAAAACATTGATAAGGTGAATCGCCATAACCTGTTGGTCCTAGCGGAAAAATTTGCCAAAGTGTCTGAGAGGCTTCTTCTAAAAAATCAACAAATCGATATGCATCCTTTCCAAAATCACCGATGCCGTACTTACTTGGCAAAGATGTTGGATGCAACAATAATCCGGCAGAGCGTTCGAATTCCATTAATACCTCAATTTTCGTTTTAAAAGTGGTTTCAAATTAATTAAAAAAACAAGATTTTGTTTGGAAAATTTTGAGTTATATTACACGGCGAAAATTATTCGTAAACAAATTGATTTACATTTTTATCAGTAATTCAGTTGATTGCTTTAGTATTAATTTTTAGTTAAGTTGCCCATCACTCACGTATACTAAAACTGCTTAAAATTTGACTTAGTAAGAGGGCTATTCGCCTCTAAAATATTTATTTGATATTACATAAATGATTGGAGCTGATTCATGAAAATTTCTCGACTATTCACCACTCCCGACCAGGATCCATTTGATTCAATAAAATTTGTTAAAAGAATTTCGGAGATAAAAAATCCAGATGGTACAATCGTTTTCAGGATGGAAGACGTTCACGTACCGGAGCATTGGTCTCAAGTTGCCACAGATATAATTGCACAAAAATATTTTCGGAAAGCCGGAGTACCGCGACTTCTAAAAAAAGCAAAAGAAAAAGGTGTTCCTAATTGGCTTCAACCGTCAGTAGCTGATACTGAGCGTTTGGTAGATCTTCCGGAAAAAGAAAGATATTCAAGTGAAACAGATTCGAGGCAAGTGTTTCATCGTTTAGCAGGAACATGGACATACTGGGGTTGGAAAGCCGAGTATTTTGATGAAGAAGAAGATGCAAAAGCATTTTACGATGAACTTGTTTACATGCTTGCAATGCAATACGCTGCGCCTAATAGTCCCCAATGGTTTAATACAGGACTTAACTGGGCTTACGGAATTAACAGACCGGCACAAGGTCATTATTATGTTGATTTTAAAACTGGGAAATTAACTCAATCAGAAGATGCTTATACTCATCCTCAGCCGCATGCTTGTTTCATACAGGCTGTAAATGATGATCTTGTTAACGAAGGCGGCATAATGGATTTGTGGGTTAGAGAAGCTCGTTTATTCAAATATGGATCCGGAACAGGAACTAATTTTTCTGATCTAAGAGGTGTGAACGAACCCTTGAGCGGAGGAGGTAAATCTTCAGGCTTAATGTCATTTTTGAAAATAGGCGATCGTTCTGCCGGGGCGATTAAATCAGGCGGTACTACAAGAAGAGCCGCAAAAATGGTTACGATCGATATTGACCATCCCGACATTGAAGAGTACATTAATTGGAAAGTAATTGAAGAACAAAAGGTTGCCTCTCTTGTAGCTGGTTCCCATCTGTGTAATTATCACTTGAATGCAGTGATGAGAGCCTGTTATGAAGAACACCCCGAAAACGATCGGTTCAATAAAAAAACAAATAAGCGTCTTGAGAAAGCAGTAAAGGAAGCACGTCGTGCGTTTATTCCTGAAAGCTATATTGAAAGAGTAATCCACTTTGCGAAACTTGGTTTCAAATCTGTCGAATTTCCGACTTACAACACCGATTGGAATTCTGAAGCGTATGCTACAGTATCAGGACAAAACTCAAATAACTCAGTTCGAGTCAATAATGAATTTATGCAGGCTGTTGTTGATGATAAAGATTGGAACCTTTATTGGCGAACAGAATTGAAGAGAGCGAAAAAAGGTGGTTATCCGCCCAAACCTTGCAAAACGCTTAACGCTCGCGACCTTTGGGAAGATATAGGAAATGCAGCCTGGGCTTGTGCAGATCCGGGACTTCAATACCATACTACAATCAATGAATGGCACACCTGTATCGAGGATGGAGAAATTCGTGCATCAAATCCTTGTAGTGAATATATGTTTTTGGACAATACTGCTTGTAATCTTGCATCACTTAATCTCGTTAAATTCTACAGCGATGAAAAACAAAAATTTAATATTAAAGCATTTCGTCATGCTACAAAACTCTGGACAATCGTTCTTGAAATTAGTGTGTTGATGGCACAGTATCCTAGCAAGGAAATTGCACAAAGAAGTTATGAATACAGAACACTAGGACTCGGTTATGCAAACCTAGGCTCATTATTAATGCGGCAGGGAATTTCTTATGATAGTAAAGAAGCACTTGCAATGGGAGGAGCAATTACGGCTATTATGCACATGAAAGCTTATGCGACGAGCGCGGAGATGGCTCGTGAACTCGGAACTTTTCCTCGCTACGAAACAAACAGCGAAAATATGCTTAAAGTGATAAGAAATCATAGAAGGGCAGCATACAACGTTCCAAAAGAAGAATACGAAGGATTAACAACTTTCCCGATGGGAATTGATCCGATGCACTGTCAATCCGATTTGCTTAAAGCTGCTCGTGAAGATGCTGATAAAGCTTTGGAATTAGGGACTAAGCACGGATTCAAAAATGCGCAAGTAACCGTAATCGCTCCTACAGGAACAATAGGACTCGTTATGGATTGCGATACTACCGGAATCGAACCGGATTATGCACTAGTAAAATTCAAAAAGCTTGCCGGGGGCGGATATTTTAAAATCATTAATCAATCAATTCCTCCTGCACTTCGATCGCTTGGGTATAATCAAGAACAGATCAACGAAATAGTTAAATATGCAAAAGGTTCCGGAACTCTAGAAGGTTGTTCTCACATCAATCCGGAATCATTGAAAGCGAAAGGCTTCACGGATGAAGTTCTTGCAAAACTTGAAAAAATTCTGCCTACTGTTTTTGAAATTGGCTTTGCTTTCAATAAACATACAATTGGAGCAGATTTTGTTGAGAAGAAATTAGGTATTACAGATGAAGACATAGCCGAAAATGAAAACAGCCTGCTAAGAGCAATCGGTTTTACTAAAGAAGAAATAGCCACTGCCAACGATTATGTATGCGGAACCATGACTATCGAGGGTGCTCCTTTCCTAAAATTCGATCACCTTCCGGTGTTTGACTGTGCAAACAAATGTGGTAAAAAAGGGACTAGATACATCACTGTAGATGCACACATTAAAATGATGGCGGCCGCACAACCTTTTATTTCTGGTGCGATTTCGAAGACGATTAATCTTCCGAACCATGCCACAATTGAGGATATTAAAAACTCCTATATGAAATCTTGGAAACTTGCAATTAAAGCAAATGCGCTTTATAGAGACGGTTCAAAACTATCTCAGCCTCTTAATTCAAAAGTTACCGAAGATATTGAAGAGATTTTGGAAAAAGCTGAAGAAAACGATATAGTTAAAATAGCTGAAAAAATAATCCACCGATATATTGCAAAACGCCGTCGATTGCCGGATAGAAGAAACGGCTATACTCAAAAAGCAAAAATTAATGGTCAAACCGTTTACATCAGAACAGGGGAATATGAGAACGGTCAGATTGGTGAAATTTTCATTGATATGCATAAAGAAGGTGCTGCTTTCAGAAGTTTGCTGAATAATTTTGCAATTGCCATCTCTCTCGGTTTGCAGCATGGAGTACCGCTTGAAGAATTTGTTGACGCTTTTGTTTTTACAAGATTTGAACCAAGCGGTGTTGTTACAGGAAACGATAGAATTAAAATGTCAACTTCAGTAATTGACTATATTTTCCGTGAACTTGCCGTAACATATCTTGGAAGAAACGATCTTTCACATGTCGATAATCCTGATGGATACAAACCAGAAAGGAAATTGAACATCGATAATATGGACAGCGATTTTGAAAGTGAGGAAATTGTCAGTACAAGAATGATTGTTCTTGATAAAGCTGATGGAGCAAATAGAAAGAGAAATGGGCAGCAGGTTAAAGGAGGAAACGGAAGAGGAGAAGTTTTTGCAGGTCACCAGAAAAGTTATGATGATGCTCGTCAGCAAGGTTATACCGGTGATATCTGTCCCGAATGCCAAAGTATGACAATGGTAAGGAATGGGACCTGTCTTAAATGCGTAACTTGCGGATCAACGACCGGGTGTAGTTAATCATTTTTAAATAGAGATTTTCTAAGGCTGTCCAAAGACAGCCTTTTTTAATTTAAAATTTAATGCACATTTGATTAATCCGAAGTAAAAGTGATGGCTATGGCTAAAAACTGCCATATGAAAATTTTGTATCTTTAAATTATAAATAAAATTTTTGATGA
This sequence comes from uncultured Melioribacteraceae bacterium, assembly GCA_964499285.1. Taxonomy (GTDB): domain Bacteria; phylum Bacteroidota; class Ignavibacteria; order Ignavibacteriales; family Melioribacteraceae; genus JAGFIY01. The sequence goes on from CAZCLA010000011.1 coordinate 64,858, forward strand.
AATTGGCTAATTCAAGAATATCTCGTTTATCGTTGACATTTGGATCAAAATAAAATAGATTTTCCCTCTTAATTGTAAAGATGATTTCTATAAACTTAAATAAAGTTCAAGATCAAATTTTAAGCAAATGCTCTGAAATTGGAAGAGATGCAAACGATATAATATTAATTGCTGTCTCAAAAACGCAATCAATCGAGAATATTAATGCAGCTCATCAAATTGGACTTAGACATTTTGGAGAAAACAAAGCGCAGGAGTTGAGGGATAAAGGAAAAGCCATTAAGCTTGACATTGCATGGCATTTTATAGGACATCTTCAAAAAAATAAAGCTAAGTACGCAGTCGAGTTTGCAGAATATATTCATTCTGTAGATTCAATTAAGCTTCTAGATGAAATAGATAAACAGGCTGCAAAGTTCGGTAAAGTTCAAAAATTTTTGATTGAGGCAAATACTTCCGGTGAGGAGTCAAAATATGGGATCGCAAATTTTAATAATATTGTTGAACTTGCAAAATACTCTGAATCATTGAAAAACGTAAAGTTCATTGGATTAATGACGATGGCGCCGTTCGTCGAGGATGAAACGATAATAAGAAATTCTTTCAAAATGTTGAAGGAATATTTTGAGAAACTGAAAGTCACAGGATTTGATATTAAACATCTTTCGATGGGAATGACAAACGATTATTTAATTGCTCTGGAAGAAGGAGCAACTATGTTAAGAATCGGCACGGCTTTATTCGGTGAAAGAAATTATAATTAATAGAGAATGGAATGAAATACACCCCGCACAGCATAAAAAATCAAGAATTTAACAGATCCGTCAGAGGTTATGATAAGGAAGAGGTTGAAGCTTTTCTCGATAAATTGTCCGATGAATTTGAAAATCTGATCGAACAAAATGAAAATTTGACGAAAGAACTTGATCAACTAAATAAAAAGATCAAGGACTACCAACGGATTGAAAAAAATCTTCAGGAAACTTTACTAAGCGCGCAGGAATCTTCTTCAAAAGCTTTTGATTCAGTAAAAAAGCAAACTGCGATGATTCTAAAAGAAGCTGAACTTAAAGCTGCGCAAATTGTTGATAGAGCAAATGAGGAAGCCGAAATTATTAGAAACGCGGTTGCAAATTTACGAGAAGAAAAAAAATTACTTGTGTCGAGATTAAAATCAATGATCGATGTACAATCCGAGGTGTTGATTCGAAATCTAGAACAACAAAACGTTTTTTCGAAACCAAAAAGTTCTGAAGTCAGAAAAGATGTAAAGAAAACTAACGATAACATTAATGTCGATGATATATTGGAGAAATTATTGTGAGTGAGCTAATCAATAAAATTAATGAAACCATTAAGGTTCTGAGAGACGTGACAGACAAAAATTATGAAGTTGGGATAATTCTCGGCACGGGTCTTGGTGGCTTAGTAAAGGATATTGAAATTGTGCATACTATCGATTACGGCGATATCCCTCATTTTCCACTGTCAACTGTTGAATCTCATCACGGAAAATTAATCTTTGGAAAATTAAGCGGAAAAAATGTTGTAGTGATGCAGGGAAGGTTTCATTACTACGAAGGTTATTCGATGAAGCAGATTACATATCCGGTTAGAGTAATGAAATTTCTTGGAGTTAAAACCCTGCTTCTTTCGAACGCTTGCGGTGGTATGAATCCAATCTATCAGCGCGGTGATCTGATGATTATGAATGATCATATCAATCTGCTTGGTGATAATCCGTTGATTGGTAAGAACGAAGATGAGCTAGGACCCCGTTTCCCCGATATGAGCGAACCATACAGTAAACGTTTAATCGATCTTGCTGAAGATGCTGCACTTAAGAACGGAATAAAAGTACACAAAGGTGTTTATGTTGCGGTACCAGGTCCCAATTTAGAAACACGTGCTGAATACAGGTTCCTCAGAGATATCGGTGCTGATGTGGTCGGAATGTCTTCGATTCCAGAGGATATAGTAGCAGTTCATATGGGAATGGAAGTATTCGGTTTAAGTATTATCACCGATGAATGTTTTCCGGATTCTTTGAAACCTGTTGTTGTTGAAGAGATCATAGAAGCTGCGAACCAAGCCGAGCCAAAAATGACAACAATAATGAAAGAATTGGTAAATGCCTTATGAATAAAAAGCAATTATATTATCTGACACCTGCGCTTTTAGGAATTTTAGTGTTCAGCTCAAATTTTTTGAGCACGGATCTGTTTCAAATCGGTTTTCAAAATTTTGCGGTTTGGTTCTCCTTATCGCTATTGGTTTTTGCTTGCGGCTGGTTTATCAACCACACCTTCGGTTACATTTATGGAGGAAAAGTTGTGTTTGCAGTAGTTGTTGCAACGACAATACTCAGTTTAGTTATGGTTTTTATTTTCAATAAATATTTTGGTTTTACAGATTTATTGACCGAAAATCTAATTCTGTTTTCACTTCGAAACATTACATTAGGTGCAATGGGGTTTTTCGGTATGGCTGTTCCTGAAGTGATCCGACTGCAAAAAGAGAATGAAACCTTAAGGACAAAAGGAGAGAATTACGAATCGCTTTTGGAAAGAAGCAAAAAAGAAGCTGAACTAACGATCCAAGAAGCAAAAATTAAAGCGGAAAAGATTATATTTGAAGCCGAAAAAAAATCGAATGATATACTTTTGAAAAAAGAACAGATTGAAACCAATCTGAAACAGTTTATTCAAATCGAAAGAGAACTAATAAATAAATACCAGGAAGATTAATTTTTTAACAAATATCGAGAATCATGTTTAAGCAATACCCCGACAAACTCAGTTATCCTGAAATAGAAAACCAAATTCTAAAATTCTGGGAAGAAAATAAGATATTCGAAGCAAGCGTAGAAGAACGGAGCGAGAATAAATCATTTACATTTTATGAAGGCCCGCCTACGGCAAACGGAAAACCGGGTCTTCATCACGTTTTGGCAAGAGCATTAAAGGATTTGGTCTGCCGATACAAGACAATGCAAGGTTATAGAGTAAACAGAAAAGCTGGATGGGATACTCATGGACTTCCGGTTGAAATTGAAGTTGAAAAGCAACTCGGAATTAAGAGTAAGAGTGAAATCCCCGAATTCGGCGTTGCAAAATATAATGCCGCCTGTCGAGATTCTGTTTTTACCTATAAAGATCTTTGGGAAAAAATGACGACCCGTATGGGTTATTGGGTTAATCTCGAAGATGCTTATATAACTTGTACCAACGAATATATCGAATCTGTATGGTGGGCTTTAAAAACTCTTTTTGATAAAGGGTTGATCTACAAGGATTATAAAATAGTTCCTCAGTGCCCTAAATCGGAAACTGTTCTTTCATCGCACGAACTTGCTCTCGGTTACAAAGAGACAAAGGATCCTTCAGTTTATGTGATGATGAAAATTAAGGATGAAAATATTACAAATGGCGAAGATGTTTCTTTCCTCGTTTGGACTACTACACCTTGGACACTTATATCGAACGTCGCGCTCGCCGTCGGTCCTGATGTTGAATATGCTAAGGTGAGAAATGAAGGAAAAACTTTGATTCTTGCTAAAGATCGGCTCAACGTTCTCAGAGAAGATTATGAAATAATAGACACTTATTCCGGACGAGATTTGGAAGGTACTGAATACGAACAACTTCTCGATTATGTTCAAGTCGATAAAAAAGCTTTTTTTGTATGTCTTGCAGATTTTGTCAGCACAGATGACGGTTCGGGAATAGTTCACATTGCTCCTGCATTTGGAGCCGATGACTATGATCTATCAAAAAAATATGATCTGCCGTTTTTACAGCCGGTTACTCCGGGGGGCAAATTTACAGCGGAGGTTTCTGATTTTGCGGGTCAATTTGTAAAAGATGCGGATGCTGATATTATTTATAAATTGAAAACGATGGATAAGCTGTATAAAAAAGAAACTATAGTTCACTCATATCCTTTCAGTTGGAGATTTGATAATGTCCCAGTCATTTATTACGCACGTGAATCTTGGTTCATCCGAACGACTCAGTTAGCAGAAAGAATGGTTCAACTTAACAAAACTATAAAGTGGCACCCGCCTGAAGTGGGCGCGGGAAGATTCGGTAATTGGCTTGAAGAAAATAAAGACTGGGCTCTTTCAAGAGATCGTTTTTGGGCAACTCCTCTTCCGATTTGGATCAGCGATGACGGAGATATGTTTGCCGTAGGAAGTGTTGAAGAATTAAAACAAGGTTTTATAGAAAAAGACGGAAAAAGATTTTCCGTTTCCGAGTTAGAAGAAATTGATCTGCATAAACCATTTGTAGATGATGTAAAATTTGAGAAAAATGGCAAAATCTACAAAAGAACCCCTGAACTTATAGACGTTTGGTTTGATTCGGGGGCAATGCCATTTGCTCAATATCACTATCCATTTGAAAACAAAGAACTTTTCGAGAAAAATTTCCCAAGCGATTTTATCTGTGAAGGAATTGATCAAACTAGAGGCTGGTTCTATACTTTACATGCAATCGGGACTATGTTGTTTGACGATGTGGCTTATAAAAACATCGTTGTAAACGAACTGATTCTTGATAAAAATGGATTGAAAATGTCCAAATCGAAAGGCAATGCGGTTGATCCGTTTGAACTTTTCGATAAATATGGCGCCGATGCAACCCGCTGGTATCTGGTAGCTGCTAGTCCGCCTTGGCGGCCGAAGCTGTTCGATACAGAAGGAATTTTAGAAGTACAGAGAAAATTCTTCGGCACACTTATTAATACGTACTCATTCTTTTCTCTCTATGCGAACATTGATAATTTTGACTTTGGTGAAGAGAAAATTCCGTATGAAAATCGTCCCGAGATTGACAGATGGATAATTTCGAAAATGAACAGTCTTCTGAAAGATTACACTGAGTACTTCGAGGACTATGAGGTTACAAAGGCAGCAAGAGCAATCTCAAACTTTACGATTGATCAGCTCTCAAATTGGTACGTCAGAAGAAGCAGAAGAAGATTTTGGAAATCCGAAGTGAACGAAAATAAGTTGTCGGCTTATCAGACTTTGTATGAATGCCTGCTTACTGTTTCCAAACTGATGGCACCGTTCGCACCTTTCGTGGCAGAAGATTTATATCAAAAACTAAACAACTCTACCGGAAAAGAAAGTTGCAAATCTGTTCACTTAGCAATAATTCCGGAACCTGATTTTATTGATAAGGATTTGGAACTGAAGATGGAAGTAGCTCAGCAGGTTGTCTATCTCACAAGATCAATCAGAGCAAAATCCAACTTAAAAGTGAGACAGCCGTTGAAGAAAATACTTGTTGCAGTTGATTTGGAAAAACGGGCAGCTGTCGAAAAAATGAAAGAAGTAATACTTGAGGAAATAAATATAAAGGAATTGGAGTTATTGACCGATGATTCCGGAATTGTGAACAAATCGGCGAAAGCAAACTTTAAGACTCTCGGCCCAAAGTATGGAAAATTGATGAAATTACTTGCCACAGAAATAAGTAAATTCGGTCAAAAAGAGATTGCGGAAATAGAAAAAAATGGTAAATTGAATCTTCAATTAGAAGGTGAAAATGTTCTTCTTACATCCGAAGATGTCGAGATAATTTCCACCGAAATCGAAGGTTGGGTTGTTGAAACCGAACTTGGTGTTACTGTCGCTCTCGATACTGAAATTACTGAAGAACTCCTTGCTGAAGGTTATGCGAGAGAATTTGTAAACAGAATTCAAAATATGAGGAAAGACTTAGGATTTGATGTTATGGACAGAATAAATATATCATATAATTCAGATACTACTTTTCATGGATATATTAATTTATTTGCCGACTACATCAAAAAGGAAACACTTGCAGTTGATATTTCAACCGGAAACGGTGAGGAGAAAAATGTTCAAGATTGGGAAATAGGTGATTTTAACTGTAAAATAGCAATTGAAAAAGCTGGTAATTAAATATATTACCTTAACTCGGAGGTATTATGGCTAAAAAGACTACAAAAAAAACGACAAAGTCGAAAAAAGAGGCAAAGCCAAAAAAAGCAGTAACAAAAAAATCTACTGTGAAAAAGAGTGCTTCTGCGAAGTCGACTAAGAAAACTTCTCCAAAGAAGACAGCAGCAAAGAAAACAGTTTCTAAAAAAACTGCTCCTAAGAAGACTACTGTTAAAAAATCAGACGCCAAGAAATCCGGTTCATCAAGCCGGATAAAAAAATCTTATACAAAAAAAGAGCTTGCCGAGTTCAAGGAAATAATTCTTGAGAGAAGAGAGGAGATCATAACTCAGCTTCAAAATCTGAAAGAACAAATGATGGATCCCACAACCGGTCAATATGTTAATGAGAGCAGCCCTTATTCGCTTCATATGGCGGAACAAGGAACTGATGCTCAAGAACGCGAAAAACTGTATCTATGGGCACAGCGTGAAAATAAATTTTTAGGTTATTTGGAAGACGCTCTTCAACGTATAGAAGCCGGCACATACGGAATCTGCATCGAATGTTTTGATGAACCTCAGCATCTTTGCCCAACGTGTCCGCTTATTCCTAAAGAACGATTGAAAGCTGTTCCACACACTCAGCATTGTGTGCAGATTAAACAGCAGATGCAGAAAAGATAATTGAAAATATAGGATAATTTTTTTGAGAGTACTTGTTTTATCACTTTTTATTGTAATTGCAGATCAACTTACAAAATTGTACATAAAAGGTATCTCGATTCCGTTCCTAAATATTAATTTTGACGGAATGCGCTATGGACAAAGTAAGGAAGTTTTTGGTGATTTTTTAAAAATTACTTTTGTAGAAAATCCGGGAATGGCATTCGGGATCGAAGTTGGTGATTCTAAATTATTTTTGTCTTTATTTTCGCTTGTTGCAAGCATAGGAATATTAGTTTATTTGTACAAAGTCAGAAAAAGCCACCTTCTTTTTAGAATTTCACTTGCACTTATTTTAGCCGGAGCCGTCGGAAATCTAATCGATAGAACTTTTTACGGAGTTATTTACGGCTATGCTCCTTTGTTTTACGGCAAAGTGGTAGATTTTTTCAATGTTGATTTCTTCGATTTTTCGTTGTTTGGAAGAACATATGAACGTTGGCCGATTTTTAACATAGCGGATTCTGCTGTCACAATCGGAGTTCTTTCACTCATATTTTTTAATCGACTTTTCGAAAAGAGGGAACTTGAATTAAAAAAAGAGGAACTCAAAAAAGATGGCGATGACGAAATTGAGCTTGAAGAAGAGATAATTCACGAAGACGATTTTGGAAAATCTTCTCAAAGAACCAAGTTTATTGATGAAAAAGAAGATGACGAAGATTATAACAGAAAAGATATTTGAAATTGAAGTAACCGGAGGAAAGAAAAAAGAACGTTTAGATATCTATCTTGCCAATTCAATCGAAAATGCCACCCGCACAAGAATCCAAAAATTAATAAAAGCAGAGTATGTTACCGTAAACGGAAAACCGAATAAAGCTAATTATCAAGTCGAACCTGGGGATAAAATAAAAGTTAAAATCCCCGTTACACCAAGACCTGAAAATACTGAGCCAGAAGAAATACCACTTAATATAATCTATGAGGATGAATTCATGCTGGTTATCAATAAACCCGCGGGAATGGTCGTACATCCTTCACTAGGAAATTACACCGGAACATTAGTGAATGCCTTGCTTCATTATACGTCAAAGCTAAGCGAATTGAACGAACCCGGACGACCTGGTATAGTTCATAGAATAGATAAAGAAACAAGCGGGCTGCTTCTCGTTGCTAAAGATGAATGGACTCACTCGCAGCTTGCAAAACAGTTTGCTGATCACTCAATCGATAGAGAATATTGGGCAGTTTGCTGGGGTACTTTTGATAATTCTTCCGGAGAGGTTATTGGTAATATTGCCAGAAGTAAAAAAGACAGAAAAATATTTGCTGTCGCTGAAGATGATGGGAAACACGCACATACTTTCTATGAAGTGATTGAAGAGTTTGAATTCGCATCATTGGTTAAACTAAAGCTAAAAACTGGCAGAACCCACCAAATCAGGGTTCATATGTCTTACATTAAACATCCGATTTTTGGTGATCCAACCTATGGCGGAAGAAAAATTGTATATGGATTGAGTCTGCCTAAAATGAAATCGCGAGTAGAAAACTTACTTAAATTGATGAATCGTCAAGCGCTTCACGCAAAAACTCTGGGCTTTTATCACCCTCACAAAAAGGAAAGAGTTTATTTCGATTCCGAGCTTCCCGGTGATATCGAGGACTTGTTATATGAATTGAAGAAAACAACTTGAAATTATAACATTAATTTTCAGCAACTAAAAACCATATTCTTTATGATACTTTTTTAGATGTATGTAAAGAAGTGTGGCTGCCGCTGCGGCATTTGCATAACCTAATATCTGACCTAAAACGCCGAGACTTTTTTCTTTTGCCCATTGCCTTTGTAAATCTAATGCGTAGTTTAATTCCATACGTTTATTGTAAGCTTGTGCGATAAATGATAAAGGAGTGGGTGAATAATTCTCAATATCTGAATTTATTGAAAAATCAAATTCGAACGGAAGCAAAATATCATGATACTTATAATTAAGATGATTAAAATAAAATGGATTTTCAACAAGTGAATTATATTGCGAGAAGTTTAAATACAAACTAGTTACCTGTGAATTCTTGAGTGAATCTTTTACTGTCGTGCTGTTGTTCTGCGCAAACGATAAGCTTACCGAAAATAGGATCAATAATGCTGCTGAAACAAGATTATATAATATTTTGTTACGTGTAAAAATCATTTGAGAATAATTTACTTTGCTATCATTTCTCTGCTAACTTCATCCCAAGCTGCAAGAGCTTCTTCGAATGGATGAAGTGCTCTTGGTACTGCGCCGTGCATATATGAAATTGCCACTCCGTAGTTCACGATTGGGACGCCGACATATTTTGCCTGTTTAATTCTTGTCTGCATCATTCGTCGTGTCAACATGCAACCGCCGCAATGAATTATCAATTTATATTCTGCAAGATTCTTAGGGTAATCGTGCCCGCTCTTAACTTCTATTTCGAGTTCTTTCTTTGTGTGATTTCGAAGCCAGCGCGGAATTTTTACAGTTCCAATATCATCTTCCTGTGCATGATGGGTGCAAGCTTCGGCAATTAATACTTTATCACCGTTCTGCAGATTCTCAATTTGCCTTAAACCTCGCACATATTCGGGAAGATCACCTTTATGTCTTGCCATCAATATTGAGAATGTGGTTAAAGAAATATCATCCGGTACATCTGCTGTCACTTTCATAATAACTTGACTGTCAGTAATAACTAATTTTGGTTTTTTGCTTAAACTATTCAAAGCTGATCGTAATTCTTTATCTTTTGCTACAATAACAATTGAATCCACATCAAGAGCTTCTCTTATCGTCTGAACTTGCGGCATAATCAATCTGCCTTTGGGCGCTCCTAAATCAATTGGGACAACAAGCACAATTATGTCATTACTTCTAACAAGATCACCAACTAATGGCGGCTCAATTTCTGAAGGAAGAATAGCAGAAAGTTTTTCTTTCAATTCATAAATTCCTTCGCTGGTAGTGCAGGAAACATTAGAATATTCAAGACCAAGTTGTTGCAATTGGAGGAGCAGTTCGTAATCGATTCCTAATTCGGCTTTGTTAATAACGGTTAAAAACGGAATTTCGAGTTGTTCCAGCTCGTCTAACAATTTGACTTCGCTTTCGTCAAGCTTCTGTGATGGTTCAATAACAAAAATTGCAAAATCTGCTTCTGATAAAATTTTTACCGTCTTATTTATTCGGAGAGTGCCCAGTTCACCCTCATCGTCAATACCTGCTGTGTCAATAATTATTACCGGTCCGTATGGGAGCAGTTCCATTGATTTTTTAACCGGATCAGTCGTGGTTCCGGGAGAACTGCTTACAATTACAAGATCTTGTCCGGTCAATCTATTTACCAATGAAGATTTTCCGGTATTCCTTCTTCCAATAACAGCTATATGTTTTTTATCAGACGAAATTATTTTACTCAAGTCTCACTCCTATTTCATCTGCCACAATTTTAATTATTTCATTTTCTTCAATAATGTTGCTTTGCTTTAGTTCTTCGATAAAAGATATATCTTTGCTGTGGGCGCTCTTAACTATTTCTTGAATCTTATCATATCCGAACCTATTTATCAGTGCTGCAGCAATTGCAGAACTTCTCATTAAATTTTCAGTGCATCTTTTCTCATTAGCAGAAATTCCCGGGATTGCTTTTTCAGCCAAATTGTTTGCAGCTGCGCTTAAAAGTCCCATCGATCGTAAAAAAGCATGACCTAATAACGGAGCGAAAGCGTTTAGTTCCATATTGCCTGCACCGACTACATTATTGATTATCACATCGTGACCTTTTACAATTTCAGCCGCTTGTATAGTGTGTTCAAGTATTACCGGATTGACTTTCCCGGGCATAATTGATGAGCCGGTCTGACGAGGTGTTAATTTAATTTCACCTATTCCACCGTCCGGTCCGCTTGACATAAATCGGAGATCATTACAAATTTTTATCAATGATACAGCCCCGGCTTTTATTATTCCATGTGCTTCGGCAAAAACATCCAAATTTTGAGTTGCATCGATTAAGTCCTCTGCCTTCGAGATAGGAAGTCCGGTAATTGTTTTTAAGTTACCGGCAATTTTTAAAACAAAATTTTTATGAGCTGCAATTGAAGTACCAACCGCTGTTCCTCCCATATTTATTGCTCTAAGTCGTTCCTCTGCATTGTAAATCCTCCATCTGTCTCTGGCAACAGCTTGTGCATAAGCTCCGAATTCCTGACCCAAAGTAATTGGAACTGCATCTTGAAACTGTGTTCTTCCCAGTTTCATCACCTTCATAAATTCTACTTCTTTTTTTTGAAGTTCACCTTGGAGTTTTGCGTAAGTATCCTGCAATATCCTCATCAAGTAAATTGATGCAATTTTAAGAGCAGTCGGATAAGTATCGTTTGTGGACTGTGATTGATTTACATCATCAATTGGATGAATGAAATCGTATTCACCTTTTTCTTTTCCTAGAATTTCCAATGCAGTATTTGCAATTACTTCATTGATATTCATATTCAAAGATGTCCCGGCTCCGCCTTGAAGAGAATCAACAACAATCTTCTCGTAAATACCAAAACCTACTTTATTAATTGCATTCTCGGTTTCTTTGAGCAGTTTGTTTACAGCTTCTGAAATGGCGGTATGTTTCGTCTTATCCATTATACCGATTTTAAAGTTTGTGTCCGCTGCTGCTAATTTTACCTGTAAAAATGCTTTAATGAAATAGGGATTAACTTTTTCTCCGGAGTCGGGAAAATTTGATAAACTTCTCGCAGTGTGAATTCCGTAATATTTTTCGCTGGGTATTTCAACAATACCGATTGCGTCCTTTTCTATTCTCATATTTCTCAACTTTTGTTTATTCAAATATATTAAACTATTGTATCGTTTGTAAGTAGATTCAAGGTCACTAAATTATCATTCGTTTCGTCGTTTTAGTATATTTCAACTCAAAAAGAAAAAATATATGAAAATCTATAATACGCTTTCAAAAAAGAAAGAAGAATTCAAACCACTTTACGATAATTTTGTAACAATGTATGTTTGTGGCCCAACTGTCTATGACTATTTCCATATTGGGAACGCACGCTCTTTTGTAATGGGTGACATACTCAGACGCTATCTTGAATACAAAGGATATAAAGTAAAATATGCGATGAATCTTACGGATGTTGATGATAAAATTATCAACAAAGCAAATGATGAAAAAACTTCTACGGATAAAATTGCACAAAAATATATTGATGCTTTTTTTGAGGATCTCGCAACACTGAGAATTAAGACTGCCGACGTTTACCCAAAAGCAACAGAACATATGAATGAAATGATCGATCTTGTTAAGGAGCTTGAGGAAGATGGAAGCGCATACAATGTTGATGGTAATGTGTTTTACGATGTTTCTAAATTCAAGGATTATGGCAAACTTTCAGGCAAGAAAATAGATGAGCTTGAAAGCGGGTCGCGCATCGAGGTGAATGATCAGAAAAGAAATCCCCTAGATTTCGCTTTGTGGAAAAAAGCTAAAGAGGGCGAACCTTTTTGGGATAGTCCGTGGGGTAAGGGAAGACCCGGTTGGCATCTCGAATGTTCTGCAATGAGTATGAAGCATTTAGGCAAAACAATCGACATACACGCCGGTGGTAACGATTTGATATTTCCGCATCACGAAAATGAGATTGCTCAAAGTGAGGCTTGCTGCACAAATAAATTTGTTAGGTATTGGGTTCATTTTGGTTTTTTGAATTTCAAAGAAGAAAAAATGTCAAAGTCCCTCGGAAATTTTTTTACGGCAAGAGAGATATTAAAAAATCATTCAGCCGAAGCAATTAGATTATTATTTGCGCAAACGCATTACCATGCACCGTTAAACTTCAGCAAAGAACTTCTCGAAGCTTCCGAAAAAGGACTTGAGAAGTTGAATAATTTGATCAATTCTATTTCTGAAATAAAAAATTCCGGTAAGCTTGAAGATGATTCAAATGAATACTCCTTCAGCGAATTTTATCTTGAGTTTGAGCAAGTTATGGATGATGATCTGAATACACCGCGAGCAGTTGCTGTAATTTTTGATTTTGTAAAACACGCAAATAAACTTCTAGTTGAGTATCCATCATCCAAGAACCTTATCAGTTCTATTGAAAATTTTCTTAACGGAATAGCTGATAATGTACTCGGAATCTGTAGTCATGCTAAAGGTGCAGCGACCAACAGCGGTGGGCTCGAACCAAGTTTACTTAAAATTCTAATTGAAATCAGAACAGATGCGAAGCAAAATAAAAACTTTGAACTTGCCGATAAAATTCGAAACGATCTTTCTAAACTCGGGATCACATTGAAGGACAGTAAAGAAGGCACAACTTACACCATAAAAAAGAACTTATCATAAGTGAAAAGTTTAATATATCTTTTCATTCTATCAGCAATAATTTTAATTGTAGTGTCGGTCTGGATGTACGTATTTAATATTTATGCAGTTGAGTATAGAGTTTTTTCAAATGGAATAAATATCAATGCAGAATCCAAAATTAAATTTCAAGCGGTTCCTTTAAATTCTTTTGGGAAAGCCATTCCGTTTAGAAATATCGATTTCATTTATGAAATAGAAGGAGTGACCGGCGCTCGGATAATTTCATCAACTCAAAATTCTGTGGTGATTAAATTAGACTCAAGTTTTGCCAACGAGAATATTAAAATTAAATTTAAATCAAAATATGATCGTCATTTTGTAGTGAAATCAATTTGGTAGATTCAATTGACTCTGTTTAGCTTTGATTTTAATTCATTTTTTAAGAATATTACAAACAATATTAAACCGGATGAGCAAAATGCAACAATCTATTTCAAAATTTATTCTGCTGATGTTTTTTGGAAGCAATATTTTGTTTGGACAAGGTACAGCCGGCACATCTGCAAAATTTGAGTATCGTTCGCTTATTGATATGCCTAGTGCTGGAATTTTGGAAAGAGGTTATTCAGCCGTATCTCTCGAAATGCTCCCTTATGGAACAGTTGTAACAAGAATGGAAGTCGGAGTTTTTGAAAATTTCAGTTTCGGGATCTCCTATGGTGGAACAAATATTATCGGTTCAGGCAAAGTTGACTGGTACAATCTTCCCGGCGTTAATATTCGGTTCAGAATGATTGATGAAAATGAATCACTCCCAGGAATATTGATTGGTTTTGATTCACAAGGAAAGGGAATTCAATTTGAGGATCCCGAACGCTTCGAAATTAAATCCCCGGGATTATTTGTTGCGGCTTCGAAAAATTTTGAGTTTTTGGGGTATCTCAGCGTTCATGGATTATTAAATTATTCGTTGGAAAACAATGATCTCGATAAGGACTTTAATCTTGGAATCGGAGTTGAGAAAACTATTGGATCAAAAGTTTCTCTTATTGCCGAATATGATTTTGCGATCAATGATAATACTGGAAATTCGCTCGGAAGCGGTAACGGATACCTGAATATGGGATTGAGATGGTCCGTTGTGGATGGATTTACACTTGGATTTGATTTAAGAAATCTTCTTGACAACAAAAAATTCAACAGTTCCAAAGCTGACCGAGGAATATATGTTGAGTATGTAAAATCACTCTTTTAGTGTCCAAATTATTGTACAAAAGTTTTTTTATACTATACAGCTGTTCAATAAAATTGCAATAAAATCTTCCATTTCGCGATAAAAAATCGGTATAATATTTGCGACTTGCTTTGTAGTTATAAATGGAGGTGACAATGAAAAAGTATTTAGCAATTGTGTTTTTAGGAATCTCAATGATTTTGAGTGGATGTTATGCTCAGTTTTCTTCAAGGGATTATGGTTTCTATGAAGAATATGACGAGTACGGTTACTACAAAGTAGCTGATTATGAACAAACAGAAACAGATACCACTCAGTATTCAGCAGATCAAATCGGCGATTATATTGGTTCCGATACAACAGTTTATATGACGGATGAAGGACGAGTAATTGAGATAAATAATTACTTCACAGTAGCTCAAACTGAACAAACCGAAGACTCGCTAGTATATGCTTATAAACCTGGAACCAGAAAATATTATTTGGATTACTATCCTTCTACTCATCTAACTATTGCAGCTTATACGCCTAATTATTTTTGGTACGATCCGTGGTACTATGATCCATGGTATTATGATTACTGGTATTTTGGATGGAATTACTATCCATCGTATTGGCACCATTATCCTCACTGGGGTTGGTATGGTTATTATCCATATTACGAATTCAATTATTACGGTAACGGCGGATGGGCTTACAATCCGAGTCAGTACAAATATCGAGATAATTATTCACCGGGCGGCAGAGATAGAAATGGAGGTGGATCTGGTTCGAATAATGTAGGTATGATTAGAGGTGATATTGGAGGAAACACGCGGGATCCAGGACGAGATATTACTCATCTTGGAGGTGGAAATCTTAGGGATTTAGACGTTGCTAGAATCGATCCTAAAACAACTACAAAAGGGAGCGAAAATTCCACAGGCGATTTCGATAAAGGACGTGGAATTTCGAAAGGTGAGGTTTCTGATGTTAAAAAATTTGGAGATAATTCTAGAACGAGCAAAAAAGATTTAGAGAAAAATAAAAATGGATTTGAAACTACTAGGGATCAAACAAAAGCTATAACAAAAAGAAAAAGTAGTTCAGAATTTAGAAATAATAAAAAATTGCTTGATGCACTAAAGAATAAAATTGCGGAGAATCCACGTGGAAGTTCACCCACTGCGCTTAGAGAGATTGTAAACAACAGCAGAAATAGTGGTTCAACTTCAAGAAGAAGCGTTCCAAAAACGACAAGAGATTATTCCGATAATACAAGATCGAATCCTGTGCCTAATTATACACCACCTCCTGCAGGTAGATCAAATCCAAATTCGGGCAGATCCTATGGTGAATCCACGCCTACTAGAAGAACTTCTCCGCCTAAATCATATTCGCCGCCGAGAACAAATTCTTCGCCTAAGACTTATTCTTCACCGCCGAAGAGCCGCAATTCGGGTTCAAGATCTTATTCTACTCCTTCGAGAAGCAGCGGTTCATCAAAATCGACGGGAAGCAGCAGATCATCGAGTTCAAGCAGCCGTTCAAGCTCAGGAAGCAAAAGCAGAAAATAGTGAAAAAATAAATTTGTAAATCAGAATCGCTCAGTTCAATTTTTTGGATTGAGCGGTTTTTTTTATGGATTCATTATAATTTTTGTATGTTTTCACTTGAAATCACTTTATCCGTATTATATTTTTTATATTCATTTTTGGGAGTAAGGAATAGAAGGGATAGTTTCAAAAATAGAAAGCAAAGATTATTATGTAATTTCCCCTGTTAAAGAATTAACATACCGTTGCAACCTGCCTGGAAGATTCAAAAAACAGTTTGAATTAAAAAAAGATAAACAGCGAGTGTTGGATATCGTAACCGTAGGAGATTCTGTTGAGTTCAATTTGAATGATGGTAATACCGGAACAATAGTTTCGGTGAAACCAAGGACAAACTATATATCCCGCAAAGCTCCGAGGATAAAAGGCTCATCTAAACGAGGTGAAAGATTGGAGCAAATTATCTGTGCAAATGTTGATAATCTGATTGTTGTTGCAAGCATCAATTCTCCTCAATTTAACAATCGCCAATTAGATAGATTTGTAGTATGCGGTGAAACAGCCGGAGTTAACACGATAATCGTTATAAATAAATCTGATCTCGACAAACGTAGAGAAATTCCTTATTGGGAACGGTTATATATCTCCATTGGTTATGAAATTATTACTACTTCTGCCGTCCGCAGTTATGGAATAGAAAAATTGAAAATGACAATAGATGGAAAGAAAAGTTTGTTTTGGGGAGTATCCGGTGTCGGCAAATCGTCTTTATTAAATTCAATGTATCCAGAGCTTGATTTCAAAACAACGGAGATAAGTAATTGGAGCAATAAGGGGCGTCACACTACAGTCACTAGTTTTATGGAAAAAGTAGGGGATAACACTTTTATTATCGATTCCCCCGGAGTTCGTGAAATAGAGCCGTTCGGGATAAAGAAGCATGATCTTTCACATTATTTTATTGAATTCAAAGATTACGTGAACGAATGTAAATTTAACACTTGCACTCATTATCATGAACCCGGATGTGCAGTTGTTGAAGCAGTTGAAAATAATTTTATTTCTGTGGAAAGATATGAGAGCTACTTATATTTGCTTGATTCAATTGAAGAGGATATTATTTTTTAGTTACAACAGTCTCAAATAATTTCTCGGCAAAGTCACGTACAATTCGATCCGGCACACCATCAGGATGTTTTGATTTAAATCTAAAATCACACTGATCATTGACAAAATCGATGGCTACAAATTCATCATCACTATTGATTGTGAATTCTGATGAAAAGTAGTCCATTTTTGTTATCGCTGCTATTTTTTTTGTCGACTCAACAATTTCTTCAATCTCAAAATCCAAATATTCTTGATTAGTGATTTCACGGTAGATGTGAGTTTTATCGTCCCACCAAACCGGTATAATCTCACCGAGCAGATAGAATACTCGCAGCCAGGCTCTTCCGAAATCCAAATCTACGGTATCGACCTTTTTCTGAATTAAATAATGATCATCCGGAAGTTCCTGCCGAATTTTCTGAATCTCTTCATATGAATAAACATTTTCATACACACCGTCACCGCCTCCCGTATAATAAGATGGCTTTACCACAAATGGTAGTCCGATTTTTTCGAGCCTGGATTTTGAAATCTTATAATTTGGTTTCTGGAGATAAGGGGGAAGTATGTAAGTTGTGGGAAAATTTAACTCAGTCCGTTTAAGTTTTTTATATGTTTTTACTTTATCGACTGATTCTTCCACAATAGAATAAGGATTTATTACAATTGTATCTTTCGAAGTGATAAGCTGTGCCAGCGGTTCGAACAATTCGTCCTCATCAGAAGCCCTATCAAGATAATATTCGAAGAACAACTCGTTATTCGAAACTTTATTCAAAGTCTCGTGTACATTATATTGATGGACAATATAAGTAGTGGAACCTC
The DNA here is from genome assembly GCA_964499285.1 of uncultured Melioribacteraceae bacterium. Classification (GTDB taxonomy): domain Bacteria; phylum Bacteroidota; class Ignavibacteria; order Ignavibacteriales; family Melioribacteraceae; genus JAGFIY01. The sequence continues at coordinate 82,495 of CAZCLA010000011.1, forward strand.
GTGCTTGAAAGATTTGTTCAATTAGATCGATTAAATCTTTATCGTACTTCCATTTATATGCTATTGCCAGACTAAATTTTTGCATTTTCATAAAAAATTTTACAAAGATATCCAATCTGTGATTGGTTATCAATATTTTGTCTTGTGATTCGACAGCGGAAATTATAAATTCTTTCTTTAAATAAAGGTGAAAATGAAACGTTACATTATTTTTTCGATATTTCTTACTGTTTTCTTACTCGGTTCGGTATCTGCTCAAGTTAACGAAAACCAGGAAAACGCTGCCGCGGATTCTACGGATAGAGCGTTAAGAGCAGAGCAGCATGTTATTAACGGAGCCCTTGCGGAGATGAATAATAATTATGCCGAAGCAATCTTGGAATATCAGGATGCACTTAAGTTGGATCCTCAACCTGGCATTCATTATTCTCTTGCAAAAAATTATTATAAAATCGGAAAACTTGCTGCCGCACTGAATCATTCCCAAAGTTCGGTTGAGATGGATCGAGATAATACGGAATACTTGGGATTATTAGCTACAATTTACGGTCATGCCGGTAAAATTGATTCGGCAGCCACCGTGTTTGAAAAAATCATATCGATTGATTCAACTGATGTTACCGCATATTATAATTTAGCAAGCATTTATGAGACGGATAAGCCCCTAAAGGCATTAGAAATATATAATCATATTTTGGATTTTACTGGTCCAGATTGGGCGGTTCTTGTTAAAATTGCTGATTTAAACGAAAGAATGGGTGATATTCCGGCTACAATAAAAACTTTAGAGGATTTGCTCGCTCTGAATCCAAGTAGTCTTGAGCTGCACAAACTTCTAATTGAATCGCTCATTAAAAACAAACAGTTTGACGAAGCAATAAAGACTACCGATGAAGTTATTGTTCTCTTTCCGGAAGATCTAAATTTGATCGAATTTAAAGCAAATGCTCTTGTTCAAAAAGGTGATTGGAAAGAAGGTGCGGCGGAGTATAAAAAACTTGTTTCCGATGAATCACTTCCCTTCAATTCAAAAGTTAGAATCGCCGGAGCATTTATAAAGCATGCCCTAGATGATTCTACCTTGATCCCAATAGCATATGATGTAATTAAAACTGTTGATCGAGATTCGAGCGATTGGCAAATAAAAGCAATGATTGCTGAGATCTATGGAATGGAAGGAAAAGATTCCCTCGCTGTCGAGCAGTTGAAAACTGCAATTAATCTTGCTGAGTGGAATTCGGATATTTGGGTTAAACTAGGAGTTTTACTTTTTGAGAGCGGAAGATTTGAGGATGCCGCTGAGGAAATGTCGGCTGCGGTTAAAAAATTTCCGAACGATTATTTCGTAAACTTTATTTTGGGATTTTCAAAATCCCAGTTAAATCTTCACGAAGAAGCTCAGCCGTATCTTCAGAAAGCCGTTGTATTAAATCCAAATGATCCTAATGTACTTTCTGTGTATGCTTTCACACTCAATCAATTGAAAAGAGAAGACGAAGCATTAAGTTATATAAACAAAGCATTGAGATTTGATCCGAATAACAGTCAGCTCTTAGGTATGGCTGGTATGATTTACGATAATAAGGAAATGTGGGTGGAATGCGATTCATCATATGAAAGGGCATTACGTCTCGATCCCGAAAGCGCACTTTTGTTGAACAACTATGCTTATTCACTTTCCGAAAGAGGGATTCAGCTTGAGCGAGCTTTAGAAATGGTTCAAAAATCTATAGAGCAGGACCCCGAAAATTCATCTTATCTCGATACGATAGGATGGGTATATTACAAACTTGGTGAGTATGATAAAGCTGCAAGCTATATTTTAAAAGCAATCGAAATTGACGAGAACAACGCAACGCTTCTCGATCATCTTGGTGATGTTTATCTAAAACAGAACAAACTCAACAAAGCGATTGAAATGTGGAAGAAGGCTCAAGAATTGGATCCGGATAACGATAAAATCAATAGCAAAATCGGCGATAAAAAAATATGAATAACAAACTCCTTCTCGCATCAGTTTTAGTTTTAATTTTACTCAGTGTTGAATCTTGTGTTCCTTCAAAACCGGAATACGAGGAAAGAATATTGACTTCAACACGATTGATTAAAAAGTTGGAAGCAAACCGAAGAGCGATAAAGACCTTTAATGCTGTCGGTACTATGGATGTTGATAGTAAAGAATTCGGAGGTTCAGCTACATTTGAAGTTACGCTTAAGAAACCGGACACGATAAAGGTTAATATTTACGGACCTTTCGGAATAGATTTAGCTGAAGCGGTTGTAACAAATAGAAATTTTATTTTCTATGATGTTATGAACAATAAAGTTTACAAAGGGATGAATTCGCAATCAGCTTTAAAGGAAATATTTAAGGTGGATTTCACCTTTGAAGAATTAATGGATGCATTTGCCGGTTCTGTTAATTTAACCGAAAAGTTGAGAAGAGAACCTGATATCTACAATGTTTTCGATGATACATATGAATTGATTTATGTCGATAATGTCGGAAGAAAAAATATTTATGTAATTAATCAAGTTGATCTTGCAATTACCTCTTTCAAAATTACCGACAGTAGCGGTAAGAACAGTTTGCTCGGAAAATATGTTAGATTTCAAAATTATAACGATGTTCCAGTACCTCAGGAGAGCGAAATAATAAATTATGAGATGGATCAAAGTATAAGACTAAAATACAAAAGGATCGACGTTAATAAAGAACCTAGAGCATTTACAATAAATTATCCAAGTGATGCCGAGATCATAGAGTTGTGATTTTAAGTAAGCACATAATCAGTCTTGCCATGTTTTTTCTGGTTGTGACATACCAAACAAATTCAGCACAGGAAGATCTATCCCAAAAAAGTAAGCAGCTCAATCAAATTAGAACAGAGATTCTACAGTTGGAGAAGGTTCTAAGTGCAAAATCTGCGGAAGAAAAAAAGTCCAATTCCGCTTTAAAAAATTTATCAGAACAAGTACTTCTGCTTAGTAAGATAATTGTTTCGTTGAACAAGGATGAAACTAAACTAAATGCTGAAATAAAAAACTTAGAAGACCAGATTGAAGAATTGGAATCTGAAATAGCCCAACTACGACAGAATTACTCGAATTATATCACTTGGATATATAAATATGGAAAAGCTGCTCCTTTGATGTATCTATTTGGATCAGAATCGGTTTCACAGGCGCTGGTTAGGTACAAATATTTGAGTGCGATAACTGAGTCTCACACTGAAGCGGTTAAAAATATTAGATCAAAAATTCAAATAAAGCAGCAGATATCAGACCGTCTTAAGGAAGAGATAGACGAAAAGGAAAAAATTGTAAGCGAAAAGCTGAGAGAAAAATCCAGACTCGAGAACAAGAAATCGCAGCGCGAGATAATCTTGGATAAATTGAAAAGCGATCAGTTAGCAATCGCAAAAGAAATTGAGGATAAGCGAATAGCGGAAGTACAGATAAAGAAAATAATTGATCGACTGAATGAAGAAGAGCGAAAACGAAAAGAAATGCTGAGAACGGAAAGACTGAAAAGCAATAAAGTTGAAACTAAGTTTACATATGATTATGATAATTACGAAAATTTCTCAGCACTAAAAGGTAGACTTTCATGGCCTGTTTCATCGGGAAAAGTTGTAAGACAATTTGGAGAGAATAAAAATAAAAGACTAAACACTATTACGCTTAACTATGGAATCGATATAGGGACGAGAGAAGCCGCGGACATTTTTTCGGTAGCTGAGGGACGAGTTTCGGCAATAGATTGGATTCCCGGTTACGGTAGCATAGTGATAATAACGCACCGCGGAGATTTTCGAACTGTTTATGGTCATCTTGAGGAAATAAGCGTTGCCGAAGGAGACGTAGTAAAAAGCGGAACGATAATTGGGAAAGTAGGTAAAAGTTTAGAAGGCAACATCCTCCACTTTGAAATCTGGGAAGAAAGAAACTACGAAAACCCGGAAGTTTGG